>JBEKHG010000026.1:0-60098 GCA_050012395.1 Candidatus Acidiferrales bacterium
TACATCACCGTGATGAACGAGCCGTACGCCATGCCCGAAATGCCCGGTGACGTCACCGAAGGCATTCTCAAAGGCATGTACAAATTCCGCGCCTCGCGCAATAAAAAATCAAAGCTGCGCGCGCAACTTTTTGGCAGCGGCGCTATCCTCAACGAAGCCCTTCGCGCCCAGGAAATTCTGGAACAGAAGTACGGAGTGGCCGCCGACGTTTGGAGCGTCACCAGCTACAAGGCGCTCTACACCGACGGAATCGAGACCGACCGCTGGAACCGCCTGCATCCCGCCGAAGCGCCGCGCGTCGCTTACGTCACCGAAGCGCTGAGGGATTCGCCCGGAGTAATCGTCGCGGCCACCGATTACCTGAAAACTTTGCCGCACATGATCAGTTCGTGGATTCCGCGCCGCATCGCGTCGCTGGGCACCGATGGCTTCGGCCGCAGCGACGGCCGCTCGGCTTTGCGCGATTTCTTTGAAGTGGACGCGCGCTTTATCACCCTCGCCACCCTCAACGAGCTTTTCCTCGACGGAAAGATCGAAGAAAAAGTCGTGAAGAAGGCCATCGCCGACCTCGGCATCAACGCCGAAAAGCCCAACCCAGTAACGTCGTAGCTCATCGCTGTTCGTAGCGCCGCGTCTCGCCGGCTCTTTTGCCCTGCGCCATTGCTTTCGTAGCACGCATCAATCTTTTTTCGCGGCAAATGCGGTCGCGGCCTCTTTTGACGTAACCACCGGCACAATCTCAAAATCCATCAAGTCTTTCCATTGCGCGGTCCACTGCTGAAATAATTCCGGACGCTCGCACTCCATCAGCTGAAAGCAGCGGTCGAAGTTCCGTTCGATCCAGCTATCCACGTACTTCAACCCCTCGGGCATCATGCGTCCTTTAGCCCGCAAACGTTCGTAAACCGGCGCGGCGTCGCGCTCCTTGAATCGTTCAATCACCATAAACAGCATGAGCCCTCCTTCCCCTCTACACTCTTACCATGTCATTCCGAGAAGCGCAGCGACGAGGAACCTGCTGTTCTCCGGGTTTGCTCACTTGCCTTCATATCAGCGACCTGCCTCCATCCACCACAATAGTCTGCCCGGTGACGAATTCCGCACTCGCCAGGTACGCCACGGCGTCTGCAATGTCGTCGCCGGTTCCGGTGCGATGCAGCGGGACGCGCCGAATATATTCTTCGTCGCGCTCCTCGCCGGGAAACTGGATCGTTCCGGGCGCCACGCTGTTCACCAGAATTTCCGGAGCCAGCGCGCGCGCCAGGCAGCGCGTCAACATGATCGTCCCCGCCTTCGACACGCAGTAGTGCGTGTAAAGCGGCCAGGCCAGCAGCCCGCCCAGCGACGACAAATTGATGATGCGCCCGCGTCCCTGGCGTTTCATGATCGGCGCCGCGGTCTGCGCGCACAGGAATTGCGATTTCAGGTTGGCGTTCATGATGTGGTCCCATTGCTCTTCGGTCAGGTCTTCAAATTTCGCAGGGAAAAAGATGCCCGCGTTGTTCACCAGAATGTCCAGCCGCCCGAATTCGCTTTCCACCGCTAGAAATAATTTCTGGACGTCGGCGCGCTGGCTCACATCCCCTTCCACCGCAATGGCCCGCCGCCCCTCGCGCCCCGGGTTCCCTTTTTGGCTCTCACGCCCTTGCGGCCCATCGCGCTCCGGGTTATTGCCCATAGCGCGAATCTCCCGCACCAGCTCTTCCGCCTCCGCCTTCGACTCCATGTAATTCACCACCACGTCCGCGCCCTCCGACGCAAGCCGCAACGCAATGCTCCGCCCCACCCGCTTCGCCCCGCCAGTAACCAGCGCCACCTGCCCGTCCAACGCTTTCCCCGCCATCGCTTCCGCCCCCCTAGTTGCGGCTTGCTGAGTCGGTGATACGTTAGCACTTCGCCCGTCAGGACGGAACGGCGAGGACGTCTTGTTGGTCAAGTAGGGGGGCGGCGGCGTTGTATCAACTGGCCGAAATTTTGTGTCGTAAATGGCCAAAAGTTGAAAATCCTTAATTCGCGTTCTGGCCCCGGTTAGATTTTTTCCTGTCGTTTGTTTTGAGTGAGTTAGGACGAATTCTGTTTGTGGTGCTGTGCCGGTTAGAAGTGGGCGCCCACTTGGGCGTTTTGGAAGTGACAACTGGCCCATTTTGGCGAGCGATTTGGGCATTTTCCCCGACGATTGCGAGCGCCGCGCCGTCATCACGTCTCTTCCGCCAACTGCCAACACATGCCCTCCCTCTGTGCCGCCGGTGCCCGTCGGCTCGCCTCGTCGACCAGCCGCTCTCGGCGGGCGAGTTCGTCACGACGTGCGCTTCCAACCTGAATCCCATTTTGGGATTCACGCACCTACCTCGACGGGCAGGCGCAGCTTCGCGCTGGCCCCGTATGTCGGGGCACAAAAATATTATTAGATTATTTTGTGGATGAAGCTTTGATAGCACGCTTTTGGCGCGATTTCAAGGAGTCGTGTGCTGTGTGCACGAATTATTTTTGCGGGGTAGTTCCGTTTTGGGAATGAGGAGGAATCGGCGGGAATATTGCAAGAGTTGATTCTTAAACCCGCTCCTCATCTCGCGCCGAATGTGCTCCCAAAAATTCTTGAAGAGTTTTCGCTCACACAGGCGGGCCCACATTGTCACTATTGTCCACATGCGCTAGACTCACGCCAATGAGTAACGCCGACAGGGAAAGGCCAGTAATTGAAATCAATGTTAGTTTCGCACGCCTCTACGAGCAAATCGAACAGCTTCGTCACTTAGCACCTACTGTCACAATTGACCTTAGCGGAACACGATTTGATCCCGCCAACCCAGCGGACGCAGAGCAAGCAATTTCCATTTGGAATAGCCAGATCGATTTGCAATTCCGGCCCTACCGAGATAATCCTTTTATTGGTTGCTTGATCGTCGAAATTAAGAAGGTTCTTAGCGACTGGGTTTCCTCCCGCATTGCCGAGGCACAAAGAAAGCTACTTGAGAATCCGCTATGATTGAGGCGAGGCAAATAGTCTCGACATTGACAAAGTGCCAGAAGTAATCGTTACCGTATTAATTTCCGTAGTCGCGCTGATGGTATCGTGGCAGGCATTGGAATACGCTCGTTTTAGAGATCGCGAGTTGGATAAGCGAAACGAATGGATTGAAATCCACAAAGCGATTATCAACTTGAGGGTCTATAGAAGCTTCGCCCTTTCACCGCTAGATTCAGAGGTGTGGGATATCCAAGCCGCGATTAACGAGAGTCGAAACCGCGTACGAGATTACGTTCTTGCTCATGCTCATCTGCGTGCTCAGTTGGAAAGAGTGCATCATGACCCGCTAATTAAGAAACTTGCCTCGTTTTTGGACTGCGATAACAAGTGGCGGGAGCCCGACTTTGAAGCAACACTTGATCGTTTTGGTGAAGAAATCGCAAAGAAATCTCGCTCGAAGTTAGATACGTGGAGGTATTTCGTTCCCGCTTCAAGATGAACTTCCTTTAAGTATTCGCCATGAAGAAAGAGCACATTCTCAAAGAACTGCGGCGCACTGCTGAGGCGAATGGCGGTGTCTCACTTGGCCGATTAAGTTTCTTCAATGAGACTGGTATCAAAGAGTCTGATTGGAAAGGCAAATATTGGGCGCGTTGGAATGATGCTGTCCGCGAAGCTGGAATAGAGCCCAATCAGAAACAAGGTGCTTTCGACATAGGTTTTCTCATCGAGAAATTCATCGCAGTGATGCGTGGTCTTGGACGATTTCCAACAGTAGCCGAACTTCGGATGAAAAAGCTTGATGATCCCAGTATGCCGAATCACAAGGTCTATGAACGGCGATTTGGCACTAAAACGGATCTGGCGGCTAAGATTCGAGACTACTGTAACGGGCGCAAGGGATACGAAGATGTTCTGGCGTTGTGCTCCGCGACAATCCCAGATGAGAAAGTTCCAGATCTTGAGAATGAGGCCGAGTCTAGAGCGGACATCGGATTCGTCTATCTCATGAAGTCTGGACGTTTTTACAAGATCGGCAGAAGCAATGCAGCAGGAAGAAGAGAATACGAGATTGGAATTCAGCTTCCAGAAACATTGCGAACAATTCACACAATAAGAACGGATGATCCAACAGGCATTGAAGAGTACTGGCACAAACGGTTCGCAGCAAAACGCAAGAAGGGTGAATGGTTCGACTTGGACGCGGCTAACATCTCAGCATTCAGAAGACGAAAGTTCATGTGATTCGTCTAGACGTGTTTAAGGCGTCCATCGTTCGCATCCGTTCCGTCCGAAAATGTTCGCTGTTTCGTTCATATCTTGTGCAAAGAAAATGTCTTCGTGATTACACACAAAAACAATTCCCTGATCAAAAGTCCGCCCTCCTGGTCCTGACGGTATGATGCGGTGCTGATTCGTGTTGACCGACCACTTACAATCAACGCATCTGCGCTTGTTGTTATGGGCCGAAAGAGGAAGCGTAAGAGTTATTTTGTAGTTCATATACGTTCGTAAGCAGCCTCGTCCTTCACAAATGTCGAAAAGTCGATCTTAAGGTCCAAAGGATCGCCAACCTCTGGAATCACAAACCGAAGGGTTGCGTCGCTTGTCCACTGTTCGGGCAGGCTGAAATAAAAGACGGCGTTGTAAGTGTATGTGGTGTCCATCGAAAACCCATTCCAGTGCGTGTCGATTCTGGGGTCACTCGTGAATTCTACACTCGGTGGTCGGGCGGTCACACCCTCATGCTCCAAAGCCAGAGGAAAAGAGCTAGCTTCGTAGCGTGACGAGTAGGTGATCGTGACGAACAAATTTCCATCGCACGTTTTGCGTGCAAACTCTACTGTTGGGCTGTCCGAAAGATTTTGCCGAGCATCCAGACCGACAAGCTGCGCGCAGCGAAGAGGGGAGAAGAAAATCATTTTGTTGTCTTTGGCGCGGGACGATGTGAATGTGAAAAACAGCTGATGAATTCCACCTTTACCTTCGTTATACGGGCCGATTTTGGCCTTGCCCGTGAACCCATCTTGGATCGCTGCTCGGTACGCCGAATCACCTGGATGGAGCCAGCTATCGATTGGTTTTTGTGCAGGGCCAGCGGATCGTGAGATTGCAGAAATGAGCAACAAAATCACGGTGAGCATGGTCGGCCTCGCGAGATTCTCACATCGAAGGAGGTTAACCGTCAAGTTAGGGCTTGCACTTCATCTAGAGGTCACTGACTCCCCAGACGAAAATAATTTGCGCGGGTGAACCGGCCACCACGGCGGCCTCGGCGCATCCCGCGCCAAACGGCAGCCTCCGTCGGGATGACAGATTAAAGCTAGGGCGATAAGGCGACTGAAGTGGGGCAACTTCGCTGGCAAGATGCCGGCGGTACTTAAGGCGAACAGCGGCGATTAAGCTTTTAGCAGGACGGCGGGGTTCTTTTTTGCGATGGCTAGCAGGCGGAGCGCTGTGCTTTGAGGACGGCGCAGGCCTTGTTCCCAGGCTTGAACCGCTTTGGTGCTGACACAGAGAAAGCTCGCAAACATTGGCTGGCTGGCATTCAGACTTTCGCGGATGTGGCGAATTTCGGCGGGCTTCATGGGCTTGGGCGGCGCTGGAATTTCGGTTACGCGCAAGTCAACAGTTTGGCCGCGTTCAAAGGCGAGGGCTTCGCGGAGAGATTTGCGCATATCGTCGTAGATATTCACTTTAGTTTTCTTTGGCACTTCGTTCTCCTACAATCTTTTTAGTTCAGCGACTAGCTGCCGAAGAGCTTTTCGCTGCTTTTCATCTAGATCTTCCTGCTCGTTCTTATCCAACAAAAAGAGCAGGTGGATATGATCCCGGTGGGGCAGAAACAAATGCATATAACGGTAACCGCCGCGCGTGCCTTTTCCGCGAGCCGGATTCGCTATACGCGCCTTGCGTATCCGGCCCAGGCCCTTCACAACTTCGCCGCGCCGCGGCTCCTGGAGTAGATCATTTTGGATTGCCAGTAAAACGTCGTTCGCGGAATCTCCGGCCAGCTGCTTTAGCCGTCGAGTAAACGATTGAGATTCTATGAATACCACATTGTAGGATATACCACAATGTAGGATAACAAGTCAAGACCATTGTTGCTCACACAAACACAATTCAAACTCGAACACATCGCGCGGGTGAATGCGCAAAAGGTAGAAATTCAAACTCGAAAGCATTGCGCAGATGAACCAGCGCAAAAGGAACTTTTATTGAGTCAATGAAACGAAATATATTTTCCGAATTCGATTGTGGGCTCGCGGCACGACGCCAACGCATCCGATGGGCGACTTTACTCTCTCGCGCGCGGCGGGTGACTGAATCGGCGCGCTCGTAGTATCTTTGCAGCCCGTAAGAGCTTCTGCGCACGCGATAACCACAGAAATACGGAGGCGGCATGCTGACGATATTCGAAGACATTCTGGTGGTTTTGGGATGCATGGCGGCTTCGCTGCTTTTTGTGTGGATGCTCAATCGTGTTTGGCCGGCGGAACGGCGGCGCGATCACAATGACATTATTGGCTGGCAAGTGGGCGTGCTGGGAACAACCTACGCGGTGATTCTGGGGTTCATGCTGTACGCGGTGTGGACATCGTTTCAGGACGCGAACGTCAACGCGGAGACCGAGGCCAATTGTTTGGTCAGCGTTTATCGGGTGGCGAATGGGCTACCGGCGGAGCAGCGCGATCAAGTGCACAAACTCGCGCGCCAGTACGTGGACATCGTCATCACGCAAGAGTGGCCCACGATGGCGGGAGGAGATTTTGGTTACGCCGGCCACCAAACAATCGAGCAGTTGTGGTCGGCTGTGCTGCAAACCAAGCCGGACTCGTTCGCGCAGCAAACGGCCATGAATCTGGCGCTAACGGAAATTGACAGCATGACGGAACATCGGCGGCTGAGGCAACTTCAAAGCCAGTCGAAGCTTCCGGCGATACTTTGGATTGTGTTAATCGTCGGCGGAATCATCACGATGCTCTCTTCCTGCATGTTCGGCATCGATAATTTAATTTTGCATGCGCTGCAGGTGGTTTCGCTCACTTTGCTGCTCTCACTGATACTGGTGGCCATCGCTGATATCGACCGGCCATTTCAAGGCGTGGTCCACGTGCACCCGAGTGGTTTTGAACGGGCGCGCCAGACCTTCGCGCAACTTCCGTAATCCTTCAGCAGCATATCCAGAGAGAAGTCTCCGCCAGCGCCATATGAATGGAATGCTGCGAGACAGACCTATGCCTTGACATTTCGCATTCACGAAGATATACGAGCGCACAGCGTGCCGGCAGCGGAGGCAGCGGTACCTGAAGGAGGCGCGCGATGAACTGGACTCAGGTCTACGACCCGCTGGGGCACTGGTGGCTCTCCACGCTGGTAGCCGCGCTGCCGATCATCGTGCTGTTCACGCTGCTGGCAGGATTGCGGGTGAAGCCGCACTGGTGCGCGATCGCAGGCGCGTGCACGGCGATGCTGGTCGGCATCCTGATATTCCACATGCCGCTGATTTTCGCCGCGTCGGCGTTTGCTTACGGGGTGGCGTACGGCGTGCTGAAAATCGCGTGGATCGTTCTCGCCGCGGTGTATCTGTACGACATTTCGGTTGAAACCGGGCAGTTTGAAATCATGAAGGAATCGATTGCCGGGATTACGCCCGACCGGCGTTTGCAAGTGTTGCTGGTGGCGTTTTGTTTTGGCGCGTTCATCGAAGGAGCTGCGGGATTTGGAGCGCCGGTGGCGATCGCGGGCGCGTTTATGATCGGGCTGGGATTCCGTCCGTTCCATGCTGCGGCGCTGAATCTGATTGCGAATACGGCGCCGGTGGCGTGGGGAGCGATTGGGACGCCGGTGCACGCGCTGGCTGCTGTTTCGGGGCTGCCGGAGTCGGATTTGAGCGCGATGATCGGACGCATTCTGCCGTTCACGGCGGTGATTGTGCCGCTGTGGCTGGTACGCACGATGGTTAATTGGCAGGAGACGTTCGAAGTTCTACCGGCGATTATCGTGGTGGGCGTTTCGTTCGCGGTGACGCAATTCATTTGGGCCAACCATGTGGATAGCAATCTGGTGGATATCGCGGCCGCCGTCGTGTCCATCATTGTGACGATTATTTTCCTGCGGTTCTGGAAGCCGAAGAGAATCTGGCGGTTTGATTACGACAAGGCAGAGGGCGCTGCTGTGGGCGCGACCCGGCCCGGCGAAGTTACCGACGATATGGGCGGAGAATGGCCCGCTAAGGACTATGACGACTACGTCGCGCCGAAAAAATATCCGGCTGGAGTAGTGCTGAAGGCGTGGATGCCGTTCGCGATTCTGTCGTTGTTCGTGCTGCTGTGGGGACTGCCTACCGTGAAGCTCGCGATTAATCAGGCGACTACGCCTGCGTTCCATGTGGTGCAGGCCGACGGGAAAGTTCGTCCAGGGCCGCCGGGATGGAACTGGCCGTATTTGCACAATGCCATTTCGCGTTCTACTCCTGTGGTGGCGAAGCCGACCCCGGAAGGCGCGCGTTACGATTTCAACTGGCTTTCCGCGACGGGCAGCGGCTGTTTTCTCGCAGCGCTTGTTTCCGGATTGTTGCTCGGGATGAGCCCGGTGGCGCTAATGAAAACATTTTGCCGCACGCTGGTGCGCATGCGCCTGGCAATGATAGCGATTTCGTTCATGCTGGGCTTGGGATTTGTGACGCGGTATTCGGGGCTGGACGCGGTGCTCGGTTTGGCGTTCACGCGAACGGGATGGCTGTATCCGTTCTTCGGGACGTTTTTAGGATGGCTTGGCGTTGCGCTCACGGGCAGCGACACTTCGTCGAACGCACTGTTCGGCAGCTTGCAGCGGATTACTTCGCAGCAACTTGGGATCGATCCGGTGCTGATGTGCGCAGCAAATAGCGCCGGCGGCGTGATGGGCAAGATGGTGGATGCGCAATCGATCACCATCGCCACTTCGGCAACCGAGCAGGTCGGAAATGAAGGCATGATTTTCCGTTTTGTTTTCTGGCACTCGATTGCGTTGGGCGCGATCGTTGGCGTGATCGTGATGCTGTACGCCTATGTGTTCCCGCATTTTGTTCCGCACGGCTTGACCTTCGTTAAGTAGCAATCGATCTGTTTTGGCCGCTTCGCGGCCCGTTCCGCACGTTCGTTCGCTGCGGAGAACGAACGGCGCGGTCCTTAACCTTCCCTGCTAGAATCGGGACGCTAACGGAGGGGGCATGAAGATTGATTTGCTGGCGATTGCGGCGCATCCGGATGATGTGGAGCTGACGTGCGGAGGGACGGTGTTGAAAATGTCGCAAGCGGGTTACCGCACAGGCATTCTCGATTTGACCAAGGGAGAAACTGGGACGCGCGGCACGCCGGAAATTCGTCTGCGCGAAGCGGCGCGGGCCGCGAAAATTTTGAAAGCAAGCGTGCGGCGAAACCTCGGGTTGCCGGATGCGCGGCTGGAAATGCGCGAAGAATACAAAATGGCGATTGCGGAAGTGATTCGCGAGCTGCAGCCGAAGACGGTGATACTTCCCTACTGGGAAGGGCGTCATCCTGACCATTACAACGCGGCAAAACTGGGGTACGAGGCTTGCTTCGTGGCTGGGCTGAAGAATTATCCGTTGAGCGGGCGCGCGTTTCGTCCGTTCAAGATTCTGTACGCGGCGGCAGATGCGAATGCGCGGCCTACGTTTTGCGTGGACATTTCCAAGCAATTTGAGAGGCGCAGGCGGGCGATTTTGGCTTACAAGTCGCAGTTCGCGCCGGCGGAGAAAGAGCGCAAGTCAAAAGTGTATTTGCCGCTGGACGAGCTTGAGTCGCGCATGAATCTGATGGCTGCGTCGTTCGGGCGCATGATTGGGGTGAAGTATGCGGAAGGCTTCGTCGTGAAAGAAGTGATGCGCGTGGAGGATGTGGTGCAGATGCAGGTGCGGTCGATATAGGGAAAAGGGTTGGGAAAGTAGAACAAAATTCCAGTCACGCCAACTTCAGTTATACTCCGCTCGTTTGTAGGGCAAGTCAGGAGGCGTCATGCGGCGCTTACTCGTAATCATTATTCTGCTCGCCACTTTGATCACCGCATCCCGGGCGAGTTTTGGACAAGCTGCTCCGCCGATTCCATTCGATGTGAAAACCGCGATGGGAGAACTCCGGAAGGAGCCATTTCGCGCACACATGGCGTTCCTGGCGGATGACCTGCTGGAAGGGCGTGGCACGGGAACACGGGGCCACGAAATTGCGGCACGGTACGTTGCTGCGCAGTTTGAAGCCTTGGGCCTGCAACCCGCCGGTCCGGACGGCACGTATTACCAACGAGTGCCGCTGCGACAAATCACTGTGGAACCGGACAAATGCGCTATCACTTTCACCGAGAACGGCTCCACAACGCATCTCAAATGGGGCGACTTTACCACGCGCGGAAGCGAGCTGAGTCCCGAGGCCTCGGTGGAAGCGCCCGTGGTGTTCGTGGGCTTCGGCGTGCGGACGCCGGACGGCAAGTACGACGACTATAGCAGCGTGGACGTGAAGGGCAAGATCGTTGCCTTTCTGTTCGGCGCGCCGCCCTCGCTTCCCACGGAGCTGCAAGCGCACCTGAGTTCCGCACGCGAGAAAGTGCGCACCGCCCGCGAGCATGGCGCCGTTGGCGTGTTGTTCCTCTGGACAGCGAAAGACGATAAGCGCCTGCCCTGGCCGCGCGTGGTGATAGGCGGCGGTTTCCCCGCGATGCGCTGGCTTGGCCCGGATGGCACTCCGAACGATGTATTTCCAGAGATTAAGGGAGGCGCCCTTTTTTCCCCATCGGCCGCAGAGAAATTATTTCAACATGCTCCCAAATCATGGGCGGATGTACAGCGAGACGCGGAGGTGGGCAAGCCCGGGTCATTTCCGTTACCAGTGACCATGCGCATGAAGATGGTCAGTCGGCATGAAGCGATCACCAGCCCAAACGTGATCGCCGTGCTTCCCGGCTCGGACCCGAAACTGAGCCAGGAATACGTTGTCTATACTGCCCACGTCGATCATTTGGGAATCGGCAAGCCCATTAATGGCGATGCAATCTACAACGGCGCCGCCGACGATGCTTCCGGCGTTGCGGCACTGCTGGTAATCGCCAAGGCATTCAAGTCCATGCCGCAACCGCCGGCGCGCTCGATCATGTTCCTCGCCGTCACCGGGGAAGAAAAAGGATTGCTCGGCTCAGACTACTTCGCGCATTTTCCTACCGTCCCGATCCATAGCATTGTGGCGGACATAAACATGGATGGGGCGAGTGTGTTCTACACCTTTAAGGATATTGTCCCGCTGGGTGCGCCGGATAGCTCTCTTGATGCAGTGGTGCGGCGCGACGCGGAGCTTCTGGGGTTGAAGGTAAGTCCTGATCCCGAACCCGATCAGAACTTTTTCGTTCGTGCAGACCAGTACTCATTTGTGCGCCAGGGTGTGCCTTCGGTTTTCATCACGGAGGGTGAACAAGCCAGGGATCCGAACTTCAATGCCAAGAAATTTAACGATGATTGGACCGGCACGCGTTACCATTCTCCTTCCGACGATATGAACCAGCCGCTGGATTTCGACGCCGCCGTGGAGTTCATGCAAGTGGATTTCCTGGTTGGATACGATATCGCGCAGAATCCACAGCGGCCGAGTTGGAAACCCGGGGACTTCTTCGGCGAGACTTTTGGGCACAAGTAGAACCGTTCGACCAATACAGGCCGCTAGAACTGGTCGGATTCCTGGGTGTAGGTGAAGCCTGGGAGGTCCTGGGCAGTCGCGCGACGGTCCACTTTCACTTTTACCGTTCCTTCGGCTTCGGCGCCGGTTTTGCGCAGCAGGGCGTAGGTGGCGATGGCTTCGTTGTAAACCTTGGTAATCAAATAAGATTCGCCGGAATCGTCTTTCTTCCAGACTTGGCCAACTTGGATTTTGGCGACAGGCATAGTACGAATGTAGACAGATTCATGTTGGGCGTCAATAACCGCGCGAGGGCAAGATTCGCAGGGGAAACCGCTAGCGTTGGCTCGCGAAACGCCTCCTTTGACAACGAACGATGCGGGGCTGGAGACCCGGCGCTACATTTAGATTTAGGACATCTCGCGCCTTTGCGCGAACGGCTGGGCCAGAGTCTGGCGGGATTGGCGACCGCTCTGAACCCGCGATCGTTGAGGCGGGTAGCTAAATTAAGCCGGGCGCGAATGTTAATTCTTCGCTGGCGGGAAACTAATTGGCGGAAGATGCCATCCAAGCAATTATCGTGACGGCGCTAGGGTGGGGTGTATAATCCTGGCAAAGTTGCTGGGAGGTCCCCATGAAGAAAAGCCTGGCAGGGCAATTGGGAACGCTAATCGTAGCCGCCTCGTTGCTGAGCCCTGCGACAATCGCCGGGCCCATTCAGCAATCGTCGACACCGCCTCCGAGCCAGCAGCAGCAAAACGGATCGTCGCAGTCGGGACAGCAACCTTCAACTGCTCCGGCGCAAGGCAGCCAGCAGCCGCAGTCGGGTCAACAAACTACGCCTCCCCCGCAGACTCCGACGCCGCAGCCGGAGCAAACTCCGCCATCTGCGCAGACCCCGCCGCAATCTGGACAACAGCCTCCTGTTTCGCAAACTTCGAAGCCGGATGAGTCAACGGCGCAGGACCAGAGCGCTCCGGGAACGGGTGATAAGAATCCGGATACGTTGCCGATTCAGCAGATGCCGACGGACCCGACCGTCAAATCGGGCTCCAAACAGGATGTGAATGCGATCGGCAACCGCAGCGTTGGCCACGGGCTGAATTTTTATTCGCTGGAACACGAAATCGCGCTGGGAAAGCAGCTTTCGCAGGAAGTTGAGAAGCAGGCGAAATTTATTAACGACCCAGTAGTGAATGAATACGTGAATCGTGTGGGACAGAACCTGGTGCGCAACTCCGACGCGCAGGTGCCGTTTACAATCAAGGTGATCGATTCGGACGTGGTGAATGCGTTCGCGCTGCCGGGCGGATTCTTTTACGTCAACAGCGGGCTGATTCTGCATGCGGATGAAGAGTCGGAGTTGGCCGGCGTGATGGCGCACGAAATCGCGCATGTTTGCGCGCGACACGGGACAAAACAAGCGACTAAGAGCGACATTATTCAGATTGGCGCCATGGTTGCGACGATATTCATTCCGTACACCTGGGCGGGGTACGCCATCTATCAGGGCATGCAGTTTGCGATTCCTATGACGTTTTTGAAATTCACGCGCGAGAATGAAGCGGAAGCCGATTACCTTGGATTGCAGTATATGTATAAGGCCGGGTACGATCCGAACGCGTTTGTTTCGTTCTTTGAAAAGGTACAGGCGGACGAGAAGAAGCAACCGGGAACGATCCCGAAGGTTTTCTCCACGCATCCTCCCACGCCCGACCGCATCGTGAAAGCGCAGAACGAAATTGCCACGATTTTGCCGGCGCGCGATGAATACATCGTTACTACCTCGGAATTCGACACGGTGAAGCGGCGTCTGCAGATGATCGAGATGAATATGAAGGTGGACGACAAAAAGAATCCGAACAAGCCTTCGCTGCGGAAGAAGACGGATCAAAATCCGAATAAAGGTTCCACCGGCGGAAGCGACCCGCAGTCAACGAGCAGCGATCCTACGTCGTCCGATCCTGACCGGCCAACGCTGCAGCGCCGTCCGGATCCAAACGCACAACCGTAACCAAGAAGATTGCGATATTGAAATGAGAAAGGGCGCCGATAATTCCGCGCCCTTTTTTCATTTTGGCGGCGGTGTGTTCGAACAGCGAGCGAGGGAGAGCGTGTTCGTGGGAACTTTGTCTAACAAAGAGGTCAAAAACGCCGGCAGGATGCCGGCGCTACGAAAAACAAGTTCAAAGGAGGAAGCTGGACGAGTTAGCGGACGTGGACCTCGGCGACGCCGAGGCGCTTAAGGCCTTCGGCATAATATTTACGGTAGAGGATGTCCCACTCTTCGCTGCCTTCCAGGATTTCTTTTTTCTGCGAGGCAATTTTTGCGCGGACTTCGGTGTCAACCTGCTCTTCGACCTTCAACAGAGATGATAAAATGGTGACAATTTCCTGTCGAATGGTGTCGCGGTCTTCCACGAAATCCACATCCGGGCTGGCCACAAGAAGGTCGATGATTCGGTGAGAGATTCGAACGGTTTTCTCGCGAGTCAGTCGCATATCAGCGGAGAATTAATTTCCTTTCACGGGCGAGCTGGCCTTTCACTTTCTTGAACATTTCCTGATACGAAACGCCCGTGCGCTTCATTTCATCGGAATATTTCGCGAGAATCTCGCGGACTTCTTCGTTCACGCGGTCTTCCACGGTGACCTCATCGGCCATTACCTGACGCACCTGCTGCGTGAGGCTTTCCATGTTCTTTATTTCGATCATCTTTTGGGCCGCGAGGCGTTTCACCACCTCTTTGGCCATATAGCCGACATAATCCCGCGACAGAAGCATTCGGTTTTGCTCCGCAACTTATGACGAGCATTTCAGTCTACTGGCAGGGTATTCAAAGTGTCAAGGCGGGGCGTTTCGACCGTCGATTCAAGTCGGAGCGAAAAACTCGAGTTTGAGGAACCCGATAAAACCGCGTGGTGTACCGCAGGATCAGTGCTGCGGCAATTAATCCTGCAATGACCGATAGCGTGAGAGCCACATAGATATCCCTAGCAACGACTTGTTCCGGCCTGACAAATAAATGGGTCCAGGCAGTAGCCAGGACGTAGTACGTGGCCATAAAACCGGCCACCAGCCCGCCAATCGCCAAAGTCGCTGAGACGACTACCCCGCTGGCTTTCCGCACAGTCTCCCCCTGAATCGCTCGCAAATAATGCCACGACATTTTTTCTCGCGATTACCAGATATTGCTGCGCGTGTTCATTCATGTAATGGCACGTAGTGGTATGTAATTGGGCATAATGAGAAGTGTGTGAAGCGAAGTACAGGCAGCGTCCTCGTAACACTGCGATTGTTCTGATAATCTGAGCCGGGATTGCGTGGCGCGCGAGCCGAGTTGCGCTGCGTCAATCACCAGAAAGAGAAAAGCTAGAGTGACCACTACTCCTATTGCAGCTCCACGCGGCGTGAAGCGCGTGTTCAATTTCAACGCCGGGCCCGCCACTTTGCCACTGCCTGTGCTCGAGCGCATTCGCGAAGAATTGCTGGATTATCGCGGCACGGGAATGTCCGTGATGGAAATGACGCATCGTTCGCCGGAATTTGAAGAAATACTTTTCCGCGCGGAGCGAAATTTGCGCCAACTCATGGGAATACCCGAGGAATACGCGGTCCTGTTTCTGCAAGGCGGCGGAAGCTTGCAATTCACGATGGTGCCGATGAATTTGTGCCTGCCGGAGAAACCCGTGGACGTGCTGCACACGGGAATGTGGACGGCCAAGGCGATTGTCGAACTTGAGAAAGGCGTGCCATTCAGGCTGGCCGCCTCCACGGAGGCGCAAAAATTTACGCGAGTGCCGCGTAAAGACGAAATCGCGCTTTCGCCGGAGGCTTCCTACGTTTACATGGCGTCCAACAATACGATTGAGGGAACGCAATGGAGCGAGTTCCCTGACGCGGGCAATGTGCCGCTTGTTGCGGATATGTCCTCCGATATTGCGTCGCGAAGTATTGATGTGAGCCGGTTCGGACTGATTTTTGCAGGGGCGCAGAAGAATCTGGGGCCGTCGGGCGTGACGGTTGTGATCGTGCGACGAGACTTGGCGGAACGCGCGGACAAGAAACTGCCGACGTTGCTGCAATACCGCACGGAAATCAAGGAGCGGTCGCTATTTCATACGCCGCCAACGTTCGCGGTGTACATCGTGGGCTTAGTGCTGGAATGGCTGGCAGCAGAGGGCGGAGTCGCTGCCGCCGAGAAGCGGAACGAAGAGAAGGCTCGATTGCTTTACAACGCAATTGATGCCGGCGGTTTTTATTCCTGTCCGGTCTCGAAAGAATCGCGGTCGCGCATGAACGTGGTGTTCCGGATGGCGGGAGGAGACGAAAAAATCGAGAAAAAGTTCGCGGAGGAGTCAGCCTCCGCAAGCATTGCAGGAGTGGCTGGACATCGATCAGTGGGTGGGATGCGCGTGTCGCTCTACAATGCCGTAACCCTGGGTGCCGTGTCGTCGCTCGTTAATTTTATGCGCGAATTCGAGCGGACTAACGGATAAACCTGGGTCAACGGGCTCGATTCTCGAGGCGAACGAAAAAGAGCCACAGCGGTGTGGTAGATAGGCAACAGTTCCTTGACAGGCCATAGTTTGCCCTCTAAGCTACAATTTTCATGCGAAACGAGCCTATTCCGATGTTAATTCGCACTCTTGAGGTCTTGTCTTCAAGCTCAAAATGCGACAAGAAGGCGGTTCGGTGAAGGGCCATCGGTCGAAGCGAAAACGGCGGCTGTGGCTCACGCTGGGTCTCGTAGCCATCGTGCTGCTCGCCGCCGCCGTGTTCACGCTCGGCTCCTTGCGGATTCCCCTACATCCGGAAGAAGGAAACGGCCTGGTAATTTGGTTCGCGCTAAACACGGTTATAGCCGCGGGGCTCCTAATCTTCACGTTGATCATGAGCCGAAGCCTGCTTCGACTCTGGAACGAGCGGCGGATTCGCCAGATTGGTTCGCGATTCAAGGCGAAAATGGTTTTGGGCGCGATGGGTGTTTCGTTGCTGCCGGTCGTGTTTCTGTTTTTCTTCAGCTACGCGCTGCTGAATCGAACGCTCAACCTGTGGTTCCCGCGTCCACTGGAAATCGCGAACGAAGAAAGCCAAGTGCTGCTGACAGGATTCGGCGCGTCTGAATTGAAACGGCTCGACGGGCTGGCTTCAGAGGCAGCCATGCGTGAAACTCCTGACCAAAGTCTCTTAGTCCTAAGCCGCGCCACAGACGCTGCGTGGATTGCGGACTCTGACGGCCGAGTAGGCGCGGGAATGGATTTTGAGAAAGGTTGGAACCTAGGTCTGCAAAGCGCGGCGGAGAAAGACAATCGCGCGGACCACCGTGGTCCCGGGGCGCCTCGATTCGTTCGAAAGCTGCGCAGCGGTGCTCAAGTTTGGCAAGCAGGGAATCAGCTATACCTAGCGGGAAACGCGCCTCGGCAAAACCTCACGCTATATGCGGCGCGGCACTTGCCTGACGATTTCCTGCAACGTTACAACAATATTGAAAAGCAGATGGCCTCTTACGCGCAGCAGAAGCAACGCTTGCGTGATTACAAACGCGAAATTTTGCTGACGCTACTGCTGATTACTTTGCTGCTGCTGTTCACGACCACTTGGGTGGCGCTGTTTCTTTCGAAGCAAGTGACCGTGCCGATCCAAGCGCTAGCTGAGGCGACCCGAGAAATTTCGCGCGGCAATTTTGATCACCGCATCGAGGTCCAAGCGCAGGATGAGCTGGGCACGCTGGTGCGCTCGTTCAATCGAATGACCGAACAACTCGGAGCGGGGCGACGCCAAATCAACGAATTTACCAAGAGCCTGGAGCAAGCCATCGAAGAGCGCGAAGGGCGCCGGAAATTGATGGAGGCGATTTTGGAAAACATTCCCACCGGGGTCGTTTCGCTGAACGCGGCGGGCGAAGTGGCGCGCGTAAATTCGGCGGTTACGATGATCCTGGGCGAGCATGCGCGCAATGCTCACACGCTGACAGATTTGCTGGGTGAAGAAGCGGGGCGCGCCGTGCTGCATTTGATGAGGCGGTCGTTGCGAATGGGCGCGGCGTCGCGCGAAATCGAGATTGCTACTGCGGGACGTTTGGTTCGGGCCGCAGTGACGGTGAGTTCGCTGGGACCGCGGCGTTCGAACCCCGGCTTTGTGGTGGTGATCGACGACTTGACGGACCTTTTGCGCGCACAGAAAGCTGCTGCCTGGCAGGAGGTAGCGCAGCGCATCGCGCATGAAATCAAGAATCCGTTGACGCCCATACAGCTTTCGGCGCAGCGACTACTGCGCCATCTGGAACGTGCAGCATCGTCACAACCCAACGGCAGGCCCGCAGAATTAGAGGGACTCGTCGCGGAATGCGCCGGATTAATTGAACGCGAAGTGCAAACGCTGGAATCGTTGGTGAATGAGTTTTCGCAATTTGCGCGATTCCCTTCCGCGCGTCTGGCCTCCGCGGACTTAAACTCAATCGTGTCCAGCGCGCTCGATTTATTTCGCGGCCGGCTGGAAGGAATCACGTTGAAGACGGAACTTGCTCCAACACTGCCTCCGGTGAAAGCTGATCCGGAATTACTGCGGCGCGTAGTGGCGAATCTGATTGATAACGCAGCGGAGGCCATGGAAGGCTCGACGGTCCGACGATTAAGCGTGGCCACACGTGTGGAAGGTGATGGGGACGCGGTGGAAATCGAAATCGCCGATAGCGGGCATGGCATTTCTCCGCAGGACAAAGAGCGGCTGTTCTTGCCGCATTTTTCAACGCGCGAACGTGGAACCGGGTTAGGACTCGCTATTGCGAGCCGGATTATCGCTGAGCATCTTGGAACGATTCGCGTGGAGGACAATTTACCCAGCGGTACTCGCTTTTTGATTCGTTTCCCTGCGGCGGAGACCGTTCCGGCGCAAGTTTCGGCGGGAATTCCGGTGGCGTAGGCGTCAATCCAGCGGCAGCGTTTTTATCTATAGAAATTCCAAGAGAGTCAGCACAAGGGTCTTCGAAATAAATGGCGGCAACGATACTGATCGTTGATGACGAGAGCGGCATTCGCGAATCGCTCGGAGCTTTGCTGCGCGACGAGGGATACGATGTGGAAGCGGCGGCGTCAGGCGAGGAGTGCCTGGAACGCATTGGACGGCGCAACTTCGATCTGATTTTGCTGGATGTTTGGCTGAAAAAAATGGACGGTCTCGAGACGCTGGAACAAATCCAAACTCGAGACGAAGCGCCCATGGTCGTGATGATTTCGGGGCACGGCAATATTGAAACGGCGGTGCGTGCCACCAAATTGGGCGCCTTCAATTTCATCGAAAAACCGCTTTCGCTGGAAACAGTAATTCTGGTGGTACGTAATTCTCTCGAGTATCTGCGGCTGGAATCAGAAAACCGCCGGCTGCGCGCTGAACTGGAAGAGAAGCATCAAATTCTGGGCAGCAGCGTGCCTATGAAAGCGCTGAGGCAGCAGATTGCTTTGACTGCGCCGACAAATGGGCGCGTCTTGATTTACGGCGAGAGCGGAACGGGCAAGGAGCTCGTTGCGCGCGCGTTACACGCCAGCAGTTCGCGCGAGTCCATGCCATTCGTGGAGGTCAATTGCGCGGCGATACCGGAAGAGCTGATCGAATCGGAAATGTTCGGGCACCGCAAAGGAAGTTTTACCGGCGCTAGCGAAGACAAAATTGGCAAGTTTCTGAAAGCGAACGGCGGAACTTTATTTCTGGACGAAGTTGGCGACATGAGTTTAAAGACGCAGTCGAAAGTTCTGCGTGTGCTGGAAGAGCAGCGCGTGGAACCTTTGGGCTCGAATACACCGATCACCGTGGATGTTCGCGTGATTGCGGCCACTAATAAGAAACTCGAAGAGGAAATCAGTCGCAACGCATTTCGTGAGGACTTGTTTTACCGGCTGAACGTGATCCCCTTTTATGTGCCGGCGCTGCGGGATCGAATCGAAGACATTCCAATCATTGCGGCGCATTTTCTGAAAGCGTTCTGCGAGGAGTACGGCAAGAAACAAAAAGAGTTCAGTGCACCGGCGTTGGATGTGCTGATGGGCTACCCCTGGCCCGGCAACGTGCGCGAGTTGAAGAATTTGGTGGAGCGGCTGGTCATTATTTGCCCGTCGCCGCGCATTGAGCCGCACCATTTGCCGCCGGAGTTATTCCGCGGCGCGTCAAAAAGCCCGCAGAAGCCATACGAAAGCTTGCACGAAGCGCGGTCGGCGTACGAGCGTGAATTTGTGTTGCGCAAATTGGAAGAGAATCGCTGGAACATGACCAAGGCGGCGCAAGTGCTGGGACTGGAGCGCAGCCATTTGTACAGGAAGATGCGGTCGTTGGGAATTGCGCCGGCGCGGGAATAGTTTTAAGACTTCAGGGGTTCACCCCGCCCTTCCAGCTACTCACCCTTGAGAGATCACTCCTGGTAGTCGGCGAGTTGTTCTAGCTGGCGGTGCCAATCGAGTTGGCGAACGATCGCGGAATTCTGGCGCCAGTGCGGTTGAACTTTTACCATTAGTTCGAGGAAAACTTTTTTGTCGAGGACCAGTTCCAGTTCCTGGCGCGCCTGCGTGCCGATTTTTTTGATGGTGGCACCGCCTTTACCGATCAAGATTCCCTTCTGACCTTCGCGCTCCACGTAAATCGTGGCTCGTATGCGTGTGAGTTTTTCTGCTTCTTCAAAACTATCCACCAGGACGGCAATGGCGTGGGGCACCTCTTCGCGCGTAATCAGGATCGCTTTTTCGCGAACGAGCTCTGCCGCCAGAAAGCGCTCAGGCTGGTCGGTAAATTGGTCGGGAGGAAAATGCGGCGGCGCTTCGGGTAGCAATTTGAGCCAGGAATTGACGAGATCGAGGCAGCCCGCACCGGTCAGCGCCGAGATGGGGAAAATTTCGGCGAACTCAAATTCTTTGTTATAGCGCTCGATCAGCGGCAGGAGAAGCTGTTTGCGAAGCTTATCCACTTTGTTCAGCAAAAGAAAAACTGGGCCGCGGAAACGGCGTACCCATTCAATCGAGAAGCGGTCGCCCGCCCCGAAATCGGCGGTGGCATCGACGATCAGAGAAAGTATATCGATTCCCTCCAGAGCATATTGCAATTCATCCATCATCATGCGGCTGAGAACGTTTTCGGCCTGATGAATGCCGGGCGTATCGACGAGAACGATTTGCGCGTCGTCTCGGTTCAGAATTCCCTGGATACGATTGCGCGTGGTCTGAGGCTTGGGCGAGACGATGGCGACTTTTTGCCCGACCAGCGTGTTTACGAGCGTGGATTTACCCGCGTTCGGACGACCAACAATCGCGACGAAACCGGATTTGAATGCCATGACTACGGCAATTGTACGCCTTCGGGGATGATACGAGTAGTTGCGACAAACCCGGGGATGCGCTTTAGAGCGGGTGGCTGTGAGAAACTCTCAAGAGGTGACCGACTAGGCCGAAGATCCCTGCTGCCCCGATAATAATCGCTGGCGTCAAAGTAAGTACAACAGAAAAAATCAGGCCGAGAGAAAAACTCAACGTGGCGAATCGGTCCGCTTCCATGGGCCAGATTTTACGAACAATTAACTCAGCCAGCCATCCGCCGGTAAAGAACACGTTCGCGGCGATGCCGTAAAGCAAAACTTCAGCCGCTGCGAAAAGCGGCGGTGGAATTGCAAAATCGCCATCGAACAGGAAGTAGCTTCCCAGTCCGACAACGCAAACTACGACAATCGAAAGAATCCCGGCTATACCGACAATCAAGTTAAATGGAATTCTCCGCGTTTCCCACCAACCAATCGCTTCCGTCGCGCTATTGACGGGAATATCGCGGCAGCAGAGGGACGAAGCTCTGAGGCGCGAGAACGGACGGAATGGTCTCTCCCCCCACCTTAAGGACGCATCCATCAAGAAATCGTCCTATTTGCACCTTCAATCGTCAAACTATCCAAGACGAAACTTGCTTTCTCTGATAGCTCAAAACAAGAGAGGCGCGCGCGGAAAATTTAATTCAAGCGGGCGCGGACGCGCAGCACTTTGCGCTGATTTGCTTCGAGGACTTCGAAGCGCACTCCGTCAGCGTCGATCACTTCGCCGGTGCGTGGGACATGCCCAGCAAGGCTGTTGAGCAGGCCTGCGATGGTGCTGGCGCTGGAATGTTGCATGGCGGCGTCGAGCTTCACTCCAAACAGCTCGCCGACTTTATCTACCGGGACACTGCCGCGAACGATCAACGAGCCCCCCGATTCGCGAATGACATCGGGTGTGGGCCGGCGATCTTCTTCGCCAATTTCACCTACGATTTCTTCCACCAGGTCTTCAATGGTGACGAGGCCCGCCATCAATCCGTATTCGTCAATGACGATGGCCATCTGCTGATTCTTGCGCTGCATTTCTTTCAGCAGCTCGGAGCCAAATTTTGTTTCCGGCACGAAAAGAGCGGGACGCATCAGTTCGCGTACTTTGCGATTTGCAGCATCGCTGTCTGCAACTTCGAGCATGTCACGCGCCATCACGATGCCAACGATGTCGTCCAGCGATTTTTCGAAAACGGGCAAGCGCGAAAACTTGGTGTCCACTACCAACTCGCGCAACTCTTCAAGCGAGGCGGTGGAGCGGATGGCTATTACATCGGGACGTGGAGTCATCACTTCCCGCACACGCTTGTCCCCAAACTCGACCACTTGCTCGATTAGGCGTGCTTCGTCCTGTTCGATGATTCCTTCTTCGGTGGCAGCATCCACAAAATCTTCGATGGCTTGTTGTTCGGCAGCCGGAGCGCTTTGCTCTTCCTCGGAGAGGTGCAGCACAGAAACGAGAAATTCGAGGACGGCGAGCACCGGCCAGGTGAGAAATACAAACACGCGCACAACCGGAACGAACGGCGCGATCCAATTCCCCGGCGCGCGAGCCAGAAGCAGCGACGGTAGAAACTGCATGGCTACCACTACTTCTGCGCCGAGGAAAAAAATCATTTCCAGAGCGGCTTCCCAAGTGCCAAGAGCGAAGAAAATAACGGCTCGGGCGGTGATCGCGGCAACCATAACCAGCCAAAGTCGCGCAAGCAGAATGAAGGCGAAGCCGGCGCGTTGACGATCCATATGAAAGCGCGGCTCGACTTCGGCTTCAAACAATTCCAGATGGGCGTGCGTGCGTCCCGTGGATACGCGGCCGAGCTCACGATAGACGCGATCCAGGTAAGAGAAAAACAGCAGCGGCGCGGTAAGCGCGAGAATGCCCAAGGTATAAATGAGGATCGGCATTACTGAGCCAGACCAAGTCGGCGGCGAAGGCGCATTTCGCGCCGCTCCATTTGCCCGTTATCGGTTTCGTGATCGTAACCCATCAGATGGAGAATTCCGTGAAGAATGAGGATGCGCATTTCGTCGTTGAGCGCACGTCCGAACCGGCGAGCATTTTGCCGGGCAATGGCGGGCGCGATGGCGATGTCGCCCCAGTACGGCTGCAAACCACCGTGGTTTGATTTCGCAGACCTTCCTTTGCGAGGGGGTTTGCGAAATGGCTGCTTAGTACTTGGCTCATCTGTTGTGAACGACAATACATCCGTGGGCTTATTTTTGCCACGGTACGCCCGATTCCATTTCGCGATGTCGGCTCTGGAGACCAGGCAAATTGTAACTGCACCAGCAGGAATTTTCAGAAGCTTACGCACTTTGGTAGAGAATTTTTCGAGGCTATCAACGGAAATCCGGACCTGGGTCTGACGGTTGAGAATCATGTGCGCGAGCTAAGCTCGGTGATACTTGTCGCGAGGGTTTAGCGCACCATGTTCATCATAGGCTTTGATAATGCGCTGGACCAAGCTATGGCGCACCACGTCGTGCTCATCGAAGTAAACCATGGCGATGCCTTCGATCTTGCCGACAACTTCAATAGCTTCGATGAGTCCGGAGCGGCGCGAGTCCGGCAGGTCGATCTGTGTGACATCGCCGGTGATTACCGCCTTGGAGTTGAAGCCCAGGCGGGTGAGAAACATTTTCATTTGTTCGCTGGTGGTGTTCTGCGCTTCGTCCAGGATTACGAAAGAATCGTTGAGCGTGCGACCGCGCATGAAGGCCAAGGGCGCGACCTCGATGATGCCCTTTTCGAGATAACTCTCAAGTTTATCCGCTTCTAACAGGTCATGAAGCGCATCATAGAGGGGACGCATGTAAGGGTCGACCTTCTCTTGAAGTGTTCCGGGGAGAAAGCCGAGGCGCTCGCCGGCTTCTACTGCGGGGCGCGCCAAGATGATGCGGTTCACTTGTTTTGAAAGTAGTGCAGAAACGGCCATGGCTACGGCGAGGTAGGTTTTTCCGGTTCCTCCAGGGCCTATGGCGAAGACCATGTCGAAAGTTTCAAGCGCTTCAATATAACCGCGCTGGTTAGGACTTTTTGGAGCGATGCTCTTTTTGCCAAACGAGCGAGTGCGAGTGGGCGAAAAGGCGCCGCGCAGTTCAGAGGCTGGTTCAGCGGTGGCAATGCGCAGGAGCGATTTGACTTCCTGGCTGCCGGGGACGCGGCCTTCGCGGATGCGACTGTTATATTCAGACAGAATTTGAGCAGCGCGCTCTACCTGGGCAGGCGCACCTTCGATTTCAAGATCATGGTCCTGCAAGTGGGTAGTAACGTGCAAGGTTGACTCGAAGAGCTTGATATTTTCGTCGAGGGTACCGAAAAGCTCGTTGATGCCGCCGGCAAGTCGGACGGTTTGTTTCATTCAGTGTCAGGGGCGCAGCGCCCAGAAGGAAATTTCATACCGTGTAGCGTAGCGCGGCTGGGAAAGAGGGTCAAGGAACCAGATTCGGCGAATTTTGGAGGCCTATAAACCATTCATAAAAAAGGCTCTCTAGCGAGCTGGCGCACTGAAAATAATTGGAACTAAGCTAGCGTGCCAATAGAAATTAAGGTAACTTTCATTTAACGTCGGTTAGACGAGCGAGTTATGGCGGTAAAAAAATGTGCGATTCTACTAGTAGGTTTTCCGCGAAGACGGGCGAGTTAGGCCTAATTCATCAGCAGATGCAGGATCCCGGAATGGTACTTGTGGTGCAACGCGTCCCGAAAAGGAACTGTTTCGAGGGGTTGTTCGCAGGATATCGGAGAATCGGATGGCAAAGCTGAAAGAACCATCACGCGACGCCGAGGGTAAAACATACTCCGAGCCGAGGAGAACGCAACGCGTGCGTATAGGCATGTCGGTGGTGATACGCGGGACGGAAACCGATCAGACCTTCGAAGAAAAGACCAAAACTATCACTGTAAACGCGAACGGCTGTCTGGTGTTATTGGGCACCAAAGTGAAGCGCGGGCAGAACCTAAGAATTATCAATCCTCAGACGCAGGAAGAATTGGCGTGTACGGTTTGTTTTCTGGGCGAAACCAGGGACGGCAAATCAGAAGTCGCTTTCGAGTTTTCTGAGCCTGCACCCAAGTTCTGGCGTATTGCGTTTCCACCAAATGATTGGGACCCGTCCGAGCGCAAACGCGCCGGTGCGCCGACTCCGCATAATCCGCCCACACACGCTAAATCATCGTAACAATCTGCAGATCGCTTTCCGACTGCGTCTCGAAATATAAGAATGAATTAAGTCGCCCGATTGCACCCTACGGCTTGGCAGCGGGAAATGCCACTTTGGGAGCTTCGCGCGAAGTCTGCGACGCCTGGAAGTATGCGTCGTTGCGTTTGAAGCCGGCCCACCCTGCGTAAATATTATTCGGGAATAGGCCGATGTAAGTGTTGTAAGCCTGTACGGAGTCGTTATAGCGCTTGCGCTCCACGGCGATGCGATTTTCGGTGCCGGCAAGCTCGTCCTGGAGGCGCAGGAAATTTTCGTTGGATTTCAGCTGCGGGTAATTTTCGACAATTACAAGCAAGCGGCTTAGCGCGCCATCGAGCTGGCCGTTCGCGGCGATCTTATCCTGCGGGGTTTGAGCGTTCATCAACGCAGAACGCGCTTTTGCGATGTCGCCGAAAACAGTTTCTTCATGCGCTGCGAAGCCTTTCACCGTCTCAACCAGGTTGGGGATTAAATCAGCGCGCCGCTGCAGCACTACATCCACCTGCGCCCAGTTGGATTTTACCTGTTCGTTCAGCGTGACCATCTGATTGCGGTGCGAAACGTAAGAGCCGCCGATGATCAGCGCGAAGATTACCAGTACTGCGATAAGCACTAAGACCGCTTTCATGAACTCCTCCTCTCCAATGTTGCTTGTTCGCTCGAATACTTTCGTCCGTTCGAATGCTGTTTGAAACTGACAAACGGAGATTACTGTTTCTAAAGTCTTGCTCTAGGCCACACCCAAGCGCCGATCGACTTCGTTTGTTACGACACCCACCAAGTCCAGGTAGGCGTTTAATGTTACTTCTACATCAAGGTCCTTTACCTTACGCTTCCCTTCGCGCACGTCCAAAATGGCCTGAAACGCGGTGGGATCGGCTCCGGTTAGTGCTCCAATTGCATCGAGGGCTTCGCGTTTGGTGGCGGGCATCGCGTGACCGAGCGCCAGCAGCGCGTGGCGGAACAGGGCGCAAATCGGAGAAACCGATTTCAACATGATATCAACGTGAACCTTATTGCTGAGTGGCGCGCTGAGGACTGCTTGCCGCAGACGGAGCCAGTCTGTGCGAAGCTCGCGTTCTACTTGCAGGCGATGCAATTGCAAAGGAACTTCGAAGTCGGCGAGAAAGTCTGTGCCGTAGAGAACGCGATGATGGAGCTTCATATCCAGAAGCTCGATGGCAAAGACGTCCGCCGATTGGCTCAGCTCGTCGTAGGTGAATATAAGCGGGGCCAGGTTGCCTTGCTTAATCCACCATTCAGCGACGGGGTGCAAGTGCTCCAAAGCTGTGGCGTCGGCACGCTCAACAACGCACAAAATGTTCAGGTCTGAGTGCCCGGCGCGAAATTCGCCGGTGACTGCGGAGCCATAGAGCACGACAGTTTTTAAGTTGTCTTGAATCGCGGCCTTGAGCCGATTTACAAGTTCAGTAAGCTTGGCTTCCATTCCACGCCCTTCCTTAAACGCCTATACGAGTTACCAACTGCCTCCGGCTCCGCCACCACCAAACGAACCTCCACCGAACCCTCCGAATCCCCCACCGCTTCCACCGCCGCCAAATCCTCCACCGCCGAAACCACCTCCGCCGCCCATCATTCCACCGATCATCGGGCCAACCCACCAACCCCCACCTCCGCCGCGTCTGCCACCTCCACGTCTGAATACACTCGAAATAAAAAGAAATATTAAGATCAGAAAAAGGATGATCGCGACAGGTCCGGGCCCATTTTCTTGCTTATGATAAACAGGTTTCGGAGATGGCGGAGCTGACCCACTGAGCGTAACGCCCCTATCTTGGGCGATGACGTCTGCGATTCGACGAGTTATGAGAATTATTGCAGCATCGTAATTTCCGTCGCGCAGATACGGAATTGCTTCTCTCCCAAAACCGCCAACTTTCCCGTCCGGAAGGATGGGCTCAAGTCCATAACCAACTGTGGTCCAATACTTGCGGTCCTGCGGAGCAACGAGGATCAGGACGCCCCGATCGGATTGCTTAGGACCGACCCCCCATTGCGTAGCGAGCGCAATCGCATAATCCTCTACTGGTTTCCCATCCAATGACTTCACGGTGACGACGGCAATCTGCGCGTGGGCTTTCTGATCAACTTCAGTGCAAAGCGCTTCGAGTTGCGCGCGCGCCGACGAGCTTAAGACTCCGGCAAAATCGTTGACGTATCCAGCGGGCTTGGTTTTCGGAAGGCCTTGTTGGGCATGCGCACCGAACGCGAGGAAAAGCAATGCAACGCACAGCAGCACACTGGCGGCTGCTCGCGGGCCGAAATTACTGATTCTTGCCTTGTGCATGGACGGCATGTGGATGGCGGGCATGTTAGGCCCTTGCGCAGCAAAGTGTCAAATTCGCGGGCTGGGCGGTACCCATTCAATGCTACGCACCGCCCAGTCCAGAAATTTCGCGAACGTTCACTCTGCGGGCGTCGTGCTCCCGAAATTCGCATTCTTTTCGCAAGATTGTCATGAGGTGAAGGGCGATGCTACACTCCGGTGTCCGTTTGTTCGATTACGAACAAGAATGTTCGCTAATGAACGAGCTTTGAGCTGAAAATCCCGATTAACCGTCTAAATTCAGTCGGATACGCGTGGCCGCCCCGTTGCATCGAAATAGGCCATTTGAAACAAAGTGGTGTGTGCGCGCGTTTAGGTAAAGTGAAGCTCGCGAGCGCTTCAACGTCCCACTCATGCTGAGAGGAAAAACGACGATGATTCGAAGCTTTACGAACGCTGCTCTGGTGGTTCTGATGGTTTTTTCTTTGGTGGTCTCTCCGGTCTTTGCTCAGGCTCAAGAGGGTCAGAATCCCGCGTCGCAGGGGCAACAGGGACAACCGAGCCAACCGGAGCCAGCGCAATCCCAGCAGACGCCGGGACAGGCTCAACCTGGGCAGACGCAGGAACCGTCGGGCGCCCAGCTCAAGGAGCAGCCGCAGACTCCGGCCGCAAAAGAAGCGCGCGAGATGAAGATGAGTCTCGGCCCGGACTATGCCAAGGGAAAGCCGTTCTTCCCCAACATCATAGCGCCTTATACCACGGCCAAAGTTCCGCAGCCGATGCTGACGAATTCTCCTCGGCTGGATCAGTTAATTCAGAATGGCAAGCTAATGCTGAGCCTGGAAGACGCGATTTCTCTGGCGCTGGAAAACAACTTGAACATCGTGGTGCAGAAGTACACGCCGTGGATTGCCGAGTCGCAAATCCTGAAGGCGAAAGCGGGCGGAATTCCAGAATTCGCTAACACGCAGCAAATCGTGCTGGGAACTTCACCGTCCGTTTCTTTCGATCCGATCGTTTCGGGAACAGTGGGCTGGGAAAGATCCACAATTCCGGTCAACAATCCCCTAATTACGGGAGTTGGAACCTCGTCCACAATCCCCAGCCTGACAACGAATGGCTACACCTACAATTTCGGCTACACCCAGGGGTTTCACACCGGGACGAACTTTACCACGACGCTAGATACGAGCCGAGCGGCATCCAACACGCCGGAAAACCTGTTCAATCCTTACGTGAACCCGATATTGACGGCGACGCTGACCCAGCCGTTACTGAACGGTTTCGGGATACTGGTGAACACCCGTTACATTCTGGAAGCCAAGAACTCGCTGAAGGTAGCGGACTCGCAACTGGCGCAACAGGTGATGGCAACCGTACAACAAACTTCGAATGACTATTGGGAACTGGTGTACGACCGCGAAAATGTGAAAGTGCAAGAGGCGGCCGTGGGTGTTTCGACAAAGTTGTACGAGGACAACAAGAAGCAACTGCAGATCGGCACCATGGCGCCGTTGGATGTGCTCACGGCTGAATCGCAGGTTGCTACCGACCAGCAAAATCTGATCGTAGCGCAGACGACGAGGTTGCAGCAGCAAACCGTTCTGCTGAACGACATCACCAAGAACCTGATGGCGCCCGAGCTGGATGGAATTGAGATCGTGCCAACGACGACGATTGCCACCCCGGAAGTGGTCGAAAACATTCCGCTACAAGATGCAGTGAAAGAAGCGTGGCAGAAGCGGCCGGAAATTTATCAGGCTGACCTTAATCTGAAGAATGCGGGGATCGAAGCAAAGGCTACGAAAAATGCTTTGTTGCCTGCGCTGAACCTTTACGCACAGTACAGCGCGCAAGGCTTATCGGGAAATTCCCTGGTTCCGAGTTCCACGAGTCCCACTTCAATTCAGCCTATTCCGAGCGAGCCGATTGTTGACTCAATGACCGGACTTCAGATCGGCAATGAAGTGGTGGGATTTCCAGTCTTCCCGATGGCGGTGAAAAGTAACGGTTTGGGCAGCGCGCTCTCGAGTCTTTTCTCGAACGCGTATCCCACGTACGCAGCGGGGGTGAGTTTTTCCATTCCGATACGCAACCGTTCGGCGCAGGCGGACAACGCTCGCGCGCTTTTGAATGAACGCGTGCAGCAAACGCAATATCGCCAAACGCAAAACACGATTGTACTGAACGTCCGCAACGCGATGATCGCGTTGCAGCAAGATCGCGCGCAGGTGGCGGCGGCGGAAAAAGCGCGGACTTTGGCGCAACAAACGTTGGATGCCGAGCAAAAGAAATATCAGCTTGGGTCGTCCACCAGTTATAACGTGGTGCTGCGTTCTCGCGACTTGACTGCGGCGGAAGGCACTGAACTGCGCGCGAAGGTCAACCTGGAAGAGGCCTTGGTGAATTTCAATCAAGCCATGGGGCGCACGCTGGAAGTGAATCGGATCACCATGGCTGACGCGCTGCGCGGCAAGATCTATCGAGACAGGAATATCCCCGGGACGCCGGACGCAGATGCGGTTGGCGCGAAGTAGCGCAACGAACTGGCCGGCCATTCATTCCGAGAACCGCTAGATGCCGCGCTAAAGCCCGCCCTCGGCGGTCAAGCCGGGGCTATAAAAGGCAAAGGACCAGCAATCCCGTCCCTTGCCGCCGATATCGCATTGACCTAGAATGAGCGATAGAGGGTTTTCAATTTGAGAATTTCCCGCCGTCCAAGGAGCCTCGCTCATGGCCGAAAAAATTGGCGAAAAAATCGCCGAGCCGCTGAAGCGTAATTCGGCAGCGGAACTGGATGCGAAGCGAGGCCCGTCAAAAGCGGAGCGCGACTGGGAAGAAAAAACTCTCAAGCCTACTCTGGAGAAATCGCCGGAACGTCCCGCGGATTTCACGACCGTCTCCAGTTATCCCATCAGACGTCTTTACACCGAAGCAGACCTGCCAGACTGGAATCCCGAACGCGACCTGGGATATCCCGGCGAGCCTCCTTATACGCGTGGAATTCATTCCACGATGTATCGCGGCCGACTGTGGACCATGCGTCAATTCGCCGGGTTCGGCGCCGCTGAAGACACCAACCGCAGATTCCGCTATTTGCTTTCGCAAGGGCAAACCGGTCTTTCCGTGGCGTTCGATTTACCCACGTTGATGGGTTATGACTCGGACCATCCCTTGTCGGAAGGCGAAGTAGGCAAGTGCGGCGTGGCGATCAGTTCGTTAGCCGACATGGAAACCCTCTTCGACAAAATTCCGCTGGCGGACGTCACCACGTCGATGACGATTAATTCGCCGGCTTCGGTGATTTGGGCCATGTATCTGGCCGTGGCGGAAAAGCAGGGCGCTGACTGGAAGAAAATTTCCGGCACGCTGCAAAATGATATTTTGAAGGAATACATCGCGCAGAAGGAATACATCTATCCGCCCGAGCCTTCGATGCGTTTGGTGATTGATACCTTCGAGTTTGGGACAAAGCATACGCCGCGATTTAACCCCATTTCTGTGAGCGGCTATCACATTCGCGAGGCTGGTTCGACAGCTATTCAGGAAGCCGCGTTCACATTGCGCGACGGCATTGAATATGTGGAATGGGGCATTCGCCGCGGGCTGGAGGTGGACGAATTTGTGCCGCGGCTTTCGTTTTTCTTCAACGCGCACAACGATTTCTTCGAGGAAATCGCAAAGTATCGCGCGGCTCGGCGCATTTGGTACAAGACGATGCGCGAACGCTTTGGCGCAAAGAGCCCGCGTTCGTGGGCGCTGCGTTTCCACACGCAAACAGCCGGGTGCTCGTTGACCGCGCAGCAACCTTACAACAACGTGGTGCGAACCGCGTTGCAGGCCCTCGCCGCGGTGCTGGGCGGCACGCAATCGCTGCACACAAATTCTCTGGATGAGGCTTGGGCGTTGCCCACCGAGTTTGCCGCGACCGTTGCTTTGCGCACGCAGCAAATTATCGCGCACGAAAGTGGCGTCACGAATACAGCCGATCCGCTAGGTGGCTCCTATTTCGTGGAAACGTTGACCAACGAAATCGAACGCGGCGCGTGGGATTACATTGAGAAAATCGATGCGATGGGCGGCATGGTGCCGGCCATTGAGCGCGCTTATCCGCAACGTGAAATTGCCGAGGCCGCTTATCGGTACCAGGTTGCCGTGGATCGCAAAGATAAAATCATTGTGGGCGTGAATGATTACGTCGCCGAAGAGAAGCCCCTGGATATATTGCAAATTGACGAGACCGTTGCCGAAGGGCAGACGCAACGGCTGCGCAAGCTTCGCGCGGAGCGTTCGAATGACGAAGTTGTGCGGCGTCTCGCAGCTCTGCGCAAAGCGGCTGCCGGAACCGAAAACACTATGCCGTATATCTACGAAGCGGTGAAGGCCTATGCCACGCTTGGTGAAATTTGCGACACGCTGCGCGATGTGTTCGGCATTTACGAAGAAGTGGCTATCACTTAAAAATAGTCCTCCCACATTGAAACGCGATTCTTTACCGGCGGTCCGTCTTGAAAACTCTTAACTCTAATCGCATTTCCCTTATTGCTATTGTTTCAATTTTCGTCTTGGCTTGCGTGGGCGCTCGCTCGACTCGCGCAGAAGTGAAAGACAAGAAACCCGCGGCGGTGAAAAGCGGATTTATAACCACGCCTGACGGGGTGAAAATTCACTATCTCGAAGCGGGCCGATCCGCCAACGTCGAGAGCGCTCAGGTGGGCAATCCTCTTCCCGCGGACGTGAAACCCACAAAGGGCAATATTGCAGTTACTGGCGCGCACAATTTCCCTGCCTTGCTTTTCGTGCCGGGCTGGACCATGCCCGCCTGGATATGGGAAAACCAGATCTCGTATTTTTCGAAGGATTACCGCGTGGTGGCGATGGATCCGCGTTCGCAGGGCGAATCGTCGCAAACTTCCGATGGCCTGTTTCCCGCTGCGCGAGCTCGGGACATCCGAGCCGTTGTCACCCAGCTGCATCTTGCGCCGGTGGTCATCGTGGCGTGGTCGATGGCCGTGGTTGAGACAATGGCCTATATCGACCAATTTGGAACGGGAGATTTTGCCGGCTTTGTGTTCGTTGACAACGACGCAGGTGGCAGCAACACTGGCGACGCCGATCAAAAATTCGGACTTCTCAAAGGGGTGCTAGAGGACCGGCAGAATGCGGCAAACGGATTCATTCGCAATCTCAATTTCAAAAAGCCACAAGCCGAAGAATATCTGAAAAGGGTGATTCAAGCCTCTTTGCGCGTACCGACGAATACTGCCGTCGCGCTATTGGTTGGGTATTTTGTTTCGGACTATCGCTCAGTACTGCCGAAAATCGATAAGCCAAGCGTCGTGTGCGTCGCAAAGAGTGAGTACATGAACACGATTTTGGAGATGCAAAGACAGATTCACGGCTCGCAGCTCGAGGTTTTTGAAGGCGCGGGCCACGCTTTGTTCGTGGATGACGCCGATCAGTTTAATTCCATGCTGGAAGAGTTCCTGCTCGACTTGCGGTAGCTGGCAGGAAATACCGGCGCTCGCGTGGCTATCGTTCCATGCGCGATTTGAAGTATTCTTGGCTGCCATGGCTGATAAGAAAATTCGTGTGTTGATTGCAAAGCCGGGTCTCGATGGACACGACCGCGGCGCAAAAATTATTGCTCGAGCGTTGCGCGATGCCGGTATGGAAGTGATTTATACCGGGCTGCGGCAGACGCCCGAGATGATTGCCTCTGCGGCGGTGCAAGAGGACGTGGACGTTATTGGTCTTTCCATACTTTCGGGTGCGCACAATACGCTTTGTCCGCGACTGATGGACTTATTGCGCGAGAAACGCATGGACGACGTGACAGTTCTCATAGGCGGAATTATTCCGGAGGCTGACATTCCCGCGCTAAAGAAAGGCGGTATCGCGGAAGTGTTTCTTCCCGGAACGCCCACGCAAGCAATTGTGGATTTCATTCGCCAACGAATTTCGACTGCTCCGAAAGGCGCGTAGTTTCCTCAAGCTCCGCCTCTGCTGACAGCTCCCGCCGAAAGTGTGGCCATTCGGAATTACGACAATGCGCGTATCAGTTTGGTCCGAGTGTAAGCGACGCGAAATCCCTGGCGCTCCATGTTTCGGTGCGAAGTGCTTCCCGGTTGCGTAATACTGACTGCAATGTCGCAGCCTTGAGCGGCAGCCCATGCGATGCGAGCCTGCAGCAATGCCGTTTGCACGCCGCGACCACGAAATTCGGGAAGCGTGCTGGCGCCAAAAAGACCGCAGACCCCTCCGCGCGCGGAGACTGCGCCGCCTCCTGCCATCGAGCCCTCCACAACTGCGAGGAAGCAGTGAGCCGCCGGGAAGAAACCGGCTATCACGCTGAGGATCGATTGGGTCACAGGATTATGCTCCGCAAATCCTTCGGCTACCGTTTTCGTCCAGAGTTGCGCTTCGTGCGCCGCGGCCTGGCGAACGATGATGTTCAAAGGCGGCGTCTTGGCATCGCCATCGACCGGCGTGAGTTTTTTAAATAAGACATCAGAAACTTCCAGCAAGTGGAAACCGCGTTTTGCAAATCGGTCGTACAGGGACATCTCGACCAACGGGCAGAGCTCGACGGCTGCGGCCGCGCCACGACTAATGAAGAAATCCTGGAGGCGGTCGAGGTCAGAGTCCGATACGTCACCATGAAGTCCCACGCCGATCGCTTGTGTAACGGGCGAGTCCACACCAGCAAACACCGCGAAGCCGCCGGCGATTTCCTCTACGGCAACTGGAAACTCGGGATGCTGCAGGTGGAACGCTTCCGCGCACGCCCGGCAAGCGTGCGCTTCCGCCATTTCCAACCGGCGTGCGAGATTCAAGTCCACGAATTCCATTTGATTCTCCTTTTTTACAGCGCCATTGAGGCGATTTTGGGCTGTCGGGAAACAGCCGTGGCCGTGAAAACACTATTAAAGCTGAATGGCTTGGGAATTTCGCGGTGAAGGAGAGGGCGGATCCGAAGGCTTAAAACAAGAATCCGGAGGCAGACCTGTCCTTCGCGCAGGTTTCGCAGAGCATAGGCATCCTCCGAGAAGAATTTGGTTCAAGACGTGGTCTCGAACCGGGCTGATTCTAGCGCATCTGTGCGCGAAGTCAAAAAGTAAGTGCGGATGGTACAATCTGATGCCGTATTTCCATTCGGGACGCTGCTAGCGAGCGCGGCCGGCGTGTAAGAAAGGACCCTTTGAGCAGCACGAAAAACGATACGCGTGTCGACACGAAATCTGCCGACTTTCAAAAACGTAGCCGGCAGATGATCGACAAGTTGACGGAAATAAAAAATGAGGAAGAGCGCATCCGGCAGTGCGGAGGCGCGAAAGCCATCGAGGCGCAGCATAAAAAGGGCCGGCTGACGGCTCGCGAGCGCATCGCCAAGCTGATCGACCCTAAGACCGAGTTTTTCGAACTGGGGCTCTATGCCGCGTACGAAATGTACGAAGAATGGGGCGGCGCTCCGGCGGCTGGAACCATCACGGGGCTGGCGCAAGTTTCCGGACGCCGCGTAATGATTATCGCGAATGACGCAACCGTGAAAGCGGGCGCGTTTTTTCCGATTACGGCGAAAAAGGTAATCCGCGCGCAGAATATCGCGATTGAAAATCATCTACCTACGATTTACCTGGTTGATTCCGCGGGCGTTTTTCTGCCGCTCCAGGAAGATGTTTTCCCCGACACCGACGATTTTGGCCGTGTGTTTCGTAACAACGCGGTGATGAGCGCGATGGGCATCCCGCAAATTACGGCGATCATGGGCATGTGCGTGGCGGGCGGCGCTTACCTGCCGGTGATGTGCGACAAAATCCTGATGACGGAAGGTAGCGGGCTTTTTCTCGCGGGCCCCGCGTTGGTGCAGGCCGCCATCGGCCAGAAAACTTCCGCGGAAGAACTGGGCGGCGCGCAGATGCACGCGCAGATCAGCGGCACTGTCGATTTTCGTGAGCCGGACGACGACGCGTGCATCAAACGCCTTCGCGCGTTGATCGACAAGATTGGCCACTCCGCGCGCGCTCCCTTCGACCACAAGCCGGCAGCGCAACCGAAACATCCCGGCGACGAAATTTACGGAATCTTCTCGGCCGATGCGGGCAAGCAATACGACATGCGCGAAATTATTGCGCGCATTGTGGACAAAAGCGAATTCGAAGAATATCGCCCGGAGTATGGACAAACTCTGCTGTGCGGATACGCGCGCATCGGAGGCTGGTCGGTCGGTATCGTGGCCAACCAGAAAAAGTCTGTCACTGTAGCCGCTCCCGGTACCGGCGACAAGCGGATCGAATTTGGCGGCGTGATTTATACCGAGTCGGCGAACAAAGCTGCGCGTTTCATTCTCGATTGCAACCAGAACCTGATCCCGCTGGTTTTTCTGCACGACGTGAATGGATTTATGGTGGGCAAGGAAGCAGAATGGAGCGGAATTATCCGCGCCGGCGCAAAGATGGTGAACGCGGTAGCCAACAGCGTGGTGCCGAAGATTGCCGTGATTTGCGGCGGTAGTTTCGGCGCGGGCCATTACGCCATGTGCGGAAAGGCCTACGACCCCAGGTTTATTTTCGCCTGGCCTACCGCGCGATACGCCGTGATGGGTGGCGACGCTGCGGCCGGGACGCTCGTCGAAATTAAAATCAAGCAACTCGAGCGCGAAGGCAAAAAGCTGAGCGACGCGGAGAAAAAAGAGCTTTATGAGGCCACGCGCGCGACGTACGAGCATCAGACTGACCCGCGCTACGCTGCTGCGCGCCTGTGGGTGGATGCCATCATCGATCCCGCACGGACACGCGAAGCTCTAATCGAGGCGCTGGAATCGGCAGCGTTGAATCCGCATGTGGCAGAGTTTAAGACGGGCGTGCTGCAAACTTAAATGGACGAGGAAAATGCAGTTTCGAGGCGCGGCGGAGGAGTCACCACGCTACTCTTCACTTTGCTTCTTGTTTCACCGTGTTTCTTTGCGTGGGCATGCTCGTGGGTGATCTCGCAGGGCGGCCCGAATTCGCATTCAGGAATGTGGTTCATTTATCAGGTGTCGCAATATCTGGCTTATCTCGGGCTCGTAGTGGCTGTCGTTTTGACGATTATTAACGCCAAGCAGGCCGTGATATCGCGGATGGTTGTTTTTTTGATGGCGCTTTTTATTGTGAGCGGAATTTCGGCGCTATGGTATGCAGCGCACATTTATCGGAGCCCTTGGTACTAAACCTATGGCAGAGAACGTAACGATCGTGGAATGTCCGCGGGATGCCTGGCAGGGTTTGAGCCAGATAATTCCCACGAAGGAAAAAGTTCATTATCTGAGCCGCTTGCTCGCACTCGGATTTCGGCACATCGACGCGGTAAGTTTTGTCTCGCCCAAGCACGTGCCGCAGATGGCCGATAGTGAAGAAGTTATGGAAGGCTTGGGACACTTGCAGACCACTCCCGGGCACACGCCGGACATTATAGGAATTGTGGTGAACGCGCAGGGCCTCGAACGCGCTTTGGCGACGCCCGGCGTCACGACCGTCGGCTACCCGTATTCCATCTCCGCGTACTTTCGACGCGCGAACGCGAACATGTCGCGCGAGGAAACTCGCCTGCTGGTAGAGAAATTGCAGAATGACACGAAGGCCGCCGGCAAAAATCTTGTGATTTATATTTCCATGGCCTTTGGAAATCCGTACGACGAGCCGTGGGGTCCGGAAATTGTGGAAGAGACGTTGGTTTGGCTGAAAGATGTCGGCGTGCGAATCGTTTCACTCGCGGACACAGCGGGCACCGCTTCGCCTGAGGACGTAGCGCGCTTGTATAACGCGTCGAAAAACGCCGTGGCGGGAGTTGAAATTGGAGTCCACCTGCACAGCCGTCCGGAACACGCTCCGGAAAAAGTTTTGGCAGCGTATGAGGCGGGATGCCGGCGTTTCGACGGCGCATTAACCGGTTTGGGCGGCTGCCCCTTCGCGGGCGATGAGTTGGTAGGCAATATTCCCACCGAAGCGATTTTGACCACGCTCGCCGCTCGCGGCGTTTCTACCGGGATTGACACCAAGTCGCTCGCCGTGGCTTGCGCAATGACTGACGAGCTTCGCGAGAAGTACTCGCACGCGCCAAAAACGATCGATCCTATAACCTCGCCGACGGTGAACTGAAATCGAGGACGCCTTGGAATACAGCACCCTAAAATTCGAGCGAGACGGCAAGGTCGCGACCATAACTTTAAACCGGCCTGAAAAACGCAACGCGATTTCTACGCCGATGATTGAAGATCTCTTCGGTGCGCTGAACGAGGCCGCATCGGACAGCGCCATTCGCGTCGTCATCCTTACGGGCGCGGGAAAAGCTTTTTGCTCGGGGATGGACCTGGAGACGCTGCAATCGATCGCTAACCAAACGCCCGACGAAAACCTGGCAGATTCACGACGCATGGCGAGAATGTTTCAGCTCGTTTACGGATTCCCAAAGCCGCTTATTACGGCTGTGAATGGCGCGGCGATTGCCGGGGGTTGCGGGCTGGCAACGCTTTCGGATTTCACTGTTGCAGCGCCCGAAGCGAAATTCGGCTATACCGAGGTCCGCATCGGATTTATTCCAGCGCTCGTTTCGGTGATGCTGCGCCGTCAGGTCGGCGAGAAACACGCTCGCGATCTTTTGCTGACTGGACGCATCATTGATGCCACCGAGGCATTTCGCCTGGGTCTGGTAAACGAGATCGTGCCGCTGGAAGATTTAATGAATCGTGCGCGCGAAGTTGCGACGATGTTCCTCGAGTCGAGCCCGGTAAGCCTTGCTATGACGAAGCGCCTATTGATGAGTCATGATAGCCACATGCGCGAAGAAATAGAATTAGCCACTCAAGAGAACGCGCGAATCCGCGGAACGCAAGATTTTCGCGAAGGTCTCGCGTCTTTTCTCGAAAAACGCCGGCCAAAATGGTGTGGGCACTGAGCGAGTGCGGCACTCCGATAGATTTGCGAACTGCCGGAAACTCTTCTTTTTATAAAATTCAGTTACGTTCCAAGTAAGGAACCCGTCGTCCTTCCGCGGTGCGCCCTGGCTTTACGCAAGTCAATGTGTCCGGTAGAATCTTTCGTTCGCGCGAGTAGTTCCGTCTCGTAGGCTGGTCGGGGGAAAATGCTTCGATTTGTAACTGCGGGCGAGTCTCACGGCCAGGCGCTGGTGGCGTGGATTTCCGGCTTGCCTGCCGGGCTCGCGGTGGACCAGGACTTTATTCAGCGCGAATTGCACCGCCGGCAACTCGGATATGGACGTGGTGCACGTCAGCGAATTGAAAAAGACCAGGCCGAGATTTTCGCTGGAGTGCGGCACGGTAAGACCATCGGCGCGCCCATCGCGCTGCGCATCGAAAATCGCGACTGGAAAAATTGGGAAAAGGCGCTGCCGGTGGAAGATAGCGAGGGTGCTGAAGACTCGAAGCGTCCTCTGACCGCAGCGCGTCCGGGACATGCGGATTTGGCTGGCGCGCTGAAGTTCAATTTTCATGACGCGCGTTACATACTTGAACGCGCGTCGGCCCGTGAGACCGCAGCGCGCGTGGCAGGCGGAGCGTTTGCAAAATTGCTCCTGGGCGAGTTTGGCGTTGCGGTCCTGAGCCACACCGCTGCGGTGGGTCATGTCCGGCTGGAGCGCGCCGCCGACTGGCAGGAAATCGTTACCGCGTGCGAGAATCTGGAATCACCGTTGCGTTGTGTGGATGCCGCCACGGAATCGCGGATGAAAGCGGAAGTGGAACGCGCGCTAAAAGAAGGTGATTCAGTCGGCGGTATTTTCGAGGTTGTGGCGCGCGGAGTTCCGGCAGGTTTGGGCAGTCACGCGCAATGGGACGAAAAGCTGGACGCAAAACTGGCGCGTGCCGTGATGTCTATTCAAGCTGTGAAGGCGGTTGAGATCGGAACGGGAGTGGAAAACGCTGGAAGCTATGGCTCAGAAGTTCAGGACGAAATTAGTTACGATGATTCGAGCAAGAGATTCGCGCGCTCTTCGAATCGCGCCGGCGGCATGGAAGGCGGCATCACCAACGGCAGCGACGTCGTCGTTCGCGGATATTTAAAACCGATTTCAACTTTGCGCCGGGCACTGCAAACGGCGGACATGAAAACAAAAGAGCCGGTGAAGGCGGCGTACGAGCGTTCGGATGTTTGCGTCGTTCCGGCTGCCGGCGTGATCGGCGAAGCGATGGTTGCGTTGGAACTGGCCGGGGCGTTCCTGGAAAAGTTTGGCGGCGATTCGATACAAGAGATGCGCCGGAACTATGATGGATACCAAAAACAGCTCGACGCGTTTTAAATAAGAAGCCAGCGCAAAAGGAATGATGAAGCGAAGATGATTCACCCAATCGTAAAGTACGGCGACCCGATTCTGGAAACTCCTACCAAGGCCGTGGAGAAATTTGACGCCGATCTGCAGAAACTCGTGGACGATATGTTTGAATCCATGTACGCGGCTTCGGGCGTGGGGTTGGCAGCGCCGCAAATTGGACTTGGCTTGCGAATTACGGTCATCGATGTGAGCAACGGCAAGAATGCGGAAGCGAAGCTGGTCTGTGCAAATCCGGAAATTATTCACGCCGAAGGCGAGCAGCGCGAAGAGGAAGGATGCCTTTCGGTTCCGGGTTTTCGCGCGCATGTGGCACGGCCGCTATATGTGACCATTCGCGCGCAGGACGCCACCGGAAAAGAGTTTGAGATGCGCGGCGAAGGATTGCTGGCCCGCGCGTTTTGCCACGAGATCGACCACTTGAACGGAACTCTCTTTATCACGCACTTGAGCATGCTGAAACGCGACATGATCAAGCGCAAAATCCGCAAAATGAAAAAAGCCGGCGAGTGGTAGGGCGCGCGTGCCGCTCAGAATTTTTTTTTGCGGCACACCTGAATTCGCCGTGCCTTCTCTGCGTCATCTGCTGGGACAACCTGATCTTCAAATTGTGGGCGTGGTGACGCAGCCCGACCGGCCTCGTGGCCGCGCTCTTGCAATGTCGAGTTTGCCCGTAAAAGATGCCGCAGTTGCCGCGGGCATCCCCATATATCAGCCCGAGAAAATCAAATCCGAAGAATCGTTTGAATTTTTCCAACGAACCGCGCCAGACGCGGTGGTGATTATCGCTTACGGGCAAATCATTCCTGCGCGCCTGATTGCAATTCCCCGGCTCGGCTGGATTAACCTGCACGGATCGTTGTTGCCAAAATATCGCGGAGCTGCGCCGATCCATCGCGCAATCATGAATGGCGAAAAACACACGGGGCTCACGACGATGAATATCGATGCGGGTCTCGATACTGGCCCAATGTTGCTGAGGTTTGAAACGGAGGTCGGCCCGGACGAAACTGCGCCTGAATTGTACACTCGGCTTTCAGAAGCGGGCGCGCCGCTTGTGGTGGAAACATTGCGGGGCCTCGACGCAGGGACAATCAGGCCCGTGCAACAGGATAATTCGCAGGCAAGTTTCGCTCCACCGCTAAAGAAGGAGGAAGGAAAAATCGACTGGTCGCTATCCGCACACCAAATTTACAACCGAATTCGCGGATTGCAACCGTGGCCCGGCGCGTTCAGTTCGTTCCGCGGAAAAAACTGCGCGATTTGGGCCCGACCATTGTCAGCGCCGCGTGCGACGTCTGGATTACCCGGACAAATCGCAAAGGCTGACGGAAGCGTGGTGATCTCATGCGGGAATGGGACGACCCTGCTCCTGGAATTCGTGCAACTTGAAGGGCGCAAGAAAGTTACCGCACTTGAATTTGCAAACGGCGCGCGTCTGAGCCTCAGCGATCGCTTCGGCGATTGACTTGCTGCTCCGCCTGGTGCGTGCTTAGCCCTTGTGCGACCAATTCAACTCTTGTCTGAAAGCGCTCCGAGAATAAATGCCAGTTAGTGCTGCCAGAAAAATCGCTTACGACGTCCTGCGACGCGTGGAAGCGGAGGGCGCATACGCCACCGACGTCTTGCACACAGACCTTGGCGCAGGAGTAAGAGCGGACGACGCGGCACTGGCAACCGAAATTGCGCTGGGAGTTCTTCGCTGGCGCGGGCTTCTGGATTTTCTGCTGCAGCGCGCGTTGAAGAAGCCCGTCGAGCGGCTGGATTTGCCGGTGGCGATTGCGTTGCGCATGGGCTTGTACCAACTTCGCTTTCTTGAGCGCATACCGGCGCGCGCAGCAGTGAATGAGTCCGCGGAACTGGTGAAGAGCGCGCGAAAATCTTCGGCTGCGTCACTCGTCAACGCAGTTCTGCGGCGCTTGGCAGCGGGAGCGAAAGAGCCGGCGGAGAAATTCCTGCCCCCGCACATCTCTCTCAGCGAGCAGCTCGCAATTTTGCATTCGCATCCGGCTTGGTTAGTCCAGCGCTGGCTCGCACGATTTGGCGAAACCCAGACCACTTCCCTGCTGCAAGCTAACAATCAAACGCCACGGCTCGCTTGTTCTTTGCACCACCCCGAGCGTCGGAACGAAACTCTTGAAAGCCTGCGAAGTGCTGGGCTCACTGTAGAACCAGGCCATCTTTTGCAGCCGGCATTCGCGATAACAGGCGGCAGCCCAACGCGCACCGACGCGTTTCGTCGCGGCGATATTTCGATTCAAGACGAAGCATCGCAAGCGATCCCCTTGCTTCTCGATGTGCAACCGGGCGACCGGGTCCTCGATTTGTGCGCTGCTCCGGGGGGAAAAACGCCAACCCTGGCGCGCCGAGCCGGAGAAGATGGGCTGATCGTGGCCGCCGACCGCCATGCTCATCGACTTCGAGCCATGCGCGAACAATTCAAGCGGCTTCATCTGAGCGACGTTCGTATTGTTGAACTGGACGCAGCGGCCGCGCTGCCCTTCGGCATTCGGTTCGACCGCATACTGCTGGATGCGCCCTGCTCCGGCACGGGGACCCTGGCACGCCATCCGGAAATTCGGTGGCGGCTGAAGCCCGAACAATTGAGCGAACTCAACAATTTGCAATGCGAACTCCTTGCGTCGGCACTTAGGCAACTCGCCCCTGGCGGACGCCTGGTGTATTCCACTTGTTCGCTCGAACGAGAAGAAAATGAAGATATGGTTACTGAAGCCCTTCGCAACTCGGCGGAACTAAAGCGGGTGGTGGCGAGCGAAGCAGCGTCTTCAATCTCTCCGCACCTCTCCGATGGAGCCGAAGCAAAGAATCTTTTCGATGATGCCGGCCAGTTCCACACTACGCCCGGCGCATATGAAACGGACGGCTTCTTTGCCGCGCTGCTGCAGAAAAAATAGGGTGAAACATGAAAACACTTAGCGCAAAGAGAGCACGGCACCTCGCCTCCGACGTGTTACGCTTTACAAACGGAGGAGCGAAACAATGACGCTGCGGGACCGTCTGCAATGGCTCTTTCGAATGTCGCTGCTGGCATTCATTTTGGCGTCCGTAGCATTTCTGAGCGCGCTCACTGCCGTGCGCTTCGCGATACAAGGGCGCGAAGTGGCCATGCCTGATGTGGTCGGCATGAAAGCCGTCGAGGCGCAACACACCCTCCAAAGCCGCGGCGTCGGCATCAAGGTGGAAGACCGCATCTACAATCCTCTGCCAGTCGATACGGTGGTAAGGCAAAGTCCCGCGCCGGGTTCACGAGTTAAGACCGGACAATTCGCGCACGTGATGCTCAGCCTGGGCCCGCAAAAAGCTACAATTCCAGCGCTGGTGGATCATAGCTTGCGCGCGGCGCGCATCGAGATGCTGCGCAGCGGGTTGCAGTTGGGCGAAGTTTCCAGCGCTTACTTGCCATTGGGCGAGGACGACACCGTGATCCAACAGGAACCTGCTCCCGGCAATTCCGACATTACGAGCCCGCACATCGACCTGCTGGTTTCGTTAGGCTCCAGGCCACCCGCTTACGTGATGCCTGAAATGGTGGGGCTTTCACTCGCAGAAGCCGAATCAAAATTGAGCGGCTCGGGACTAAAAGTGTCGAAGCTCACATTTTCGCCATTTCCAGGAATTCTGCACGGAACGGTTGCGGCGCAAACCCCGGCTCACGGCGCCAAGGTTGACGCCAATTCGACGATTGAGCTGCAGCTTGCCGAGTAGCATCACTCCGTAACCTCGACCGGCCTGTGCTAAAATCCGCCTTGAACTGATGACCCACGCACGCATCGAGATCGCTCCGTCAATTCTCGCGTCAAACTTTGCCCGGCTGGGCGAAGAAATTCGCATGGTGGAACAAGCCGGAGCCGAAGTGATTCACGTGGACGTCATGGACGGCCACTTCGTCCCCAATATCACCATCGGAATTCCGGTGGTGGAGTCGTTGCGCAAGGCAACCCGTTTGCCCCTCGATGTGCATCTGATGATCGAGCAACCCGAGGAATACATTGAGGAGTTCATTCGCGCAGGGGCGAGCCGCGTTCTGATCCATGAAGAAGCCACGGTGCATCTGGACCGCGCTTTGGCCATGATTCGCGAGCACGGAGCGGAAGCCGGCGCGGCGATTAATCCCGCCACTCCGGTAGTGATGTTGAGCGAAGTTCTCGACAAGCTGGATACCGTCCTGGTGATGTCGGTGAATCCGGGATTTGGCGGCCAGAAATTTATTCGCGGCGCGCTGGAAAAAATTCGACAACTCAATCAGTGGCGCTCGCGATATAATGCCGGCTTCCGGATTGAGGTGGACGGGGGCGTCGATCTGGAAAACGTCGCCGAGCTTGCCCAGGCCGGGGCGAACACTTTTGTTGCGGGGACTTCGATTTTTCACGCAAGTGATCCGGCTGGAGCCGCGCGCCAGTTGCGCAAACTTGCGAGCGAAGCCCTGAGCCAGAAAGTTTGAAGATTCGCAGGATTTTGGGGGCCGTTATCAAGGGTGCGATGGCAGGAAACTTCAGCTACAGACGTTGTTTCGTAATCCTGGCTTTGGGCGCTTTCTTCTCTGTGGAATTTTGCCCTGCGGCAAAGGCACAGCAGCCCGCCGACGGATCCCCGCAGACGTCCCAGCAGGATCAAGGTGCGCCAGTAACAGCTCCTGCTCCCCAAGGCTCGCCGTCGAGCCCCCCAGCGACGCAAACGCCGAAACCCGCGCCAAAAAAGAAGTCGATTCTCCCGACGAAATCCAAGAAGAAGGAACCAGCGGCGAAGCCTGTTGTTGACGCTTCTGCGGAACCCGACAAAGTCCTGTACGATCGCGCCCTCAACGACCTGAAGGCCGGACGCTACACGGAAGGGCGCCTTGCGCTGCAGACCTTGATTAATACTTACCCCGATAGCGAGTGGCTAGCCAAGGCCAAACTTTCCGTCGCCGATTCCTATTATAAAGAAGGCGGAACGTCGAACACCACGCAGGCAATTTCCGAGTACAAAGATTTCATCACCTTTTTCCCGTTCCTCGACGAAGCGGCCTACGCGCAGATGCAAGTAGGCATGGCGCACTATCGCATGATGGAAAAGGCGGACCGCGATTCCACGCAGGCGCAAGCGGCAGAGGACGAGTTCCAGGCCTTCATCCTGAAATATCCTCAGAGCCCGCTGTTGCCCAAAGCGGAACAGTATTTGCGCGAAGTGCAGGAAGTGCTGGGCGACGGCGAATTCAAAATCGCGCGTTATTATTACGTAAAAACAGACTACCGGGCCGCTGCCGCCCGCCTGGTGGAAGTGACTGACCGCTATCCACTCTATAGCGAGACCGACGAAGCGCTGTGGATGCTGGGCAATATTTATACCCGGGCGAAGCAAAGTGTGAAAAACGAGGACGATAAAAACCACTGGGGAGACTTAGCGGCAAAGTGTTACGACCGCATCCTTCAGGACTATCCGCTTTCGAAAAGAGCAGTGGATGCGCGCGCTCGTCTTATATCGATGGGCTTACCTGCCCCCCCGGCAGATCCGGACGCCTATTTGCGCATGAAAAATGAACAGCTATATCGCGAGCAGCATCATCAAATGGCGATCATCAAGACTCCCATGTCGATGCTGAAAGGCAATCCGGATGTTTCGTTGGCGGCTCGCAACGGTACTCCGCAGATGAACCCGCCCAACGATGCAATTTCAGCGACGGACATTCTGAAGCCCGGCGCCAAAGGCCCAGCATTCACGATCTCAGGAACTGACGCGGCTGCGACCGGGACGGATCAGGGTACCAGCGATGCAGCACCTGTTGACGCGACGACAGTACCAGCCGGGGCGGCTGCCGTTGCCGCTCCCGGCAATAGCGTCGGGTTTGAGATCGTGGCGGCTCCTAACGACCCCAACGCCGCCGCCGCGCCTGCTACTGCAACAGAAGCGCCGGCACCGACCGCTGGCTCAACCCTGGCCCCCTCCAGCAGCGTTCCAATGCTGACTCCTACACAGCCGGCGGCGACGAGTTCCGGGGCGTCAGCAAACCCGCCTGCTCCAAGGGAAGCGACTCCGAGCAGCACTGCGACGGGAGCGCCTGTTGCGGCACCCGGATCCAGCTCCAGCGCGCCACCTGCAACCGGAACCGCCCCTGCAGGGACATCCGCACAGCCAGCCGCTCAACCTAAGGCTGATCAGGCTAAAGCGGACAAAGCCGACCCCAAAGAAGAGTCCAGCAGCAAGAAAAAGAAGGGTGTGAAGAAGCTGCTGCCCTGGTAACTACCTGTTAACACCCTGCTGACAACTGTAGCACTCCTGTCCTTCGAGCTTGTTGACGCCTACGTTTCCCGGTGCTGCAATACATAGTGAAAGGCGTGGGCGTGTCGCCATCCGGGCCGCCTCCAGGGGAATACAGTGCCCAGAATTCTGGTTGCAGACGACAATTCCAATATCCAGAAAATGGTCACGCTGGCGCTGGAAGAGCGCGGCGTTGACGTGGTTGCCGTTGGCAATGGCGAAGCCGCTGTTCGACGCTTGGCCGATGTGAATCCCGACCTTGTTCTTGCCGATGTTTTCATGCCCGTTCGCAATGGCTATGAAGTGTGCGAGTACGTAAAAAAAGACACGCGTTTCGCACACATCCCGGTCATTTTGTTGGTAGGAGCATTTGATCCGCTGGACGAAAAAGAAGCGCGCCGCGTTGGCGCGGACGGAGTTCTGAAGAAACCGTTTGTTCCGCCTGACCCGCTGATTGCCATGGTCATGCAGGTTTTGGAAAAAAATCCTCGCATCGCGGCTGAACTGGCGAAACAGAAAGAAGTGATCGCTGCGCCTCCGCCACCACCAATGGAAGCGCTCGAAGCACCTCTACGCGTTGAACCGAAACCGCTGCCGGAATTTCCCGAGCCTACCCCGGAAGAGGCCGCGCAGATTTATGGTTTCGGAAAAGGCGTACGCGCTCTCGCCGGCGACGATGATGAGGAAGAAGAGAAAGAGAAACACTCAAAGAAATCCAAGGGTTCTAAGAGCTCAAAAACAGCGCAGGCTCCGGTAGCCGCTGAAGCCGAGACCGATGACTTCGAGAATGCCGCTACGGTCAGCGACTGGCGACGTAATGCGGCAGACTTCGAAGTCCCCGAGAACGTGGCCCAAGAGGCGGCCGAGCCGGTAGATAACGATTACAATCCGAGCGTCTTTCCTTCTGAGAAAGACGTGCCCCCGAAACACATTCACAACGCAAAATTTTCAAACGAAGAAGAAGCGCCCGAACATCGCGACGAACCGGCTGCCTTCCCCGCAAGCCATTCGTTGGAAATCCCGATCCTGGCTGAGGACGAGGCTTCTGACGCGTTTGGCAAGGCCTTACCGGTCGAAGATGCGGCGGAAAGTTCGCATGCAAAGTGGCTGCGCGAACCGGAGCCCGAGCCTGCCATGGTTGCCGCGTCCCTTGAAACAACGGAACCGGTGCGCGAGGAGGTTCGCCAGGAAGCTTCGCACCAACTATCTGCAAGTAACATCGAGCCCGCACCCAGCCCCGTCCCAGCCCCGCGCGCCAGCGAGTGGATGGACATGATGGCTCCCCCGCCGTCCGAATATCCCGATGGCGGCTGGATGTCAAACCTTTCGGCTCCGTCAACCCACGCGACATCAACGACGGAAACCGAGCCGGAAATCAAATCAACCACGGAGCACGCCGAATTCTCTTCAGAAAATCACGGCAACGGCAAGGAACCCGCAGTCCGCGCCGAAGAACCATTGCATCAGTCATCAGAACAAGAAGACGATTTTGAATTCAGCAAGCAGCCGGAGCTGGAAGACCGATTTTTCGTTGCGTCGCCGGAAAGGTCGAAATCTTCCTATCATTTCGCCTCCGAAGAATCGCGCGAGGCGTCTCATCACGTCGAAGAACTCGCGGTTGCATCCGAGCAGGAAAGCACGCGAGAACAGGCCCAGGATTTCGTTCCAGCCCCAGCCGACGTCGAACCACAAAATGACGACGCGTCGAGCCAGCCGCCTCCCGAGCCGCTCTTGGTTGATGAAGAGCACAGCGAGCCATCTCTATACTTGCCCGCACCAGAACCGGCACAACATATTCTCCCAGCTTCCCTGGAACAGCGAGATCGGCAACCCGATGCCCTGCTCGAACACCTGGAGCCTTCCGTATTCGAGCCAGCTTCGCAATCGGCAGAAGTAGAGGAATTCAGCGAACGCATTCCCACTTTGCCGCCGCCGAACCGCGAAGCCCTTGCGGGAATTCCTTTCTTAACGCCACCGCCTGCGGTGCCGTCGCACGAACCGGTTGAAGCGCATGCCCAAGCGAACGACGACCACGCCATTGACGAAGTGGTGCGCAAAGTTCTTGAAAAGCTTCAGCCTCATCTACAGGAATTGTTTTCCCAGGGCGTGAAGCCGCTGGTGGAAAACCTGGTTCACAGCGAGCTTTCAAAGAAAGATCGATAAGTCGCAGCTAAACGCAGCCTCGGCTAAATCCACGTGTTTGGTTCCCGAATTTTTGCGGATTCTCGTGCAACCGGTTTCCGGAAGCTCGTTCGTCCTGCCACTCTGCATGCTGCGTCAAAAATGGGGTTATCGTTCGAATGCGCCGGTGCGGTGCGCGATAAATTCGGCCCGTCGCGCTCCGTTTCGTGTCACTTCCGTAGGGTCAAGCGAAGACGAATCGAAGATGGAAGAGAACCTTGGAACACGCAGTCTCATAAACTCTAGCGGGATGGCGAGACCACGGAAATTCCATGGAGGCCCTAATCCGGACAAGCAGCTCCGTTATCCGCCCATTCCTGCATCGCGGCCGCAAAATCCGGACGGCTCAGCGGCGGCAACGTGCGCCCGTCGCCAGGATTCCAACCCCAGCCAACAAGATCGTCTGACGAAACGTGCGTGATGATCTGCGCAATGGTGCGCCCGCCATTCTGCTTAGGATCTTTTAGCTGGCGACAGAGTTCGCCCGCCGTCTTCCCCACAAAAACCATTTTCATTTTCGGAGGCGGTAATCCCCACTTCGGATTTCCGGGAGGCATATTTGCTCCCGGAAGATTCGCATCCTGATGACACGTGTGGCAGGTCATTCCGTAAACCCCATGGCCATCCGGCCCGCGCTTCACGTATTGCGCGTGCACGTGGCTGTCGTCGCCTTGCAAAGGCGCGTCGCCCACAGGATGGCAATTCTGGCAGCGCGGGGAAACGAAAACGGAATAAGCGCGTTGAAACGCGGCCTTCGCGGCCGCAGAGTCCGCGTCTGGCACAGGCACTACGCCAATAGAGGCAACAGACAAATTCCCCGCCTTGAACGCACGCGCGTTCGATGACGTGCCGCTAGTATTCGCAAACAAGGATTGCTGAGACCAGACCGAAATACCGGCTCCGCTCAATCCAAGCAGCAAAAATCCCGCAACAAAACCCCGCTTTATTTTTTTCGCCATCTCGAGGCCCTCAAATAAATCATTACGCCGAACGCAGATCTTCCGGCTTAATAGGCAGACGACGCACGCGTTTGCCGGTAGCAGCAAAGATTGCATTGGCAACCGCCGGCGCCACCGGCGGCACTCCCGGCTCTCCCACACCCGTGGGGTGCTCCGTGCTGGGGACGATATAAACTTCGATCTCCGGTGACTCAAACATGCGCACCATCGGATAATCGTGGAAATTCCGCTGCTGCACGCGCCCTTTATCCAAAGTGATTTCCGTTTTCAACGCTGCGGTAAGACCAAAAATGATTCCACCTTCGAGCTGCGCCTTCACCGTATCCGGATTCACCGTGCGCCCGCAATCCACGGCGGCCACGATGCGATGCACTCGCACAGTGCCGTCCTTGGTTACAGATACTTCGGCCACCTGCGCAACATAACTGTCGAACGAAAAGTGCGTCGCGATACCGCGTCCGTGTCCTGCCGGAAGCGGTCCGTTCCAATGCGCTTTTTCCGCGACCAAGTCCAGAACCGCGAGCATTTTAGGCTGGCTAGCCAAAAGACTGCGGCGTAACTGGTACGGGTCTTTGCCGCCCGCGTGCGCAACTTCATCGAAAAACGCTTCCACCGAAAATCCGGTGTGCGAATGCCCCACCGAGCGCCACCACTGGACCGGCACTGCGTTCTTGGGACTGTGCAAGTCCACCTGAATATTCGGAATGCTGTAAATAATATCTGCCGCGCCTTCCACCGAAGCGGAATCTATACCGTCTTTAATTCCGAAGCTGGCGAACATGGTGCCGTCGAAAATCGATTGGCCCACAATGGTGTGCTTCCACGCCACGGGATTGCCGCCGGCATCCACCCCAGCCTCGAAATGGTCGTACCACATCGGACGATACCAGCCGCCGCGAATGTCATCCTCGCGCGTCCACACAACTTTCACCGGAGCCTTCGCAACTTTTGCCACCTGCACAGCCTCGGTCACGAAATCGGATGCAGGATTCGCGCGGCGTCCAAATCCTCCACCCAACAGTGTGGTGTGGATGTCCACCTGCTCCGGCTTCAGACCCGCCACTCCGGCAGCCGCGGCTCGATCGCCGGTTTGAAATTGCGTGCCGGTCCAGATTTCGCAGTGATCCTCGTGTAAATCCACCACCGTGTTTAGCGGCTCCATCATGGAGTGCGAAAGATAAGGCACTTCAAATTCAGCGGTAATTGTTTTTGTCGCTCCCGCAAGCGCTCCGGCGGGATCGCCCACTTTTTTCGCCACCGCGCCAGGCGTCTTCGACAGGGCCGCGTACTCCTCGCGCATCGCCGCGGTAGAAATTTGCCCGCCGGGGCCTTCCTCCCAAACAATATCGAGCTTCTCGCGCCCGACCTTCGCCGGCCAAAACCCTTTGGCGATTACCGCCACGCCCGACGGAACTTCCAGAACGCTCACCACGCCGGGAACGGCTTTTGCCCTATCAGCGTTGAAACTCACAACCTTTCCACCGAAAACCGGAGAGCGCGCTACAACCGCCGTCAGCAGGCCTGGAATAGTAACGTCGAGCCCAAATTGCGCGGTGCCGTTTGTTTTTGAAGGAGTGTCCAGGCGGTGCTTCGGCTTGCCGATAATCGTGAAATCTTTGGGATCCTTCAGCGGGACATCTTTGGGAGGCTCGATTTTCGAAGCCGCCTCAGCGAAACTGCCAAAAGACGCGCGGCGCTTGCTCCCAGCGTGGACCACGTAGCCTTTTTCCGCGTGGCAGGTCCCTGGGTCCACGCTCCACTGTTGCGCCGCGGCAGCAATCAACATCACACGCGCCATCGCGCCCATTTTGCGAAAACGATCGTACTCGGAATTCGTCGTGGTGCTGCCGCCAGTCATCATGATGCCGAAGACGGTGTGATTATAAACCGCGGCCACGGGAGAGGATTCCACCCGAATCTTGCTCCAGTCGGCTTCCAGTTCCTCTGCGATCAGCATCGGGAGCGAGGTATAAATTCCCTGCCCCATCTCGGAGTGGTTCGATATGACCGTCACCCAATCGTCGTTGCTGATATGGACGAACGCATTCAACGCAACCGGCTTGCTCGATGCTTGCGCCGCGCGCGCAGGAGCCCAGTCCGGCACGTAAAGATTCAAAAGCAAGCCGCCGCTGATCGCCGCTCCTGTCTTCAAAAAATCACGCCGCTCCATTCGCGCAGCGACCGTCATTTCGCACCTTTCTGCGCTTTAATTTCCGCCGCGCGATGAATGGCGCGCCGGATGCGCGGATACGTGCCGCAGCGGCAAATATTTCCGGACATGGCTTCGTCAATATCTTCGTCGGTGGGCGAAGCTTTTTCTGCGAGCAGAACCGCCGCGCTCATGATCTGCCCGGACTGGCAGTAGCCGCATTGCGGAACATCAATTTCAATCCAAGCTTGTTGAAGCGGATGCGTCAGGTCGGGAGAAATACCTTCGATGGTGGTGATTTTCTTTCCTTCCGCGCGCGAAACGGGAGCTACGCAGGATCGCACCGCCTGTCCGTCAATGTGAACGGTGCAAGCGCCGCATAGCGCCATCCCGCAGCCGAATTTCGTCCCGGTAAGGTTTAACGAATCACGGATGACCCATAGCAGCGGAGTGGACGGCGGATCCTCCACGCTAACCGGCTTGCCGTTAACAGTGAATGAAATCAAGGACGCCTCCTTGTTTTGATCCTGGCTAGAATGTGAAGGGTTGTTGTTTAAAAACAGATCACCGCATTCTGCAAACAGTTTCTAGCGCGAAAGAGAAACCCGCGGGCTAGGCAAAAAGATTATCTGTCGGAAATGAATTGCTTGCAACCCCGCGCGAGCAGACAGAAGAAACATTTTTCCATTCGTCGCTTACTGCACGGAAACTAAGTGCCGTTAGCGCAAGTAGCCCCAGTTATGCAACCGGTCGCTGTCTTCTTCCCAACGGTCGCCGATATCCGTGCGGTAGTACATATTCGGAATCAACACGTTCTTGATGCGCGAATAGACCTGGGCTTTAGCCTGCTTCATCGTTTGCCCCGTGCCGACGATGATCAGAATTACGCCAGAAGTCCCGGCGATAAGCCATTGGCCGTTGAGTTGTTTCACGTCTTCAATGTGCGTTTCATCCGCGGGCGGCTTCTTGAAAACGATCGCCGAATTCTTTGAGAAAGCTTCGAACGTTTCGTCGTCATCAAACGGAAATGGCGGCACGACAATACGCACACCAATCTGAAATCCGCTGCGAACTTTCAGCTTGGGATCCAGCCCGTTTGCCAAATCCCAAAAGAACTGCCCAATCGGCGTGATCATGCCGGCTTGTTGAATGCTGATGGTCGGATAGCCAAACCGCGCGGTGAACTCCAGCGGATAAATTCCATTATTATTTACGATGCAGTTCACGTCGATGTAGCCTACGTAGCCTTCTTCGGCAAGCTTGGGTTCCATTTTCAGAAGCGTCTCATTGAATAGCTGGTTCGGCCCGCTCCAGAACATCGACGTTCCCATTTCTCCCGTCGGAGGACCAATATCCCCGGGGAAGAGCTTCTTGTGCTCAAAATTAATATTCACCGGATAGATGTAATTCTTGCCGTTGAAAAAAGCGCCCACCGCGACCTCCACTCCAATCATGCGCCGCTGCAACTGGAACACTTTGATTTCGTCGGCGAACGCTTTCTTGTAAGCTTCGAGCATTCGTATCACATCCTGCCCGTCGTCTTCCTCGCCAACAAACAACCGCCGTTTGATGTTCTGCGCTTCACCGCTCGGTTTGATCACGTAACGCCCGGGATTTTGGGTTACATGTTCGATCGCGTCATCGAACGATTCGAATTCGCCGTACGGAATAATGTTCACGCCGGCCTTTTTCAGTTCTTCCTGCCCAAACGAGCGGTCGTCTTCCAGTTTGTCGCTGTAAGCCGTGCCTCCAATGACGATTTTCCCTTCCTTGCGCAGCGCCCGGGCCTTTTCGCCCTGGCCCAGCGTGTCGTCGAACACAATAATGTCGGCCCAGTCCTTGTCTTTCTCCCAGTCTTTCGACTTGGCCACGAACCCGTCCGCAATATCGCGCTCTTTTTTATCGGCAATAAAATAGCGAACCTCGTGACCTTCCTTGGCAATTTGCCAGGCGATGTCGCCGATCAGCCCGGTCAAAGATACAAACAGGAAATTTTTCTTTTCCATCTGCCCTCGTCTGACATTTCGGGAGTTGGAATCGTAACACCGCACCCAGCCGCAGCAAAGCCGTCGCGCACCCGTGCACTCTGCGGCCGATTTGACGCGCGGCGCATCCGCCCCTAAGATTGGTGGATTCTTTGCGGGACGAATAGCAAGCCGTCTGCATTCTCTGTTTAAAAGACCGCGTAGCGTGCTGAAATCGTCGCCGCGAGCACAATTTCGGGGAAATGATGCCGAGAGAAATACCAAAAGCCTATGAGCCGCAGGAAATCGAAGAGCGCTGGGCCAAAGCCTGGTTTGATGAAAAATTGTTTCGCGCCGAAAATTCCGGCGACGGCAGCCGCCGCACGTTCTCCATCGCGCTTCCCCCGCCCAATGTTACCGGCTCGATTCACATCGGCCACATGCTGGAGCACACGCAGATCGACATGCTCGTCCGCTGGCATCGCATGCGCGGCGAGCGCACGCTGTGGCTCCCCGGCATGGACCACGCCGGCATCGCCACGCAGTTCGTGGTCGAACGCATGCTCGCCAAAGACGGCATCAAGCGCCAGGACCTCGGCCGGGAAGAATTCGAGCGCCGCGTCTGGAAGTGGAAAGCGGAAAGCGGCGGCGTCATCAAGGGGCAGATGATCCGCCTGGGCGCTTCCTGCGATTGGACGCGCGAGCGCTTCACCCTTGAACCTGCGCTCTATCGCGCCGTGCTCGAAGCTTTCCTGCGCCTCTATCGTGACGGCCTGATTTATCGCGGACGTTACATGGTCAACTGGTGTCCGCGCTGCCTCACCGCGATCAGCGATCTGGAAGTCGTTCACAACGAACGTACCGGCAACTTGTGGTACCTCCGCTACCCTGTCGCCGGCACAAAAGAACATCTCGTCGTCGCAACTACGCGCCCCGAAACAATGTTGGGTGACACTGCCGTCGCGGTACACCCGGATGATGAACGCTACCAGCATCTCATCGGCAAAAAAGTTCTGCTGCCACTGATGAATCGCGAAATTCCAATTATCGCGGATGCATCTGTCGATCGCGAATTCGGTACCGGCGCGGTGAAAATCACTCCGGCGCACGATCCCAACGACTTCGAAATGGGCCAGCGCCACAATCTTCCACAAATCGACGTGATGACCGACGACGCGCACATGAGCGAAGCCGCCGGCCCCTACGCCGGCCTCGAACGATTCGTCGCGCGGGCGCGAATTATTGCTGACCTGGAAAAACTAGGCTTGCTGGAAAAAGTTGCCGAGCATACGCACTCCGTCGGCACCTGCGACCGTTGCAAAGCCATCGTCGAGCCGCGCGTCTCCACGCAATGGTTCATGAAAATGAAGCCGCTCGCCGAGCCCGCCGCAAGAGTTGTCATCGACGGCTTGATCGAAGTAGTGCCCGACAACCAGCGCACCATCCTGCTGCAATGGTTCGAAAATATTCGCGACTGGTGCATCTCGCGCCAGCTCTGGTGGGGCCATCGCATCCCCATCTGGCATTGCGCCGACTGCGAAGAAATGGTCCCCGCGCTCGATTCCCGTGTCGAAATCTTCGAAGGCCACGCGCGCGCCGCCAGTCCGCCGCAAAAATGCCCCAAGTGCGGCAGCGCAAAGCTCATTCAAGACAAAGACGTCCTCGACACCTGGTTCAGCTCCGCCCTCTGGCCCTTTTCCACCCTCGGCTGGCCCGACGACACTGAAGACCTGCGCACCTTCTACCCCACCAGCCTCCTGATCAGCGGCTACGATATCCTTTTTTTCTGGGACTCCCGCATGATCATGATGGGCCTGCAACTGAGCGGAGATCGCTTCGAACCCGATAAAGTTCCGGGCTCTTCTGCCGTCGCACAGAAAAAAGAAACGTCGTTAGCGCCGCAGAAAAGTGTGAACGATCCTGCATCCACAATTCCCTTTCGCCGCCTGTACCTTCACTCGCTCGTCCGCACAGCCGAAGGCGCGAAGATGTCCAAGACCAAAGGCACCGGAGTCGATCCGCTGGAACTAACTCAGAAATTCGGCACCGACGCTTTGCGCTACATGCTAGCCAGCATGGCCGCTCCCGGGACCGACATTATTTTGAGCGAAGACCGCATCCTCGGCGCTCGCGCCTTCGCCAACAAAATCTGGAACGCCGCCCGATTCCTGTTCATGAATCTTGAGAAAGCCGAAGCTGCAGCAGGAATAACGCTGGAAGAGCTAGCCGCACCAGAAATCCGCGCAAATGCGCCGTATGCGATTCCCGGCGATGACGGCCTGATCCATCGCTGGATTTTCTCGCGCCTCGCCGCCGTTTCAGAACAAGCGAGCCGCGCGCTCCAGGATTTTCGCTTCCACGAAGCATCGCAGGCCATTTATCAATTCTTCTGGGGAGATTTCTGCGACTGGTACATCGAGTGGGTCAAGCCGCAGCTCGCCGCGAGCGACCGCGCAGTCGCGGTTGCTGCGTGGCGCAATATTTTCGCGGCGCTGGAAGCCGCTTTGCGCCTGTTGCATCCAATTATGCCCTTCCTCACGGAAGAGCTGTGGCACCGTTTGCCGCAACCCGCGGGCGCTCGTTCCATCGCCCTCGACAAATTCCCCGACCCTCGTTCGAACTGGATCGACGCCTCTGCCGAAAAAGCATTCGCCACCCTGCAGGAAATCATTACGGCCGCTCGCAACATTCGCGCGGAAATGAAAATCGATCAGAAGCGCAAGATTCCCGCGGACTTTTCGAGCAGCGATTCCGCAATCCGTAAACTCGCGGAACAGAATGCGGAACCGCTCACGCGCCTGGCTACGCTCTCTGTTCTGAACATTTCATCCGAGCGCCTGGATGGAGCGGGCGCAGCCGTCCGGTCCACCTCGCAATTCGACCTGCGCATCGCCTACGGCGACGCCATAGATAAAGACGTCGAAATCGCGCGCCTGCGAAAAGAAATTGAGCGACTGGCGAAAGACATCGAATCGAAGAAAGGCCGCCTGCGAGACGAGACCTTCCTGAGCAAAGCCCCAGCGAAAATCGTCGAAGACCTAAAAACAACGCTCGCAGGCCGCGAAATCGAACTCCAAAAGCTACAAGACCGTCTCAAGCAACTCGAATAGCGCTCAGCATCGCGCTTAGTCGGTTGTTCCCGACAACCGCGCCGCAGTTTCCTTCAACATCTTCAGCACCTCGTCGGTTTTCGCCGTCTCTCCCATCCGCGGAAAAATCTTTTCGACACTGTGACGATGCGAGTCGGCATCGCGATCCGTCATGGCATCCAGCACATATACGACGTTGTACCCGTAATCGTAAGCGCTGCGTCCCGTTGACTCCACACCCACGCTCGTAGCAATTCCCGCCAGGAAAATTTGAGTCACACCACGCTGGCGCAATATGTCTTGCAACGCTGTCCCAATAAACGCGCCCGGGCTTCTCTTGCTGACTAAGTAATCGCCGGCTTGCCGCTCGAGTTCAGGGACCAACTCGGTCGAATCGTCCGCAAACGCAAACTTGCGAGGTCCGGCATCCGTCCGGCCCGGCGCTGCCGCTATCACGTTAACGAGTACAACCGGCAACCCTCGCTCGCGAAACGCGCGTGCCAGTTGCGCTGTGCGAGCCACAACTTCTCCCGCAGGATAAGGAGCAGTCTGTATTCCAACAATTCCCTTCTGCAGATCGATCACCACCAACGCTGCAACGTCATCTATTTTTGTGGGAGGCATATTTTTCCTTTCAACTGAATTATAAAAGATAAACCAAGCCGTTTCCTGCACTTCACGCCTGTCGATTACGCAGTCTCTCGTTCGACGTTCAGTTAGAGCAAAGAAAGCACAGCTCAGGAGACGGTTATGGCAAGGGAGCGCAGGAACTTTAAAAATCTCAAATCAATGACCGGAGCAGCACTCTTCGGCCTCGGTGTTCTCATTCTGTCTAGGAATCTCGCTGAGGCGAATGCTCGCCTAAGCGATCTCCTCGGCATTTCTGCAGAAGCGGCGGGGATGCTTGGTGTACTGATCGCAGTTGGTTTGGCGGCCTCGCACGTCTTGCAGGCCTGTCTCTTTGATCGACAGGAGGTTTTGCGTGCTCTCACCTGGATACTGCTAGCATTTTGGCCGATGCTCCTCGTTTTCGCTGGAACTGCCTTGTTGAATAACGGCTCCACGGCCAAAGTCGAAGAGCCTCCAAAAAACAATCTTGGGGGCTAGAAAAAATCGGTTCCACCTTGTCGATTTGGTGCAGACTCATTCGACGCGTAAGTAGAGCACGGATTCAGTTGGTCGAGGGGCGTCCGGCAATCGGCTCATAATCCTAATCGGATGGAGATACGACGATGCGATTCATGATGTTGGTCAAACACGGCGAAAACCCTGGTCCGCCGCCCAAGGAATTTGTGGACGCGATGATGAAACTCGACGACGAAGCGGTCAAATCCGGCGCGATGGTCCAAAGCGGCGGGCTGTCCCCTATCGCGAAGAGCACGCGCGTCCGGCTTTCTCGCGGGCAAGTCACCGCGATCGACGGGCCGTTCACCGAGTCCAAGGAAGTCGTCGGCGGGTTCGCAATAATCGAGTTCAAATCGAAGGAAGAGGCAATCGAGGGCGCGAAGCAGTTCATGGAGCTTCACAAGAAATACTGGCCGGGCTGGGAGGGAGAGACCGAAGTCCGCCAAGTTCTTGGACCGGAAGCGTTCGACCTCAAACCGTAGCACCGCTCGCTCGTGCCGATAGCCGCGGAGAAATAGTCCGCGGCTTGCGCTCACGGATTGAACGTGGTGTTATCGGTAGTCGTGACGACTACCGATACACATCGCGCAATCGACGCAGTCTGGCGGATCGAGTCCGCCAGAATTATCGCCGGACTTACGCGCATCGTCCGCGATGTGGGCATTGCCGAAGAACTCGCGCAGGACGCGCTCGTCGCCGCCCTTCAGCAGTGGCCGGAGTCGGGCGTCCCGGACAATCCAGGCGCTTGGCTGATGGCTACCGCCAAGCATCGCGCCATCGACCATTTCCGTCGGAACGCACTCCTCGAGCGCAAGCACCAGGAGATCGTTCGCGAGCTCGAAAGCAAACAGGAGATGGCCGTGGCGGATATCCACACCGCGATCGACGATGAAGTCGGCGACGACCTGCTGCGTCTCATGTTCATCTCCTGCCATCCGGTTCTTTCTACCGAAGCGCGCGTGGCGCTCACTCTCCGCTTGCTCGGTGGTCTCACAACAGAGGAAATTGCGCGTGCTTTCCTCGCATCGGAGCCGACCATCGCGCAGCGCATCGTGCGCGCAAAGCGCACTCTCGCCGACGAGCACGTCCCTTTCGAGGTCCCACGCGGACCCGAACTTGCTTCACGTCTCTCCTCGGTGCTGGAGGTGATTTACCTCGTGTTCAACGAGGGCTATTCGGCGACTGCTGGTGACGATTGGATGCGACCCGCGCTCTGTGAAGAAGCGCTTCGACTTGGTCGTATCCTGGCAGAGCTAGCTCCGACGGAGCCGGAAGTCCACGGGCTCGTCGCGTTGATGGAGATTCAGGCTTCGCGCGCCCGCGCACGCACGGGCAGGTCGGGAGAGCCTATCCTCCTGCTCGATCAAAACCGCGCGCTCTGGGATCAACTCCTGATTCGTCGCGGTTTCGAGGCGCTCAACCGTGCCGAAAAGCTCGGCGGGGCGCGTGGTGCCTATGCGCTCCAAGCGGCCATCGCTGCCTGTCACGCGCGGGCACGTTCCCCGCAGGAAACAGAATGGCCGCGCATCGTCGCGTTCTATGAAGAACTCGCCCAGCTCACGCCATCGCCGATCGTGGAGCTGAATCGTGCGGTTGCGGTGGCCATGGCCTACGGTCCCGCAGCAGGTCTGCAGATCATCGACACGCTCGTCTCCGAACCGTCTCTCAAGGGCTACCACCTTCTGCCCAGTGTCCGCGGCGACTTTCTGTTTAAGCTCAGCCGCTTCGCAGAGGCACAGGCAGAGTTCGAGCGCGCTGTATCGCTCACGCGCAACGCACGCGAACGCGAATTCCTTCTGGACCGTGCCCGAACCTGCGCCGAACGCCAGTCGAATTCGGCCGAACGGTGAAAAGTTGCGTTGGCGGTAGCGACCCTTTCTAAGCGCTGAGGTGAACGCCTAGCTCTCGAGAATGCCGCATGCTTTGCATTTTTCCCTTTCCGCAAATCGTGCGGATTATGACTTTGCCTGTTGAACCTTTCTCGCTGACTGTGATCATCGTTTGCTGCGAATCTTACGCAGAGAACGGCGCTATAATCTGTTTTCCATGCTAGTCCGCAGGACAATCGAGTTGAGCTTTCTCGCTCTCGTGGCATTTGCGCTAACGATCGCTACACCGGCTGTTAGCACGCAATCCTCGACTAGCAATGTGACGCCCGACTGGTGCAAAAAACTCCCGCGCCCGCAATACAAAACGCTCGAACGCGTTCCCTCGGCCGATCCTTGGTTCGAAGTTTATAAAGTGGCACCAGGAGTTTTTGCCATCTACGAGCCGCACGCACACGCACAACGACCACGTCGGCGACAACTGGGAGTTCGAAGAAATTTATGGCATGGACACAGAATTCACGCGCACCAGCGCAAAAGGTTCCACCTCCGACGCGCAAGACGAGCTAACTCTCGGATCGGTTTGCGGTCAACTCCCCGCCGGATTTGACGCGAAGTCCTACGCCACGCGCCCGTTCCACATCACTCACGTGATTCACGATGGCGACACAGTTGATCTTGGCGGCCGAATCCTGGAAATAATCTCAACGCCAGGCCACACACCGGATGAAATTTGCCTGCTAGACCGAAAAAATGGCCTGCTATTTACCGGA
>JBEKHG010000027.1:0-56329 GCA_050012395.1 Candidatus Acidiferrales bacterium
TCTTATCTGGACAGTTCTGGAATCGGCCAGCTCGTTCGTAGTCTGTACACTGCCCGAAATAACGGCGCGGAATTGCGGGCCGTGAATCTGAACGCGCGAGCCGCGGAAGTTTTGCGTTTAACCAATCTCCATCGGATATTCACAGACTTTCCGGATGAAGGTTCCGCGATCAAAAGCTTCGTTTCTCAGCCTCATTAATCCAAAATATCACGAATAAACTCGGTCGAATTACGCGGTGCTGTTCGTTTGTGTTCGTCCGCGGCCGCTGGTCCGCGCGCGACTCGAAAAGACCTGTACGAACGGTCAGTTTCCGATGTGAACAACCCTGAACCTTTTCGGCGTTGCTTAGGTTTCCTAGGCGCGCCACAGTGTTCCACATCGGTCCTAGAGGGCTGATTCCGCTCATCGCTGAGTTTGGACAAGGAGACATCTTATGTGGACAAAGCAGCAGCAAGCCGAAGTTCCCAGCTATTCTCCGTCACCTGTGCCGCCTTCGCAGACGACGGCCGCTCCATCCCAGAGCACGAACTATGCAGCCCGGCCGAGTGCACCGAGCGCACGTAGCGTGGCCTGCCTGGGTGAAACGATCGAAGTTAAGGGCAAAATTTCAGGTGAAGAAGATTTGCAGGTTGACGGCAAGGTAGAAGGGCCGATCTCACTGCAAGGTCAGCGCCTGACCGTGGGCCGTACCGGCAAACTCAATTCAGAAGTTACCGCGCGCGAAGTTGTGGTGTACGGCAACGTTCACGGCAATCTGCGCGCGAGTGACCGGGTGGAGATCAAGAAAGACGGATCAGTGACCGGCGACGTGATTACGGCGCGTATCAGCATCGAGGATGGCGCCTTCTTCAAGGGACGCATCGAAATCGAGCGCGGGAAGCAAACCGCGTCAAATTCCGAACGCGAGAGCGAGATGGTTACGGCGGGCGCGGCTGCAGACTAGCGTTCGCCCGGACAAATAATTTTCAGGTGCTTCGAAGAACCCGCGCGATTTGTGATGAGCGGCTATTCATTCTCGCGCGGGTTTTTGTATTCGTCGGGAACATCATCTTCCGGAACTTCGCGGGTTCTGATCTCGCCCTGATCGGCGTCCGGCGCGTTTTCAACTCCGTTCACATATTCGGCCTCGAGCGCCTGGCCTTCCTCCACCAACTCTTCCACGCTCTCGGTATCGACATCTTCATTGCGAGGTAGGCCTTGAATGTCGCCGGATTGCCCTCCGGCCGCAGGGCCCAGGCCACGTCGCCCTTGCGTCAGCATGCCGGAATTTACTTCGCTGGTGCGGCCGGCGGGGGCGGCAGTGTTTCGACGAACGGAACTTTCCGAGCGAATGGATTTCTTCTTGCGGCTTGATTTCTTGGCAGCCGGTTTCTTTTTCAACACCTTCTTCCTGGAATTCTTGGAACTTGGCTTCTTCGAAGAGGGCTTCTTACGACTTTTCTTTTTCGTTGGCATAAGATGAAAAGTTTATCACCACCAAATCCGGCGGACAATGCGAGACTGGAACAAGAAGGCGAGCCGAAGATGCCGAGAGTCTTGCCGCGGTGCCCAGCATCTAAAAGGAAGCTCCGTAACTTTCACATTTTATGGCCAACGAAAAAACGCCCGTCGCGGGGAGCAAGGTTGCGAAGAAGTTCGATTGGAGACTGCTGCCCGATGTCCTGGCGCTGCTCAGGCCACGGCGCGGAGTGATCGCGGTCGGCTTCGTGCTGATGATCATCAACCGTTCGTCGGGACTGATCTTGCCGGCCTCCACGAAATACCTAGTGGATGACGTCATCAATAAACGGCAAACCAATCTCTTGTTGCCAATTGTTGTTGCAGTCGTTGCTGCGACGATTATTCAGGCCATTACGTCTTACTCGCTCACGCAGCTTCTTTCCAAATCTTCGCAGCGAATGATCACCGAGCTGCGCATCAAAGTGCAGGCGCATGTGGGGCGTCTGCCGGTGTCTTTTTACGACTCGAACAAAACGGGCGTATTGGTTTCGCGCATCATGAGCGACGTGGAAGGTGTGCGGAATTTGATCGGCACGGGACTGATCGAGTTTGCCGGCGGAATTTTAACCGCGGTGTTCGCGCTAATCGTGCTGCTGCGAATCAGTGTAAGCATGACTGCCGTGGCGTTTGCTGTTTTATTGATCTTTGCTTTGGGACTGAATCGCGCGTTCAAGACAATCCGGCCCATTTTTCGCGCGCGTCCAAAAATTAATGCTGAAGTTACCGGCAGGCTGACGGAATCTCTCGGCGGTGTGCGGGTGGTAAAGGGGTATCACGCAGAAGCGCGTGAAGAAAAGGTGTTTACCGCGGGCGTGCAGAGGCTGCTGGATAACGTATTAAAAACGCTTACCGCTACGTCCCTGATGGGCTTGGGCGCCACCAGCCTGATGGGCATCGTCAGCGCTTCGATTATGTTTCTGGGCGCGCGGCATATTCTGGCCGGGACCATGACGCTTGGCGTCTTTCTGGAATACACAATTTTTTTGGGACTTCTCGTCGCGCCTGTATTTCAAATTGTGGGAATCGGGCCGCAGATAACGGAGGCTCTCGCCGGGCTCGAGCGAACTCGCGAAGTTCTGAACGAAACTCTTGAAGACGAGAGTCCCGATCGGACAGACCGGCTCGACCGGATTACGGGACGCGTGGCGTTTGAAAACGTCGGCTTCGCTTACGATACAGGAAAACCTGTTCTGCATGACATCAGTTTCGAATCGGAGCCTGGAACGGTGACCGCCCTGGTAGGCCCATCCGGTGCAGGAAAATCGACAATCATCGGTTTGATCGCTGCTTTTTACACGCCCACAAGTGGCCGCGTGCTCGTAGATGGACACGATTTATCGCGCGTGCGTCTGGACTCGTACCGCTCACAACTGGGAGTTGTGTTGCAGGAGACTTTCCTGTTCGACGGCACCATACGCGAAAACGTAGCCTTTTCGCGTCCTGACTCCACTGAAGAAGAAATTATGGCAGCGTGCCGCATCGCGCGCGTGGATGAATTTGCGGACGCTTTTGAAAAAAGATACGACACGATTGTCGGCGAACGCGGCGTGAAACTTTCAGGCGGACAGCGGCAACGAGTTTCCATCGCGCGCGCGATCCTGGCGGACCCACGCATCCTGATTCTCGACGAAGCTACTTCCAGTTTGGATTCCGAATCTGAGGCTTTCATTCAAGAAGGGCTACGCTACCTGATGCGCGGACGAACCACCTTTGTGATCGCGCATCGTCTATCCACCGTGCGGCGCAGCGATCAAATCCTGGTAATCGAAGCGGGACGAGTCATCGAGCGCGGTGCGCATGCTTCGCTCTACGCTGCCGGCGGGCGTTATTACGACCTCTACACCAAGCAGCACGGAGTGGAATCCAATTTATTCCTTGCGCCGGGAGAAGGCGGCGCGGAATCGAAAGATCAAGAGAATTCGGAGGCGCAACCCGCGTCGAATGCCAACGATTCTGCGCTGCCCGAGGCCATTCGCTTAATAAGAGGACAGAACTAATGTTTGCCGTCAGAAGCGCTAACCGAGAAGAATTCTGACGCTATTTTGATTTCCAGCCTGCCGGCGGGGAACTGATCGGCCAAAACTCGGGGGCCGGTCTTAGAAATTCAATCGCTACCTGCGCCAAGCCCGCGTGTTCACGTCCCATGTATGAAACGCGCCCTTCGCGTTCGTCCCAGTTTTGGGGATTCATCAGAGTGACTTTCTGGCCTATCGCCACCTTTGTTCCCAACATTACTAGCGCTCCGTGCGCGCTCACCGTGACGGTAAAAGTCTCTTCTTGAAACGGCCTGTTGTCCGCAGACTCACCGCGAATCGCGATGGGAACGTCCGCGAGTACACGTTCACTCCTTCTATTTTCCGGCTGCGCCATTTGCTGTCTTCCCCCTTGTTAGGCACGCCCAGGAAAATGCCCCGCCTACTATTGTCCAAATCTAATTGAAGATGGAAAAAACGATTGCGCGAGTATCGGCAGAGTAAACCGGCGGTGGCGGTTGCTACTGGAAATTTGCCGGGAGAGATGGTGCCCGAGGAGGGAGTCGAACCCCCATGACCGTGAGATCGGGAGATTTTGAGTCTCCTGTGTCTGCCAGTTCCACCACTCGGGCTACGAACGGCCAGGTGAGCAGGTTAGCATGCAGCGGCGCTGACGCTCAAGCTCTCCACTCGCGGCAATTTCAGGCTGCATTGATTATTACGGCAGGCGCAAGATTGGTCAGCCACCGTCACCGGAAGGAGATTCGGTGGGTATCTAATTTGAAGTTTCGTTTTCGCTTGGGGAGGAGATTGTTTGGATGCGGCGCGGGTCGAGGAAGCTGTGCGTGAATTCCGCGATGGTGATTCCGAGCTGGCTCCAGAGGCGACGCTTCAGTGTGCGGTAACTTTGCGAGCCGCTGAAAATATCGCGAACCAGATCGCGGAATGCAGGGGAATAGTTCAGCAGTTGCACCATGCGCGTGGTAATCGCACCGCCGACAAAATTTCCGCGAAAGACTTTCTTGGCAATGCTGGCGGCGAATTCCAAGTCCGCTGAGAATGCCGCGCGCAGACGTTCGGGATATTCCTGCGGTGCGCCTTGCGCCAACGCCTGTGCGAGCAAATCTCCCGAACGTAACGCGTAGTAAAGACCTTCTCCGGTGATCGGGTCAACCGTGGCTGCGGCGTCTCCAGCCATGGCCCAATTTTTTCCAACAATACGACGCCCTCGGATCGTTTTGGCCTGCGGCGACGGCAAAACGTGGCTATAAAGCCGCGCTCCCGCCGTTGGAATTTTCTCTTCCGCCACGAACGCATCCAGATGGCGGCGCAACTGCTGGCTGGTGGTTTGCCCCATGCGCGCGCAAATTCCGACAGACAAATGGTCGGCGCGCGGAAACGACCACAAATATCCTTCGAATTCTTTCAGAAATTTTATTTTGATGATGCTTTCTTCGGTGGGAACGAAATAGCCGAGGGTCATCTCGAGATCGTCCGCGTGTAGAGCAGTAGTGCCGGGCAAAAGCTGATTGCGAGCGCCGGATGCCAGCACAACAAAATCGGAGATCCGATCTTCGCCTTCAGCCACCAAGTGAACACGCTCGCCATTGGTGTTGACATTTGTCACACGTGAACAAACGGCGGTGCAGCCGGCGGCAACGGCGCGATCGAGCAGCAATCCGTTCAAAACTTTGCGGGCATAGATGACAATGGGATGTTTCATCTCGAAGCGTGCGCGATGTCCACGGCTCGAAATCAGCTCCGCAGTGCGTACGATTTTCTTGGGATGAGGTGAATCGAGAAGAAACGGATAGGTTTCGATCGCTTTATGCGTCAGCCCGCCGCCGCACGGTTTTTCCCAGGCAAGGCGCTCATCGAAGATGGTAACTTTAAAACCGGAGCTAGCCAGACGCTCTCCGCATAGAGCGCCCGCAGGCCCTCCGCCGACGATGGCAATGTCTTTCATCTAAGAACTTTATTATGGCCTAATCACGTCAGCGGAAAAACAGCAGCCACGAACCATGCCGCGAGTATAGCACTAAATATTATGGCGGCCGCGATGGAGCCGGTTCGCTTGCGCACGGCGTCCGCTGCAAGCCTTTGCAGGATAGAAAAGAGCGCGAGAAAAACGGCCAGCAAGGGAATCAGAACTTGTCCGCTGCGCAACTCGTAATAGGCAAGTGTGCAAGCCAGGAAGATTTCGAGCCGGAGCAATAGAAATACCGCAAATCGCAGCGCGCGAGCTTTGCCGCTCTGCACCCGCCCGAGGGCAAGCTCCTCTGCGTCGCAGAAGATAAGTGTAATAGGGAGAATCGCCGCGAAACGCATCCAGCGCGGCGCGTTGAGCCAGGCATCGTCGAGCTGCCAATTCAGCCAGGCGCCCAGTGACAAGAAGAAGGCAAACGCAAAAATGGCCGCGATGATCGAACTCGAAGCGCTCGATGGCCAACTTTCCTGGACCCGCGCGCGATTGAAAAACAGCAAAACCAGTCCAACGATTAGCAGAACGGATAAGAAATAATCCGCCGTATAGATGTGCAGAAATTTCAGCGGAATGCGCAGAGTAAGCAGCAAGACACCCGCCAGCGCTGCAACCGCTACTTCCGCCAACGAGAGTCCGTAGGGCGGATGATCTACCGGCGGCTCTGCGTGCGGCGGGCCAGCGGCTGCCGCTACCAGCGTTGCGCAGAACGGGAATAAGATCAGGATGCCAATGAGTCCGAGGACCGATCCAGCCAATCGATGGCGTCCCTTGTTGGCGACCGCGTATGGAGCAAGATCGAGATTCAGCGCCAACGTCTCAGGCGGAATTTCCGGAAACAAACACTGCATAATCCAACGCTCGGATTGGTGCGCCACGTCGCGGTCCATGATGATACTGGTGTGCGTGCCGCCTGCTATGTAACGCAGATCGAAGGCGCGCTTCTGCACGAAATCTTCGGGGTGAACACGGGTTCCTCCGGACGCCTGCAAAAGCGTCTGCGTTGCTCGACGCAAAATCGCAAGTTCATATTGTCCGCTGAAGACCAGCAGATTTGATGGCATGCGCTGCGGCAAAACCATGGGTGCCGGAGAAAGCGCTATCGTGCCACTCACCGGGATATGATCGGCCATTCCAATCGCGATAGCTGCGCCCATCGAATGTCCTACCACGATTGTTTTCGACGGATCGATCGTACCGCTGCGTATTAGTGATTCCACGGCCGCCGTCGCACACTCTGCGGCTTTCGCGAAAGAAAAAGCATCGGTGTTGTCACCGTGGCCGGCCAGATCGAGCGCGTAGACTTGCAAACCGTGTCCGGCAAACTCCGATGCGAGGTACATCATGATTCGCCGGTTGGACGCCAGTCCATGCAGCACGATGACCGTGCCGGGCGGTTCGTTGGTGATGCGCGGATTGAATATCGTTGCGGGAGTGTGGCAGCCGCCCGCTTCGATCACGATTTGTTGCTCTGGCAACTCGCCGCTGCGGACCCATTTCGTTCCAAGAAAGAGAAAGACAATGCCGGCGAGGGCCAGCGCGATTTCCCACCACTTGGGTTTAAGACTATCCATTTTTTGGCTCTCGGCGCGGTATCGGCGGCCGTTGAAGGGAGCATGGTAGAATTAAATGTTTGCTGATTTTCTCGATTTTGCGAATGGGAGTATGGTGTTGGCGGTAATTTCTCAAGGCGAATTGATTCTCCAACGGAGCGAGTGGAAACGCAACGGAAAGCGCGTGGTGTGCGTCACCGGGGTCTTTGATTTACTGCACCCGGGGCACATCCGTTTGCTGGAGCAGGCGCGAGCACTCGGCGACGTTCTGGTGGTTGCAATTCAAAGCGATGCACAAGCGCGGGACCAAAAAGGGCCGAGCCGCCCGATCACACCCATTGCAGAACGCGCTGAAATTGTTGCGGCGTTTCAGGCGGTTGATGCCGTGGTGGAACTCGGTGATACCCCGAGTTCCCACGGGTTCCTGGAGAAGTTCGCGCCCGACGTGGTGGTACGGGGTAGCAGCGCTAACGCCAGGAACGCTGACGGAACGCAGCAAGTTCCCGCCGTCCCCGGAATGAACGTAATTCAAATTCCGCCCGAGCCCGGCCATTCAACCTCTCGCCTGATTGAACGCATCAAACAACTTCGCGCATGATTCTGTCTCTGGTTTCTGAAATTCTTTCCCGCGTCGCGCGGAATCCTGAAATCGACCAAGCGCTGGATACACTCCGGCGCAGTAGGGGCGAAGTCCATCTGGCGGGCCTCACCGATCCAGCGAAAGCGTTTGTTTCCGCGGTTGCTACGGCCCAGCTCGGACGTCCCACGGTTTTAATTGTGGAATCCAATCAGCGCGCGGAAATGATGCTGGAGCCCGTACGCTGGTTTTATCGCGCTGTGACACGAAAACCGGGGCGCCGAGTCGCACATTTGCCCGCATACGACGTGCTGCCTTACGAATCCCGGTCGCCGCACGCTGAAATCTCAGAGGACCGCGCCGTTGCGCTCTGGAGATTCGCGTTGAGCGAAGCGGATTTGCTGATCGTGCCGGTGCAGGCCGCGGTCTGGCGTTTGCGCGAGCCGGAGTTTTATGGGGAACTCGCGTTGACCATCGTGCGCGATCAATCCATCGAGCACCAAGCGCTTCTGTCTTTTCTTTCCAGCGCAGGCTACGACAAGCAAGTGACCTGCGAGATGCCCGGCCAATTTGCGGTGCGCGGCGGCATCATCGATATTTTTTCTCCGGAAGCGCCGCAGCCTGTTCGCGTGGAACTGCTCGGAGACACCATCGAATCCATCCGCGCGTTCGATCCTAATACGCAGCGTTCCACCAATCCGGTGGAACGCGCCATGCTGATGCCGCTTACGGAATTCCCGCGCCACGCTGAAGTGCTCGAACGCTTGCGCGTGCGTTTCAGTTCTGACCGCGAAGATGATTCGCTTCCCGCAGGTTTCTATCCTGGTTGGGAATTCCGCGAAGTTTTGCGCGAAGAGCGCAAATCCACTATTTTCGATCTGGGCCCCGACCCGCTCGTCATCGAAGACGAGCCATCGCTTATCGCCGACTGCCTTAAAAAATATCGCGAACAGCTTCAAGGATCGTTCGATGAGTCTGACGATCCGCTGGCCGAGCCCCCCAGCGCGTATCTGCTGAACGAGGAAGAATGGACGCACGCGTTGCAACGCCTGCCCCGCCTGGCGATCGAACACCTTGGCATCGCCCGCGAAAGCGATGCGGCCAGAGAGCGCGTGCTTCGCACGCAGCCGACCGCGCGCTATCACGGAGATGTGGCCGCTTTCGTGGCGGAAGCGCGCGGGCGCATTGCCGGCGGCGAACAAGTATTGGTGTCAGGGGCCAGTACGGGAGAACTCGAGCGGCTCGCGGACATTTGCCATGAATTTGAAGTGCCCTATCGCATGGGCGAACTGGACGAAAACACCACCGTGGCGCGGCTGGCGGAAGAAGGTTCGGGCGCGCCCGGGCCGGCCATGGTGCTGGTGCGAGCGCCTATTGAAGAAGGGGTCGTGTTCGTTGACGCGAAACTTGCGCTCTTCGGAAATGGCGACCTGTTTGAAACTGTTGCGCCATCTTCAAAACAACGCGCGCGTTCTCGTCCGAAAACGGCCAGCTTCTTCAGTGATTTCTCCGATCTGAAACCGGGCGACTACGTGGTGCACATCGACCACGGCATCGGCCAATTCGAAGGTTTGCGCCAAGTAGCCGTCGAAGGCGCAACCGGCGAATTTATGCTGCTGCGTTATGCGGGCGACGCCAAACTTTACGTTCCGCTGGCGCGACTTGACCTGGTGCAGAAATATCAGTCGCTGGGCGGAGTGGAACCGGTTCTCGACCGCCTCGGAACCACAGTTTGGGAAGCGCGCAAAACGCGCGTGCGCAAATCCGTCACGGATATGGCGGACCAGCTTTTGAAACTTTACGCTGAGCGCAAAACTGCGCCCGGCCACGCGTTTCCGGCGGACACGAACTGGACGCGCGAGTTCGAGGACGCTTTTGAGTTCGATGAAACGCAGGACCAGCTTCGCGCTATCGCGGACGTCAAACGCGACATGGAATCGCCGCTGCCGATGGACCGCCTGCTTTGCGGCGATGTGGGCTACGGCAAGACGGAAGTGGCCATGCGCGCTGCGTTCAAAGCTATCGCGGATTCGAAACAAGTGGCCGTGCTCGCGCCCACCACCGTGCTCGCTTTCCAGCATTATCAGACATTCAAGCGCCGCTTCTCTGCCTTTCCCGTGCGAGTGGAAATGCTCAGCCGCTTCCGCACAGAGAAAGAGCAGAAAAAAGTGTTGGAAGAGATGGAAGCCGGCAAAGTTGACATTCTGATCGGCACGCATCGGCTGCTCTCGCGCGATGTGAAGTTCCAGGACCTGGGCTTGCTGGTTGTGGACGAAGAGCAGCGTTTCGGAGTCGCGCACAAAGAGCGCTTGAAAGAGATGCGCAAAAATGTGGACGTGCTGACCATGTCGGCCACCCCGATTCCGCGCACGCTGCACATGTCTCTGGTAGGGCTGCGCGACATGAGCGTGATCGAGACGCCTCCGAAAGACCGCCTCGCAATTCAAACTACCGTCGCGCCTTTCAGCGAGACCTTGATCCAGCGCGTGGTGGAAGAAGAGATCGCGCGCGAAGGTCAGGTATTTTTCATTCACAACCGAGTGGAATCCATCGATACGCTGGCAGCGCTCGTTAAGCGTCTGGTTCCCCAAGCGCGCGTGGTAGTCGGCCACGGCCAGATGCGCGAGACAGAGCTGGAAAAAGTGATGTTGAAATTTGTGCGGGACGAAGCGGACGTGCTGGTTTCGACCACGATCGTTGAGAATGGCTTGGATATTCCGCGCGCAAACACCATTGTGATTGATCGTGCAGACTGTTTCGGTTTGTCGGAGCTGTACCAGCTTCGCGGCCGTGTGGGACGTTCGAACCAGCGTGCGTATGCGTACCTGCTGGTGCCTCCGGACACCGCGCTAACTTCTATAGCGCGCCAACGACTGGCCGCGCTCAAGGAGTTCAGCGATCTAGGCGCCGGTTTCCGTATCGCGGCACTCGACCTAGAACTGCGCGGCGCAGGAAATCTGCTCGGCAGGGAACAGCACGGCCACATCGAGGCCGTTGGCTTCGACATGTATTGCCAGATGATGGAGCGCGCCGTGGCCGAACGAAAAGGCGAGGCCGTGGCCGTGGAGCGTCGCGCTACACTCAACCTTGGGCAGGAAATACGCATCCCACCTGAGTACATCGAGAACGAGAACTTGCGCCTGCGAATTTATAAGCGTATCGCCGGCGTTACGTCCGATGAGCAGCGCGAAGAAGTTCGCCGCGAGCTAAATGACCGGTTCGGCCCTCCGCCGCCGTCCGTCGAGAATCTTCTCGACTACGCGGTCTTGAAAGCGCTGGCTGAGAGGTTGATGGTGGCATCCGTGGACCATCGGGGAGACCAGGTAGCCATAAAATTCTATGAAGATACGCCCCTGGGACCCGAAAAGCTGGTCAAATTGATTCGTAAACGCAGGGGTATGCGGTTGGACCCCTCAGGCGTTCTGTGGTTTGAGTGGAAAGGCGAAAAGGGCGGGCCCACAGGAGCCACTAGAAACGTATTGCTACAACTGGAAGCGTAGAGATAAAATTCAACTTAGAGTGAATCCTATGAAAATCTGGAAGGTGTTTCCGATGCGCTTTTCCGCCGGGATTATTGCGTCGGCTGCGTTAACGCTAATTCTACCCTCGCCGGCTCCTGCGCAGTCAAAGGGCATCGTGGTGGAAGAGATCGTCGCTCGTGTTAATAATGATGCGATTACTCTTTCGGACGTGCAGAAAGCCGATCAAGCGTTGCATGAAGAAATCGCGCACGATTGCCAGGGCTGCCCGCCTGAAAAGGTGGAAGAGCTATACAAAGACAAGCAAAAGGATTTGCTGCGGGATTTGATCGACCAGGCGCTTCTGGTGGAACGCGCCAAGGACATGGGCATTAGTGTGGAGACAGATGTAATTAAGCGTCTTGATGAGATTCGCAAGCAGAACAACCTGGGCAGCATGGAAGAACTGGAAAAGGCAGTGGAATCTCAAGGGCTGGGCTGGGAAGATTTCAAATCTCAGATTCGCAATACGCTATTAACCCAGGAAGTGATTCGCCGCGAAGTCGGCTCGCACATCAATATCCCGAGTGATGCCGTGAAGAAATATTACGACGACCACCAAAAGGACTTCAATCGTCCCGAGCAAGTAGTGCTTTCGGAAATATTTCTGAGCACGCAAGGCAAGAGTCCGGAGGAGATGTCGTCCGTTGAAAAGAAGGCTGAAGACTTGCGCAATCGCGTGGTAAAGGGCGAAGACTTCAACGAAATTGCCAAGCATTTTTCGGAAGGCAGCACGGCGAAGGATGGCGGCGAGCTAGGCACTTTCAATCTCGGCATGCTGGCCAAGCAACTTGAAGACGTTGTGTTCAAGTTGGACAAAGGCCAGATGAGTGAAGTGATCCAGACAAAAGAGGGCTTCGAGATCCTCAAGGTGGATGCCCACTACCAAGCCGGCTTGCAGCCTCTTGATAAAGTGGAAAACGAAATCATGAATCGTATTTACTCGCAAAAAATGCAGCCGACCATGCGCGAATATCTCGGGCAACTGCGCGAACAGAGTTATGTGATGGTCAAGCCGGGTTATACCGATAGCGCCGCTGTTGCCGGCGCAAGCGTGATTCAGGAAGTGGCGCCCACCCCCGACGCCGCTGATGCAAAGAAGGCCAAGAAGAAGATGGCGAAGCCTAAAGTCAACGGGCAGTGAAAACACATTTCATTTGTGATCTGCAGGACGGCCAAGGGGTCGCCACTCTCTTCCTTGTTCGCGAAAAGGAAGTGCGCACGTCGTCGCGTTCCGGAAAATCCTGGCTCGAACTGGATCTGGTTGACCGCACCGGAAGGATTTCCGCAAAAATGTGGGATAACTTCGCGGTCATCGCCGTCACTTTCGAGCGTGACGATGTGGTGCACGTCCGCGGACGCGTGAAACTTTACAATGGCCAGAAAGAGTTGATGCTGGAGCAGATCATCCCAGCCGTGGAGCGCGATTACGACCTCGCCGATTTTCTGGCGCACACGAAATATGACGTAGAAGAATTGTATGGGGATTTGCGCGCGTCCGTCGCGGCCATGAAAAATCCGTGGCTCAAGCGGCTGCTCACCAGCGTTGTGGATGATCCCGAAATTTCGCCGAAGCTAAAGCGCGCACCTGCCGCAATGACCATGCACCACGCTTTCCTTGGTGGGTTGCTGGAACACATCGTGAGCCTTATCGGCTTGGCCCGCGGTGTGGCCGATCATTACAAAGAACTCGATGCCGACTTGCTTCTCGCCGGAATTGTCCTGCACGATATCGGAAAAATTGACGAGCTCTGCTATGGCCGCGGAATCGATTACACCACACAAGGACGCTTGCTTGGTCACATTACCATCGGAGCCGCGCTGGTTCGCGAAAAAATCCGCGCCATCCCTGATTTTCCTCCCGAGCTAGCCATGCTGGTGGAACATTTAATCCTGAGCCATCACGGCTCCTACGAATTCGGCTCGCCATCGCTGCCGCAAACGCGCGAAGCTGTGGCCTTGCATTTTCTGGACGACATGGATTCGAAAATGGGCGCTATTCGTGCGACGCTGGATTCACCTGAGGGCAATGCCGATTGGACCGCGCGTAACCCATCGCTACGACGCTCACTGTTGCGCGCTGAAAAGTTTTACACAGGCGGCGATCCAAAAGCTTGTTCTGATCCGAATGTGGAGTATGATGCGGCAAGGTCGGGGGAGGCTTCGCAAGGCAGTACGGGACGGCCGGCAGCGGAGCCTGTGCAAGGTTCAGTGGCGCGCAATGCGGCGGCTTCGGGCGATCGGGCCGGAACGTCGCCTCAAACCACTTTCACGGGGTTCAACCCGCCTTCGGCGCCGGATAAGAAAAATAACGAGTCCTAATAAATGAACCACGCAAAAACGCCGTCTCCACGCCATGCCCTTTTGGACTTGGCACCTCTCGAGCTTGACTGCCTCAACATGCTGTGGCCCATGGGTGAAGCCACGGTCCGCGAAATTCGCGACGCGCTCGCCCCGCGAAGGCCGCGTGCCTATACCACCATCATGACCATCATGGATCGTCTGGCGCGAAAGGGAATCGTCGAGCGGCGCAAAACAGGACGCGCTTACATTTACAAGCCGAATCTGACAGCGGAGGACGCGCGGGCGCACGCTCTCGCTCAAGTGATCGACAGCTTTTTCGGCGGGTCGAAAGAATTGGTAATCGCTCACCTGGATGAAAGTTCGTCGAAGGCGCCACACGTCGCGCAAAAGACTAGCGCTACTGAATCCGTAGCTCCAGCGGGAACCTCCGCGGCTGCTGCAGCGGCAGGTTCGGGCGGAAGTGGTCGTCCGGCAGGAAATTCCTCCTTAAAATAGGCTGCGTTATGTTCCCCTCTGAAATCAAAATTCGGGACCGCGCGATCCGGCCGGCGACAATTTTGGCTCCCATGGCCGGAGTCACCGATACAGTTTTCCGTCGAGTGATACGTTCGCTGGGCGGCTGCGGTTTGATCATGACGGAATTTACCAGCGCCGAAGGTCTGACGCGGAATTCCGAGCGCACCCTGCATTATCTTTATTTCGGCGAAGATGAACATCCCATCGCTGCACAGATTTTCGGCTCCGACCCTGATGTGATGGCTTCCGCTGCTGCGGTCACGCAAGAACTCGGCTTCGATCAGGTGGACATCAACCTCGGCTGCCCGGTGAAAAAAGTTGTGAAGTGCGGTGGCTCCGGACTGCTACGCGATTTGCCGCATCTCGAAAAGCTGCTGGGCAAGGTTCGCGCTGCTGTAACGATTCCGTTGACGATCAAAATTCGCTCCGGTTGGGACGAAAACAATATTGTGGCTGTGGACGTTGCGCGCATGGCCGAACGAATCGGCATCGAGGCCATCGCCATTCATCCGCGCACGCGCATGCAGGGCTATGCAGGCTCTGCGGACTGGTCGGTGATTCGCGCGGTGAAACAGGCTGTGCGCATGCCCGTGATCGGCAATGGAGATATTCATACGCCGCAAGACGCGGTTCGCATGATCGATCAGACCGGCTGCGACGCTGTGATGATAGGGCGCGCGGCTTCGTCGAATCCGTGGATTTTCCGCCAGATTCAGGACTACATCGCGACGGGGAGTTACGACGAGCCCACCGAGCTGGACCGCTATCAATTGTTGTCCGGCTATTTTCGCAGCTTGATTGCGGCGGAGATGCCCGATGCGGTCGGCAAGATGAAACAATTTGCGAGCTTATTTACGCACGGCGTCCGGAACGGCGCCGAGTTGCGGTACGCGGTGCACCACGCGCATGGAACGGCAGAAATTCTAGAGAGCGTTGATTCCTTCTTCGCCCGCAGCACTGCTTCTTCTTCAGACTAGTTTGAACGATCTTTGCAATCGAAACAGATGTTGCGCAAAAGCACGTTGGCGCTCATTCGTCTCTGGTAACAAGAAGTTGTTTATAGGCTTCTCGTCGTGTGAGCCCCCGCTCGCGGGCGGCTTGTTTCAGCGCAGCCTTCTGATCTATTCCGCTTTCGTTAACAATCTCGTCAATCCGCCGCGCAATCGGCATCGTGCGCCTCGCGTCTTCGGGGGAAGCCTCGGTCCGGGCTGCGGCATCGGGTGGACCAATCAGCACCGTGATTTCGCCTCGCGGCGCCTTCGCGCGTACGCCAGCGAGCAAATCCTCCAGGTGACCTCGCAGAAATTCCTCGTACATTTTCGTAACCTCTCGGGCAATCACCGCGGGCCGGTTGCCCAGAATCTCCAGGGCGTCTTCCAAAGTTTCCAGCAGCCGGTGCGGAGCTTCGTAAAGAACGATCGTGCGCGGTTCGCTCATCAGCGCGCGCATCGCTTTTCGCCTTTCGGACTGCCGCGCCGGTAAAAAACCGATGAACGTGAATTCTTCAATAGCCATTCCGGAGGCAGCCAGCGCCGCTACAAACGCTGACGCGCCGGGGACCGGCACTACTTCGATGCCATGCCGGAGGCACAGACTTACCAAACGATGTCCCGGGTCGGAAATGGCGGGCGTGCCGGCGTCGCTCACCAGCGCGATCTTCGCGCCTTGCTCCAAATCGATCACGAGTTCGGCCGCACGGGTAATTTCGTTGTGCTCGTGATAGCTCACCAGCCTTTTCTTCAGATCGAAATGCGAGAGCAGCTTCATTGTCTGGCGGGTATCTTCGCAAGCGATCACATCAGCTTCTTTCAAAATACGCAGCGCTCTCAAGGAAATATCCTCGAGATTGCCAATCGGAGTTGCAACCACATAAAGGCAGCCAGCACCTGGCTCTTCGCCCTTCATTTTTGTCATCGATGTGTCACACGGACTCGCGAAGGCTCGCGATACGGCAGTCTAACATATAGCCCCGGAGGCCTTCCTTCCGCCGCACATCCTCCGCAGGCATGCTATTATTTTAAGCTCGCAGACAACGGAGGAGTTTTCATTGCCTTTATACGAATACAAGTGCGAGAAATGCGGCCACCAGTTTGAAAAGATCGAAGGGCATAACGCTTCCACCACCAAGAAATGTCCGAAGTGCGGGGCCAAAGCCCAGCGCATGCTCTCGGCGGCTGCCATTCAGTTCAAGGGATCCGGCTGGTATGTGACGGACTACGCCAAGAAAAGCGGCTCCCCGGCGTCGGGAGAAAAATCCGGCGATGGCAATGCATCTTCGTCGCCCGAAAAGTCCGGCGACACAAAATCTTCGGATTCAAAGAGCGGCGATTCGAAGTCCGGCGATTCAAAGTCAAGCGAGTCGAGCTCGGGCGAATCCAAATCGCCGGAATCGAAATCGAGTAGCGCAAAAAGCTCTTCGGAGAAAGGAAATAAGAAAAAAAAGTAGAACAGTCGGAATTTTATAGTTTCAGCTCACGCAGATATTCCCGAAAATCGGGACCGAGCTTGGGATTCTTCAATGCGAATTCCACGGTAGCCTTCAAGAAGCCAAGCTTGTCCCCGGCGTCGTGCGTTTTTCCCTCGTAAATGTACGCCCAGAGTCCCGGGCCTTTCGCCAAGTCCTTCAACGCGTCGGTCAGTTGAATCTCTCCTCCTGCTCCCGCCTCCAGTTTCTCCAGGTACTCGAAAATCTCGGGCGGCAGCACGTAACGCCCGGTCACGCCCAGGTTCGATGGAGCCTTGTCAGCATGGGGCTTTTCTACCAAGTCGTTCACGCGCAGTAGCTGCTTGCCCCAACGCGGCTGATCCCCCGGAGTTGCCGCGATAATTCCGTAGAGATGCACGCGAGCTTTCTCCACTTCTTCCACCGCGATAGCGCCTTGGCCCGTTGCGTCCCAGACATCCATCAGCGAGCGCGTGGCCGGGATCGCGCCGTCCATAATCACGTCGCCAAGCAGAACGGCAAACGGTTCGTCGCCCACAAGTTCGCGCGCACAAAATACCGCATGGCCTAGCCCTTGCGCTTCGCCCTGCCGTGTATAGCTGAAATGCAAACCGCCGCTGATCTCGCGTACCGTTTGGGCCTGGTGCGGTTTGCCGCGCTCCTCGAGAAAACGTTCCAGCTCGGGCGCCGAGTCGAAATGATCTTCGATGGCGTTTTTGCGGCGGCCGGTGACAAAAATAATGCTTTCGATTCCCGACGCGATGCACTCTTCCACCGCGTACTGAATCAGCGGTTTGTCCACCACCGGCAACATTTCTTTCGGCTGCGCTTTCGTGGCAGGGAGGAACCGTGTGCCTAGGCCCGCTACCGGCAGCACTGCTTTGCGTACGCGTTTTCGTTCAGAGCTCATAATCACTATTCTTAGCTATTCCCGTTGCGAAAGGGAAGAACGAACATGGAAAGAATCGATATTTTTAGCGCGTGAGTCCATCCGTAAATGTTAGCCGGCATACAAAGGCAGAGCGGGGTGCGTGCTAACATATCGGTGGCGGCAGATCCACAGGCCAAACGAGTGAAGGGACATAAAAATCTGATACTCGGCATCGAGTCCTCTTGCGACGAGACTGCCGCAGCAGTTGTGGCCGATGGCCGCAACGTGCTTTCGAATATCGTTGCGTCGCAGATCGCGATTCACAGGGATTTTGGGGGAGTCGTCCCGGAGCTTGCCTCTCGCGAACATCTTCGCCAGATCGTTCCGGTGGTTCGCCAAGCCATTAAACAAGCCGGAATCTCGCTTTCAGACCTCGACGCCATCGCAGTCACGCGTGGCCCCGGACTCATTGGGGCGCTTCTCGTCGGCGTTACCTACGGCAAAGTTCTCGCCCTTGCGCTCGGAAAGCCGCTCATCGCTGTAAATCATCTGGAAGGCCACGTCCACGCCGTAATGTTGGAAGCAGCGGCGGCAGCCCGGCAGCCGACGTTTCCCGCGCTGTGTTTGATTGTTTCAGGCGGCCACACGGTTTTGTTCGGCGTGGAATGCGACTCATCGAACGGCACCAGCCATTTTTCTTACTCGCGAATAGGCGGCACGCGCGACGACGCCGCCGGCGAAGCATACGACAAAGTTGCCCGTATGCTCGCGCTGGGCTACCCAGGCGGTCCGATTATCGACCGCTTGGCCGAGCACGGTAATCCGAAGGCGATTCGGTTCGGCGTGCCGCAAATGAAAGGGAACACTTACGATTTTAGTTTCAGTGGAATTAAGACTGCGGTCCTTTACTATCTCCGCAAGCATCCGGAGTTTCAACCGGAAATTGCGGAACGGGAGCAAGCTCTCGCGCGGGGGGAACGCTCTGCCGATGCGCTGCGACAGCTTTCATCACCGGCCACGCTAGATCTGGTAGCGAGTTTTCAGCGGGCGGTAGTCGAAGACCTGGTTACGCGTACGCTGGCTGCAGCTTCGCATCTGGGAGTCCGTTCGATTTTCGTTTCGGGCGGAGTTGCGGCAAATCGCGAATTACGCACCACTTTTGAGTCTCAGGCAAAGCGCGATGGTCTGGAGGCTTTCTTTCCCAGCCGTGCGCTTTCCACCGACAACGCCGCGATGATTGCCGCTGCCGGATATCCGCGTTTCCTCGAAGGAGAATACGAAGATTGCACGCTCGATCCTGTGGCGAACCTTCCGCTGGCCTGATACCCGACCTCTACTTGAATTATCCGCGAGGAGTTCTTCGATTAAAATTAAAGCAAGGTAGGTTCGTAAATATAAGCCATCCCGTGTAGCGTGGCAGCGTAAGCTTTAGCGCCGTCGGTACTCCATCTCAGGTTTACGACACCCTCGGCGGCATATTCATCCAGCACTTCCATGCGATTCATATCAACGAGAAACAGCCGTCCTTTGGCCGAATTTTTCAGCCACGAGCTATAACAGATGCAAAGCGGAAGGTGAGGATGGCAAACGCACAGCTCCGCGCCAAATGGCAGCGGCTCAAAATTCATCGTCTCGACTGCGAGGGAATACGCTTGTCCCGCCGCGCAGTAAATAATTTTCTTTCCATCGTGCGTCCAAGAAAGATCGGTAATGTGCCCCTGGGCCTGAAAGGCATTTTTCTTCTTTAGGGTAGGGACGGCCAGCAGCGCGATGGAGTCATCCGCCCAGTCGCCGTGAATTTCCACCACGCTGGCGAGCGTCTTTTCATCCGGACTAAACACCGTGCGCCCGTAGCCGGCGAATGCGCCGTCCTCACCGAACTCTGCTTCATAAGTTTGCCGTTCGAGCCAGCCGGGCAGGCCGAGCTCGCTGGTAGGCTGACCGCAAAGCGGGCCGCCGGGTGACATTCCGTCGTCGCGAACCCGCCAAAGCCGGAGGCTGGCTTGCTTGCCTCCGGAACACGCCTCGGCGAAATATTTTTCGGTTCCCGACCACACCAGATACTTTGGAACAACCCCGAATTCCCCAAAGGTGCCCAAGAACATTTTCCCGTGGAGATCGAAAGAATGCAGAGCAGGTTGCCAGCCGGCCCAGGCTGCCACAAGAAAGCGCGTGGTAGGTGACCACGCGAATGCAGCCGCTAAATCCTGCGACCCGACAGCGGTCTCGTTCGGCACCGAGAGAGCCAGCATGTGAGTGCTCAGTTCCACGTCGTAAACAACTGCGCGTTGGCCAAAATCTCCCGTGCGATATTGTCCACCGCGCTGAAATTCACGTGAGATGAAACAGACGTGGCCCAAGCCGGAGATTGCCAGACCGGAACTGTAACCTGTAAATATTTTTTTAACGACCCAGTTGGAGTCTCGGGTTAAATCGCGCAGTCCACGCGCAACGAGCGCGGCAGAGCGCACCACCAGCGCCCGCTGGCCTGCAGGGACGATTGACCCGGTACCGGTTTTTTCTCGAGATTCCATCACGATCCCGATTCAGTAGTAGAAATTCAAAGTTCCAGACGGCGTTTGGCTTGCGCGATCTGCTCTTCCACTTTTTCCACCATTTCTTTCAGCACGTCGCGTCCATGCCTCTGCGCTTCATCGAGCCGCGATTTCAGTCGATACAGATCGGAGCGCAACAGCTCCTGCATTTCCGCCTCGATCTCGGAAAGGCGTCCGCGTGCCTGGCTGATCCTTCTGATTACTCGGACTAATTCCGAACCCGCGCCTTCGCCTTGGACGGCTTCAGGACTGCATTCGTACTCGGTCAAAATTCTGATGAGTTTCGATTCGTCTCCGCGCTCGTAGGCTTCGTTCGCCTCGGCCATCAATTGCTGGCGTTTGTTGCGATCCTCTCGGTCCGAAGTTAAATCCGGGTGAACGCGCTTGGCCACTTCGCGATAGAGCCGTTTCATTTCGGGGGAGGATTCGAACGCAACCGGCTCTTCGTTACAATTTTCTCCCGCTGTCGATTTTGTTTCGCCGGCAGCCGCGCGTGCCGCGCGCGCATTTTGTTGCAGCCGCTCGACGCCGGGATGCTCTTTGGCCATCCGCTCAGCGATCTGCGCTTTCAGCTCGTCGAGCTCCGCATAGCGCACTCCGACAAAATGAAGGTAACGCCGTTCGAACGCACCAAGCTCGGCGCGAAGGTTCGCGGAACGCAGCTCGCGCTCCGCCAGCTCGACTTCGAGCGTAGCCTGCTCCTCACGCTTGCTCGCAAGCTCCCGCTCTTCCGGTTTTACAGTCTTGATATGCGTCTTCAACGTCACAAAGCTGGCCTCGGGCCGTTCGTAACCGACGATGCAGTCATGCGAAGCGATTCTCAGCGTGCTCGCTGGGTCAAAGCTCTCTCCTAATTCTAATGCCCGAGCCGCTGTCGTGGCCGTCTTCCGCAAAGAGGGTTTCCATAACTTGAAATATGTCTTTTGACACTTGGGTTGCGAGGCGTGTCGCGGCCGTCGGGTCTGCTCTGATGCCAAGAAGCCAATTTGGTTGATGACAAACGCCGGTGCCGTAGTGTGCAGATCTCGCCGGCCCACGGCACTAAATTACAATGAGTTTGGGGCGAATCGACCTTGAGGAGAAAAAATGAAAGAAACGCCGCAGCAATACACCCAGCGCATTGTGAGCCACGCCGAAGGACAAGACCCGCTAAAGATCCAAGCCGCCACGCCCAAGAAACTTCAGCGCCTGATAGGTCGCGCGACCCCTTCAAAGTTGCGAAAGCGCCCGGCACCGGACAAATGGTCCATCGCTGAAATCGTTGCTCATCTGGCCGACACTGAAATCGCCGGTGGCTGGCGAATGCGCCTTATTTTAGGAGCTCCCGGATGTGCAGTGAGCGCGTTTGACCAGGACGCCTGGGTCACCGCACTTCATTATGAAAAGCGCGATCCGCGAAAAGCATTAGAACAATTTCGCGTGCTGCGTGAAGCCAATCTTGCCATGCTGAAAACCTTGACGCCGGAGCAGTGGAAACAGTACGGAATGCACTCCGAGCGAGGTGTTGAAACCATCGAGCACATGGCGCGCATGTTCGCAGGCCATGACTTGAACCACATCGCGCAGATCGAAAAAATTCTCGCAACAAAAAAGTAATTTGTTTCGGCGCGCGAGACTTTGAAAAGAGGGAAGTGTTCGCTCTGCTTTCTGGAGCGCGAACGCGGTTAGCTATGCGGCGGAGCTTGATGTCGCAACGCGTGGCGACATCAACTGCACGATCAGAAATTCCATGAGCGCGCGTGGATTCGGATTAGAGGATTTCAACTGGCTATCGGCTTCCGCCAGCGCCACCAGCCCCGCGAGCAGATCCTTCTTTGGGATGCGATGCGCTTGCCGCACGGCAGTTTCCGCGGCCGCGGGATTCATCCCGAGCGTCCGCGCCGCTTGGAACCCGCTCGTACCCGCAGGCAAATCGCGAGCTTCAATCAGCTTGCGATACATCCAGGTAATCCCGCCGACCAGTCCGATGGGCTCTTCGCCTTCGCGCAGCAAATTATCCAGGAACGCCAGCGCCGAATCGCGCCTTCGAGTGGCCAGCATATCCGCTAATTCCCAGACGGTGTTCTTGCGCGCCGCGACCACCAACTCTTCCACATTGCTCGTCGTGATGCGTTGGCCCGTCTCGACGTATGTGGCAAGCTTTTCGATTTCAATTCGCATGCGCGACGGCTCGCTGTTCAGAATATCTGCAAGCAGGAGCGCGGCGTCGCGTTCGATTTCGGCGCCACAATCTTTCGCCATCTGCGTGGCAAGTGAAGCCGCCGATTCGCCGCCGATAGTCAACTCCACAAAAAGCGCGTGTTCAGCCAGTAGCTTGGAATATCTCTGACGCCGGTCCATCGTCGCAGCTTCGAAAAGAAGGACGGAAAACGGCGCGGGAGATTCAAAGTACTTGCCCAGCGCCTCCACAATCTCTTCGCGAGTCTTTTCGCCGAGTTTTTCGAGAGACTCCACGCCTTCCACGATGATGACCTGCCGGCTCGCCAGCATGGGCATGGTTTGCGCACGTTGAAGCACCTCGTCCCAACCGCTGTCCTGAACCGATATGCGAGCCAGCGCCCATTCGCGGGCCGCTTCCGGCACACATGCCTCGATAATTTTATTGCGGCACATCTCACGAAGATACGAATCGGTTCCCAGCAGGACAATTGCCGCCACGGGTTTCCCGGTGCTTAGTCGCGCAATAAGTTTCTCGGCGGAGATCTCAGGCATCAGAAATTCTCCACTACGTTTGAAACGAGCTGGGCGGCGAAATCTTTCGACATCCGTTCAATCGCAGGATTTTGCTCCTCAAAAAAACTCTGCACGTCAGAGGATATCTGGTACTGATCGCGAAAGATCATGTCTTCGTTCTTGTACACTACTTTTTCCGTCTTGGTATCGACCAATAGCACTTTCGTGTGCACCTGCACGAGCATCATGGTCACCTGGCCCGTCGTAGCGTTGAACAGCATGGGGTCGGTCTCGATAGAGATCACTTCGCCGTGAAGTACAGCATCGGCATCGCTCGCATTTTGAACGATCCTGTATTTGGTGCGTTGAAGGAATTGGCGGACCACCGCTTCGGTAAAACGCTGCTCAATTCGGTAACGCGTAGTGTCATTCTTGAATGCAGGTATCGCGATTGTTTTCCAATCGGAAGGCAGGTTTCCGGCGTGCCCGGCGACGTGATAGCCGCAACCTGAAACAGAAAATATAGCGGCAAGAAAAATCAGCGCGCAGGACGTTCGTCGCAGCATTTCAATTGTAGGCAGCCGGTTCTTCAAACAGTTCCTCCGCAATTTGAACCGCATTGGTAGCCGCAAGGCGCAGATTATCCACCGCGCCCCACATCCAGACGCCGCCGGCAACGCTAGGATCCGTTTCTATTCGCGCGATTTGAATCTCACTTTCGCCCGCAACGCTTACATTGTTCGGCGCAGGGTCGTCCGGTGCAGCGACCTTTATCCCTAGATTTCGAAACGCGCTCTCGAGTTGCTCCGGCTTATGCGGCGAGCCAAATTCCGCGTAGGCGGCAAACGCATATCCGTAAAACACAGGCGCCTGAACCAGTTGAATAGCCGGGACGGAGGCGCGTCCTGCCAGGTAGCTAGCCACATCACGAGCGATCGCTGCGCGCAAATCTTTCAACGCTGGTTTGCATTCTTCGCCGTAGCCCGCCAGCAAATTGAACGCAACCTGCGCGTCAAATACTCTTTGCTCGGTGGGCCGGAACGAAAGCAAATTCGTGGTCTGACTTTCAAGCTCGTCCACGCCCGCCTGATCGCGCTCCGATACCGGTGGGAACAGCATCACGACAATTCGCACGGGAGAAAAACGCTGAAGGCCGGCCGCCAGCGCACACGTGATAATCGTGCCGGGAGCTGGAGAAGAATACGGCGCAGGCTTTCCCGGTTCAATTCCGGTCGCAGCACGTCGTGGAAGAATGGACTCCAGCGCCGGAATCCAAGTAATCGCGTTGCCCGTAGCGCCGATTGCTCCGGTCATGTCGATTACTTGCGCGCCAGAACGCTGCGCTGCCCGCCAATTGCGCTCGGCGTCTTGCACGCTCCCCGCAAAAAACGCAAATCCGGCGCGCTCGAAACTATCTTCGTCTAGCGCGCGTATGAAGGTGGGTTCGCCACCAGCCTCCGTCAGAGTTCCAGCGAGGAGTGGTTCATCGAGCAGGACGATTTCACCTGCGGGGAACTTGCGATCTTCCAGAACGAGTTTCAGCTCTTTCCCGCGCAAAGAGGAAGCGCCCACAATCGCAACGCGACTCGATTTTGCAGCACCGCTTGCCATACGTTAAGCGGTCCGCGAGGCGGTGCGGTGCCGAACGAAACGTATGAGCTGCATAATCGGCCCATGCGCGGTGTAGGCGACCATCAGCGTAAACAAGGTTGGCCCGGAGAATTTCACGGCTGCGCCGACCACTACGGCCAGCAGAATAATAGCGGGGGAGCGGCGTCGCCGTGCCCATTCAATATCTTTGAAACTGTAGAACCGCATCGAACTCGACATTAAAACGCCAAGCCCAAGCAGCAATGCCAGCCACAAAATCGACCAGCGAACATCGGAAATCGGCAGCCCTTCACGCAAATGAACGGTTGCAGCAACCATTCCTGCGGCGGCTGGCGTTGGCATGCCCACAAAATATCGGTTTCCTCCCGGCGCCATTCCCTGAATGTTGAACCGCGCAAGTCTCCAGGCGCAGCATGCCACGAAGAAAAATCCCATCAGCCAGCCAAGTTGAGTAAGGTGCAGCGATTCGGAAGCATTTGCGGCTGCGAGCGCGCGGACGCCCCATGCATAAGCGAGCAGCGCTGGAGCGATACCAAAACTCACCACGTCGGCGAGAGAATCGAATTCGCGTCCAAACGCGCTTTCCGTTCCCATCGAGCGAGCGATCCGGCCGTCCATGGCATCGAATGCGTACGCGATTCCAATCGCGATGGCAGCATTGTCGAAATCTGCGAAACGGCCGTCCAACGTGGCGAGGACTGCATAGTAACCGCACAGGAGGTTTGCGACGGTAAGCGCGCTGGGAAGGATGTAGATGCCGCGCCGCAGGCGATGATTACGGGAGTGTCGCCGCGGTTCTTCTTCGTTCCCGACAGGATCTAGGTCGTTGAATTCCATTTCGCCAGTATGCTCTCGCCGCCTTTTACCTTTTGCTTGAGCCGCACCACCACTTCACTCTCCATCGGCAGCCACACATCCACGCGCGACCCAAATCGTATCAGCCCAATGCGATCGCCGCGCGCCACACTTTCGCCTTCGCGCTTCCAGCATATCACGCGACGCGCAATCGCTCCGGCGATTTGTTTGAACACCAGCCGCCCCTTGGGCGTCTCCACCGCAATAATATTCTGTTCATTTTCCACCGAAGCTGCCGAGCGCATCGCCGCATAAAACTTGCCTGGCTGATACACCACGCCCACAATCCGACCAGCCACCGGCGACCGTTGCACGTGCACGTCCCATATGGCCAGAAAAATACTGACGCGATGGCCCATCATGCCGTCGAGTGGTTCATCCACGATTTGGACCACGTGCCCGTCAGCGGGAGAAACCACGGCCGCGGGATCCGACGGAATCTTGCGGTCCGGATCGCGGAAAAAATAAAAGACAAACAGCCCGAGAAAAATCAGTATTCCCGCGAGAATCTTCCATCCGGGAATCAGGCAAAGTCCACCCACAATCAGCGGAGGTAGCGCAAATTTATACGCGTCTTTTACCATCAGCGAAAGGGAAAACCTTGCCTATGAATGAGAAACGCCCCAATCAAATTTAAATGCAGGAGTATTGTACGACAGAAGTGAAAGTAGTACTGAGCCCTGAATAAAAACGAACGCCGCGCTTTAAGCTTAGTAGTGCGCCTGGTTCTGGTGCACTTGCTGCTGCATCGCACTCTGATTGTGACGGTGGCGCGCCACAATCAACTCCATTTGATCTTTCAAATAGAGCTTCATCTTTTTAAGCGAGACTTCCAGTGCGAGGTCTTCTGAGTTCCAGTAACTTTGTTTTACGAGTTGTTCGAGTTGGCATTCACAGCGGGTGTGTTCTTCGGCGAGTCTTCTGAATTCCTGGTTACTTTCTAACAGCGCCTGCCGGATATCGTGCGTCGTAATCGGCATCCTTTCCCTCCAGGTTGGAAAGATTCATTCACATACCCGTAACAATTAACACAAATCCCGCTGTAAACCAATAGGATAAAAGTGGGAGTACCGGTGGCGCTGTGGATATCCCGGAAGCTGCCGGCTATTGAAAAACCGCTGCTTACCCGAGTTTCGCGCTTAGTAATAGCGCGTCTTCGATAGGGGAATTGTAATAACGCGAACGCCGGCCCACCGTCTGGAAATTGTGGTGTTCGTAAAAACGGAGTGCCGCGACGTTCGAAGCGCGAACTTCCAATATCGCGTGCGAGGCTTCGAAAGCCTTGGCCCACGCAAGAGTTTCCTGCAGCAGCAGAGCGCCGATGCCGCGTTCGCGCAGTTCGGGTGAAACCGCGAAATTTAGTATCTCGATCTCATCCGCGATTTTTCGCGCGACGATAAATCCGGCGACGCTTCCGTCTTCCTCCACCACCCAACCGGCCATCTCTCCGCGCGCAACTCGGTTGTAATCCCAGGCCGTCCACTGCGCGATTTCCGGGCAAGCCGCCTGAATTGCCAAAATGCTCTCAACGTCTGCCGATTCGATCGGGCGGCTGCGCAAAATATTTACTGCCTTTTGGCGTACGCTTCCGCGTCGGTTCGCCGGACGTAATTTGCATCCAAGGTCAACGCATCTGAAACTTCGCCGAGCTGTGCTCGCCGATAACCCAGTTGCCCGATCAGCGGCGCGAGCACGCTAGAAACGCGTTCAACGTGTGGCGCGGGCAAATGTTCCTTCTCAATTCGAGACAGCTCGGCAGCGAACACCTCAGGCGTCGGCGAAATAATCGCAAATTCTGAACTTCCCGGCCGCTCGGCTATTGTTCGCAGAAATTCATCGGGACGCAGAACGCACTCCTCGCCCTCAAGTGCTAATAAATCTTTCCCTCGACGGTACACGCCAAAATAAACTTGCCCGCGACGCGCATCAAACGCCGGCACTAGTACGGCAGCAGCCGAATTAGATTGCGCCGCAATCGCTTCCAGCACGCTCACGCCAACCACCGGTTTGTCGTAAACCTCGGCCCATCCCTTTGCTGCCACCAGGCCAACGCGCAAGCCCGTAAACGATCCTGGCCCCGCGCTAACCGCGAACAAATCGAATTGTTCGAGCTTCAACGAAAGCTCTTGCAACAGGAATTCCAGGTGACGAAACATGCGCGAAGAGTACGTTTCTTCACCTAAAGTGGAGACCAAACCAATGAGTTTTTCGTCGCGAACAACGGCCAAACTACCGGTGGTTGAAGAGGTGTCTAAAGCCAGAATCAGCACAGCACCATTATAGGGCAATTGGGGGGCCAAACCCGTGAAAATTAAGCCTTTTCCGGCCCCTTTATCCTTCGCGATATTGCTGGATTCGCTTGACGCCGCCGCCTCTTCTGCCTAAGATTTCAACATGCCCTTCGGGGGGGCTGTCCACCTATGGAATTCAAGCTTGGTGAAAAAGTTGTGTATCCGAACCATGGTGTAGGGATTATCGAACAGATCAGCTACGGCTACTTAAATGGAAGGTCGGAGCGATATTACATGCTGAAAATCGCTTCGAGCGGTTTGAAAGTAATGGTTCCGCAGTCTAACGTCGATTGCGTTGGATTGCGCCCGATCATCCGTAACACACAAGCAGCCGCAGTCCTTGGATTCCTCGAAAAGGGCCGCTCGGCTTCGCACCATGACTGGAAGCATCGCTTCAAGGAAAATTCGGATCGCATGCGCACTGGTTCGCTGATGGAAGTGGCCGCAGTTTTGAAAGGCCTCGTCGCCCTCAGCCGCACCAAGCCGCTTTCTTTCCGTGAAAAGAAGATGCTCGAACGCGCAAAGTATCTTCTCATCAGCGAACTTGCCACCGTGCGCAACACATCCGAGCAAGCGGTCGAAGTTAATATCGTCCGCGCGCTCGCCAAAGCCAAGTTGCAAATGCCGGAGACAGCGCCCATTCCGGAATAAGAATAGAGTTTCTCTCTCCTGTGGTAGGGGCACAACCCGCAAAGGTTGTGCCCTTTTTTTTGTGCGTTGCCGTGAAGCTGGATCGGTGTCCTCCGAAGTCTGCGCAAAGGGCAACAACCTGTCATCCCGAGCGCAGCGAGGGATCTGCTCTTTCCTTCTTCAGCGTTCACGCACGCAAGCAAAAAAAAGGCGCCCCAAAACCTCGGAGCGCCCAATCCAAATCTCAGCCAAGCAATGTATCGCGGCTTAAGCCTTCTTCTTGTTCTTCAACGCATTCAACGCCAGCGTCAAACGCGACTTGTACCGATTCGCTGTATTCTCGGTCAGCGTCCTCTTGCGAATCGCCTTGTCCACTTCCGAAAAAGTCGCTGAAGCCAACTTCTCCGCGCCAGCCACGTCGCCTGACGTCAAGGCTGCGCGCATCCGCCGGATAGCCGTCCGCACTCGCGTGCGATTCATACGATTGATAGCCTGCCGAGTCTCGGCCTGCCGAATGTTCTTTAATACCGACTTCGTCTTCTTCTTATGCTTTACCGCCCCACCCTGAGCCATTCATTACTCCTTAGCAGTTTATTTCGAATTATCGAGAATATCCGACCCCCGCCCCAGTGTCAATTTACATCCTTCAAGGCGAAATCTGCGGCATGTTACGATTCAAAAGAGGACCCTTCATGCCCTTCATCGACACGAATAGCCTGAAAGTTATCGAACGTCTGCCGGGTTGGCTCGGACGCTATTTTCATTCACCAAACATGACCTTCGCGCATTACGACTTCAAACGCGGCGCCACGATTCACGCGCATTTCCATCCGCAGGAAGAAGTTTACGAAGTGATCGAGGGCGAGTTGGAAATAACCATCGATGGCGTGGTTCAGATCGCGCGTCCCGGGTTGGTCGCAGTCGTTCCGAGCAACACGCCGCATTCAATCAAGGCTTTGACCGATGGCCGCGCCATCATCGTTGACTACCCACTGAGACACGGGTTCGACTAGACGCGCTTGTCCCCAGTTTTCCCGCTCCACGTTTGCATTGACACTTTTCGTCTGCGCCTTTAGGCTATGCGCGGTTGCTGTGGACGCCGCCGTCAGGTGGCGTTCCCGCTGAAGCCATGAAGCGCGAAGAAATTCTAAAGCTCCTCGAAGAAGTAGGCGCCGTCCGCACCGGCCATTTCGAGCTTTCCAGCGGACGCCACAGCGGCACCTACATCCAGTGCGCGCTGGTCCTTGAACATCCCGAGCATGCCGAACAACTGGGCCGTGCCCTCGCCGACCTTTTCAGGAACCTTTCCGTTGCCTGCGTCGTTTCTCCGGCGCTGGGCGGAATCCTCGCTGGGTACGAAGTAGCGCGCGCACTCGGCGTCCGCTCGCTCTTCGTCGAACGCGACCGCTCCGGACAAATGGCGCTCCGCCGTGGGTTCGAGATCAAACCCGGCGAGCGTGTCCTGGTGATTGAAGATGTCTGGACTACCGGCGGCTCAACTCGCGAAGCCATCGGCGTTGTCGAAGAAGAAGGCGGTTTGGTGGTAGCTGCGGGAGCTTTGATTGACCGCAGCGGCGGCCGCCTTGAATTGAACGTCCCCTCACGCGCGCTCCTGGAAATGGAAGTCCCCAGTTTCGAGCCTGACGACTGCCCGCTCTGCCGCGCCGGTGGCCTGCCCACTCGCCCCGGTTCGCGCTACCTCCGCGCCCGACCGTAGCAAAAGGTTCGAGAACCAATCCTCTTGTGAGGTCGCCGCGTCGTCAAGACATCCTGCTGTTCCGGTGAACTTATGCTGGGCCGCTTCCGCATGCGATAATCTTGGTGCATGCGCAACATCAAACTCACCATCGCTTACGACGGCACCGCGTTCCACGGCTGGCAATTCCAGCCCGGCCTGTCCACGATCCAAGGCGCCCTCAACGACGCCGCCCGTAAAATCACCGAAGAAAATAATATTGTGGTACACGGCGCGAGCCGCACCGACGCTGGCGTTCACGCGCTGGGACAGGCCGCTCACTTTAAAACCGCCTCGGATCTCCCAGCCGCCGAATTTCAACGCGCGCTGAACGCGCTGCTGCCTCCCGCGATCCGCATCGTTGAGTGCGAAGAAGTCGGCCACGATTTTCACGCACGCTGGCTGGCGCATGGAAAAACGTATCGCTATCGAATCTATCGTGGCCGCGTTCTTCCTCCCTTCGATTTCGGACGCGCTTACCATTACCCGGGGCCGCTCGACGAACCTGCGATGTCTGCTGCCGCGCGATTCTTCGAAGGGGAACACGATTTCACCACGTTTGCCGCATCTTCCGGCAACGACGGCGTGGACAGCGAACGCGATATGCTGCGTCTGATTTATTCTTCTGAAATCGTCCGCCCGCCGGAATCGGACGAAATTCATTACGTCGTTCACGGCCGCTCGTTCCTGCGCTACATGGTGCGAAAAATTGTCGGCACGCTGCTGGAAGTTGGCCGAGGCCGTCTCGCGCCGGAAGACATCCCGCAAATCTTCGAATTGCGCGACCGTTCCCGCTCTGGCCCCACCGTCCCGCCCGAGGGCCTTTATCTTGTCTTGCTCGATTATCCCGATCCCACGGATTCGCTGGCATCGTCCGCTGCGCGCCGCCGTGCTTTGCAAACCTAACTGATCGTTTCCGCGCGAGGTGATTGGCGTCGTCGCGACATCCAAATCAGGTACAATCGCGAAAAGATGTCCGTAACTCCACAGCCGCTGCCGATTCCCGTTGCCTCCGACCGATCTTTTGTCGATTCGATCGATCCGTCCACCAACGAAGTAATTGCGCGCTACTCGGCCACTAGCACCAGCAATCTCCCGTCAATTATGGAACGCGCGCGTGGCGTCCAGAAAGAATGGTTCGCGCGCTCCCTAGCTCATCGTTGCGCAGCGTTGCTCCGCCTCCGCGACGCGATTTACTCTCGCCGCGAAGACTTAGCCACGCTGCTCTCGCGCGAAACGGGCAAGCCCCGCGTCGAAGCTATTCTCGCCGAAGTTCTTCTCGCGCTCGACACCGCAGACTTCCTGGCGCGTCAGGCCCCTGCCTGGCTCCGGCCCGAGCGCGTTCCGCATCACAATCTCGCGCTGCGGGCAAAATCCGGCTGGACCGAGTTTCATCCGCACGGAGTCGTCGCCATAATTTCGCCCTGGAACTATCCGTTCGCCATCCCCATCGCACAAATCGTTCCGGCACTCGTCGCGGGCAACGCTGTTTTATTGAAACCTTCGGAGCTGACTCCGGGAACGGGCGCGCTCATCGGAGAATTGATCGAACAAGCGAAATTCCCGCGCGATCTCGTGCAAGTTCTGCAAGGCGCCGGCGACCTCGGCGCAGCCATTATCGACGCGGGTCCCGACAAAGTGTTTTTCACCGGTAGCGTGGCCACCGGCCGTCGCATCGCCGAGTCCTGCGGACGAAACCTGATCCCATCCGTCCTCGAATTGGGTGGTAAAGACGCGATGATCGTCCTCGCTGACGCCAATCTTGACACCGCGTCCAGCGCCGCCGTCTGGGGCGGCTTCACAAATTGCGGCCAAGCGTGCCTTTCGGTTGAACGTATTTACGTGGAACGGAATGTCGCTGAACAATTCACCCAACTCTGCGTAAGGAAAACCAGAGAGCTTCGCGTAGGTCCGCCGTCTGATCCTGACGTCGAAATCGGCCCCATGATCCGTCTGCGTCAGCTCGAGAAGGTCGAGGAGCAATTGCGTGACGCCATCGAGCGCGGTGCGGAGGTGCTTACTGGTGGTATTCGCCGAGCGGATCTAGGCCCGAATTTCTTCCAACCCACAGCCGTCACACGCGTGAACCACTCTATGCAACTCATGCGCGACGAAACTTTCGGCCCGGTAATCGCAATCCAAACCGTCGCCTCTGCGGAAGAAGCCATCGCCCTCGCGAACGACTCGCCCTTCGGCCTGAGCGCCAGCGTGTGGACCGTCGATTCGCGGCGCGGCGGCGAAATCGCGTCGCGCGTTCGCGCAGGTTCCGTGATGGTCAACGACGTCGCCAGCTATTACGGCATCTGCGAAGCGCCGCACGGCGGCCCCGGCGCCAGCGGCTGGGGCCGCACGCATTCTCGCCTTGGACTGCTTGAAATGGTTCAAGTAAAATATATTGATGTTGACCGTCTGCCGCGCATCGCGAAATCCTGGTGGTTCGGTTACACTGCGGAGCTCGCCGCAGCGGCCGGCAGTCTCGTAGAAACTCTTTTCGCGCCAAACTGGAAGAAGCGATTCGCGGCGCTGGCAAAGAAACATGGCGCCCGCGGCCTGATCTTCCGTCGCGACCGAATATAAGCAAGGTCTAAGGTGTAAATGTAGCGCCGGGGCCTTCAGCCCGCATCTTGATTTCTTTCATCAGCCCCCGGATCAAGGAGCCATAGAATGCCAGACCAAGCAGCCCCAGAGACTCCCGCGAAGCCGCCCGCCGCTGCGGCGCCAACTTCGTCGGGAGCAACTACCCCGAGCGCCCCGGCATCTCCGGCGACAGCCGCTCCAAGCGCACCCGCCGCGCCGGCAGCTACAGCGGCAGCGACGGCCAGTCCCGCAACCGGCGCCGCGACCGCCGTAGCGGAACCAGCAGCTCCTGAAGTTCCCAAAGTTAAGCCGAAGAAAGCAACCCAACGAGCCTGCGACGAAAAAGATGTGAAAGGAAAGCTCTGCTGCGGCCATTTGAAACGCTGGTACGATTATCCGAAGGAAATCGAAGCGCTGGTCGGCGCGAAAACCGAAGTGTACCGCTGCGAATTCTGCAAAACGCTCTACACGCCGGACCGTTCGCAGGCGCCGCACAGCTACACCCTGCGCTACTAGCGTTTGTAGCTTCGGATTCCTTGGTTTGCGGTTTTGCTTTGGGTTTTTCGATTTGGTTCTTATTGTGGATTCCGTTTTTGGCCGTGTTTGCTTCTGTGTTTAGGTTTTGTTTTTGAATCTAGATTTTGGTTTGTTCTCGGTTGTGCATCGTCTTTGTTTAGTTGTCATCCCGAGCAAAGCGAGGGACCTGCTTCTTAATGTTTCTGCCGTCGCAAATGAAACACGAACTCATACACGATTGGAACACCTACTCCGGCGCGGAAATTCCCACGGAACGTCACGTCACGCTCAATGACGAAACGCTACGCGACGGCCTGCAGAATCCTTCCGTCCACGATCCCAGCATCGCGGAAAAAATCGAAATCCTGCACTTGATGGAATCGCTCGGCATCGAGACAGTGAACATCGGCCTCCCCGGCGCCGGCCCGCGCGCCTATGCCGACACCGAAGCTCTCGCCCGCGAAATTGTCAGCGCAAAAATGAAAATCCGCCCGAATTGCGCCGCGCGTACCCACAAGAACGACATCAAGCCCATTATCGAAATTTCCGAGCGCGTCGGCATGCCCATCGAAGCCGCCACCTTCATTGGCTCAAGCCCGATCCGACGCCTGGTGGAAGACTGGACGGTCGATCATCTCCAGCGCACCACCGAGGAAGCCGTAAAATTCACCGCGTCCGCTGGACTTCCCGTGATGTACGTCACCGAAGACACGATTCGCACCGATCCCTCCACGGTGATCACTTTGTACTCGACCGCCATCCGTTCCGGAGCCCGTGCCATCGTTCTATGCGACACGGTCGGCCACGCCACCCCGCGGGGCGCATTCAATCTCGTAAACTTTGCAATCCAGGAAGTGGTCAAGCCGTCTGGAGAAAAAATTCGCGTGGACTGGCACGGCCATAATGACCGCGGCCTGGCCATCGCCAACTCTCTCGCGGCCATCGCCGCCGGAGCGGACCAAGTGCATGCCGCAGCCCTGGCATTGGGCGAGCGCGTAGGGAACACACCGATGGAATTGATGCTGGTGAATCTTCGCCTGCTCGGCCTGATCGATCGCGACCTCTCCACGCTAAAGAAATATTCCCGAGCGGTCGCCAAAGCCACGCACACCGAGATTCCGCCAAATTATCCTGTCGTAGGACGCGACGCTTTCCGCACCGCTACCGGCGTCCACGCCGCCGCCATCGTAAAAGCCTACAAGAAGAACGATCACGAACTCGCCAACTCGATTTACAGCGGCGTGCCATCGCATCTCTTCGGCCTCGAACAGGTGATCGAAGTAGGTCCTCTCAGCGGCCGCTCCAACGTAATCTTCTGGCTCGAAAAACGAGGCGTCCCCGCCATCGACGAGCTAGTTGATCGTATTTTCAATCTCGCCAAGCAGTCCGAGCGCATCCTCACCGAAGAAGAAATCCTCGCCTTACTAGGCTCTTCCACCGCGCGCACCAAATAATCCGCAAGGCAGCCAATTTCGTCGCACTGATGTTCCGCTGTGTGTCGCCTTGCTGCATTGTTGGCGCGCTGCTAAGATTCGTGAACGAAACACGTGAAACTCCGCCACATCTCCTGTATCTTTCTTTTGATGGTCACACTTTCCGCGCGCGCTGCCGATGACTCGATCGAAAAGCTTGCCGTCGCCCCGGATTGCGCCCGTGGACTCGACTGGATCGGCAAGAACGCCGACTGGGTCACTGAGCAGCAGGTTCGGCTCACTGAAATTCCCGCTCCCGAATTCAACGAAGGACCTCGCGCCGAATTCGTCAAGAAGCTCCTTGAATCCACCGGTCTGAAGGCGCGCATCGATAAAACCGGCAACGTGATTGCCGAGCGTCCAGGATCTGATTCGAACTCAGTCATCCTGCTCGCTGCGCATCTAGACACCGTCTTCCCGGCGTCCATCGACGTAAAGGTAAAACGTGACGGCAATCGCCTGAATGCTCCCGGTATTGCCGACAACGGCGCTGGCCTCGCCGCGCTGGTAGGTTTGGCGCGTGCGCTTTCTGAATCACGAATCCGCACCACAAAAACAATCGTGCTGGCCGCAGACGTCGGCGAAGAAGGCGAAGGAAATCTCCGCGGAATTCGCGCTCTAGTCGAAAATTACGCTCAGCGCCTTGCGGCCGTCATCGCAATAGACGGCGCTTCGATGGAGCACGTCACCACGCAAGGGATCGCTTCGCAGCGCGTCGAAGTGGAAGTCACCGGCCCCGGCGGGCATAGTTGGTCCGATTTCGGCGCTCCCAATCCGATCACCGCGCTCTCCCGCGCCATCGTGAAGTTTTCTTCCGTACCGGTTTCGGAGAATCCGCGTAGCTCTTACAATTTTGGCGTCATCGATGGCGGCACCTCCGTGAACTCCATTCCCGCAAGCGTTTCCGTGAAAGTTGATCTCCGCTCGGAACAGGAATCGCAAGTGAGAGTGATGGAGTCCGCGCTGAAAGAAGCCGTGCAATCCGGAGTGAGAGAGGAAAACGCGGCCGCTCGAGCGAATAGCGATCCGGTAAAAGCAACTCTGCGGTCGCTCGGCGTGCGTCCCTCCGGCAAACTTCCGGATGATTCGCCGTTGCTCGATACCATTCGCAGCGTTGACACTTTCCTAGGAAGCCGCTCGCGGCTGGAAAGCAGTTCCACCGACGCGAATATTCCTCTTTCGCTCGGCATCCCCGCCGTTTCGATCGGTGGTGGAGGAAAAGGCGGCGGCTCACACACCCCAGCGGAATGGTATGACGCGACCGGACGCGAAGCCGGACTCAAACGCCTGTTTCTAATCACCGTTGCCCTCGCCGGGCCCCAGTCCTGATGTCCCGAAATTTTCGCGGCGTTGGCGCAATCCTATTTGTGGTGGTAATTTCGTTTGCATTTGTGCCGCGCCGCCCCACGCACGCGAACGCTGAACGGCATTCTTCTGGGCACGTTCAATCGTCTACGGCGGCTCAAGTTTTCGCAGATCTCGTGATAGAAAATGCCATCGTTGCCACTTTCGACGATAACCATCCGCGCGCCAGCATGATTGCGATTCGCGGCGACAAAATCGTGGCTGTCGCGTACAACATTAGCGATGCCATCAAGTCAGCGCAAACCGCCGACCTCGAAGCCCTCATTGGCCCAAACACGCGCGTAATCGATCTGCACAAACAGTTCGTCATGCCCGGCTTCAACGACGCCCACATCCATCTTTTCTCCGCCGCTTACGCGAAATTGCAAATTGATTTTACCGGCGTGCAATCAATAGCCGAATTTCAAGACCGCATTCGCGCCCGCCTGAAAGATTACAAATCGGGTGAATGGATCCTCGGGCGCGGATGGGATCACACTCTGTGGCCCGAAAAGAAATTCCCTACGCGCCAGGATCTCGACGCTGTCTCCACGGACCATCCGATGATTTTCGGCCGACTCGATGGCCACGTGGCCATCGCAAATTCGCGCGCGCTTAAAATCGCGGGCATTACGCGCGACACTCCAGATCCTCCCGGCGGCCAGATTGAACGCGATGCCAAGTCTGAGCCCACTGGGATTCTGGAAGAAGAGTCAGCAATGCTTTTGGTTTACAGCCGTATCCCGCGCTACTCCATGGACCAGCGGCGGCGCGCGTTTCAACTTGCGATGGACGAGGCCGTGCAGTACGGCGTCACGTCCGTTCAAGACAATTCAGTGATGGATGCAGATGACGCCGCGAATTACGGCTGGCAGAATTTTGTGGTCTTGGACCAGCTCAAGCGCGAAGGGAAGTTGAAGTTCCATGTTACCGAGTGGCTTCCATTTCTCGCCCCCGTTTCGCGCCTGGAAGAAATGCGGCGCTTTGGTGGAAGTTCCACTCCGGAAGATCCGGGTGACCCCTGGCTGAAGACCGGACAAGTGAAACTAATCATGGACGGCTCCCTCGGCTCGCGCACTGCCGCGATGCTCGCGCCATATTCGGACGACCCCAGCACCTCCGGGATTCTTGAAATCGAACCTGATCGCCTAAGACAAATGGCTATCGAGCGCGACCGCGCAGGATTCCAGCTCGGCTTTCACGCTATCGGCGATCGCGCAAATCGCGTAGCCCTTGATACTTTTGCAGCCGTTCTAGAAACCAACGGGCCGCGCGACCGCCGCGATCGCATCGAGCATGCCCAGGTCGTCGAAGCCGGCGACTTCGCACGCTTCGGAAAACTCAACGTCATCGCCTCCATGCAGCCCGCGCATCTTCTCGATGACGCACGTTGGGCCGCCGACCGTCTGGGTCCAGAGCGTTCGCGCGGCGCCTACGCTTGGCGCTCGATGGAGAAAAATGGCGTTCGGCTTGCTTTCGGCACGGATTATCCGGTGATTCCGATCAATCCCCTCCGCGGAATTTATGCCTGCCTGTCCCGTCGGATGACTGACGGCACGCCCAAGCGTGGCTGGCAGCCTCAAGAACGCTTACGCGCGAAAGAGTGTTTCAGCGCGTACACCATAGGATCCGCCTACGCAGAGTTTGAAGAACAACGAAAGGGAATTATCGCGCCTGGCATGTTGGCGGACATCGTCGTCTATCCCAAGGACCTGAACGAAACTCAACCGGAAGACATTCTCACTATTCCGGTGGTAATGACTATCGCTGGAGGAAAAATCGTTTACCAGCAAGCCCATCCGTAATGCTCGGTTTACATCAGCGTGGTTTTACTTTTCTACTTCGATGGATTGTATTTCGCCGTCATATTTCTTGCGATCGACGGTCACAAAAGTGATTTTTGCCGTCTTTCCACTCAGGTCGGTGCAGGGGCGGAACTCACCCGCCTCGAAAGGAACATCTTCCGAGATTTCCACGCGTGTATAGTCGCGCGCGTGCAATGTGAATCTGCCATTATGAGCCGAAATCTTCAGCGTCAGTTCCACTCCTGAACAGGCCACGTTGCTCACCGGGCCATCGGCATCGATCTTCACGTGCTCCGCGAAAACCGGATGAAGCGGCATTCCCGCGCTTGAAAAGGGAAGCGTGAAAACAAATGCGATAATCGCGACCGCTAAAAGTAGCTTCCACATACGCGCCGAGATTATTGCTGAATCTGTTTCATCGCGTCAAATTGGGTCGTCGCCGGCCATTTGGCGTCTTGCCTCTACTTCACGCGCCGCTTACACTCTCTGCTCCATGCTCAACAAACGCCTGCGCGCGGATCTCGCTCTGGGTTTCTGCGCGCTCATTTGGGGCGCTACATTCGTCGCCGTAAAAGACGCGCTCGCCGACGTCTCGGTTATTGTTTACATTGCCGTCCGGTTCGCGCTGGCCGCGGTGGTAATGGCGATTTTCTTCCGGCACGCTTTGCGAGGCTTAACGGGAAAAGCAGTTTGGGCCGGCGCTCAAATCGGCTTCTGCATGTTTACCGCTTACGTTTTCCAAACCGCCGGATTGAAATACACCACACCCTCGAAAGCTGCTTTTATCACCGGCTCCAGCGTTGTAATCGTCCCGCTGCTCCTGGCCGTATTCGGTCGCCGCAGAATCAATATCTGGATTTGGGCCGGCGCCCTCGCCGCTTTAGTCGGCTTGTATTTTCTCACCGTGCCGCCGGAAGGTTTCAGCGGACTAAATCGCGGCGACCCCATCGTCTTCGGTTGCGCCGTGATGTTTGCAGTCCACATGATTCTGATAAGCCGCCATGTCGAACACCACTCCGTGGGCGCTCTCGCTGTCATTCAGGTCGCCACCTCTGCAGTTCTTGCGAGCATTGCGCTCCCGTTTCTAGCCGTCACCGGTTGGGAACCACCGCGCCTGGTCTGGACCAGCAATTTAATCTTTGCCGTTCTCGTCACCGCCATCGGATCCACTGCAATTGGCTTTTCGTTTCAAACCTGGGCGCAGCAATATGCTTCGCCAAGTCACACCGCGATCCTGATTAGCCTGGAGCCCGTTTTCGCCGCCATCACTTCGTGGCTTCTCGCGCGCGAACATCTCGGAGGCCGCGTGTTGCTGGGCGCCGCATTAATTCTTGCGGGTATTCTGCTAGCTGAACTAAAGGGTCACGCCCCCGCAATTGCCCCGGAGTCGCTGGAATCAGCCGGTAACGGCGAAAATTCTTAGCATCGAGAGCGAGTTGATCGAAGCTGTGTGGAATCCCAAGTCGGCAGGTTCGAAGAGGGGGTGTGCCGTTGTAGCGGCTGCCTAGGTCGGCGGATTTATATTAGGGGTTAGTTGTGTCGCGGATCCGGTTGTTTGTGGAATTTCACGTCAACAGCGTCGTACATCACCGGCTGTTTCAGATTCCTCTTCTCAAAATTCGAGATGTGTTGGTCGTGCACCAGCGTAAGCCCTATATCGTCCAATCCGCGCAACAAACAATCGCGCCGAAATGGATCGATTTCAAACGAATACCGTAACCCGCTATCGTCGGTCACAACTTGCTGCTCCAGATCCACCGTCACCCGATAGCCTTCCTTCTCCGCCCGCTTGAACAGTTCATCCATCTGATCATTCGAGAGCGTGACCGGCAAGATTCCGTTCTTGAAGCAGTTGTTGTAAAAAATATCCGCGTAACTAGGCGCCAGAATCGCGCGGAACCCATAATCCAGAATTGCCCACGGCGCATGCTCGCGGCTAGACCCGCACCCGAAATTCGCGCGTGCCAGCAAAACAGAAGCGCCTTTATACCGCGGCTGATTCAAAACAAACTCCGGATTCGGTTTCTCGCCCGGCAAATAACGCCAATCGTAAAACAAAACGCGCCCATAACCCTCGCGCGTAAGAAATTTCAAAAACTGTTTCGGCACCATCTGGTCCGTATCAACGTTCACGCGATCGAGCGGCCCTACCAGCCCGGTGTGTTTTATGAACGGTTCCATCTATTCCGCTCCGTCCGCATTCTTCCAGTCGCGAATATCTACAAAATGGCCTTCGATTGCCGCTGCCGCCGCCATCATCGGACTCACCAAGTGAGTCCGCCCCCCCTTGCCTTGTCGTCCTTCGAAATTTCGATTGGACGTGCTCGCGGATCGCTCCCCGCTCGGCAGCACATCGTCATTCATCCCAATGCACATGCTGCATCCAGCGTCGCGCCATTCAAACCCAGCTTCGCGGAATATTTTGTCCAACCCCTCAGTCTCCGCTTCCACTTTAACGCGTCGCGAACCCGGCACTACCAGCGCTTGCTTCAAGTCTTTCGACACATGCTTCCCGGCCACCACTTTCGCCGCCGCGCGTAAATCTTCAATCCGCGAATTCGTGCATGAGCCAATGAAAACGCGGTCCACCGCAATATCTTCAATCGGCGTCCCCGCTTTCAGCCCCATATAAACAAGCGCACGCGAAGCGGCCTCGCGGTCAACCGGATCGCTAAACGACGCAGGGTCCGGCACCCGGTCCGTCACTTGCGTAACCATCCCCGGATTCGTCCCCCAGGTAACCATAGGCGCCAGTTCACTCGCGTCCAACGTTAAAGTGTCATCAAATTTCGCGCCCGGATCGGTAGCCAGCGAACGCCAATGGTCCACCGCAACCTGAAAATCTTTCCCGCGCGGAACAAACGGCCGCCCTTCCAAATATGCAAACGTCGTTTCGTCCGGTGAAACCATCCCCGCGCGCGCTCCGCCTTCGATGGTCATGTTGCACATCGTCATGCGCCCTTCCATCGACAATCCGCGCACCGCTTCGCCCGTATATTCAAAAACGTACCCGGTTCCGCCCGCAATTCCGATCTTGCCAATCACCGCCAGAATAAAATCCTTCGCCGTAACGCCGCGCGGCCGTTTGCCCTTGATCTCAATCTTCATCGTTTTGGATTTGAACTGAGTTAAACACTGCGTAGCCAAAACGTGCTCGATCTCGCTGGTCCCAATACCAAACGCCAGCGCCCCAAACGCGCCATGCGTGGAAGTGTGGCTATCGCCGCAAACGATCGTCTGTCCCGGCTGCGTGATGCCAAGCTCCGGCCCAATGATATGAACAATCCCTTGGTTCTTGCTGTGCATGTCAAAAAGATGCACGCCGTGCTCTTCGCAATTCCGCGCGAGCGCTTCAAACTGTCCCAGCGCATCCGCGTCCAGCACCGGCAACAATCGGTTTTTCGTCGAAACGGAATGGTCCATCACTGCGAAGGTAAGCTGCGGCTGCCGAACCTTGCGTCCTGCCGCTTTCAGCCCCGCAAACGCTTGCGGAGAAGTCCCTTCATGAATCAGGTGTCGGTCGATGTAGATTAAAGTAGGTTGTCCGGGTTCTTCGCGGACGGTGTGCGCTTCCCATATCTTTTCGTAGAGAGTGCGGGCTGCCATACGGTTGGTTTTTCCACCTGCGGGGATAAGGCCCCGAATCGAACAGCCGGAGGATTAAATCGCCGGCAGCTTTTATTGTAACAAGCCTGTTAGAATTCCGCCAATCGGCTTATCGGAGCGCGCGGCGCGCATCATTGCTGTTCAAAAAAATCGGGAAACTAGTTGGAAGGAGAAGGCAGGTTCAGCCGTTTCACCAAGTTTTGAAATCGTGGGTCCCGATGCAGCGAATCGAAGTGGCCATCCGAACTTAGGAAGGGCATTTGGCTCTCGCGCTGCTGATACGCTTTTTCCAGCCACTGCATCGCGGCGGTCGCGTCGTCCAGTCCGGCGAAGATGGAAGCCATTTCAAACGAGGGCACATAATGCTTCTTCTCTGCTTCCGTCAATTGGACGATTATCTTCCGAGCTTCTTCCTTTTGTCCCAGTTGTGCGTACACGAAACCCGCTCCTGCCAGTGCCGCAGGATCGTTCGGCGAAACGCTGATCACCTTCTTGTACTCGTCTAGGGCTTGCGGCCAAGCGCGTTGATCTTCATACACCGCTGCCAACGAAAAGTGGGCGGGGACAAAGTTGGGGTCCATTTCCAGTGTGCGCTGGTCGAGCCGCATCGCGTCATCGGTCCTGCCCGCATGCCGGTAACGTGACGCGAGCGTCGTATTAATCGCTAACGACAGAGGATCGATCTGCTGCGCCGCTTCAGCCTGCTCCACGGCTTCCGGAAAACGCAGCATCGCCGTCAGATAGTGGCTATACCACTGGTGCGCCGTCGCATAGTTAGGGTTCAGTTCGATCGCGCGGCGAAACTCCTCCTCCGACTGCTTCCAGTTCCAATCATAGTAAAATTCCACCAGCGCTAGCGCAGCATGCCCCTCCGCGATATTCGGGTCTAGCGCAATGGCCTTCGAAGCGTTCGCGCGCGCTTTCGAATTCGCTACGTCCGCCGGCAACACGTCGGAGCCCAACAACGAATAGGCATCGGCCAAACCTGCATACGCTGCCGCGAACGACGGATCTTTTGTGATCGCTTGGCCGAAATATTCGATGCTCTTATTTAATCCATCCGGCGTCCGCTTGTTCCAGAAATAACGTCCCTTTAGATACGCTTCGAAAGCTTCCGGATCCACCGGCGCTGGATTTGTCTCGCGTAAAGCGGCCGGCGGGCTCACCGAGCCCCTGATCTGCTCTGCGATTTCCTTCGCCGCTTCCGTCTGCATCGACAAAACGTCTTTCATTTCGCGATCGTAACTTTGCGCCCACAAATGACGGTCCGTCGCGCAGTCAATCAGTTGCGCGCGAATCCGCACGCGGTCTCCCACACGTTCCACCGAGCCTTCCACCAACGCGTCCACGCCCAGCTCTTTGCCGATCTGCGGCGCCGTTTTGTTACCGTCCTTGTAATGCATCGTCGAAGTTCGCGAAATAACGCGCAAGTCCGCAAATTGCGCCAGATCGGTGGTCAACTCATCCGTCATCCCATCCGCGAAATAATTCTGGCCGGGATCGGCAGAAAGATTCTGTAGCGGCAGGACGGCCACCGAGCGTCGGGACTTCCCCGCGCTTCCCGAAGCGCCAGCGGCGTTGTTTGGCGGCCGAAAAATTCCAGCCAATCGATCACGCGTTCTGGCCACATTAAACGCTATGAGCACTCCCGCAATCGCCACCCCAGCCAAGGCAAGGCCCAGGAACCACGCGAACGAGTGTCGGGGGGACGACGCTTGATCGGTGGTTCCTGGGATGCCACTGACGGGGGAGGGACCTGGGAGAGTTTGCGCAGCCAAATCGGCAACGCTCTCATCGCCGACACTGGCTGTAACAGCAGCGATAAACCGGTAGCCCACGCGCGGCAGCGTCTCTATAAAACGTGGTTCCGTTGCCGAATCGTTCAGCGCTTGTCGCAGCCTTTTGATCGAAGTATTCAGGCTGTGCTCGAAATCGACGAACGTGTCCGCCGGCCAAAGTTTTTCCTGCATCTGCTCGCGGCTCACCACTTCGCCCGCGGGCTCCAGCAGCATGAGCAACATCTGGAACGGCTGGCCGTGCAGTTTTATTTTTGTTCCGCGCTTGCGAAGCTGGCGGGCGCGAACATCCACCTCAAAATCGGCGAACCTGTAGATTTGGGTTGGTTTCGCCATGTCTCCAGCCAGACTGTGCGAAACCGCAATTCTAACATCGCCCCATAGGGGAAACCATACGCGAGGCCAGACACCCGGCCACTGACTGGTGCTGGGCCAGTCAGTCGGCCGGTTGGGAAAGAACGTCACTTCCCAAGTGTCTGCCAGGAACATGGTTTCACGCGGTGCAGCCGGAGTCTTCGATCACATAAACTACGTGACCGTCCCGATCCGGTTCTCCCAGCAAAATCACTTCCGTTTCCGGGTTCTCCTGCTCCGTATCAAACTCCTGCAGCGAGCGATAGAAATCCAGGCTCAGGCATCGTCCGCCCAGCCAAAGTTCTCTCAGGAAATGCCGGTCGTCGCGCCGGTGGAAAACCAATTTTGATCGCGAACGCCCCGCGCCGCGGGCCGACGAAATACTCACCGCCAGTTTGTGTACCTTTCCATCTTCGCCGCGCACTGCCAACACGCAAATTCCGGGGGTCGGGCTGCGTAATGCTTCAAAGCGGTAAATGCCGGCGGCTAGGCTATAGGTCCCCACGACCAAATCGAAGGGTACGTCAATTATGATTCCCATGGCGGCCGTAGCATTTGTTGTCGAACCAGACTTGGACGCCCACGGAGCCATCAGATTGAGACCTACAAAGGCTTGCATCTCTTTTCTCCTTTCCTACGGCCGATGGCGGGTATCGCGCCATCGACTGTTCTCGGAGCTGGGCTGATCCTCGAACATTCGCACTTTGGCCCACTAATCCCGAAATGGCAATGCACGCGGGGTGAAATGATTGTGTACTGTAGGTGAACCGCTAACCAACTGAGGATAATGCCTTTAGGATTGATTTCAGAAGAGCAGTTCAGACGATTCTAGGCCCCACCACTATCATCCCCGAAGAAAAAATTCGGGAGCTTTGCAGTTTCTGTCAGAGCGGTGCCGGTATTGAGGAACCGCTTGCACCGTGCGCCCTCTGAGCTAGGTGATACTTCCTTTGGAGCGCGGGAGCCTGCTCCCGCTTTGCTCTTGATTCGCACGCTGTTCGGCCCGTCCAGCAGGCCAGTTCCAAGACCGGAGATGGAGATTCGCTTTCGCTTCCGATTACTTTCTCCCTATCGACACTGTACCTAAACTGTACCGCAATCAACTTGACCGTTTTTCCACCGCGACGTATGGTCTAGCCCATTATTCAGCGTGAAGCTGAAAATTATCGACCCCCCGCCGCCGATAGCACTCTGACAGTTTCACGGAGTTAACTCTCCCGCCTGGTTAACTCGTCGAATCGCACCATGCTTTTTGACGTACGGCACCCGTGTGCCTGTTTTAAGTCCGTTTCCTGGGGAGGGACCAAATGAAAAGTGTGAGGCTTCTGGTTTCTGTATCAGTTTGCATGATTTCGTTATCGACCGCCGCTGTGTACGTCCAGGCTCAAAGAGGTGATCGCAATCAACAGGGTCCCGGCGGCGCTAGCGGCGGGCAAGGAACTAGCGTCCAAGATCCCGGCGTCCGCGCTTCCAGCAGCACCACCGGCCAGCCTCTCGCCACTCTGTCGTCGGAGCAGCTTCAGTTTTTTCAGGACGGCATGGCTCGCTTCGTTCAGACCGATTCGGTCAGTGGTGGTGCTCCCAATGAACCCGGCGTTGGATTAGGACCCGGTTTCAACTCCAATAGCTGCTCAAGCTGCCATGCTCAGCCCACGGTTGGGGGAACCAGCCCAAGCCAGAGCCAATATCCGTTCATCGGTCAGAATCCGCAAATGTTGGCCGCCACGGATTACGGCGGGACCAACTCAATTCCTTACTTCATCACTGCCGACGGGCCCGTGCGCGAAGCGCGCTTTCCCTTTGCTGTGGGTTCTCACGGCGTCACAAACACGCCCGACGGTGGTGTTCACGACGTCTTCACCATCTCCGGTCGCCAGGACGCAACTGGTTGCACGATGGCGCAGCCGAATTTCGAACAAATGCAGCAGCTCAACAACATCATCTTCCGGATTCCCACACCCGTTTTTGGCGCGGGGTTGATCGAAGCTATTCCGGACTCAACCATCCTTTCCAATATGAGCGCGAATGCCGGGCTCAAGCAGGCTCTCGGCATTTCTGGCCAACCCAACACGAGCGGTAATGACGGAACTATCACTCGCTTCGGCTGGAAAGCCCAGAATAAATCGCTCGAGATTTTTGCCGGCGAGGCCTACAACGTGGAAATGGGTGTGACCAATGAGCTATTTCCGAACGAACGCAACAATCCACCTGCTGGTTGCCTTTACAATGCCCTGCCCGAAGATTCCACTAACTACAATTCTTCGGGCTATGCAATTCTGAGCGATATCGTGGAATTTGCGAACTTCATGCGCTTCCTCGCGCCGCCTCCACAATCTTCGCAGGGAATTCCAGGAAACCCGCCGCCGCAATCCATTCAAAACGGCCAAGCTCAGTTCGGGAATGTTCATTGCGATATGTGCCACACTCCGTCCATGCAGACCGGCACGTCCATTTTCACTCCGGGGCTCAGCAATCAAACGGCGCAGCTATTCTCGGATCTCTTGCTGCACCATATGGGCTCGAGTCTCGCTGATAACATTTCTCAAGGTGCGGCTGCGGGCGATCAATTCCGCACCGCCCCCCTGTGGGGTGTAGGTCAGAGGATTTTCTTCCTGCACGATGGCCGCGCTACTCCGGCGAATGGCGGTTTGCTACGAGCGATACAGGATCATCAAGGCCACGGCTCGGAAGCCAATCAGGTAATCAATCTGTTCAACCAGCTCTCGCCGCAGAACCAGCAAGATCTGTTGAACTATTTGCGTTCGCTGTAATTCCTGGCGTGCCCGGCATGCAAGCACGAAGTTGTGTTTGCATGCCGGTACGAAATTGCGATGCGAAGACTGAACCGCGTGGAAGCTATAGTTCCGTTCTTTATTGTTGCGGCGGCGCCGGTGAAGACGACCCGCCGATCTGTGTGCCGATCACCTCGCCGGAAATTATGATTTCCACCCGGCGATTTTGTTGGCGTCCAGCATTCGTATCGTTGCTCGCCACCGGATTGGACTTCCCGAATCCCGTCGCGTTTGTTGAGGCGGGATCCACTCCTTGTTGCACCAGATAGTCGCGAACGGCATCCGCGCGCTTCTCTGACAGCGTCTGATTAAATTCGTCGGTTCCGACGCTGTCCGTGTAACCTTCCACGGAAAGCTTCAGTCCCGGGTGACCAATGACGATGCCCGAGAGCTTAGCCAACGCTTCGCGTGCGGGGGGCTGCAGATCGTATTTGCCGAACGCGAAAAGCACGTCCGCCATGTTGACTTTCAGTCCGCGAGGCGTGTCCGTCGTCGGCAGGATGCGGTTAAATTGCTCAAGTAGCTGCGCGCGAAGTTGCTGTTTGTCGCGTTCCGCTTGTGCCGCGGCATCTTGCGCTTGCTGCGCCTTCAGACGTTCCTGCTCCGCCTGTTGCTGCGCCGCCATTCGCTCGGCATCCGCTCGCGCGCTGGCCGCTGCTGCCTGTGCAGCATCGCGCTCCGCTTGCAGCTTTTGCATTTCCGCTTGTTGCTGGCTAGCCTGTGCGGCGGCCGCCTGCGCCTTCGATTCCGCCTCTTGCCGCGCTGCATCAGCGCGTGCCTGAGCCTCGCGCTCGTCCTCGGCCTTCTGCAGCGCGATGTGCCGCGCGTCCGCTGCGTTCTGCACCGCGTCGCGCGACGCCTGAACGATCAGCTTGTTGTTTCCATTCTTCGCCATCATGTTCTGTGCATTTGACAGAGAAGCCTGCGCTTTGTTCAATACATCCGGCGCATACTTTTGTGCGCCTGCGTTTATCGCGATCTGCACCGCGTTTTGTGCCTCGAATAGTTCCAAGGGAACTTTCGAGTCTGGCTTCGACATCGGCGAATTTCCACCCGATACCTGGTAGCTATACGCGCCCTTGTCCAACAATTGATAACTAGCGGGCGACTGCTCAATGGTCCCCACCGTCTCCGGCAGCACTATGTTTTGCAGCACCACTACGTTGCTCGGCTGCGACACAGCGAAGTACGGCTCCGCCGTAACAATCAGCCCGAACGTTTGCAGCGAAGTCGTCACATCGATCTTGGTCTTGTCGCCGCTAATCAAAATTTCGCCCAGGTTATTCGATTTGCCTTCCGGAGTAATCGCCCACAGCACGTAGGTCAGATATTCCGGGCCAAATTTCTGCGCCGGCTCCAGTTTGCTGAACTCCGCATTGATCTGTATGCGTCCAACTTTCCCCGCCACCTTCGCCCGCCCTTTTGCGAAAGGAAGTAGCGGCGAGCCCTGGAATCCAATCGTCGTGGACCCGCTGCGATGCTGATAATTGATCGTCACGATCGTCGCCGGAACCATCGTCACGTGATAGGTAGGCTGCTGTTGTTGAGAGGAACTCCGCGCCAGTGTAGAAACTCCAAAAGAAACCGCCAGACCCGCCATCACCAACAACGAAATCCTTCGTCGTCTCATGATTTTCCCTCACCTCTGATGTCGAATTTACGACTTTGCGCCGCGAATCAAAGCGACCCTACATTTCATTAAACTCAACTGAAGATCACTAGAATGTTAGTACCGCGAGGTGGTCTCAGGAATTGGCAAATCTAACAGAGCAGTCACGCCCCAGGCCTTAGCCAAACGCCTCTTCCGCCTGCGCCAATGTCTCATAAGAATCGAATAGCGGCGCGATTCCCGTAATGTGCAGCACATTCTGTACTCGGTGGTTCATCCCAACCAGCGCGAGCTTGCGCCCCGATTTGTGGCACGACACGAATGCGCGCACCAGCGCCCCAATCGCCACCGAATCCACCATGGGCACGCCTGTCAAGTCCAGGATCAGCCGCGGCGCCGCCACCCCGATAACCGCTTCTGTAAAGACCGGAGCCGAAGTCGACGTCAGCGCGCCCCGCAGCGTGAGCACCTGCAGCCCGTCGCGCGTCCCCGGCTGCGTAATCACTCGGAATGGTTCCACTTCCATCGCCGTGCATTCTATTACCGTTCCGACGCACGACGCCAACATTTTCGCTGCTGTCAGAATCCGGTCGGCTCGGTTTTTCGTCAGGGCAGCATTGATTGGGCTGTTCCGACCCGAAGTCATCAACATCTGTGTCCTGCTCAGGCCGCTCCGCTTTTCGGTTCGAAACATGTTAGAATAGTGGTGCGCTCCGTAAATGTGATGGGGACAAAATCACTTACGGGTCGTGCCTTGCCCTGCCTCACTTGATTTGATATTGTCCGGTCTTTCGCCGCCGTCTTTAGGCTTTTGCTGTTCGTCCGTCCGGCCCGAGTGACCCATATCTTTGCAGCCGTCGATAGAAGTGCTTCAGGAGAGAACGTATGAAGAACCTTTTTGTGGGCAATATGAGCTTTCAAACGACTGCTGCGGATTTGCGTGCTCTCTTCGAACCGTTCGGACAGCTTGCGCGGGTCCATGTGGCGACCGATCGCGAGACGGGCAAAGCGCGCGGCTTTGGCTTCGTCGAAATGGTGAATGACGCGGATGCGGCCAAGGCCATCGCGGCGCTCGACGGAAAAGATCTCGGCGGCCGCAATTTAAAAGTGAACGAAGCGCGACCCAAGTCTGAATCCGGCGGCGGTCCCCGCGGACCACGAAGCGGCCCCGGAGGAAACTCGGGCGGGGGTAATCGGGGCAGCGGCGGCAATCGAGGCGGCAGCGGTGGGGGCGGTCGCGAAAGATTCTCCAATGAGGATTATCGCGAAGTCGCGCGCCAGCCTCGCGAACCTCGCTGGTAATTTTTTGTCGACGCAATTTTTGTTGGCGGTGACGTTTCCCGCCTTAATTCCAACCCAAGGAGATAGCCATGACCACCACATTCAAAAAGCGCCAGAAAGAAATGAAGCGCATGGATAAAGCGCGCGCCAAAGCTGAACGCCGCGCCCAGAAAAAACTGGAACCTCGCGAGGACGGATCATCCGTGGATATATTCGACACTCGCATTGAGGACTTGCAGCCCTTGGCCCTCGACGACTCGAATCTTCCGGCTGACAGCGAATAATAGCCTTCAACCTCGAGTTAGCATTGGACTTGCGGTCGCTTCATTAAATGAACCAGTCTGATTCTTAGAACCCGGCGCCGTCTTCATCACGCGCCGGGTTTTTTATTGCTGGCTGAATCTTCTTCCCCGCGGTTCCATTCTGGCCTCCACGCAACGCTCCTCTTGCTCACAACGGCAATACGCAACTCCTTCCGCATCGCCGGGTTAAAATCAATGTTATACTTACAATTCACCGCCTTCGCGTTTGCTTCTGGGCGCGTTTCACTTTTCGGCGCAATCCAAAGGAGTTCGAGCATGGCTATTCAATTTCAGGAGTTATATAGCTGGATCAGGCGCCGAAAAATCTTCGCCACTTTGCTGATCATCGCCACGCTCGGAATCGGCATCGTAATCGGCACTGTAATTTCCGGCCGCGCCATGGCCACGCACGATCAAACCGGATCCAGCGGCGCTTCACTCCTGGTAATCCCCGATCCGGTCACGCTCTCCAACGGCTTCGCCGCCATTTCCAAAAAGGTGGGGCCGTCAGTTGTGAATATTTCCACCACCCAGGTAATCGAGAAACCCAAAGGCGCCAAACGTCCGCACGCTCAAGGTGATTTCCAAGATTTCTTCGACCGCTTCTTCGATTCCCCCGATCGCGGACAAGACGCCGAACGCAGCCTCGGCTCCGGAGTCATCGTCGATAAAAAAGGTTTCATCCTCACCAACGATCACGTTGTTGACCAGGCCACAAAAATTCAAGTCACGATCGATGGCGACCCTACTCATTACAACGCGCACGTAATCGGCATCGACAAAGATACCGATCTCGCTGTTATCAAAATTGACGCTGACCACGAATTCGCCACTGCCAAGCTCGGTAATTCCGATGGCGTCCAGGTCGGCGATTGGGTTCTCGCCTTTGGCAGCCCCTTCGGACTGAATTCCACCGTGACCGCCGGAATCATCAGCGCAAAAGATCGCTCCAACGTCGGCCATCAATTTCAGCGCTTCATTCAGACCGACGCTGCCATCAATCCCGGAAATTCCGGCGGCCCGCTGGTGAATATGGCTGGTGAAGTAATCGGCATCAACACCGCCATCTACACGGAAAGCCGCTCGTTCGAAGGCGTCGGTTTTGCCATGCCCTCCAATGCCGTGATTAACGTTTACAACCAGCTCATCACCAGCGGCAAAGTTACGCGCGGCTCCATCGGCATCACCTTCCAGGACGAGCGCAGCAATAATCCTGTGCTCTTGAAGGAACTCGGTGCGCCCTACGGGATCGTAGTGGAAGCAGTGGAGCCTGGCAGCCCCGCCGACAAAGCCGGGTTGCAGCCTGGTGATGTAATCACCAACGTCAACGGCACGCCCGTACACACCGGCTCCGACCTCGTGAACCCCATCGCGCAAACCACCATCGGCCAGTCGGTCCAGATCGATTACGTCCGCGGGAAACAAGCCAAGAGCGTTTCACTCGTGGTTGCCGATCGCTCGAAAATTTTCCCGCAGTCCGCGCAAGCCGGAGTTGACGATCAGCCCGAGCAGGAAGAAACGCCCGGAGAATTCGGCCTGCACGTGGAAGAACTGACTCCCGACTTGGCTCACAAACTCGGCATGGGTAAACTCACCGGCGTGGTCGTAACCGAAGTCGATCCTGCAAGCTTCGCCGAAGATATCGACTTCTCCCGCGGCGACGTGATCACCGAAATCAACCACGTGGCGATCAACAGTTTGGCTGACTACCGCCGCGAAATGGCCCAACTCAAGCCGGGTCAGGACGTCTTGTTCAAAGTCGCCCAGCGCGGCAACAACGACCGCGTCTTAACTGTTTTCCTGGCCGGAGCCGTCCCCGCGGCCCAGTAAGGTTTTTGCGGGAAGGAACTGCAACGTCCGATACCGGCGCCCATCCAAAGACTCTAGGGCGCGTTCTCTTCATTGCCTGATACGCGCTTAATCGCCGCGCTCTAGCTTGTTCGAGCCTTTGATTGCGCGATAATAGGGCAGGGAGTTACACATCGATGAGGCGAACCGTAAAATTACTGGCGCTCTCGGCGACTCTGCTGACAACGAGCCTTCCCGTCTTCGCCCAATCAAGCTCCGCTTCAGGCTCCGCTGCCTCTTCCACGCATTCGACGACCACCGCCAAAAAGAAAACAGTCTCGAAGAAGCATCATTCAAAACGCGAGCCAACACAAAAGGCCCCCACACCCGCGCGCATCACAGAGATTCAAACCGCCCTGGAGCGCCACGGCTATTACCAAGGCGATCCCAACGGCAAATGGGACTCCACCACCGTCACCGCCATGCAGAAGTTCCAATCGGAGAACGGCCTGGAATCTTCCGGGAAAATTAACGCGCTAAGCCTGCAAAAATTGGGCCTGGGTTCAAGCATCGCAGGCGTTTCTGCCCCCAAGCCCGTTCAGCCTCAACCGAGCAAGCCCGCAGCATCGTCGCTGTCGCCAGCCGCTGCGTCCGCGCAGTCGGCCTCTGCGCCCGCACAATCCGCATCCGCATCTGCGCCGGTTCCATCCGCCAGCGCAGTCAACACCAACCCAGGCGCCGCGTCAGCGCTGTCCTCAAGCTCCGCGTCCCCAGCCGGCAACTCCAAGCCCCAACAACACTGATCAAAAACTATTCTCCGCAGTTCAAGATCGCAATTCAGTAGCCTGGGGAAGAGGCCACGAAGGGCCGGAACATGACCGCAGCGGTGCAGCAAGAAATTGTCCAACTCAGCAAAGCCTGGAACGCGGCGTGGCTTGAGAACGACGCCGCCACCGTGGACCGGCTCATGGCCCCGGAGTACGTTTACATCGCGCCCAACGGCCAAATCCTCGACCGCGCCACTATCCTGGGAGTGATCCTCTCGCCCAGCTACAAGCTCCATCACGCCACTTGGACCGAGCTTCAAATCAAAGTGTTCAGCAATGACGCTGCCGTCATCCTCGACCGCTTGCAAGGCAGCGGCACCCTCAACGGCAAAACGTTCACCGACGATAACCGCTGCGCCCGTCTCTGCCTCTGCCGAAACGGCGCCTGGCAAATCGCCTTCGAGCAAGCCTCGCCGATCGCGACGTAATCAGCGCTCAGCTTCGTTTGTTCCTGCTCCTAACGCGTCGTGGAACCGAAGCGCCCGGTATGTCGCTACTTCTTTGAAAGCTCGGTCTTGAAATGACCTTCGACATTCTCACGACTCAATGGGTTTCTGGCATTGGCTAAGAGTACCGAATAGACCACCTCATGCCCTCCAATCTGCGCCGTGATAAAGGCACCATCGTTCGGCAGTTCTAAGTAGGAGAACTGCACGCTCGTGCCATCTTCGAGCGTTTTAATCCACTCTTGGTTAAGCATTTTCGTTCCGATTGGAGCGAGATGACTTTATGCCACGAGTGCGCGACCGTCAATGGCGGCAAAATCTCCGACGACGAACGCTACAAGCTGGGGGTGTAAGAGCAGTCGGAATCATAATCAGGCCGTCAGTTGACGACCATGGCGGTAATTCCCGTTTCGAGTAGATGGCCGAACTGCGTGGCGCCCACCGGGGGGCTCAAGAGATAGCCTTGACCTTCTTCACAATGTTGAGATTGGAGATAGGCAACCTGTTCCTGCGTTTCGATGCCTTCGGCAATGACGATGTGGTGAAGATTTCGGCCCATGGCAATTATCGCAGCTATGATTGTTGAGTCGTCCAAATTGGAAGTGATCTTCTTGATGAAGGACTGATCGATTTTAAGGACGTCGATGGGAAACTGGCGCAAGTAACTGAGGCTGGAGTAGCCTGTTCCGAAGTCGTCCACCGCAAGATGCACTCCCATTGTTTTGAGTTCTTCCAGCAGGAGGGCCGTCGATTCAGCGTGCTCCATCAGGACGCGCTCGGTGAGTTCCAGCACGAGATATTGGGGCCGCAAGCCGGTATCGGAGAGTACGGTGCGGACGTTTTCGACAAAAGATTTTTCGCGAAACTCAACGGCGGAAACATTGACAGCCATGCGCAGATGGCGCAATCCCGCATCCTGCCAAGCACGTGCCTGCCTGCAAGCTTCCCGCATCACCCAACGGCCGATGGGGACAATCAAGCCGCAATCTTCGGCGATGGGCACGAACTCAGCCGGCGCGATGAAGCCCTGTTCAGGGTGCTGCCAGCGTATCAGGGCCTCCACGCCGGTGATTTCTCCGGTGTCGAGGTTTACCTTCGGCTGATAATGTAACAAGAATTCTTGGTTCGTCAGCGCACGCCGCATCTCGCTTTCTATCGATTGCCTCTGCACCGCCTTCAAGTTCATGTCTGCTTCGAAAAACTGGAAATTGCCGCGGCCGTGCTCTTTCGCGTGATACATGGCGGTGTCCGCATTCTTAATGAGGGTTTCAGCATCCTCTCCGTCTTTGGGATACAAACTGATGCCAATACTCGCCCCGATATGCAAAGTGCGTGTGCCGATAAAGTGGGGCGCGTTCAGGGCAAGAATTATCTTTGCCGCACAGGTAGCGGCGTCCTGGGCATGGGTGATCTCCGGAAGAAGAATAGCGAATTCATCGCCGCCCTGGCGGCTCACTGTGTCGGAGGCACGCCCGCAAGTCATCAGCCGTTTTGAAACTGACCGAAGAAGCTCGTCGCCGGCGGCATGGCCGAGCGAATCGTTAATATTTTTGAAATGATCCAAATCGATAAAAAGCACCGCGATCGGGCGGTTCTGCCGGAGAGCTAATGAGATTGACTGCGTGATTCTATCGTTGAGCAACAAGCGATTGGGAAGACCGGTGACTACGTCGTGGTGCGCGGTGTGCGTCATTTCAAGCGCCATGGCGCGTGCCGCGCTCACATCGTGAAAGACGATCACCGCGCCTATCACGCGACCTGACCGGTCATGGATCGGCGCGGCGGAATCCTCAATGGCGGATTCAAAGCCGTCGCGGCGGATAAGCACGCAGTTGGCAGTCAGTCCGACGGTTTTGTTTTGTTCGACGGCCATCTGCATGGGATCCCGGGCTGTCTGGCGGGTGGCTTCATCGATAATTCGAAAGACTTCGGCGAGCGGTTTTCCGATAGCTTCAATGAGGGGCCAACCCGTCATCTCTTCAGCTACGGCGTTCAGATAAGTGATCCTGCCGGAGATGTTGGTGCACAGAACGGCGTCACCAATCGAGTTAAGTGTAACTACCGCGCGCTCTTTTTCTGCATACAAGGCATCCTCGATGCTGCTGCGTTCGACCGCATTCCGCAGCGCCCGCTGGAGCGAATAGGTATCCAAATGGGCCGCCACCAGATAATCCTTGGCGCCCCGGCTTACGGCCTCCTTCGCCAATCCTTCAGTCCCATTTCCAGCGAGGATCAGAATCGGAACGTCCGGTGAAGCGGCGAATAGCTTATCGAAAGTCTCGACGCCTTCACTGTCTGGTAACGACAAGTCAAGCAAAACGGCGGCAATCCCCATCTTGCTGAGCGCCTTAAGGCCCTGAGAAAGCTGCCGCACCCACTCCACTTCAAACGATCCCGGCTCTTCCGCCGCCAGCGCCGTCTTGATTCGAGCAGCGGCTGACGGGTCGTTCTGAATCAGAAGTATTTTGAAACGCGCCTTGTTGCGTGTCATCGAGAGGTCCCTTGCACGCGATTGTCGCCGACCCCTCGGCTTCAATCGCTGGCGCGGACTAGCTAGCGAGCATCCGCGGCTTTACGATATCCGGACTTTGATCTTTCTTGATTCCAATCGAAGATTTGAGAATTTCTCTTCTGAGAACTGCCAAGCCCGCAACGGCGTCTTCGATAGACTGCCATTCTTCTTCCCCGCTTGAACTCAGGCATAACTCCTCCACGCGAAGCAGAATGGCTTTTTCTGCGCAAGCGACCTTTTCGACCAGATTCCTCGCGTCTGTTTCGAGCAATGCTTCCACGTAGCACTGCTGCCATTCCGATCCCCAATGCAAAGCCATGACCGCCTCCTGCTTGTGTGAAGGAAGTTTAAAGGCGCGGCTTCAAACTTTGTGTGCGGTTTTGCACACTTACTTTAACTTGGAATCAAAATGTCTAATCAGTTAACTCTACGTGGCCGAGTGTGCGGTTTTGAACAGGTTCATTTCTCTGGTTTGGATTAACTTCGGCGTGCTTGTATTTTTGCCCATTTGCGGGGGTTAGGCGCTGGGCCCGGCCCCCGCAAATCTGGCCGAAGCAGGCAATTGGGAGCATTTCTGGGCAGTAAAAGGCGACATTGTCACCCGTCGCTTGGGAAGGAATAAGCGGATCGCCATGCATCTGCCGGCAGCACGTGGCCCGCAATCTTATGAAATTCCCGTCGAACCTGGTTCCCATTCCTTTTGCGGGAGCGCGTCCGGAGCCGGTGTTCACCGTGGAAGAAGGAATCGTAATGCGGGCTCTGGTCGCGGGAGAAACTGTGAAAAAGATTTGCGCCAGTTTGCGGCTCACTACCAGCCTATTCCACCGGCTGATGCGTGACTTGCGCGAAAAGACGGGGACCGACACGAACTTGTCTCTGACCATTTGGGCGCAACGGCGCATGAAAAACTGCGACCAACGAGTGAATACGCGGGACAGATATGAACGGCCTGTCTCAATTCACAGAGTCGCTTGACGACCAGAATATGGCGAGATTCTCTCCAATGCAAACTTGTAGAAACACACAGAAAAGAAACCGTAGTTACCGCACTTGTTATACGTGCGAGAGCATTTTACTGTCTGTATATCCACGCACAAGTACACTTGCGACTGTGGATTACTGTGCGGTACCGTACATAGCTGGTACGAACACAGCCGGGAGGTCGATGAGGAGGTTCGGGTCATGAATCAAGTCCGCGGACCGACCGATAGAAAGCTGCATAGAAAATCTGCGTTCGACGCGCAAGAGTTTCTCAGTTCCGCAGGCGTATCCAAAAAGATCGCGCGGTTTCAAGACCGTGAGGTTGTTTTCCGGCAGGGCGATCCATCGGACCAGATTTTCTACATCCAGAAAGGCAGCGTAAAACTCTCCGTGTTGAATAATCTGGGGCGCGAGGCCGTGATAGCGGTTCTGGTGGCGGGTCAGTTTTTTGGTGAAGGATGCCTGCTGGGACTGCCTTTCCGTATGGCGACAGCCAGCGTTATCTCTCATTGCACTGTGCTGGCGATACAGAAAGATGAGATGATTCGCGAACTCCACAACGATCATGGCCTCTCCGACCGTTTTCTTTCGTACTTGTTGTCCCGAACGATCCGCTTGGAAGAGGATTTGATGGATCAGCTCTTTAACTCCAGTGAAAAACGCCTGGCCCGTACACTTTTGTTGCTCGCCCGTTATGGCAAAGATGGCCAGCCCCAGAAACTGATCGCTAAAGTA
>JBEKHG010000028.1:0-55660 GCA_050012395.1 Candidatus Acidiferrales bacterium
TTGCTTTCGCCTTCGGGTGGACGCCCTGTATCGGCCCGATCCTTGCCGGCGTGCTGGCCATTGCGGCCACCCGCGAAACCATCGGCCAGGGTGTTTTCCTGCTAGCCTGTTACTCGGCGGGACTCGCAATGCCCTTTCTCGCTACCGCGCTGGCTATTGGTCGTTTCTTGAAATTCTATCAGCGCTTTCGCCGCTATTTGCATGCTGTTGAGGTATTTAGCGGCGTACTGTTGCTGGCCATTGGCGGGCTGGTGTTTATGAATCGCCTGACCTGGCTTTCAGGTAAACTTGCATTCTTAAATGTCTTTTCAAAGTGGAGCTAGCTGGATGCGACGGGTCCCAAATGTTTTCTGGTTTGTTCTTTTAGTCGTGCTGCTTGTCACCACGAATTTCTCAGGCTGTAACTCGCACGATCTATTCAAAGTTTCAAGCGGAGACGGCGGTAAATCCGCCGCAAGTAATGGCCCGCATCCCGACGAGCCCGATGTAACTTTCAAGAACCTGCAGGATCAGGATGTTTCTTTAGCCAGCTTGAAGGGGAAAGTAGTAATCGTAAATTTTTGGGCCACTTGGTGCGAACCCTGCCGGGTGGAAATTCCCTGGATGATCGGTTTCCAGCAGAAATATGCGGACAAAGGACTCACGATACTCGGCGTGGCAATGGATGACGAAGGCAAAAGCGTCGTTGCGCCTTACGTCCAAACAACTCAGTTCGGCGTCCATAGTTATTTCACGCGATGGTAAGGTTCAGAAACGCTTCATCGGGTTAGCAGACCAAGACGACCTTGAGAAACAAATCAAGGCGCTGCTCTAGTGGCTTTCAAGAGTTTTCGGTTGGTTAAATCTTTCCGCGAAAATAGGAGTAACCTGACTCCGCTATGATGGACGAACAAGAATTCCAAAAGAAATGCGATGCCGCCTTCGAAAGCCTGCGCAAACGCCTGCTTGAATTAGGCGACGAACATGAATTCGAAGTCGAGGGCGGGAGTGGTAAGTTAGAGATCGAATTCGAAGACGAAGACGAGACCCGCTTCGTAATCAGCCCCAACGCGCCTGTCCGCCAGATCTGGATTTCCGCACTTACCACCAGTTTCAAACTCGGATGGTCTGAAACGGCCCAGGCATTTGTGTTAGACAAGACCGGTGAGACTCTGAGCCAGGTTATGAGCCGCATCCTCACCGAAAAAACTGGTTCCACGGTTCAGGTCTGAGATGAAGTTCTTGCCGGCCGCCTTCATCTCTTGCGTTCTTATAGGCTCCGGCTTCGCATCTAATGTTGCCCGCAAACCCACCACGACTCTGTCGAGTTCGCCTCAAGAATCAAGCCTTCCAGATGCCTCCTCCATCGTCAAGCCCCACATATTTGTTTCGCTCGATCCTGTTCCGCGCGGAAAGGAATTCAAGATTGCGATTGTCGCGGATATCGCCAAGGGTTTCCACATGAATTCGCACAAGCCCACGGACGATTATTTGATCGCCACTACTCTAAAGCCTCAGCTTCCCGCGGGTTTTGAGCTGCTGGACACCATCTACCCGAAGGGCAAGCTCGAAAAATTCAGTTTCTCGCCGAATCATCCCCTCGATGTGTACAGCGGGGGTGTTACGCTAGTGCTGCGATTGTCTGCGAAATCCACTGCCGCACTTGGCCCCGCGGAAATTCCGATGGTCTTGCGTTATCAGGCGTGTAATGACAGTGCTTGTCTGCCCCCGGTAAAGCTTCCGTTAAATGTCAAATTTAATTTGGCCGAAGAAGGCACGACACCTAGAGAAGTTCATCCAGAGGTTTTCTCCAGGCTCGTTCCGGCCCGCTGACACCTTAGTCTTTGTTTTCTGAAGTTCGTGCGGTCCCAGGTTTGGCGAATGTTGCCGTTACCGGCTGGAAATCGCTGGCAGAGCGCGGCGGAGACGCGAGATCACTCGATCTTTTCCCAGCACAACCATCGTTTCAAAGAGAGGCGGCGCGACAGCCCGGCCCACAATCGCCACGCGCGTCGCGTTTATTAATAAGCCGGCCTTGACACCTTCCGAAGTAGCCACGCCGCGCAACGCCGCGTCGCACGCATCATGGTTCCACTCCGTTACCGCTTCGAGCGCTTCAACTAATTTGGGCATTAGCACGGGGAGCTTTTCGTCCTTCCAGAATTTTGCACGCGCTTCCGCCTCGTACTCGAAATCATCGGTGAAAAATGCGCGAGCCCAGCCGCTAAAGTCCACCAGCAATCGCGTTCGCGACCGAATCAAATCCACAGTGTGCGCAAACCATTCCCGGTCCGTAGTCGCCCAAGCTTCTTGCCATAGCCCGGAACGCTTCAACTCCGCCTCCACATACGGCAAAAGCTCTTCGACGGGTGGCTTCTGCAAATACTGTGTGTTGTACCACTCCAGTTTTGCGCGATCGAAAATGGCATTGGTGCGGCTTACGCCCGAAAGCGCGAATCGTTCGATAAGCTCCTTTGTCCGTAGATATTCTGAATCATCGCCAGGCGACCATCCTAGCAGCGCCAGAAAATTCCGGAACGCTTCAGGAAGAAATCCTTCTTCCGCATACGATCCAACGCTGGTCGCGCCGTGGCGTTTCGAAAGCCGCGTACGATCGGGGCCGAGAATAAGAGGAACGTGCGCAAATATCGGTGCCTCCGCGCCGAGCGCTTTGTAAATCAATACTTGCTTCGGCGTGTTAGACAAGTGATCCGCGCCGCGAATAATGTGCGTGATGCGCATATCGATGTCATCCACTACCACGCTGAGTTGATAGGTCGGCAAACCCGAAGATCGCAGGAGAACGAAATCCTCAATTTCGGCATTTTGTACATCGCGCGTGCCGAACACTGCATCTTCAAAATGTGTCGTGCCGGTTCGCGGAGTGCGAAACCGGATCGCCGGTCGAATGCCTTCCTTCTCTTTCGCAGCGCGCTGCTCCGCAGTCAAGTCTCGGCAAGAACAAGCCACCACCTTCGCTGCTTTTCCTTCGTTGTCACCTTCACCTTCGTTTTCTTCGGCGGAGTCGCCTCCCGTATATGCAGCTGCTCTGCAATAACAAGCGTATCCCGCGCCGCTTGCAAGAATACGCTCGGCCGCTGCGCGGTACATTTCGATGCGTTGCGATTGAAAAAATGGCCCTTCATCCCATTCAATCCCCAGCCATCGAAGCGCCACCAGGATCCCGTCAACCAACTCCGGTTTGTTGCGTTCGACATCCGTGTCTTCAATGCGCAGCAAAAGCGTGCCACCCTCATGCTTTGCAAAAAGCCAATTAAATAGGGCTGTGCGCGCTCCCCCCACGTGAAGAAATCCGGTAGGCGATGGGGCAAAACGCACGCGCGGCTTCTGAGTGGATGTCATTGTCCCTGCGACTTCCTTTCCTGAAATGGAAACGATCATCTTAGCGGAACGAGTCTGCAAAATCGAGCGCCCGCGCAACCACACCGTGGGGATCGCGAGTAAATGGCTCGTAGGTACTCTTGACGCGTCTGGCAGTAAACCTCATATTTGTGGGAGCCTCAGATCTTTTACCGCAGGTCCGGGCAAACTCCTACCGCAGGTTTGGCTGGTTTCGGGCCTTTTTGCGCAGGCGTGGCAGCCGTTGACCTCCACGAAACTAGGCCGGATACGCACACGGATACCTTGCAAATCTCTGCTATTCTCGACGGAAGTAGCCTCAGGAGTTGGAGCGGTAACTTGCTGATTCACATCAATATGACGGCGTTCGTCCTGCTGGCAGGAGCCGTCCTGCTGGCGCTGTTCTTTTCCTACGTTTACGAGCAGAAGCGCCAACAATACATGGTGGTGTGGGCGGGAGGGTGGCTGTTCGTTGCCCTGCACTTTTTGCTTCGATCTGTGACAATGAGGTTGACCATTCCATGGTGGGCGGATCCGGTAACTGAGTGGTTGCTTGCGGTTGCCGCGTTGGCGTTTTATTGCGCCGCCAAGATGTATGCGCGTCTGCAAGTACCGTGGAAAGGAATGGCAGCTCTGGGCTTTGCCGCCGGCATTTGGGCGCTGGGCTACTCACGGGGCTGGATCAACGTCCCTCTGGGCCTGGCAGTTGGCCTGATGTTTTTCTTCGTCGCGCGCACTTTCTGGGAAGAGGGTCTGAAACAGGAATCCCGCGCCGACCAATTGCTTGCCATCACTTTCGTCGCGTGGGGATTGCTGCGCTTAACGATCGTTTTTCAAGAAAGACTTGGACCGCTCGCGGGGAAAGATCTGCTGCCACTCGCTCTGCTGCCTGAACTTTTCGGCGGGGTGCTGATGGTGATGGCGGTTTACGAAGAAGAGCGCCGTAGAGTAGAGCGCAACATGCTTGCGCTCTCTAATTTGAACCTGGCCACGTCGAGCTTCGCGGGCGGCGAGATACAGAAGATGCTGGCGCAAGCGCTCGATCGTGTCCTGAACGTTGTGCGCATTCCCGCTGGCGCGCTTTGCCTGCATTACGGAGAAGAGAACGGACCGACATCCGTGGTGGTCACAGGGCTGGGTGATGCGTTTTGCGCAGCCATTCAAAGCAACAATCTAGACGATTACGTAGTTAGTCTGGTCGCGCGTCTCGGTGGACTTGTCGTCCTGCGCGATTTGGAAACGGACTCGAAATGGGAAGCGCTGGAGAAAGAAGAATCCTTCCGCCACGTACGGAAACTTCTGCTGGGCCAGAAATTGCGCACAGTGGTGGGAATCAGCCTGCAAGCCAAAGAGCGTGTGTTTGGAGTTTTACTGCTGGGTACGCCTGACAATCGCAATTTCACACCCGCGGAATTGCGGCTGCTTCTGGCCCTGGGCCACCAAATAGGAATGGCGGTAGAAAACAGTTACCTGGTACAGCAAACATCCAGACGCAGCGAAGAACTGCACATCCTGAATGAAATCGGGCGGGCGCTCAGCTCCACGCTGGAACCGGACGCACTTTTCGAGCGCATATATTCCGAGATGAAACGGCTGCTCGACGTAAACAGTCTTTTCATTGCGTTCTTCGATCACAAGACTCAACAAGTTCGATTTGAAATCGACGTGCTAGACGGCGAGCGAATGCCGAAGCGGACTCGCACTGCCGGGAATCACCTGACTGAACACGTGGTGAAAACGTGCCAGCCTCTGCTAATCCGGGATCACTATGCTGAAGAAACCGAACGGCTCGGCATCAAACCAACCCGCATGGTGGGCTCTATTTGCGCGGTACCATTGATTCTTTACGATCGTGCGATCGGCGTGATGGCCGTGCACAGCAAACAAGAACGAGCTTTTGACGAAGGGCATGTGGAGTTGATGCGCGTGCTTGCCAGCGAAGCGGCCGTAGCACTGGAAAACGCGCGCCTTTTCACCGAAGAACAGAAGAAGTCGCGTCACCTGATGCTCATCAACAACGTATCCAGCCGCGCGATCACCACGCTCGATCCGGCAGAAATGCTGGCGAAGATCGCTTCAGAAATTGAAAATGGCCTGAAATACGATCATATCGGAATAGCCATTGTGGATTATCCGGCAAAAGAGCTGGTAGTTCAGGCAGAAGCGGGAGCCAGGCGCGACGCGGTAGGGCGCAGAATTCCACTGGGCGAAGGCATCATTGGCCAAGTGGCTCGCACCGGGCAGATGGCCATCGTACGCGAAGTGAGCATTTCTACGCCAATTCCCGTGCTACCCACTTCCGTCTCGGCAATTGCACTGCCGGTCACTTACGCCGAACATTTGCTGGGCGTGTTGTATGTGGAATCCTCGGAACCTTGCGAATTCGAAGAGGAAGAAGTGCTGCTGCTGCGCACTCTAGCGGATCTTTTCGCGGGCGGCTTGAACAACGCCCTGACCTTCCAGAGAGCGCAGGAGCAAGCAATTACGGATGGTTTGACGGGCGTGAAGACGCACCGTTACTTGATGGAGGCATTGTCGTCAGAATGGAAGCGCTCCACACGCGCGAATCGTCCATTTGCCTTGGTTTTGATGGATCTCGATCGCTTCAAATTCGTAAACGACTTTTACGGACATCTGGAAGGCGACGTGGTATTGCAGCGCGTGGGTCACATACTGGAGCAAAATTGCCGGCGGTCCGATGTGGTAGCGCGCTACGGCGGGGACGAATTCGTCATACTGATGCCAGAAACTACTGTAGAACAGGCTCGCCAACTTGCCAGCAAATTGCGTGGATGGGTCGCGTCCGATCCGCTTCTTCGTGACAAAAATATTACCGCCAGCTTCGGTATCGCGGGTTTCCCCGTGCATGGTTCCACTCCGCAAGAGCTTATACAGGTGGCAGACTCCTCGATGTATTTATCCAAACATCAAGGAGGGAACTCGGTGTCCAGCGCGGAGGAGGGCGGTCCGGGCGACACCAAGCGCTGGAAGAAAGACGTACTCGAAGCGTACCTGGGCGTGACGTTGAAGAGACTTTTTTCCACCGGCCCAGAAGCGTTTGACGAAGTTTACCGTCGTCTGGAGCAATTTACGCGTTCGTTGGCGGAGCAGAGCGGAGGCGTGGCGCCGGATACGCTGCCGGAAGCCGTAGTTGAGACAGTAACATCGCTGGCTCTTGCCATTGATGCCAAGGATCACTACACCCAGGGGCATTCACAGAAGGTCTCTGCCTATGCTGTTGTAATCGCCAAGGCGCTGGGGATGAGCGAGCCCGAAGTGGAAGAAATTCGGCTGGCCGCGCTGCTGCATGACATCGGCAAGGTAGGCATCCCGGAGACGATTCTGAACAAGTCAGGCCCGCTGGATGCAGCCGAATGGGAAACGATGAAGACCCACACCGAGCTTGGCGCGAAGATCCTGGAGCCGCTGCAGACCATGGACAAGATTCGCCTGATGGTTCGCCACCATCACGAATTTTACGATGGCACGGGCTATCCCGACCGGCTGGAAGGCGAAAAGATTCCCTACGGCGCCCGCCTGATCGCCATCGCCGACGCCTACGACACGATTACCTCGGAGCGGACGTACAAGAAGGCGCGAACCTCCGAAGACGCTTTCAGGGAACTGGAACGTTGCGCTGCGAATCAGTTCGATCCCGAACTGGTTCAGCTCTTCGTACAAACAATGCGGCGGTCGCCGCGAGTTCGCATCGAACCAGGCGTTAGCGTTCCCGATTTGTCCGATAGTTCTTCGCTGTAAGCCGCTCGGTCGCCACGTTCACCGTGCTAATTTGCATTCAGGAAATTTCCTGCCGCTCTTGATTTACTGGACGTCTCGCTTCAAGCTCATATACAGTTTTCCGTGCGATACGAACTGAGTTTTTAGCGGAGGAATCTTGCAAACTGCAACGGTCAAGTGGGCTGGGGGCGAAGAATTCGTGGCCCAAATGCCTTCGGGGCATGCGGTGCCATTCGATGCGGACAGAAAACACAACGCGGCCCCGGGCCCCATGGAAATGCTGCTGGGCGCGCTGGGAGCGTGCTCGTCCGTCGATGTGGTTAGTATTCTGGCGAAGAAACGCCAGAAACTGGCGTCTCTTGAAATTGTTATTTCCGGCGAGCGCGCCGCCAACCCTCCTGCAGTCTGGACGAAGATCGACATGGTTTATCGGCTTTCCGGTGCGGTGGAAGAGAAAGCGGCGCGCGATGCCATCGAATTGAGCCAGACGAAATATTGTTCGGTGGCGGCGATGTTGCGAAATACCGCGGAGATCACCTACCGATTGGAAATATCGCGTTAGTCCAATATCGTACGGAACGAACCGTGTTTTGCTTGTCACGCATGCAAGCGATTGCATACAATCGCCTGCTATTGTTTGCATCCTGGAGAAGAGGAATGGGCAGGCGCATTGCCGCAAAGATTACCGGAGTGGCAGGGTACGTCCCACCGCGGGTGGTCACGAATTTTGATCTTGAAAAAATGGTGGACACCAATGACGAATGGATCCGCACGCGCACGGGAATCCGCGAACGCCACTACGCAGACCCGGGCGTGGGGTCTTCCCACCTCGGCGCTGAAGCCGCCAAGAAATTGCTCGCGGCAAAGGGAGTTCCGCCCGAACAAATTGATTTAATTGTGGTGGCGACTGTTACTCCGGACATGCTGTTTCCCGCCACCGCTTGCCTGATTCAAGACCGCATCGGCGCGAAAAATGCGTGGGGTTTTGATCTTTCGGCGGCTTGCTCCGGATTTTCCTACGCGTTAACTGTTGGCGCGCAGTTCGTCGGGGCTGGAACGCACAAAAAAGCGCTAGTGATCGGCAGCGATGTGATGACCTCCATACTGGATTACCGAGACCGCGCCACCTGCGTTCTTTTTGGCGATGGCGCCGGCGCCGTGTTGGTGGAACCGGCCACCTCCGACAACGAAGGCATCCTGGATTTCGCTCATGATGTGGACGGATCCGGAGGATGCAATCTATACATGCCGGCGGGCGGATCTCTGAAACCAGCGTCGCTGGAAACGGTGGAAAAGCGGATGCATTACGTGCATCAGGAGGGCGCGCAGGTCTTCAAATACGCAGTCCGGCGCATGAGCGAGCTGGCCGTGCAAATATTGGAACGCAATGAATTCACCAGCCGCGATCTGGCGCTGGTAGTGCCGCATCAAGCGAATCTGCGAATTATTCATGCCATGCAGGAACGGCTGGGTGTGGATGACTCGAAAATAATTATCAATATCGATCGTTTTGGAAATACCACGGCCGCGACAATACCGCTGGCTTTGATGGACGCGTTGGAGCAGGGCCGGTTGCACAAAGGCGACCTGGTGCTGGTGATTACGGTAGGCGCGGGTTACACCACCGGCGCAGTTTTGATGCGCTGGGCCTACTAAACTTCCGGTCACGGTGTCGCGCTAGTGTCCGATGATAATCAGGAGAGGATTCTCATCTCCCGGCGTGGTTGTAATCATCACAATTTTGCTGGGCGTAACGATGAAGAAGTCGCCGGTGAATACCGGGGCAGTGAACGTCATTGTGCCGCTGCCATCGGTAGCGCCGGTGTTAGTGAGCGCATAAGTTCCGGTGACGGTTTGTCCCGGTATGTTCGTCGTCGTTGTGCTTACGTCCTGCGTTCCGATCACTCCAAATGTGTCGCTGAGCGTCAGGAACCCAGAGAGATCGTCGTCAGCACTGGCAGCAGGAGCCGAAGTACCTTCTACAAAGGTGTTTGCCATTAGTTGTGCAGTGTAGGGCGAACCGGATTGAGCTTCAAAATGTCCGACGATTGGACCGCCGTTCAAAGTTCCCACCAGGAATGCTTCGCTGGAACTAACTAAGTAAAGGACGGGTGCGAACGGATTCTGAAGATTCAGGAAAACGCGACCTAAGTTGTCAGCTGTGTAAGAAGCCGTAAATGGGCTTGCCCAGTTCAATACATTCCCCGCTTGGTTGTCCTCGATTAAAAACTGAACGCTGCTACTGCTTGACGGAGAGATTTGAACCACGGAGACGTCCGGCAAGTAAATGCCTCCGCTCAAAATTTGGCCGCTCAATCCACCTGCAATGTTTTGCGAGAGTACATTCGCCAACGGGAATGTTCCTCCAGGGACTGCCTGCTGAATCATTTCACCTGCGGCCAAGTATGGTGTAGTAGGACTTACTGTGTCCGTTTCCACCAGGAACGCTTCAGACGCGGACACTGGATAGACGCTATAGGTCTGGCTCGCCAAGTTCGCCGACGTCAGTGACATGGTGCAGTGGGTCGTGTCTGGTCCGGATTGATAAAGCCCTGACAAGGATGGATCGTAAGCAGCCGTTTGATTCGGTACATTCGTATCAAACTCGGCCTGACTCAAGCTCCCCTGGGTTAGAGGGGGACTGGGCGGAATGGCAGTGAACGCGCCAGCAAATGCGATAGGACCTGATCCAGAGAGAGCCGGCCCGGCGAATCCCGATCCTCCGAACGCAAAAGATCCAATGTACGTGGTTGTTGTGCCTACCACACACGTGCTCACAGTCTGTGGAGCAATGCGACCGGAACCGCGCGTGCCGGTGCTGTCGAATTCAATAAATCTACCGTTTCCCGTCGCATCGATTGAAAATGCATAGGTGTACTGTTGCGCTGGTTGAGCAGGGGTGCTGCCGGTAAACGTAAACGTTCCGCGGCCGTCGGTTCCCAAAGTGTAGGTGCCCACAAGACTGGTGTAGTTCACCGGCGTGGAGCCGATTGAGTTGTAATCTTCCTCGCCGGCGGTAATTCCTCCAATACCATTCGCCGTAAATGTTCCAGCAAAGGCCACGAATCCCGTGCTGTTGTAACCGCGGAATTCGAAGGCGTATGAGCCATTCAATCCCATGAGATTTTGGGGGCCGCTAACAACCAGGGTGAAATTGACAGTGACGGGGACAGGAGGGCTCGACATATCGGTTGCGGTGATTCCAAAATTGTAAGTTCCTGCTGCTGTCGGTGTTCCGGAGAGAAGCCCTGTGGTGGGATCTAGTGTAAGACCCGCAGGAAGTGACGAGCCGCTCGCGACAGACCAAGTGTAGGGTGGATTACCGCCTGTAGCGGAGAATTGCAGCCCGGGAGAATCGTAAACTGTGCCCACGGTGCCGGGGGGCAGAGGCGATGTAGTGGTTATGGAGAGCGAGCTCACGGCGAGTGTGAATTGCTCAGAGCTGCTGAACCCTGCGGCGTCAGTGACCGTGATGGTGAATGTGTAAGTCCCGGCAACAGTCGGCTTGCCGGTGAGCTGCACTGTGTCGGTGGTGCTTGGCGCCAAGGAAAGCCCGGTCGGCAAAGCGCCGGCACTGATGGACCAGGAAAGAGGCAGCAATCCTCCGGTCGCAGTCACCGTGGCGCTGTACGCCGCGTTCAGCGGTGCGGTGGCCAGCGTGGTAGTTGTGATCGTGGGCGGTGGCACCACGTTGATGGTGACCGTGGCGAATTTCTGCGGAAAATCCACGGAAGTGACTATGATTTTCGCGGTGGTCGCGGTAGTGACGGCATTCGGTGCGGTATAAGTAGCGGTCGTCGTGCTGGTCTGGTTTATCGTGCCGAACCCGGGCAAAGCACTAAAACTAAATGTTACGCCGCCCGCGGCGGGATCGTTCAGCACGTTTGCCTGGATCATCACGGATTGGCTTTGAGCAATAGTCTGCGCACCCTTGGGAGCCAGTATCTGCACATCGTTGAAGGTGGGCGGCTTCTGAGCGCAGCCAGCGAACTGGATCAGCGCAAGCAAGACACCTGTAAGCAAAATAGAAATTTCGGCGCGCTTCATGGTGGCGCCTCCTTCAATTGGGACATGCATGCCCCTGAGGTTTATAAGATTTAATTGGGCCACAAAAACGGGTTAAGTATTGAGAAATGACTTGTAAGAATGGCGTATCAGGCAACCGCTGGGGAACAGGCGAATAAGAAGGGAACTAGTAAGAGCGGGCTTCGTTCACGACGCTGATGTTGCGTTCCAGGCGCTGCGACAGACGTACTGTTGCGTATTGGGTGCACAGGGCCATTTCCCGCTGCGTCCAGTCCAAGCCTTCTGCCGGCAGAATGAAACTGCCTACGCGGCTCACGAAGCTCATGACGGCGTAATAGACGCTTACTGCGCGCAAATTCGTGGTTGGACTGGTTTCGAGTTCGGGGCAGAGATCTCGATAGACTGCTTTGACCTCCGCAAAACTGGTGGAGCTTAAAAGCTTGGGATAGGGTTGCAGCGAAGCATCGGTTTCGTTCACATACTGCTGGGAAACCGTTCGGACCAGCGATGCGCGCCACGCGAACATGGCGAACTGCATCAGCGCTGCGATTGAGATGACGAGAATGAAGGCTGCGATTAGCATTTTCGACCAACGACAGTTTCTCGTTTTACCCCGACGGTAACAATAGAACGACCGTACCATTCTGGTGAGAAGAGGTAATTTGGGCAGGACGTAATTGGTTTGGAGAAGCTTAATTAGAAGGAACGGGCTTCGTTTACCGCGTTTATGTTGCGCTCCAGGCGCTGCGACAAACGGACCGTCGCATACTGAGTGCAGAGAGCCATTTCGCGCTGTGCCCAGCTGAAGCCTTCTGCCGGCATAAAGGAGGCACCGAGGCGGCTCAGAAAGCTCATGGCGGCGTAATAGATGTTTACGGGGCCAAGGTTGGGGGTCCTACCGGTCTGAAGCTCCGGGCAAAGGTCACGGTAGACAGCCATGACCTCTTGGAAGCTACTGAAACTTAACAGGTTAGGGTAGGATTGGAGCGAAGCGTCGGCTTCGTTCACGTATTGCTCAGAAACCGCTCGGAGCAAGGATGCTCGCCAAGCGAAGGCAGCGAACTGCATCAGCGCTGCGGTTGAGATCACGAGGATGAAGGATGCGATTAACATGTTCGACCAAGGACAGTGTCTCGTTTTCGGACGCCGGCGGCAATGGGACGTCAGTACTGTTTTTTTGAGGCGATGAGACACGGCCTTAAGCTAGGGAATCGAGCCAAGGCGAGGGGGCAGGATCAATCGAAGCCTGGATTATTACTGCACAAACTTAGGAGGAGTTGATGACACGTAGAGTGATATTTGCTTGGATTATGTGCATCGGTTTTGTTTTTGCGATTTCGTTCGCTACGACTATCAATCCGCGTGTGCAGGCAGACGATGAGTCTGCTGAAACGCAAATTCGGGCGGTCCTGGACATGCAATCCGCGGCATGGAATCGTGGCGATATAGACGCGTTCATGGAGGGATATTGGAAATCACCGGAGGTTGAATTTGTGGGAGCAAACGGGATCACCAGGGGCTGGCAGGCTGTTCTCGATCGTTATCGCCGGAATTATCCGGATGGAAAAGCCATGGGTAAATTGTCCTTCTCGAATCTCGAAGTTCACGTCGGTTGTCCGGATGGCGCATTTGCAATCGGAAACTTCCAACTCGAGCGCGAAATGGACCGGCCGAGCGGTGTGTTCACGCTAAATTTTCGAAAGTTTAAAGAAGGTTGGCGAATCGTCGCGGACCATACGACGGGCTTTCCTTCGCCTGCTTCCGCAGCTTCGCACTAAACTTCAAAACGAACCCAGGCGCGGCGGCCTGACTCGCATGGCGGATGGTGAGAAGAGTATGTGCGGAATAGTTCCAGCCTGAACATTTTTTCAGGGATAATGGCAACTTGTTGAAGACTTCTGAATAGGAGAAACGATTTGCGCGCAGTTATCACAGGCGGAGCAGGTTTTCTGGGTTCTCATCTCTGTGAATTGATGTTGGAGAAAGGTTGGGACGTTCTCTGTCTGGATAACCTGGTAACCGGAAACCAAACGAATGTCGCGCATCTGCTACCGCATCCCCGTTTCCGATTTGCCCATCAGGACGTAACTCGCTACATAGAAGTGCAAGGACCGGTGGAAGCTGTGCTTCACTTTGCTTCTCCTGCAAGCCCTCCTGATTATTTGAAATTTCCGATACAGACGCTGAAGGTCGGCGCTCTCGGGACGCACAACACTCTCGGCCTCGCGATGGCCAAGAAGGCGCGATTCTTTCTTGCGTCCACCTCGGAATGTTACGGTGATCCGCAAGTCAGTCCACAGCCCGAGACATATTGGGGCAATGTGAATCCGGTGGGGCCTCGCGGCGTATATGACGAAGCCAAACGCTATGCCGAAGCCATGACCATGGCCTATCACCGCTATCACGGCTTGGACACACGCATCGTAAGGATTTTTAACACCTACGGCCCGCGCATGAGGCTGAACGATGGCCGCGCTCTTCCGAATTTCCTGTATCAAGCGCTCAGCGGAGAACCCATCACTGTATATGGCGACGGCAAGCAGACGCGGAGTTTTTGCTACGTCTCGGATTTGCTAGATGGGATTTACAAACTTCTTGAATCAAACGAGCACGAGCCTACTAACATCGGAAATCCTCAGGAAATCACCATTCTGGAATTTGCGGAACGCGTTCGCGCATTAGTGGGCGCCGACGTTCCCATCATTTTTCGTCCATTGCCGCAGGACGATCCAAAGCAACGCTGTCCCGATATCAACAAAGCGCGCTGCATCTTGAGCTGGGAGCCTAAAGTGACACTGGAAGACGGATTGCGGCTTACTTATGAATATTTCCGGCAGCGATTCGCACAGCTCAGCCAACCAGCCAAATAATCACGAACCCGCGCAACTGAAAGCTTCGTAGCAAGGCCAATTCATCCATAGTAGAATCCTGCCAATCAGGGCCGCTTCGCAGGCAATCGGTAGAGTATCGCGGAACCATAGCCATGGAAATCCTCTGGCCGACCTTAGGCATCTGCATCCTGGTCGGGTTTGTGTTTTTCGTACTGGCTCAGCATTGGCAACGACTTCTGCGGAATCAAAACCTTACTATCCGCCGCTTAACCGAAAAAGTACGGACCCTGGAAGCAATTGATGATCCGGAATTTCGCCGCCGCCTTGAAGAATCTAGTCCTTCTCCGCTCGAGCAAGTATTCACTTTTTCCCTGCGCCTGAGCGACCGCTTCTGGCGCGAAACCCTGAAGACAACTGCGGAAGATTTATCGTTCATTCGATCGTTCGGAAATTTGTTCGGTTCGGTGAAGATCGAGCGCTGGCGCGGCCATACGGTGGCGACGATTTCCGAGGTTTTACCCGCGCGCCAGTCCGCAGCGTGGCAGACTCGTTCGCTGGACTGTTATTTCGACAAGTCCTCGGGCCGCGACAGTCTTACTCTCTGGGAAGTTCCGCTCGCTCGCTCGCAAAATTCGAAGCGTCCGCCTTCACTTGAACTGGCGCTCAAAGAACGCTCTATAGATCTGTGCGCTCATCTTCTTCCGCCTGCCACGGATAACGGCTCCGCAGAAATGCCGGGCCTCGACGAAATCGTGATCTTTCGAGTCCCGCTAGATTCCGCGGAACTCGGGGAATTTCGCAGCCACGATCCGCTGCAAAGTTCTGACGGTGGCGAAAATCCCGATCCTTATCGCGATCGCAATTTCTGGCGCGCCTTCTATTCTGGCAGCGATGAAGACGCCGGATTCGAGTGGCAGCTTTGGGTTCGCGATTTAACAAAAAAGGCGGGATGGGAGCGTTGGAAAATACTGGAATCGGCTGGCGATTCATACTAAGGCAACGCGCATTTAATTACTGTGAGGGTGTACCGGTAAACCCGCCCAAACATTCATCAGACCTAAAATCTCGCGTACCACTGAAAGCGCATCTCGCGTGTTTCGCCACCAGTGTTCTGCATCGAAAGTGTCGTCCGGCGCTGCCGTCACAGTCGCGGTAAGATCCTTGTCAGCGAGCTTCTTCCACAGCGCCTTCACTCTGCGCGTGTGCTGCGGCGAAGTCACAATGATCACGCTTGACTTGTTTTCTTTGCGCAGTTCGCGAACTATCTCTTTCACTTCCTGTTGCGTGTTGTTGATAAGACCGGGAAGAATAAAAACGTCATTCTCGGGCACGTGCATACGGATCAAAACCTGGCGGCTATATTCTTCCTCGCCTGAATATGAAATCTCCAATGTCTTGAGCTCATCGGCAGGCCCTTCAGGTTTCGTAATCCACACTTCGTCCGCATATCCCAATGCGAAATATTTTGCCGCGCCCTCCGCGCGCGAGGGTAAGCCGCCGCTCAAGACCACGATGGCATCCGCATGGGCCGGCGAGTCTTCGCGAACCAGCCAACGTCCCACCCCTCGAAACGCGATAACCCCGCAAACGATCAGCGCCAATAATACGAAGGCCAACGCGATACGCCGATTCCGCCTATGCTGGGGCTGTCGAATTTCCGTGCTTTCCATGTTTCCTTAGTTTTTCTTCAAAAGAAAATTTCCGGCCACCAGAACATCCGCCCCTGAACAGAAATAGCTTCGCACGGCATCGCGCGGCTTCACCACCAAAGGTTCTCCGAACAAATTGAATGAGGTGTTCACCAGAATGGGAGCAGGTGAATTTTCTCCCGACCGCTTCAGTAGCTTCCACAACAAAGGGTTGTCTCCAGAACTTACGGCATGCAGGCGTACGATATTGCCTTTCAAGAGAAATCCAGGCGGAAGACCGGCCAGCAGCTTCTTCCCTGCTTCTTTTGCCCGAGCCATGGTCGTTAGATAACGCGCATTCGGAGTGTGGTCAAAATATTGAGCGCAATCTTCTTCCGGCATGGCCAACGCAAAAGGCCGAAAAGATTCGCGATGTTTTACATAATCGTTCAAATTTTCCTTCACGTACGGTGACCATGGAGACGCGAGAAGACTCCGATTGCCCAAAGCCCGCGGCCCGAATTCGGCTGCGCCTTGATACCATGCCACAATTTTCCCGGCGTGCAGCATTCGAACAGTTTCGCCAACTTTCGCTTCCTCCGAGTCGCACCATTTGTAAGAAGCTTTGCAATTGTCCAGCACGCTCTTGACCGCGTCATTCGAGAATTCCGGCCCCCAATATGGAGCTCCTCCGAAGCCGATGCGCGGTCGCCCACCTTCGCGATGCCAGGCGAGATAGGCTGCTCCCAGAGCGGTACCTTCGATTCCCGCAGCCGGTTGCACGAACACATTTTCAAACCGCGTATTCGATTCCACTGCGGCAACCAGCAGTGGATTCAAAAATAACCCTCCGGCAAGGCACAGAGAGCGCGAATCGGTTTTTTGCCGCGTCATCTCCAACCACTCACACACAATCACCGCGCAAGCCTGTTGCAGGCCTGCGGCAATATTCGCACGAATCGCATCGTCGGCAATTGGTTGAGCGATGACCGGAAGCCCCAGGCGCCGGTAGAATTCATCACTAAACGACAGCTCGCCAGCGTAACTGCGTCTAAAGAATTTTGTGTTCAGGCGCGGGCGCCCGCTCGTCTCAGTACGCAGAGCCTCCAGAAATAGGTCCAGAAAAACAGGTTCACCCGCCAAACCCAGCCATTGAGTTTTATGTTCTTCGCCATGCGAACGAAAACCGAGCAGCCTGGTTACCTGCGAATAGACCCACGCGAGCGAATCAGGAAAAGCGACAGACTCCAGTTCGCGAATGCGCGTGCCGTCGCCAATACTGACCGATCCTGAGCGCCCATCCCCTATTTCGTCGAGCGTAACAATCAGCGCGCGCTCGAAAGGCGAGCCAAAGAAGGCGCTGGCAGCGTGACATTGATGATGTTCGAAACTCTGGGCTTTGTGCGACGAGCCTGCGGCCATATTGTCAATCAAGCGGAAGTTATTCAGCTCGCGACTGAGTTCACCAAACGCTTTGCTTATAAAGTATCCGCTGGATGAAGGCGCCAGGGGTGCGAGGCGAGCGCGAAATAATGTTTGGCGCTCCCAGGACCGCATGGGCCTGCTGCCAATAGCGATCTGCCCAACCTGCGCGATGTCTATGCCAGCGCGTTCCAAGCAGAACTGGATTGCAGCGCGAGGGATTCCTTCCGCAGTGCGGGTTCGGGTGAGCTTTCCTTCTTCAATCGCCGCGATAACGCCTTGCTCGCCGATGAGCGCCGCGGCTGGGTCATGCGTCATGGCAGAAAGCCCGAGGATGTACATGTCGAGTTTTGGCGCGGATATTATTACGTCCGCGAGAGTGGGCTGGGACGCGTTAAGTTAAAAGCCTGTTTGGTTCCCCGAGCTTTTGCGCGACAACAACCCGCGCAGCCCCAACAATACCAAGCGAGGCTGGCTCAAACATACTCGCCAGAGAATTTTCCACGCTTCATCGCGAGAATATTCGGCAAGCGATTCTTTCGCGGGATCGTTTAACAAATCCACGAGCCGGCTGTAGTCAGCTTGCTGGAAATCATGAAGAGAACGGCGCAAGAGAAGGTGAAGATCGAGTTCCCGGCGCAGGGTGCGCAGCTCGCTCGACACTCCGTGCAAAATCTCTTGAGCCACGCCCAGCGCGCCTCGAAAGCCGGTGACGATACCCCCCACGGTGGTGACCTTTACTTGACCTGCGGCGTCTCCGACCAAATACACCGAACCCGGGCCTACGCGGCGATGCACGGGGATCCAGCGTTTGTAAACCGGAATGCGTGCCGCTTGAAATCCGATGGGGTCGAGCTTTCGTTTTTCCAGGAATTTCTCCAAATGACTGCGTGTTTTCGAGCCGGTCTCGCCGATGATTCCCAAGGCGCCGCGCGCCGCCGATTCTGGAATGAGCCAGTAAAAGTAAGGCGTGTCTTGCGGCACGAACCACACGCGCGCAGTGTCAGGAGACATGTCTTTCGGCAGTGAAACAATGGCCTGGACCAATGGGACTGTTTCAAGGGGCGCCCATCCCGCAGCCTGGGCCACACGGCTGGAAGCCCCGTCGCCGCCCACGATCGTATCAGCGTGAACTTCTTCGCGGCTTCCATCGTTACTTCGATCGATTTCCAGCACTATTTCGCGACCGTTGGAATGCAGCGCGTGAAAACGGCGACCCAGCTCGACGGTCGCTCCAGCATGCTGCGCTTCTTCAGCCAAACCTTGAATCAAAGTCCGGCGTTCGATAATCAGGTCGGGATGCTTTAGAGAGATCGTTGCCGAACGGCCGTCGGTGAAAAGTTCAAAGCGGCGGATTTCGTTCACCACACTTTTCTCGGCGGCGCGTCCAAGCAAAGTACGCATGCGATTGGTTACGATAAGAGTTCGCTCGTCGGGCTCCAGCGTTTCAATGCGTTCGAACACACGGACGGGAACGCCCTGTCGTGCCAATATGGAAGCGGTGAATAGACCAGCCGCTGATCCGCCTACGACGGCCACGCTTTCAGGATTTGTGCGGGAAGTCCTCCGTACAATATTTTTCGCGTCGCGTAATTCGGGCGCCATTTTCGTCACGTACAATTTGCCTTTGCTTAAATTACCGGAGCGTTTCCAAGGAGGCTACCTGCCAGGATTACTTCGGCCCCTGTCCCGGATTGTTTGATGCCCCAATTAACCGAGGAAGAAGTATATATGTAAGCGGCCTGCAATCAAGACAGACAGCCCCTTTCAGCTATCGCTGGGCAGGAATGTTTTTGATACTTTCGCCTGACGTTCATAAGGAGCAGCTTCCAGCAGAAATATTGCAAAGAAACTCCCCAGGATGATCAGCCCCGCCACACTATAGGCGGTCGCCGCCGAATAGTAAGGGATGATCAGGGCAGCCGCACCGAATAACACGGCGAATAAATACAGCACCAGAACCGCCCCGCGATGACCTAGACCCAGGTTCGATAGCCGATGTGCGGTATGATCCTTTCCCGGCGAGGTAAAAGGCAGAAGGCCACGGCGCACTCGAGAAATAGACACCAGTGTGGTATCGAAAATTGGCACACCCAGGATCAGTACTGGAATCAGCCAGGTGATCGGGAAAGGCACTCCGTCGGGATGGACTTTTAGTCCAAGCGTCGCCATCAGAAATCCCAAAAACATCGCCCCGCCGTCGCCCATGAAAATTTTGGCTGGGTTGAAATTCCAGCGTAAGAATCCCAGCGATGCGCCCAATGCTGCTGCGCCCAGACTGCGAACGAGCATCTGTCCGTTCATGCTGGCGGAGATTGTGAAAAATGCGGCGGCTACCGCGGCGATTCCCGCGCATAGACCATCCATGTGGTCGAGAATGCTGAATGACGCGGTGATTCCAACAACCCAGAGCACGGTCAGACATCCATCCAGAATTGTGCCGGTAATTCCTGGAATAAAATTAGAAAAAAGCTGCGCGTGAATTCCCGTGGCGATCAGCATCAGCGCGGCTACCGGCATCCCTATGAAGAGTTTCACCTGATGATGCAGAAGCTTGCCATCATCCAGGAAACCAACCACAGCAAGTAAAGTGGCTCCGGAAAGGATTCCGGCAATTTGTTGCTGCGGAACACCGTGCACGGCGATCAGAATAGCGAGCGCAAAGGCAAGGTAGATGGCGATGCCACCGAGAAGTGGAATTGGTTTCAGGTGCACTTTACGTGGACCAGGGCGGTCCACCATGCCGTAACGCAATGCCAGATGACGTACTGGAATTGTGAGACCCAGTGAAGCCAGCAGTGCCACCGTAAAAGCGATCCAGTCGGCGTGGATGAAATTCATTGCAATAGCCCCGCTCAACGCGCCGTAAGCATTTTTTCCAGCACGTTGCGGACTTGTTCTTTCTGCTTGCTCGCGAAATACCAATCCATTGTTTTGCGCAGGCCTTCGCGAAATGGCGTTTTCGGTTCCCAGCCCATCAATTTTTTTGCCAGGGAATTATCCGCCACGCGATTTGCCGGGCCTGTGGGCATGTCCGGACGCAAACGGATTTCCGCTTTCTGTCCCGAAAAATCCAGGACCATTTTGGCGGCATCGATTACGCGGATGCGTTCCATGGTGCCAAGATTTACTGCTGTGCCATCATCAATTCTCTCGGCAGCGCGAATTGTTCCGCTTACGATGTCGTCCACATAGGTCCAGTTGCGGATTTGCGTTCCATCGCCCCAGACGTCGAACGGATTCTGACCGATAAAAGCCCGAGCGATCATGGCGATTACGGCGTGATTTTCCACTCCGCGGGGCCCATAGACGGTGAAGTACCGGCACGATGCTGTTTTCAATCCATGCTCGCGGTGATACGCCTGCAGCGTCAGCTCTGCCATCAACTTTGCCCAGCCGTACATATTGTCGGCGTCGTGCGGAGGTTTCACGTCTTCTTCGCGCAGATAAAGCTCCTGCTTCGTGTCGGTCTGCATGTTGTTGGGATAAACGCAGCCCGAGGAGGCGTAAACAACTTTTTCCACGCCCGCCTTCACCGCCTCCCAGAAAACAAGCCCATCGAGAAAGAGATTCGACGCAGGGCCTGCTTGATGCAGGTCCACGTAGCCGCGCCCGCCGTGGTCGGCAGCTAAATGAAAAACAACCTGGATGCCATTCATCGCCGCACGCGTTACGCCAGGTTCGCGCAAATCGGCTTCCACGAACGTGACGCGACCATCGCTTAAATAATGTTCGATGTTCGAGAGTCTGCCGCTCGTCAAGTCATCTACCACGCGCACGTGCGCGCCGCGCTCTATCAAAGCGTCCACCAGATGCGATCCGATAAACGATGCCCCGCCGGTTACGAGTACCTTCTTACGAGTCCAGATGGCCGCCTCCATTCACTAAAAAGTGGCTATACATTAGAGTGATTTCCCACCTCTTCCATTACATTTACGAACCTATCAAGCTCATTGACTCTAGCATATTTGGACGCAACTTCCCGGGCTCGCGCGCCCATTTGAGCCAAGCGGGCCGGGTCATTTCGCAATTGGATTAACACGGCGGCTACCGCGGTCGGGTCGTCGGGATCCGCGGACATTCCGCAGCCGGTTTCGGTAACTATGCGCGCAGCGTCGGTGGAAGCCGAAGCCACCACAAGTATCGGCCTGCCAGCCGCAAGGATCGAATAAAGCTTGCTTGGTACTACAACGCCTTCCAACCCGCGCCGGACTGTGACGATGTGTACGTCACCTGCCAGCATCACGTGTGGCACTTGCTCGGCTGGGAAAAATGGCAAGAAGCGTACATTCGGGGAAGACTGCGCGGAAGCCTGGAGAATTGCACGGTTTGCCCCATCGCCTACAAACACCAGGCCTATATTTTCGTTGCGCAAAATTTCCGCCGCTTTCAGCAGCGTATTCCACGCTCCGTAAAATCCCAGATTGCCGGCATGTATCGCCACGAACTGGAACCCGCTGCGAATTTTCTGCACCACGGGATCGCTGCTTTCCGGCAGGGATGACGGAAACGAACTCCCGTCCCGGACTATAACCACGCGATCTGGCGCTACACCTTTTGCGATGATGCGGTCACGCATGTCCTCGCCAAGCACTACTACCCGCGCAGCTTGACGAAGCGCGCGGCGGTGCATTTTTTCCCAGCGGTCAACCCAGAAACCCAAATTTACGATTTCACCGCCTACAGCCATGTCCGGATACAGATCGCGAATGTTATATACGAAGGGACGATTACTCATACGCGCGACGAACGCTCCGGCGATGCCTGCCACCGGCGGATCCGTCATTGCCAGAACGATGTCTGGGCGAATAGCCAGCGCGCGCGGCACGGCCAAGGCGAGATACGACAGATAATTTGAAACGCGCCGCCGCATCTGATGCCGCGGATAAGCCGTCGAGCCTACGCGCTCGACCGTCACGTTATTTCGAACATCATTCCGCTGAAGCGAGTAAGGGTAATATTCGTCGGGATCGTAGGAAGGGCGCCCGGCCAGCACGGTGACGCGATGCCGCTGCGCCAATTTCTCTGCAATTTGCACGGCCATCTTGGCAGTAGCGGAAGTATCCGGCGGGTAATATTGATTAAGAAGGAGAATGTGCATAATTCGTGTTGCGATCCCGGCGCCGCTGGACAACTTTGGCGACGAGCGATGCTCTAGACTACGACTCCCTATTTTGCGCGTTTCGCGAAATTATACGCAGTTTCTTCCTGTGAGTTGGTTGTGAACTTTTTCTCCAAAACGTAATTTCCCATCACCAAAACATCCATCTGCGTCCGCTGGAAGCAATCCAGGGCTTCTTCCGGCCGGCAGACAATCGGTTCGTTATCGTTGAAAGATGTATTCAACACGACCGGGACCCCGGTTTGATCTCCGAAAGCTCGCAGAAGCTTCCAGTACAACGGATTCGTGTTACGGCTCACGGTTTGAAGCCGCGCGGTGCCATCCACATGAGTGGGCGCTGGAATCACACTTCGTTTTTCGGGACGGACGTTGTATGCAAAGGTCATAAATGGTGAAGGCTGCGCCTTCTCGAAAAAATCGCCGGTGGCCTCTTCCAAAATAGAAGGCGCAAAAGGCCTGAATATTTCCCGGTGTTTGATGCGGCGGTTCAGGATGTCTTTCATTTCCGGCCGCCGAGGATCGGCAAGAATGCTCCGCTGTCCTAGCGCTCGCGGGCCCCATTCAACCCGTCCCTGGAACCAACCCACGATTTTTCCGTCGGAAATATGTTTTGCGGTAGTTTCAAGCAAAGTCTTTTCATCCATCTCTGCAATGCTTGTCTCGTCCCCCGACGCTTGGAAAGAGTTGATCGCGTGTGCGATCTCCTGCCGCGAAAATTCCGGGCCCCACCCAGCATGATCCATCACAAATTCACGGGGCCGTCCGAGCACTTGGTGGTTCACCGCGAATGCCGCTCCCACTGATAGCCCCGCGTCTCCCGCGGCAGGCTGAACGTAAACGCGTTCGAATGATGATCGGTCGAATATTTTCCCGTTCGCGAGGCAATTGAACGCTACGCCTCCCGCGAAGCACAGCGACTTCTGTTTGGTTTTCTTCGCCAATTCGCTCCAATGTGCAGCGAGAACCTCTTCAAGCGCAGCTTGCATGCTCGCAGCAATGTTCCGATGCCGCTGTTCAAGCGGCTCTCCGTCTGTGCGCGCGGGCCCCATTCGTTTTTCCAAGTAAGGCGAAAAGAGTCTGCCCAGTACTGGCGTCCGATTCGCCTCGCGCCAACTCATGTCCGCGCCCTGGCTTTGATGCGTGAAATATTCCAGGCCCAAGCGAAACGAAAGCGGCCCATCGGCGTGGACTATCTTGCGAAATTCCTCCAGAAATTCCGGCTCACCGTAAGCCGCCAGGCCCATCACTTTGTATTCGTCGCCAAATTTCCAGAAGCCGATGTATTGCGTCAACGCGGTGTAATACATTCCCAGCGAGTGAGGGAACCTGATTTCTCCCAACGCGTGCATCTTCGGCCCTTCGCCCAGGGCCCACATGCAGCTGGCAAAATCCCCCAAGCCATCAGCGGAGAGCACTGCGGAGTTTTCAAAGGGAGAAACATAATAGGCGCTTGCAAGATGTGCAGTGTGATGCTCGATGCGATGGAATTGCGCTCGGATATTTTCCGCGGGCATCTCGAAAGCCGTTGCGAGATCCTCTTTGACGCCTGCAAAGCGCCGCATCACACGCGCGCGGTCTAAAGCAAAACGCGGCATGCGCATGGCGAACCGAAGCTTTGTTCCCAGCCGAGCCAAGGGGTTGCGCGGCACAGCGATGTGATCGACTTCAGAGAGCTTTGCGCCAGCTTGATCCAGGCAATACTGAATTGCGCGCGCCGGCAACCCCGCCGCATATTTCACGCGGTTGAGCCGCTCTTCTTCCACAGCAGCTAGCAATTGTCCGTCAACGACGATGGCCGCCGAGGAATTTGCGTGATACGCATTGATGCCAAGAATAATCATGGTGTGATTGCGTCGGCCGCCGGTTCGAAGCCTTGGCCACCAAAATTCAATTCACGTGTACCGCTGCCGAAGCGCGGTTTTCGACGCGGCCCGCAGGCTGAACGTTCAAGTTATGCTTCACCCATTCATTCAAAACGTACAAACTCCATGGCCGCGACCAAGTGGTCCTGCCCAGCAAGAAATTCCTCCAAACTGTTCGCGCAAACTTCATGTTCAAAATCTCTTCCAGAGCCGGCGCCCAATCCCCAAGTCCTACAGCCACTCGCTCACCCAGTTTTCCACGCATCCAATATTCCCACGGAAATGTAAACGTCCGCTTCGCCTGGTTCACGATTTCTTCCGGAAGTAAATCCTTCAGAGCCGCGATGAGCAAAGCCTTCGGATGCCCATTCTGCCGCTTGATCGATTCCGGCAGCCCCAGAACATATTCCAGTAGCGGAGTATCCAGAAATGGCACGCGGACTTCGAGGGAATTGCGCATACTCATCTCGTCAGTATCCCGCAACAGCGTGTTCACCATATAAGAGCGCAGCTCCAGCCACGACACTTGAGTGAACTGATCCATGGAACGCGACTGGGCCACCGCATCATCGAGCCATTGGTACCAAAGCATCGATTCCCACTCGATCGGGCCACCCTTAAGATGCGAGACGAAAGCCTTCGGCGCAAAGAGCGCTCGCGTGAAAAAATAAGGGTGAGGGAACAATTCCGGTTGAAGCCAAGCAGCTAGCCCTTTGCGAAAAGCATCAGGAGAAGTTTCAAAAAAAGGAGTCCGTCTTATTCCCGAAGATGCCATGTTACGCAGTGGTTCTGGAATGCATCGGGCCGCCGCGGCGATGCGCCTGACTTTCGTAATTGCCTGAAAAGAAGTATAGCCGCCAAAAAGTTCGTCGCTCCCGAGGCCGGAAAGCGCAACTTTCAACCCAGCTTGCCGTGCCGCCCAGGAAACAAAGTAGGTGTTAACGCCGTCCATCGACGGTTGATCCAGCGCAGCCACCGCCTCGGGGAGCCGGCCGACCATTTCTTCGCTGGAAATCATGGCCTCGCAATGTTGACTTCCAATGCGCTCTGCGGTTCGCTTCGCAATCGCACCTTCGCTGAATTGTGTGTCGGGAAACGAAACGGTGAAAGTATGGATTTCATTTTGCGCCTTCGCTGCCAGAGTCGCGATCGCCGTGGAATCGATTCCGCTGCTCAAAAAGACGCCAACCGGAACGTCCGCGATTAAATGGCTTCGCACAGCATCTTCCAGTAACGAACGAACATGCGCGGCGGGAGTTGTTCCTGGATTCGAATTCGGTGACGCAGCCTTCGCCCCGGTGCGGTATCCCAAGAATTGCGCGGGTTCCCAATAGGCCTTCGGTTCGGCAATTGCACCAGGATCGTCAGATGTAATCGCCATAAAATGCCCCGGCGGCAGCGAAAAAATACCTCCCACCAGCGTAGTTGGCTCGCCCACGGATCCAAACAGAAGATAGGCGATAAGCGCCTGTTCGGAAATTTTTGGCGCAATCAAGCCGCTTGCAAGAAGCGCTCTTACTTCCGAGGCGAATAGAAACATGCCACCGATTTGCGCGTAATAGAGCGGTTTGATGCCGGCACGATCGCGAGCCAGGAATATGCGCGTGGCGCGACCGTTCGGTCCGTGCGGTAACTCGATCACCGCGAACGCAAACATTCCTCGAAATCGCTTCACGCAATCCTGTCCCCACTCCTCATAAGCGTGGACCACCACTTCCGTGTCGGATTGCGATCGAAATAAATGATTGCGCGATTTCAATTCTTCGCGAAGTTCCTGGAAGTTATAGATTTCGCCGTTGAAGAAGACCGCGACCGTCCCATTTTCGTTCCAGATGGGTTGCGCACCGCCAGGAAGATCGATAATGCTCAGCCGTCGCGCTCCCGCGGCCACCGGCGGAGCTACAAGTATTCCTTCGTCGTCGGGTCCCCGATGAACGATTGCCGCGAGCATTCGGCGCACGGAAATCTGGCCTGTTTCCCGCGAGCTAAATCCGATAATGCCGCAGATTCCACACATGGAGGCTAAGTCGCATCCAAAAATGCGTGGCAAGCCCTGCGTAGCTGCTGCCGGATACGAACTGAGGGCATGCCCAGCCGTTTTTCTCCATACCAACGCAGCGATGCGCGCAACAGGATTAGGAAGACTACCAACAGGACGGAAGCGACCAGGGCGGCGAACGATTCACGTTCTACAAGTAACGTCATGGTGGCCGTGTCTTCCCATCCGGGAACTACCCGATCGAGAATCCGCCGCAGCAATGATCCGACCGCGTGAATGCGTGCGAGTCGAATATGCACGGTGTGATCGTACGAATAGCTCGCGTCATATCCGCGGATATTGCCTATGGCAGCCTGAAATATTCTGGGATCCGCGAGCTCTTCGCGAGTCAGCGTGTTCCCGTCCGCTCCGCGCAATACTATGCGAAAGCTGGGATCCACAATAATCCATCGCCCATCCACTAGAACTTCCGCTACCACGTGCTTGGTCATCTGGCGGGAGTCAACCAAGAGCAGCCTGCGAGCTTGCATTCCACCAGTATCTACGAGATTGATGAACGCATTCGTCGCAGTCCCGCACACTCGCAAGAGAGCGTCGTAATTGAGCGTGTCAGTGGGATCCCGGTCTGATTGTGCTGGATCAGCCCCCAACGTTCTGCGGGCGGGCCCGTGAGCCATCCAATTTAATATTGCTTCTATTTTCTCATCGCCCGGCGAAGTAGCTGGCACAATCGCGTCTGAAAACCCCTTGAGGTACCTGCGCGTCGAAAATTCCCAGGCTGCGGAATACACTGCAAAAATCAGAGCAATAACCAGCGCAACATTTACAGCGATCCACGTGACACGAAACAATCCATGGCGTTGCGCGTGAGGATCCTGAGCAGGTATCGGCCAGCGCCGCGTAGCTTCAGCGGAATCAGGCTCTCGCTGTGCGCTTACGACCGCAGTGGACGACCTCGAACGATCTTCTATCATGCGTTTCCCCGGTCCAGATCAGTCAAGGTCTTCCCATCCGTACTATTCAGACGGCCCTGCGTTCCCACGGGTTCCCTCGCCACGATGAACGAGTGCACGTTCTGCCCGCGATTCTCGTCATATTGCACGATGCAGCCTTGCTGCTGTGCGCACCATTCTTCTACCAATTGGCGAGGCAGAAACGCGACGCGAGGAGTCACGAAGTAATCGTAGAAGAGGTTCCGAGCGCCCGGCCAGTTGCGTCTACCTTTAGACCTCACAAAATGCACCAAAAAATACGGCACCTGAAAAAGCAGTGTGACCAGCGGCGTGGCCCAGGGCCGATTTAGCGCCCATCGAATAAGTCCACCGGGAAAACGATAGAGCGCAGGGTAGCGGCCGCTGGGCTTATAGACTGCCAGATACATTTGTCCACCCGGCCTTAGAGTGCGGAAATTCTCGATGAAAGCGGCGAGTGGGTCCTCGGTGTGGTGAATCACGCCGTCAGAAATAACTGCGTCTGCGGTTCCTTCTGGAAATGGCAGGTGCAAGTTATCTGCTACCACACCGGGTCGATTGTAACGTTGTATCGCCAAACCTAAAGAGACGCGGCTGCGGTCAAGCCCGATGCAACGAATTCCTTTTCGTGCAAGAAAGCCCAATACGCGCCCCGGCCCGCAGCCAATATCCAAAACCAGCGAGTTTGCATCCAGACCGTCGATAAAATCTGCTAATAGAGGCGAGACAACCGACTTCATTTCCGTCGAGCCATCTGCCGGTGCCCAGTCGAATGGATGTTGATCGTAGAAGGTGACCGACTCAGTTGTCGTCATCGTACGTTCTCATTCGTGCCGGCCAAAACTTGCGCGTAATATCCTTCCATCTGTTCGGTCAAACGATCCCAACTTAATTGCGCCGTCACTTCGGCGCAACCTGCCTTTAACTTCCTATAAAGGTCATCGTCAGAAATCAGGCTGCTGATTGCCTCCGCCAATTCCATCTTTTCTGGCGCCACTACCAGTCCCGCACGTCCGCTTACCAGCGAGCGGAGGCCGCAGAACTCCGTGATAATTACGGGCACGCCGAACGCAAGTGCTTCGGCTGCGGAGTTCGCGAAATTTTCATAACGCGATGGCAGAGCGAAAATGTCAGCGTCCGTGAGCAACGCCGATTTATCCTGGTCATAGAGAGCGCCCGTGAAGATCACTTTCGATTCAACTCCCGCGTCGCGCGCCCGTTTCTCCAGCATCGCACGGTAGCCCGGCTCGCCTTCCGGCCCGGCGATTACGAGCCAGCCCTTCTCCGCGCAGGCCTGCGCGAATGCGTCAATCAGAACATCGGCGCCCTTTCGTGGGATCAGGCGCCCCAAAAAAACAACCATCGGCTCTTCGGGAAGGATTCCCCACTTTTTCCGAAAGCTGCCTCTAGACCGAGTCGTCGAACTGCTCCCGAGTTCGATGCCGTTGTACCGTAAAATCACTTTCTCGTCCGAGACGCCGTCGTCGAGCAATTCTTGCGCCTCCATTTCCGAAGTGGCTACGATCCGTGCCGCATGACGCCAGGAAGTATCTCCCAGGCCGGCATGCCACAACCGTTTTAGCCGGAAGCTTCGATCGATGGGACGATACATCCCCATGGGCTCAATCACGTAAGGCACGCCATGCCTTCTGCAAAAATAGGTTGCCGCTGGTCCCAGCAGATCGTAGAGGCCGTACAGGTGAACCAGATCGAACTGCGAGATGGACGCCCGGCAGAATCCTATCACATGCGGATTGAACGTGAGTGCGCGGTAGCGTACTAAACTGTTGAGATAAATGGTCTGGACGCCATCTTCTTCCGCGCGCCATCCCCATGGAGTAGGCTCGATTTTCAGGGCACGAGTGTTATCTGTCGCTCCTTCAAGCCCCAAGTCTGCTGTTAGAACTGTGATCTGATGACCACGCGTAGCCAAGCCGCGAGCCAGAGAGCGCACCTTGACGACCGGTCCGCCTCGATCCTGAAACGGGAAATAGGATTGAACTACCTTTAAAATGCGCATCGGAATTCGACGACAAGTGCCGGCTTGCTGCGATTCTCGGTCCGAGCAAGCCTTCGAAAACAGAATACTATCCCGACACGTTAGAATCCATTCCGCACTCTTCCACAATTTGTTCGAGCCGGCTCTGGAAATCCTCGAAAGAATATTGTTGGCGAACGATCTCCGCACCGCGCCGACCCAACCCCAATCGCAGCGTGGAATTTTCGAGCAGTTCTGAAAGCGCTTTTATCAAGGCTTTCAGATCATGCGGCGGGACCAGTAGCCCGTTCAGGTGGTCTTTTACGACGTCAGTGCTTCCTCCGCAAGCCGCGGCTATCAGCGGTTTGCTGAAGGCCATCGCTTCCAGAAAAACGAGTCCGAAACCTTCTCCGGTACTCGGCAGGGCGAAGATTTCGCTGCGAGAGTAACAAGCCGCGATCTGCTCGCGGGACAAGTTCGTGAAAAATCGTACGGAGTTGGGAATCCCTAAATCGACTGCAATGCTCTGTAGTCTTGAAAGATCATCGCCATCACCCACTGCTGCCAGACACAAACCCGGGAACCTCGGGAGAAGTTGTGCGATGGCGCGAATTAAGTCATCCACACCTTTGTAACGCTCGGAGGCTGCCCAGCGGCCTACCGTCAGGACCCCGCGGCCGTCGGGGAAATCTTTCGGCGATACAAGCTTGGCTGGATCATCCGCCATGCGCAAAAAATCCGGATTGAGGGGCCAAGCCAGTTTCCTGATTCTTGCAGCCGGCACACCTTGGATTTCCGCGAGCTTTTGCGCGGTGTCACTGCTGGGAGCCAGCACAAGATCGGCGGATAAAAGTGCGCGGCGCCGCAAACCAAGCAGCGGCTTCCAGACTTCCACACCGTGCGACATCACGATTGTCTTGATGCGCGGCGATCGCCATTTTATCCATGCGGTGGGTAGCGCAAGATTGGGATGCGCAGCGAGAACTACTCGCGCGTCTTGTGTGGATTCACCCAGGGCAGAAGCGACGAATCTAAGTTTGGAACGGTTGAAACCGCGCAAGGAGACTCGTTGTTGAGCAACCTCAAAATCGCCCTCGTCCGGGCCGTCGTTGATACTTAGAAATGACGTTTTCCAGTTGTCGTGATGACCCGCGATCGCGTCGAGTGCAGCTGCCGTCAGTCGGCTCGCTTCCTGAATTCCGCCAACACCGAGTAATTCCGAAAAAAGGCCTATGAGTTTTTTGGGACGGCCGGATTTCTGCGGCATCATCGGCCAGGAAACGCGCACCGGGAAAGACAAGCACGGGGCGGATTGTTTGAGTCACCTGATTTCATAATTCTTGCGTCTGAGTTTGGGTGTCGCCTGGGGGTCTGCGCCGCACAATGTCGCCGAAAATCATAGACAGTTCGCGGCCATTTCGTTCCCATGTATATTTTCCCGCTGTTTCCGCCGCGTTTTGTTCAAGTCGCTTGCGTAAATCCTGGTCCTCATAAAGGCGCCGCAGCATCTGAGCCAGTTCTAGCGAATTCGTCGAGTCGCTCAGAATCAAGCCGTTCTGTTCATTGGTCATTATTTCGCACGTTCCATTTGCCGCCGACACGATTACGGGCAGTCCGCAGGCCATTGCTTCGGCGGGCGGAAGGGCAAAAGTATCTTCCAGCGAAGGGCCCGCATAAACGTCGGCGGCCCCGTAATAGAATTCCACATCTTTTCGTGGGGGCATGATACGCACGTAACCAGCGAGTCCGTTGTGGTCTACTAAAGATTCGATTGCAGCCGGATCTTCGCGACTCACCACCAGCAGATTTATCGGCAAGTCCCGGAGCAGTGCCATTGCTTGGACAAGAACCGGAACACCTTTGTTGCGCCAGTCATTGCCAATCAACAGAACAACAAAGTGGCCGTCCTGAAGCCCGATTTCTTTTCGGGCGCTTTCCCGCAATTGCAGTCGGCGGGCAGGACTGAACGTTTGGTGATCCAATCCAAGATACAAAATGGCGATGCGGTCGTGCCGCCCGTAGAACCGGGCCAAATTCTTGGCTGTTTTTTGCGAAATTAGAATAAGAAACGTCTCCGAATTCGTGTAGACCTGTTTTTCAAGGAACGTGCAGAGCCGATAGTATAACTTTCGATGTAAGCGTGTCGGCCAGGAACCGTTTTTTGACGCGCTTACATTGCCGCCGATACGTTGCAGATACTCAGCGAAAATAATATGAACGGAGACCGCGTCGGCATCTAAGCAATTGACCCCGGGACTGTAAACCAAATCGTACCGTAGTCCCCAGATACGTCTGTCCCAAGCCCGCCACAAGTGGTTGGCTAGAAACCACCAAAGAAAATTGGCGAGGTGAGGACCGGGAAATTTGGGAATCCTGTGCCAGACGATATTCGTTAAATCGAGGTCTTCGACGCTCTGGCTGTAAAGGTGAATCTCAAAAGAATCTTGAAGGCGGGTTATCCACTCCACGGCGATTCGCTCGGTTCCATTTCTCTTGTCGAGAAACGGTGAAACTACTGCGAGACGAGGCTTCGATTTACTCAAGCTCATGTTTGATGCCGGTTCTATTGATTCTGCGCTGCTGCGGCCGATCTATTGGTGATTCAGGAAGATGGATGAGGCGCGCTTCGGTGATGGATGGAATCGCCCGGATATGTTTCAGGATCGAGGGATCCACTTTTCCGTCGAGGCGGACGAGCGCCACGGCTTCGGCTCCGTGAACCGGGCTGCGGCGGCCCAGCGCGAAAGTTGCAATATTTACGCCCAGATTTCCGAGCGATGTTCCGATCATTCCGATAACTCCGGGGACGTCACGGTTTCGAGTCAGCAAAAGAGTGCCTTCCAGCGGAGCTTCGAGCGAGATTCCGTCGAGCGAGAGAATTCGCGGCGAGCCGTCTTGAATCACTGTGCCTTCCACGGAAAGTTCGTGGGCGCCGTTAGCGGCGGAGACTTCGACAGTGTTGGGAAAGCCGCGTTCGCGGCGGCGGGTGGTCTCTTCCACGATGAGTCCTCGTGCGGCGGCGGCTTGCGACGCGTTTACCAGATTCACTTTCTCATCGAGGACGCTATTCAGCAGGCCGATGAGGACGGCGCTGCGAATTACATGCGAGCCGAGTTCGGCGGGCTCTCCTGCATATCGAATGCGAATGCGGCTGAAGCTTGCTGACGGAGCTGCCTGCGCGACGAGCGCGCCGAGGCGTTCGCCGAGTTCGAGATAAGGCCGCAACAGGCGATATTGTTCGGCCGAGAGTGCCGGCATATTCACGGCGTTGCGAATGAGGCCTTCGCCGAGATAGTCGCGAACCTGTTGTGCAATCAGAGTGCCGACTTCTTCCTGCGCTTCGGCTGTGGAACCTGCGATATGCGGCGTGGCGATCAAGTTAGACAAGCCGATCAGCGGAGAATTTTTTGGCGGCTCCTGCGCGAAGGTGTCCACGGCGGCGCCAGCCAACTGGCCTGAGTGGAGAGCTTCGGCGAGCGCGGCTTCATCGATTAGTTCGCCGCGGGCGCAATTAATCAGGCGCGCGCCGCGTTTCATTCTGGCGAGGGTGTCCGCGTTGATTATTTTTTCCGTGGCTGGGCTTAGGGCAGTATGCAGCGAGACCACGTCCGAGCGGCGCAGCAAATCGTCGAGGGGAATCAGCTCGACGTCGAGTTCGAGCGCGGCGGCTTGTGTGACGTAAGGGTCGTAAGCCAGGACTTTCATTTCGAGGGCGCGAGCGCGGCGGGCTACTTCGGTGCCTACGCGGCCGAGGCCGACCAGGCCCAACGCTTTGCCGCGCAGTTCCATGCCGGTGGAAGATTTTTCCCAGCGGCCGGCTTGAATGGCGGCGTTGGACTGCGGCACGGAGCGCGCGAGGGCCAGCATCAGGGCGAAAGTGTGTTCGGCGACGCTGACGGCGTTGCCTCCGGGAGTGTTCATGACCAGAACGCCGCGGCGAGTGGCAGCGTCCATGTCCACGTTATCAACGCCGACTCCGGCGCGGCCCACAACGCGAAGGCGACCGGCCGTGTCGAGCAGATCGGAGGTGACGCGGGTGGCGCTGCGGACGATGAGGCCGTCGGCGTCGGCAATTTCGGTTTGGAGCGTTCCGGGGGCGGGGAGGACGATCTGCCAGCCGGATTCTCGGAGGAGCTCGATGCCGCGTTCGCTGATTTTGTCCGCGACGATAATTTTCATTTTGGGAAACCTAGCGGCGGCGCGTCGGAATGTTGCGCAAAACGTGTTTTCCTAATGTGCGTTCTAGCCCCGGTTAGAAATTTTTCCGTCGTTTGTTTTCTGTAGGTTACGTCGAATTCTATTTGTGGTGCTGTGCCGGTTAGAAGTGGTCTAGACCACTTGCGAATTTGTGTCGGCGACGGGGGCAAAAAGTGGGCTTGGGGTGACGGCAGCACAGATATTTTTGCGGTTGGGAGAAGCGTCCGATGTCGTTCTGTTTTAATCACGAGCGACGGTAGCATGCAGTTTGATGGAATTCAAGGACCTGTGTGCTGTGGACCGGATGAGTACTGCGGGCGGAAATTTCCATTTGGAGAGTTAAGGCAAGGATTAAAGGTGACTTTCATTTGTGCTTGACGGCCTCTGGCGACCTCTTTAGGCTATAAGGGACCCTTTACCCGGATTTTTGTACAGGAGGCCTTGTGCCACAGACGAACGAGCCAGAGAAGCCCAAAGTCACTCTTCCTGGAACGGTGGAGAAGATCATACCGGCCAACCCAATCGCCCCGGAAAAGGCGCAAATTGCTGTGGAAGGCGCGGATCATCTTTACCGCGAGATTCGTGTGGACAATACGTTGGAAGATGAAAAGGGGAAGAAGGTCAGTTTGAAACCTGGTGCGCACGTGGATGTGAAAATTGAAGCGGACAAGGAAGCTACGGTCCCCAAGAAGTAGTGTTCCTGCACGATTTTGTGAATTGTCGCGCAGGAGCAAGCGTTTAGCAGCGTCCTCGCAGGTCGATGTGAACCAGTTCACTCACACAAGTTAATTCTCCGGAGCACGAGGCAGCGGTGGGCGTGAATCGTCTGCGTCGGCGGCAGCGATGGCAAGCCTTTACGTTTGCGTGTATTTGCCCTCCTGGGATGAGCTGCAACTGAGATAAAACCAAATACGCCCGCCTGAAGGCGGCCGCTACAAAGGCAAACATCGTGCAGAGGCAGGCAAAAAGACCCTCAGGCCTGAAGACCTGCGCTACATTACGAGCGACGGCAGAAGCAGTAAATCAAAAGCAACAGCAGATCCCTCAAAGCGTCCGCAGAAAACGCGGTTCGGGATGACAACACAAAGCGCATGGCAGCGGCAAGATGCCGCGGTGGGAAAGAACGAAGCTCCGCCAGTTTTGATCAAGTGAGCGGCAGCCTTACGTATAAAGGTGCGACTTACATGGAGACAGTGGGGCGAGTAATGTCCATGGCTTGTGCGGTGACGTCGGTGTATTTCAAGCCGGCGCCGGTGTTGAAGACTACTACGCGGTCGTCGGGATTTAAAAAACCTGAGGCGATTAGATTTTTGTAGGCGGCTGTGGCTGCGGCGCCTTCCGGCGAAAGAAAGATTCCTTCGTTGCGGGCCCAATCTTTCAGCGAATCCAAAATTTGATCGTCGGGGACGGCGACAGCCATGCCTGTAGAGTCGCGCAGGATTTCTAGCATGATGTAATCGCCGTAAGGCTTGGGGACACGCAGTCCAGCGGCGAAAGTTGCGGCGTTTTGCCAGGCGTCTGTTGCGGTGGACTTGTTTTCGAAAGCGCGAACAACCGGGGCGCAGCCGGAAGATTGCACGGCGATCATTTTCGGGCGCTTGCCAGGCGCGACCCAGCCCATTTCTTCCAATTCCGCGAAGGCTTTCCACATACCGATCAAGCCCACGCCACCACCTGCGGGATAAATCACGGCGTCAGGATATTTCCAGCCGAGTTGTTCCACGATTTCGTAGCCCATGGTCTTCTTGCCTTCCACGCGGAAAGGCTCTTTCAGCGTGGAAACGTCAAACCAGCCCTCTTTCTCTTTTCGCTCGGCTAGCATGCGGCCGCAATCCGAAATTAGGCCGTTGACCAAGGTGACGTTGGCACCATAGGCTACGGCCTCGACGTAATTGGCGAAGGGCACGTCTTGCGGCATGAAAATGTGGGCTTCGATCCGGGCGGCGGCGGCGTAGGCGGCGAGAGCGCCGGCTGCGTTACCGGCGGAGGGGACTGCCAATTTTTTCAAACCGTAATGTCGAGCCATGGTGACGGCGAGCGCGAGTCCGCGGGCTTTGAAAGTGCCGGTGGGATTGGCGCCTTCTTCTTTGAGGAAAATTCCGGGATGGCGGCGGCTGCGAAGCATGGGGGTCCAGCCTTCACCGAGTGTGACGGGGTCAACGGAGGGAAGGACGGCGCGATAACGCCACATACCGAGCCAGGGCGAGGCCGAGCCTTGGGATATTGCGGCGTGGCGGGCGGCGGAACCATAGAGGGAACGCAGATCGTAACGAACGTAAAGCGCGCCTTGGCATTTGGCGCAGAGAGTTTGCGGGCGTTCAGAGGAGGAAGTGGAATTGCAGCGCGAGCATTCCAGGTTTTTGATTGGTGGCATCGTTGTCACCTTAGCAGAGGAGTCGGATGCTCAACAAGATTTGCGGCCGTCGGTGATTGAGGCTGGGGAATCACGGGGTCACCATCCCGGTGAAGGATGGCATTGAGAAAATTGAGATGAATGAGACGGCTAAAAAGGATTTGAGCACTAAAGAGGGTTCGGCGCTATTTCGCGCGCTTACGGTTGTGGGAGTACTGTTGTTTCTGTTGGGCGCAGGGCTGGCGATTGTGCTGGGGCCTCAACTTTGGATTACTGTGCTGCGTTGGGCTGGTCTTCTGTCGATTGCCGCGGCCGGATTGCGGCGAGGGTCACTTACTTACTGGATTTTTTTCTCGATGTTGCTGGGTGGAGAGATTGGGCTGGACCGGCCGCAATTGGCTGAGCATTTGCGCGTACTGAGCGACATTTTTCTGCGTTTGATCAAAGTGATAGTCGCGCCGCTGATATTGGGCACGCTGGTGACGGGCATCGCGGGGCACGGGAATTTGCGCAGCGTTGGGCGCATTGGGCTGAAAAGTCTGATCTTTTTCGAAGTTGTGACGACGCTGGCGCTTTTTATCGGGGTGGGAGCGATCGATATCAGCCGCGCAGGCGAAGGGCTGACGTTGCCGGTTACGCCGGAAGTGGCGTTGGCACAGAACGCGGCGCCGATGCGCTGGGACGATTTTCTGTTGCACGTTTTTCCGGAGAATATTGCGAAATCCATTGGTGAAAACCAGATCCTGCAGGTGGCGGTATTCGCGCTGCTATTTGGGATTGCGCTGGCGTTGCTGCCGGAAGCGAAACGCGAGCCGATGCTGAAATTTTGCGAGTCGCTGAGCGCGACGATGTTTTCGTTCACAAATCTGGTGATGTATTTTGCGCCAATTGGCGTGGGAGCGGCAGTGGCTTACACCGTAGGACATATGGGCATTGCCGTATTGCTGCCGCTGGGGAAATTGCTGCTTACGGGTTATGTTGCGTTGATTGCATTTATTTTGGCGGTGTTGCTTCCCATCACTATCGTTGCGCGGATTCCGCTGGGGCGATTTCTGGGCGCGGTGGCCGAGCCGGCCACGATCGCGTTCGCAACCAGTAGTTCCGAGGCGGCGCTTCCGCGCGCGATGGAGGATATGGAAGCGTTCGGCGTGCCGCGAAGGATTGTGGCGTTTGTGATTCCCGCGGGATACAGCTTCAACATGGCCGGGTCATCGGTTTATTTGGCGGTGGCGTCGATATTTGTGGCGCAGGCTGCCGGGATGCACATGTCGTGGGGTCAGCAGCTCTCGATGGTTTTTGCGTTGATGCTGACGAGCAAAGGTGTGGCGGGAGTGCCGCGGGCGACGCTAGTGGTACTGATGGCGACCGCGTCGATGTTCCATCTGCCGACCGAGCCGATTTTCGTGATTCTGGGCATCGACGCACTGATGGATATGGCGCGGACGGCGGTGAACGTGATTGGAAATTGCTTGGCCTGCGCGGTGATCGCACGGTCGGAAGACGAACTCCCTGCCGGCGCTTAATCGCAGGCGCCAGTGAGAACATCTTCCCCATCTTCCCTGGGGCCACCGTGCGGCTTTGCGTTACTTGCTGCTGAGGACAAACTTGTTGCGGTCGGGATCCTGGAAGATGGCGGAGGTTCCCCAAGATTCCTTCTTAGGATCGGCGGCAAACTCCACGCCTTTGGACTTCATGGTTTTGGCGGTGGCAAAAACGTCGTCACACCAAAATGAGATCGGTTGAAAATCGCCGATGCGATTCTCATGGCCATCGGGAGTGAAAAGGACGAGGCCGGTTTCCGCACCGGGAATCAGGAGTTCGATCCAGCGCTGCTTGTCACTGAAGGGCTGATCGGTGCCAACTTTGAAGCCGAGCTTTTCGGTAAAGAATTTTAGGGATGCGTCTTGATTGCGAACTGGGATGCTGACGAATTTCATTCCTCGAATCATGGTGGAAATCCTCCTGATTATGATTTGAAATTTCGATTTCGGGCCGAAGCATAACCTGGAGAAATTCGGGTTGCAATCAGGCAACAAATCCTATACTAACCATTGGTATAGCTGTATAGCTATGACGAAAATCGACGAGTACGTGACGGACGTGTTGATGCGGGACCTCGTGGGACATGACCGGAAACCGGTGAGCTTTCTGGTGTATTTGTGGTTGGCCGCGGAAGAGGGGCGCAGGGATGGGGCGGTTCAAATCAGCTACCAGGAACTTGCAGAATCGATTGGAGTTTCAAAAAGCTCGGCACAAGCGTCTGTGAAGTGGCTAGTGCGGCGGAAGCTTTTAGCAGCGAGCAAGGAAAATGTGACGGCGACGCCGCGTTATTTCGTGCTTAGTCCGTGGAGAGAGACGAGTAGAAAAAGTAGTAGTCGCACGCGCTGAGTGATTCACGTCGAGATTTTTCTGTGAAGCCTCTATGGTGAGAATCAAAACCTGCACTCTTCACGAACCGAAGGATGCGGCACACGGAAAACTTTGACGACTGCGAGCAGTCGAATCGGGCGTTAGGCGGCGTGAACTAAGTCTTCGGCGTTTGCCAGCAATGTGGTCGGATCGCCTTTTGAAACAATTCTGGTGATGGCCGAGACGTCTATGTTGGAATCTTTGATGTTTTGGGCATAGAGCGTGAACAGGATAATTGGGGTGTCCGGCAGGATTTTTGATATGGCATTGGCTGTCTTGAGGCCGTTCATCTCGGGGATGGCCAAATCCAGTATCACCAAATGTGGGTACAGACTGCGGGCCTTCTCAACGGCTTCCTGGCCAGTGGAGGCTTGACCGCAAACCTCGAAGTAGTCGTGATCGCTGAAGGTCTTGTAGAGCGAATCAACGACTTGAGGATGGTCGTCAACAATCAGGATTCTTTTTTTCATGTTCCGCCCCTTACGTTTGAGGACATCATTTGGACATGGCCGCGGATTGGAGGGAATACGGGTTAAACCTTAGTTTTGTGCCGGAAACACTCGTTTCGCCAGGCATTTTCAGGTATGAGTAGGGGTGGCGAGCGTTTCAATGTAGGAGATTCGAATTACCTTCGGAAAGGAGAACGTAAATGACTTCAAGGTTGAGCGTGCGAATCCTTCCTCTTCTAGCTGCTTTATTGTTGGTGCTGGTCGCGTCGGCTTCGGCTCGTCCAGATTTTTCGTTCGGCGCGACTCCGGCCCATTGGTCGGAAACGTTCCATTCACGAGCTGCGCAAGCAGACAAGCTGGTCGATATCAATTCAGCGACAAAGGATGAGCTGGATGCACTTCCCGGAATTGGGCCGGCCTACGCGCAGAAGATAATCGACGGGCGGCCCTACCGCGCCAAGACGGATTTGGTGAAGAAGAAAATAATTCCGCAAGCGACGTACGACAAGATTGCGGACAAAATCATCGCCAAGCAGAAGCCGAAATAACTAAATACCATTCCAGGACCATAGAGTGACGTCCGGGGCGAGAGTGGGGCTCGCCCAGGCGTCAGTGAAATTTAGCGGGCGGTGGCGGGCATTTGCATGGGTTCGTCGAAGCTGCCGCCGTAAATGTTGGGGACTTTGGAGCCCATCGGGCGGAGATAGGTGGCGAGCTGTCCGCGATGATGGATGGAATGATTGTTGAGAAATGCGAGATAGGCTGCTGCCGGCAATTCGAAGAAGCCAAATGCGGGAACAATTTTGGCGAGCTTCTCGGGCGAAAGGGCCTTTACCCTTTTGAGAGCCGCAGGGAACTCTCTCTCGTAATAAGCCACGATTTCAGCCACGCTTCGAAACTGTTTGTCAGGTTCGGGAGTAAATTCGCCCTTTTCAATGCCGTGCAGGAACCAAACGTCCGAGCTAGCGATATGCGAAGCGAGGGCGAAGGCGGTGCGGGCATTTTCATCCGGGCGATAATCTTTCTTGCCTTCGGGAACGGCGGCTAGAACTCTTCTGGTGATCTCATATTCTCGTTCAAGGCCGTCGATGAACATATGAGCGGTGAAGGCTGCTTGTTCGTGATTCATGGTTTTCTCCTTTAGGTTTGGTGATCTGCGTCGAAACGGAAGCTCGGAACTCAAACTCTGACAGTAAGACGAGGCAAACCTGAAAATGTTTTCTTCGCTTCCGGAACTACCAGAAATCGGGCCGAAGTTGAGCGTTAGCGTTACTTGGGAATGGGGACATTGTACACCCGCGCGACGGTTTTTTGAGCCGACCGGGGTATTGAACCCGGAGCGCGGCGTGTGCTAGCATCCCGGTTCCGCAGGGTCATGCGCGTAGCCGTCGGGGACGGCGCCGTGATGTTGGTCCTTTCTTACAACTCGAAGCAGCTCTTTGCAATAATCCGCCACGAAATGCCTGTCCGGAATTTTTTTCCACAGTGGGATCCTATTGTGTGAGGTGAATTATGAAATCGTATAACACCGCATGGATACGAAACGTTGGGATTGTAGGCCACGGCGACACGGGCAAAACCCAGCTCGTCTCGTCGTTGCTGTTCACCGCGGGGATGACACCGCGCCTGGGAAAAGTGGCGGAGGGGTCGACCGTCACTGATTGGGACGAAGAAGAAATCGCGCGGAAAATTTCAATCAATACCGGTTTAGCGTTTGCGGAATGGCAAGCGCCAGGCCAGCCGGAAAAAGTGAAGATCAATTTCCTCGATACGCCGGGTTATTCCACTTTTATTAATGAGACGAAATCTTCGCTGATCGCGACGGACGCCTGTTTGATTCTGGTGGATGCGGCGGCGGGCGTGCAGGTTTGCACGGAAAGAGTCTGGGATTACGCGACGGAGTACGACCAGCCACGCGCGTTTGTGCTGAACTGGATGGACCGCGAGTTGGCCAGTTTTGAACGAGCGCTGGATTCGGTGCAGCACGTGTTTGGACGCGGCGCGATTCCGATTCAATTGCCGATTGGACAGGAGAAATCGTTCAAGGGGGTGGTGGATTTGATCGCGATGAAAGCGCTGCTGTACGCGCCGGATGGCGACGGGAAGGCGAAGATCGAAGAAATTCCGGCGGCGCTTGCCGAAGAAGCCAAGATTGCGCACGAAGCTTTGGTGGAAATGGTGGCAGAGGGCGACGACGCCTTGATGCAGGAATTTTTCGATGAGGGAACGCTGCCGGTTGACGATTTGAAGAAAGGTTTGCGCGAAGCGGTGGAGGCCAAGAGGATTTTTCCGATTTTGCTAAGTTCAGCGCTGCATAACGTGGGGAGCGACGCGATCCTGAATTTCATGGCGGAGATTTTTCCTTCGCCGGCGGGGCGCGGGAAAGTGGCGGGGCACAAGACTCCGGACCACAAGGGCGATACCGTGGAGCGCAAGATTGCGGATTCCGAGCCGCTTTCGGTTTTCGTTTTCAAAACGCTGGCGGATCCTTTTGCGGGACGGATTACGTATTTCAAGGTGATGTCCGGTGTGTTGAAGAACGATGCCACGCTGGCGAATTTCAACCGCAGCACGCAGGAGCGTTTGCAGCACGTGCAGGTGATGCAGGGAAAAACGGCTACCGCGGTGACCGAACTGCACGCGGGTGACGTGGGCACGGTGGCGAAACTGAAGGACACGACTACGGGCGAGACCATGGGCGAAAAGAACGCCCCGATTTTCTATCCGCCCGCGCGGATTCCGGAACCCTCGATTACGTTCGCGGTGGAACCGAAGACGCGTGCGGATGAGGATCGCATCGGGGTAGCCATTCACAAAATTCTGGAGGAGGATCTGGCGTTGCGTTTTGCGCGCGACCCGCAAACGAAGGAATTTTTGTTGAGCGGAGCGGGGCAGCAGCATATTGAAGTGGTGGTGGCGAAATTGCGCAAGCGCTATCACGTGGAATTGAAACTGCATCCGCCCAAGGTTCCCTACCGCGAAACGATTCGCGGCAGAGCGGACGCAGAGGGAAAACACAAAAAGCAAACGGGAGGGCACGGGCAGTTCGGATTGTGCCGCATCAAGATGGAGCCGCTGCCGCGAGGGAAGGGAATTGAGTTTGTGGACGATGTTTTCGGCGGCGCGATTCCGAAAAACTGGATTCCGTCGGTGGAAAAAGGGGTACGTGATTCAGCGGAGCGCGGATTCCTGGCGGGGTTTCCGGTCACCGATTTTCGCGTGAGCCTTTACGACGGGAAGTATCACGATGTGGACTCGAGCGACATGGCGTTCAAGATTGCGGGATCGCTGGCATTCAAGGAGGCGATGAAGCAGGCGCGGCCGGCTTTGCTGGAACCGATCATGCATGTGGAAGTGTATGCGCCGGATCAATATTCGGGCGACCTGATGGGACATTTGAGCGGGCGCCGCGGAAAAATCAGCGGCAGCGAGGCGCGCGGGAGCAGCGTGGTGGTGAAAGCGCAGGTTCCGTTTTCGGAAATGCTGAGCTACGCCAACGAATTGATTTCGATGACGCAGGGACGCGGCAGCTACTCCATGGAATTTTCACACTACGATTTTGTGCCGACGGAAATCGCGGAAAAAGTGATCGCGGCGCACAAGCCGCATCACGCGGGAGAAGAGGAAGGCGAAGCTGCGTCAGCGTGACCTGGTAATTTTGGCCCAAGCGTTGGTGAAGAAGTTTCCTTCTTTTGGCGCTGATTGCGCGGGTTGCGAATCTTTGTTCTGAGCGTTGGCCGGCTGCGAATTGCTATTCCGGGCATTCGCGGGCTGTTGGGATTTTGGGCCTTCGCCTTTTTTGTACTGGCCGTTTTGGCCGACCGTGTGAGATGGGCAACCGACTCCGAAGCAGGGGCCGGTGGGCTGCAGCAAGTAGCAGCCTGCAAGAGAAAAGGCCAATAGGACCAGGAGAACCGAGAATAGCGGAAGTTTTGTGGTGTTTCTCTTCATTGGCGCGTCCTCGTTGAAAATCTCGTACGGAATAAATGACAGGTAGAACTCTATTCCTCTCATCTTGTCATGGATTTCATGCATGCCTCCGACTTCCGGGCTGGCTTGCGGCGTATCCGTCAGCGAACGAAAGGCAAAGTCAATGTGAAAATATTGCTGTAAGTGCTTTGTGGAGAATAAAACTGTACCTTAGGACAGCTATTTTATGAGAAACGCGGAAGAAAGAAGCCGGTGCGCTGCTTGTGCTCCAGAAACGGCTCGCCGAAATTGGCGGCAAGGAATTTTTCCTCTTTTCGGGCCTTTCGATAAAAGCCGAACAGAATAATTGCGAACGCGAGGAGGCCGCGATACTCACCGGCTGTAATGGCCGAGCCGATCACGCCTGTGAGCATGCCGGTGTAAATCGGATGGCGAATATAGGCGTAAGGGCCTGAGCGGATGATTTGATGGCCTCGCTTGATGGTGACGGCGGCGCTCCAATTTCGTCCCAGGTTCCAACGCGCCCATATAGCGAATAAAACGCCAGCGAAGGTGATGACTGCGCCTAGCCAGGCGATCCAGGTGACATCGGGCAAGAAGCGGTGATTCAGAATGCCCCAGTCGCCGTTGCGCTGGAATAAAAGAATGTAGCCTGCGGCCATCAGGATCATGTGGCCGAGACGTTCCGCCGACGGTTCTCTCTTTTCAGCTTTTTTCGCGCGGAAGGCGGAGACGAGCCAATAGAGTCCGAACAGAAGCCACGATCCATAAACAATTTGTTGCGGCGTGATTTGCATTCCAATTCTCCTTCACATTCTTTGTTTAGGGAGCTGATTTTAGGCGGCGAACGCGCGCGATCCATGCCAGCTCAGCCCGAATTTGCTGGCGCATAAACTTTGTGACTTCGCTTCCATAGCGACCTAGATCCATTCCGGTTTGGAGAAGCGCCAAGCGTTGTTCGCGAGCCTGCAGATATTTCTCTCGTGCAGCGAGGATCTGCTCGCGCGCTGCAAGATCCAGTAATTGAAACAGACCAACACGCAGGCGGAAGGCTTCGGCAGAAGACGCATCGTCAAATTGCCGGACTCGATCGACCAGTGCGGCGCGGCCCAAGGGCGTGAGGGAATAAACCAGGCGAGTCTGGCCGCGTTGGCCAGCTGTTTTGCGCTGGGTAACCCACTTCTGCGATACAAAGCGGCGCAGCAAGGGGTATACGAGGTTGTTGTGCATATTGGGTTGGCCCAAGGCTATGCCCGCGCGTTTTTTCAGGGCATAGCCATGTTGAGGGGCGTCCGCCAGAAGCGCCAGCAATATTAGATCATTCATGACTGTGTCATTACTGTACTAATAGAACCTAAGTGTGTCAAGGACTGCGTACGTCGATGAGCGACTGCAGTTTGCCCGGCGTGAACCAAATTGGCGCTTGCGATTTCGCGGGCATGTGCGCAATCCTGCGAGGCTATGAAGAAAGCCAAGAAGACCATTAAGGTGAGCGGCGACGCCACACTGGCGATCCACGTGGGGCAGGACAAATTTCACAAGGACGCGAGCGTTGGCGTAGAGATTGCGCGTACGGCTAATTTCACGTTTGCCAGCACGGAAGAAATGAAGCGCTGGGCCGAGGGGAAGAGTCCGGCGTACATCTACACGCGCTACGGAAACCCCACGCTTACTATTGCGGAAAAAAAGATAGCGGCGCTCGAAGGCGCCGAAGACGCAGTAGTGACCGCTTCAGGGATGGCGGCGATTTCAAACGCGCTGCTGTCGATATTGAAAGCCGGGGATGAAGTGATCGCCACGCGACAGCTTTACGGTGGGACCTACCGGATGATGCGCGATGTGTTCCCTCGGATGGGCATCGTGGTGCGGCATGTGGAGGCAGATCTGGCGGGGATCGAGCGTCTGGTGAATCCGCGCACCAAGGCGCTTTATATCGAGACACCGACTAACCCGACTTTACGGCTGGTGGATTTGGACAAAGCGGTGGCGTTTGCGAAAGAGTGGGATTTGATTTCGCTGATCGACAATACGTTTGCGAGCCCGATACTGCAAAAGCCGATTGAGATGGGGTTCGATCTGGTGCTGCATAGCGCGACAAAGTATCTGGCAGGGCATTCGGACGTAATCGCGGGCGCGGCGGCAGGCCGAGAGTCGCTAATCAAAGAAATCCGCCACATGATTATTTATCTGGGTGGATCAATGGATCCCGAGGCAGCGTTCTTATTGATCCGCGGGATGAAAACGTTGGAGGTGCGCGTTTGGCGGCAGTGCGCTACGGCGTTGACGCTGGCAAAATACCTGGAAAAACATCCGAAAGTTGCGCGCGTGCATTATCCGGGATTGGCGTCGCATCCGGACCATCGTCTGGCGAAGAGGCAGATGCGAGGATTTGGGGGAATGCTGGCTTTTGATTTGAAAGGCGGGCTTACGGCGGCGCGACGGTTTTGCGATCGTGTACGCATATTTTTGATGGCGGCGAGCCTGGGCGGGGCTGAGTCGCTGGCGGTGCTGCCGATTTATACGTCTCACTACAATATGTCGCTCGCGGAATTGCGCGCAGCCAGCGTGGAACCGGGAACCGTGCGAGTTTCGGTGGGGTTGGAGGACCCGGAAGACTTGATTGAGGATTTGCGGCAAGCGTTGGCGTGAAACTTGGTGCATCAGTTGTCAGCCTCAGAGGAAGAACAGATGGGTAAGACGCATCATTACAAAGTTACGGTTGAGTGGACGGGAAACACCGGTAGCGGGACGTCCGGGTATCGGAATTACGAACGGCGGCACGAGATATCGGCGGGAACGCAGAAGCCGGCGATAGCGGGTTCGTCGGATCCGAATTTTCGAGGGGATGCGGCGAGATGGAATCCGGAGGAATTGCTGGTCGCGTCGTTATCGGCGTGCCACAAGCTTTGGTATTTGCATTTGTGCTCGGAGGCCGGGATTGTTGTGGCGTCTTACGTGGATCACGCCGAAGGGGTGATGGAAGAAACTGCGGATGGATCGGGACGCTTTGTGCGGGTGGTGCTGCATCCGCACGTTACGCTGGCGCCCGGCGCTGATATTGGGAAGGCGCGCGAATTGCATCATGCGGCTCACGCGAAATGCTTTATTGCGAACTCGGTCAATTTTCCGGTTGAGGCTGAGCCGGAAATAAAGTGCGGCTAAGTTCCCTGTCGCGATGACACAGCGGCTTGGAATAGCAGTAAATCGAAAACCCAGCAAATATAAATTCTTCAAGCAAGCAAGCCTTCACTTCATTCAACATTCCCGTGGGAGTCCAGATTGGCTCTTGTGGCGTTTTGAGCCCGGGTCTAGGCTGACTGCATGAGCCAATTCCAGCCCACACAGCGTACACAGGTGAAGCGTTTGCCCGATCGTGGGGCTTACGATTCTGAAACGGTCTTCCGGATTCTCGATGAGGGATTGATTTGCCATGTGGGATTTTCGGTGGATGGGCAGCCCTACGTGATCCCTACGGGATTTGCGCGAGTGGAAGACACTTTGTACATACACGGGTCTGCGGCGAGCCGGATGTTGCGGACGTTGGCGGAAGGCGTGCAAGTCTGCGTGACGGTGACGTTGCTAGATGGATTGGTATTGGCGCGGTCGGCGTTTCATCACTCGATGAATTACCGGTCGGTGGTGATGTTGGGACGCGCGACGCTGGTTTCCGATCCGGCGGAAAAAATCAAGGCGCTGGAAGCGTTTACCGAACATATCGTGCGCGGGCGTTGGAATGATGTGCGGCTGCCTACGGAAGCGGAACTGAAGGCGACGACTGTGCTGGCGCTGCCGTTGGCAGAAGTTTCCGCGAAAATCCGCAAAGGGCCGCCGAAAGATGACGCGGAGGATTACGAATTGCCGATTTGGGCTGGTGTGGTGCCGCTCACGATTGCGCCTGCGGCGCCGATTGACGATCCGCGATTGAAGGCGGGGTTGGAGCCTCCGGCTTACGCGAAGAAATATTTGCGCTGAGTTTTTAGTGCGTCCGCTTTTCAAAAGGTCACAGGCTAACTTCAGGATTTGTAATCAGCGCGGACTCGTCAAAAAGCTGCCGCGCTGAAGACCGCAGCTCTACATTTGGACCTCAACAGCGCTCCTACCTATTGATTTCCGATGCGTAATCCTATAGGGGAAGGTAACCTTAAAGGATGTTCGCTCGTTGCTCCTTCCTCTTCGTTGGGATTTTTTTGCTTCTGACGGCAGGCGTCGCGAAGACGCAATCCAAAAAATCGCCGGACGAGGGATTTCTGGCGCGGTCGTACCGCAGTTCGACCGGCGAGACGATGCAGTACCGCTTATTTGTGCCACCGAATTATGATCGAGCTAAAAAATACCCGATTGTTTTGTGGCTGCATGATGCGGCGGGGCGCGGGTCAGACAATCTGAAGCAGATTTCGGGCAGCAATCTCCCCGGTTCGCACATTTGGACCACGGCTGAAAATCAGGGCAAGTATCACGCGTTTGTAGTGGCGCCCCAGGTGAATATAACGAAAGGGTGGGCGCGGCCGCACGCGAATACGCCTCCAGTTTCGATTCGGCTTGCACTGGAAATTCTTGACGCGGTGGAAAAGGAGTACAGCATCGATCCGGAGAGGGTTTACGTAGCAGGGCAATCGATGGGTGGCGAAGGGGTTTGGTCGACGCTAGCGATGGCCCAGAACAAATTTGCCGCCGCGATCGCGTTGTGCGGGTTCGGGGATGCGTCAATGATTCCACGTGCGGCGAAAGTGCCGGTGTGGATTTTTCAGGGGCAGGCTGACCCGGTGGTGAATGCGGAGAGCGCTCGCTTGTGGGTGGCTTCGTTGAAACAGGCTGGAGGAACGCCGAAGTACACGGAATACCCGGGAATTGGCCACGCGGTGTGGAATGTGGCGTTCAGCGAGCCTGAATTATTGCCCTGGTTATTTTCGCAGCGTTTGAAGCGCGATTAGAAATTCGGGCCGCTATTTGGGGTGAAGGCTTAGTGGCAACCGCAGGTGCGAGGCGTGCAGCCGCAGGCTCCGGATGAGGCGGAAGAACTTGACGATGCTTTTGCACCGTTGGAAGGAGCCGCGAAGACCGAAAGTTGGATGGTGTGTTTTGCGCTAGAGCATTTTGGGCACGCGATCGCTTGGGTCTGGCTCATAACGATGCGCTCGTAGCGCTCGCCGCAATCATCACAAAGATATTCGTATATCGGCATTCATGTCCCCTCGTGCTCACTCTTTCCATCTTTTCAATTATAGCGACTGCTGAACCCCAAAAAAGACAGCCCCGACCGAAGCCGGGGCTGTGGGCAAATCTGCCAGGGATTAAAGAAACTTAGTCGCCGGCGACCGTAGCTTCTTCATTGGCCTTTTCGACGTTGACGGCGTTTCCATTTTTGTGGCCGTTTCCGTTGGTGTGGCCGTGGCCATTGGCGCCGGCAATCTGCACGGGCTTGACGGTTGCGCCGGGAACTGCCATCTGGATCTGTTGAATCGAGCCGATCTGGACGACGGTTTCAGTGGACTTCTTCAGCACGAGTTCTTCGTAAATGCGGCGAACCTTGGCAGCTTCCTCGTTGGCCTTGCGGCGGCGAGCGCGGTCTTCTTCGGCCGCGGTCAGAGGAATGTCGTGCTCGAGGTGACGAACGCGCGCTGCATCATCTTCATCGATGCGGAGAGTGTGCTCGTAGCTCTGGAGGTCAACCTTCTTGCCCTTGGCGAAGATTTCGTGCTTGCCGTGCTCCTTGTACCACTGAGCGACGGTCGCGTTCTTGTACATATTCTCGATAATTTTGCGCCAGCCGATGCCAGTGTTGTAAGCGCAGAAGGAAATTTCGCCTTGCTGCGTGGCGTAGGGAATGATGCACATTTCGGTGCGGCGGAAATCGTAGTTGAAAAGATCCTGGAACCACATGCCGGCGAGGAAGAGGAAATTCCAAGGGTCCTGGCGGCGCTTCATGGAGTCGTCCAAGGTGCGATCGGGACCGACCTTGCCGTAAACCTTCTCCGCTTTGTCCTGACCGCGTACGCCGAAGGTCTTGTCAAACTTCTTCCAGAGGTCCTTGAGGCGCAAGCTAGGCGGGGCCTGGAAGGGATGATAATTCTTGAGCAGCGCCATGGCGGCCATGTAAGCGGAAAATTTCTTGCCGCGCGAAGCGTCTGTAACTTTGCTGATGTCAGCGACAAGGCCCGGGACGTTTAAGAACTTCGGAACCGGCGCCCATTCCTTATTTTCTTTGTTGATCATTACCGCCGTGCCTACGCCGCAATTCGGGTGGCAACCGCAGCTCATCTGTCCCCACATGGCATCGGGGCCGTGCGCCAAGTCCGCGAAATCTGAAAAGGGGCTGATCAGAGATATCGGGAACCAGTCGCGAGTGGGTTCGATTCGTCCGACCTGCTTGCTGACGTCCTGGGCCAAATGAGAAAGCGTGTAGCGCTGGCGCAGGCGCCGTTCGGGAGTGATTTCTTCGTCGCGCCCGGTGAAGGAAACCGGCTGAAACGAAACGAAGGAGATCTTCTTGGGATTTTCCATGGCGAACTTCACGATCGGTCCCACTTGATCGTTGTTTACGTTGTTGACGATGGTGGTAACCAGGACGATGTCGATGCCGGCAGCGTGCATGTTTTCGATAGCGCGGAGCTTCACGTCGAACAAGTTGCCGACCTGACGATGGCTGTTTGCGTCATTGCCGATGCCATCGAATTGCAGGTAGGCGTAACGCAAGCCCGCTTCAAAAGCCTGAGCGCAGAATTCCTTGCTTTTGGCGAATTCGATTCCGTTTGTCGCAGCCTGCACGCTGTTGTAACCGACTTTGCGCGCGAAGCGAACGGCGTCAAGGAAGCGCGGATGCATGGTTGGCTCGCCGCCGGAAAACTGCACGGACATTTGGCGGCGCGGCTTAATTTTCGTGGCGTTCTCGAGAATTTCCTGAATTTCTTCCCAGTTTAGTTCGTGGACGTAGCCGACCTGGTTGGCGTCCATGAAGCATGGGTCGCACATCATGTTGCAGCGATTGGTGAGGTCAACGGTGAGTACCGAGCCGCGGCCGTGGCGAATCGTGCTGGAGCCGTGGCGGTGCATGTCTTCGTCGTTATGCGCAGGAATATCGCGGCCGGGGAAATTCTTTTCAATCCATTCGAGGAACTTGGAATCGGCGGCCATCAAGTCTTCGCACTTGCCGTGGATGGGGCATTCTTTCACCATCCAAACTTGGCCGTCGCGCTCGATGATCTGAGCTTTGATCTCGCCGACTTTCTCGTGCACCAAGTCAGTCCAATCTTTCGTGCCGTTCATGATGGCTTCGCGCGCTTCGTGCACGCAAGAAGGGCAAAGAGAGTCGGTGGTACGTGGCCAGCCGAGCGTGGGCTTGGACTTCTCCCATGATTTCAGCATCGGCTTATCAGACCACTTGGGAATGAAGGAAGGATTCGGGTTGAACTTATTAAAAAATTGAATCGTGTCGAAGGTTACCCCCGCTGTTTTGCACAGCGCCCAATCGAACGATTTCCAAAGTTGATTGCCTACTGTTTTCGGCATAATCCTCCACCTTTCCTTTTGATGCGCAATAATTTTTATAAGTGGCAAAACCCCGAAATGCCCTATGACCCCAACGGGTGAGCCACACCCGTAACTTGTTACCCTACCAAAGTTTGCCCGGAATGGGAGGGAAGGTCTAGGAGGGTGCATCCAAAGGTGCAATTAGGGGGTTGAATGGCGCTAGAGGGCGCTCAATGGGAGGGGCTAAGTACAGAGGAACACGCGAATTAATCGAGATTTAGGGGAGTTCGCAGGACGCCGATGGCGAAATGGGCCAGGTGCGGGGCGTCGTCGTCGAGCTGAATCCAGCGGACTACGCAGTGGTCCTTCAGATACTGAGAAACTTTTGCTTCGGTGATTCCTAGATGTTCGGCAAGTTTGGCTTTCAGGCCACTATCGAATGATGTGCGGGCGCCACGCGCGGGTTTGCCGGCGCTGCCACGCAAACCACGTGCCAGGTTTCCGACGCCGACACGAAGTGTCTGGCAGGCTTCCACATAATATGAAGTGATTTGATCGGAATCGGAGAGCAGGAAGACGCCTGGGCCGGCGGGGGCTTCCTCTGTGTCGAGCCGATGCAGCGGACTCGCTACCAGGCGGCGAAGCATCGATTCGAGATGGGACATGCGCGAAGCGAGCGCCGGGTCGCCTGCACGTCCGTGCGCGGTGCGCTCGGATGGGAGCATTGGCGCAGATTGTTCGGCTCGCGGCGGCTCGTGAGGTTCAAACGAGCTGGGCGGCGGCGCGGAAGGGACCAGCGCACGATCAAAAGATTCAGCTCGAGGCGAAGCGGCCCTGGAAGATTGATGTCGAGCTTGCGCGGGCGGCCGCGATTGCGGCAGTCGTGCGGATTGTGATGGTGCTGGCGCCGAATCAGCGAAGGCTTGTGAAGGAAGGCCTGACGCTGGGGCTGCGCCTTTGCGCCGGCGTCCTCGGCCGCCTCGGCGTCCACGACGGCGCTTCTTTTTTTCTGCGTCGCCGGATTCGGGAGCGCCGGCTGGCGTTGCTTCAGCGGTCCCCGAAGGGTGCGATTCCTCAGCCGACTCGGAAATTTCCCCGAGGGCTAACGGTTCCGTTTTCCCTTCCGGGAACTCTGAGGCAGAAATAAGGCGCGGCTCTTCGGCGCCACCTTCGGCGTTCACGGCCATTTCATTTGCTACGGGGAGCACCGCGCCTAATCTGGTCAAAGCTTCCTCGGCTTTCTTCTTCCACTCGGCTCGGCGGAAGCGCTCGGCGGCGATGGTGTACCACTTCACGGCGTCATCTTTAAGTTCGGCTTTTTCCTGGATTAAGGCGAGTTCCCAGGCGACCATGGCATCGCGCGTTCGCTGATAAAGCTCGGAGAGCTTGACGTGAGCGTCTGGACTATTTTTGGCTTTGCGAATGCGGGCCTGGATTTGGCGCCAATCTGCCATGGCGGGCATTGTAGCAGTCGCAGGAGCGTAGGCCAAAGGAGGAAAGTCGGTGTCCGGCGGGATGTTAATGGGCCGATAATGAGACATCAGTCCATGAATAGCGCGGAAAAAACTCGATGGGTTTGTGAGCAGTCGCGGGTGGCTGGATTTGATTTATACGGTGTTGCGCTGATTCCGGGGGGATCGACGAGTTCAGGGGACAATGCGAACTCGTGGGCCGACGGAAAATTTGAAGAGCTGGCGAATTTGCCGGAATGGTTGGCGCGTGGGTACGCGGGGGAAATGAATTATCTGAGCGACTCGCGGCGCGCGGACCCCCGGCTCGTGTTAGACGGCGCGCGAAGTTTGATCGTGGTGGCGCTGAGTTATAATTCGGCCCTTCCCTATTCAACGGAAGCGCCTGTTAGTGGCGGTGGCGACGCGCCGCGCGGCTGGATTTCGCGCTATGCCTGGGGCGACGATTACCACGATGTGCTTCGCGAAAAACTCGAGACGGTTGTTACGGCTATGCGCGAGCAATTCGAGGAGCCATTTGAGGCGCGCGCGTATGTGGATACGGGACCGGTCATTGAAAGGATTGCGGCGAAATATGCGGGGCTCGGATGGCTGGGCAAGAACACGTGTCTTATCAATGAACAAATTGGGTCCTGGCTATTTCTCGGAGTAATCGTTACGACTCTGGATCTGGCGCCTTCTGTTCCGGCTGGTGAACTGCCGGCGCCTGACCTCTGCGGAAATTGCCGGTTGTGTTTGGATGCCTGCCCCACGCAAGCGTTTCCCACGTCTTACGTTCTTGATGCGAGAAAGTGCATTTCATATCTCACGATTGAATTGCGCGGAGCGATTCCGGAGGAACTGCGACCGGCGATGGGGCGCGCGGTGATCGGGTGCGATATTTGCCAGGATGTGTGTCCGTGGAATCGCAAATCTCCGGTAACTCAACTCGCCGCGTTTCAGCCGAGAAGACTTCCGCCGGACTGCGAGAGCGGTAATGGAAAACAGGAAGAATCTTTGTTCGTGCCGGAACTCGAAAGGCTGGCGGCTTTGACGCAAGAGGAGTTCAGCGCAATATTTCGCGAGAGCGCGGTGAAGCGGGCGAAATGGCGTGGGATGGTTCGCAACGCGTGCGTGGCGCTTGGGAATTCCGAGGTGGAGCGGAACTCGAGTGCATATCAGCGCGTGATCGAATTGCTTGAACGCCTTGTGGGCAACGATGACGCGGTGATCGCGGAACATGCGCGTTGGGCGTTGTCGCGACTTAGCGATTGAGGAAGTAGTTTGAGACCGATGCGCGATTGACTTGCTGCTTGAATTTCCGATAGCTTAACCACTGGAATTTGGCTTGACGGAGTTTTTAGTGAATTTTTCCACGCTTGCAACGATGGTTCATCTCCTCACGCCGCATTTTTCATTTCCAGAGGGAGGCGCTGCGGCTGAACTCATTGTCCTTCGCTGGCTGCATTTTATTTTCGGAATTATATGGATTGGTCTGCTCTATTTTTTCAATCTGGTTGGTTTTTCAACCATGAAGCAGCTCGACGGACCCGTGCGTGCCAAAATTTATCCGGTGATGATGTCGCGCGCGATGGCTTGGTTCCGGTGGTCGGCATTGATCACGGTGGTAGTCGGCCTTCGCTACTATTTTCATTTGCTTAGTGTGGATGCGCACAATGCCGGCGATCCGTCGCTTACGCTGAAGTGGTTTGGCTGGTGGATGCTAGTTTGGCTTGTTGCATTCGTACTAATCTATCCGCTGCAACTTCCCCACGAAGGTTTTTTGGACAATCCTTGGGTGCGCACAATTGGGATTTCGATTGTTGTGATTGCAGCGTCCTGGCTAGTGCTGGATCTGAATGGCGGGGCAGATGTTTCAAACGCGCATCTTAGTATAAGCGTTGGCGGCGGGCTGGGGCTTCTGATGTTGTTGAATGCCTGGGGCGTGGTTTGGCGGGTGCAGAAGCGGATGATTGAGTGGACGCGTGCGAGTGCGGAGCAAGGCACGCCGATGCCGCCACAAGCAGCGCGAATGGCGCGCTGGAGTTTTCTGGCGTCACGCGTGGGGTTCTGGCTGTCGTTTCCGATGCTTTTCTTTATGGGCGCAGCGGAACATTATCCCTTCCTCAGCAGCTTAGGCCGCTGATCCCTTTCACCGGTAAGTGAGAGTCTCCTCTTCTTTGTGATCGGTAATTGCTACGAACGCCAGCGCAGCGTTACGGGGGCTTCCAGCGGGTTCTTCATTGGGGCGCCACTGCGGCGCGACTCCAGGTAGGCGGTTTTCAATTCGAAATACCAGCGCGCTTGGCGGTCGGCGTCATCCACCAGCATCATGCGGTCCTCGTATTTCAATCCCAGCGCTTGTTTTTCGATCACTTCGGTATCCTGGCGAATGAAGCGCGGGCCGAAAACGTGAATGATGAAGGAGACCACCGGGAACCACGTAAGAATGTTCCATGCGGCGCAGAAATCCAAGCGGCAAAGATCGTGGCGAATCGGCGTAACCGTTGTGCGGCTGGAGAGCCAGTAGCGGCCGGCGCGAATTTGTTCGAAGCGTTGATTGGGCAGGACGAAATCGATCATGGTGGTGCCGGGCTCGCCAGTGAGAAGCTTCAGGATTTTGTAAGGCGCGCTGTTTGATGAAGGCGCGTGCGGGCTCATGCGGAAGCCGTTGGGGATGGGCTCGAATTGTTTTTGTTTTTCGCGGATGCTGTGGCGGCTGCGCCACCACCAGGCTTGGTGAACGAACGGACCATGCGCGGGATCCATCAAGCCAATGATGGCTTGATCAACTCCACATGGTAAGTCGGCCCAAAGATGAGCGACTTGATAGTTTTTGCTGAATGTAGGGAGTTCGGGCGCGGGTGGGGGCGGGGCTTCGAGCTGGCGGCCTTCAGGGTTGTTCATGAAGCACCAGAAGTAGCCGTCACGTTCTTCGCAGGGAAAACTTCCGGCGTAAATGCGTTCACATTTTAATTTTGAATCTGCTGTGAGCGAAGGAATCTCCTGGCATTGGCCGGTGTGCGCTTCGAAGCGCCAACCGTGGTATGCGCACTCAACGGATTTGCCGTCAAATTGTCCAAAGGAGAGAGGGAAGGCGCGGTGGGGGCAAACGTCTCGCAGCGCAAAAGGTTTTCCAGCGGCGTCGCGGCCGACGACAAGCGGGACATCGAGCAACATTGCGCGCACAAGCTTGCGTCCGCGTACCTGCTCGCTGCGCAGAGCGGGATACCAAAAGCCCCAGAGCAGTTCGTCAGCGTGAGTCTTTGTTGTTGGGTTGCCGGCGGTCATGAATAGGGTCGTATCGTAGTACACGAAGCGGTTGCAGCAAAGGGCTGCTGCACTTGGAGGATTTCTAAATCACTAGGATTTGAGCGCGATTGATCACGTTTACTTTTGTTCCTTAGCGGAAGCTTCCACTTGCTTCAGGATTTGATTTAGGGCGGCGCGATCGAAAAGGCGGCCGCTTGCGATTACCGCGACGATCTTTTGCGTGTTGTGGATGTCATCGAGCGGGTTCGCGTCGAGCAGAACGAGATCGGCGGTCTTGCCGGGCTCGATCGATCCGAAGCTGCTATAGACGTTCAAAAACTTGGCGGGGTTGCTGGTGGCAGTCTGCAGCGCTTCCATGGGCGTGAATCCGGCTTCGACAAAGTTAGCGAGTTCGTCGTGCAAGCTGAATCCCGGCATGATGTAAACGCCAGGTGCAGTGTCGGTGCCAGCCATGAACGGCACGCCAGCGCGGTGCATGGTTCCCACCATTTGTAGATTGCGCGCAAAATATTCCTGACGCAGCGCGAGAGGATCTTTCAGAAGGTCCGGCATCATCTCATCGGTGAAGCGACGCCAGGTTACATCGCGCCAGTAAGCTGGAACATATTTGTCGAGCGGCTGATGTTTCAAATCGCGCTGATCGAGAAAAGTGCCGCCGCGTTGCCAGACCAATGTGGGGACTTGCCACGTCTGACTTTTGGCGAGTAACGCAATCAGCGCATCGCACTTCTGCTCGTCGTGAGACGAAAGCATTAGTTTTAAGTCACCTTTGCCGCTGATGAATTTGTCTTCTTCGCCAGAACAGGCTTCGAAGATCCCCATTAGGTGCTCGATACTCTTTTGTCCGGCGGCGATGGTTTCTTCGAGATGCACTTTGGTTGGGACATGGCCGACGAAAGGCAGACCTTGTTTGTGCGCCTCCGCGGCTGCGGCGTGGTAGGCGTCGTCGGAGACTTCCGATTGCACCTTGATGAAATCGACGCCTTGAGCTTTCAGCGAATCAACCGCGGCGATGGCGCTTGCCGGCGTTGTGACTGGAATCGAACTTGGGAAGTGCAAACTTTTGCCGTCCGGGAGATATCCATCGAGCATGGGGCCAGAGATGACCATGCGCGGACCGATGATTTCGCCTGCAGCGATCTGCTTGCGCCAGGCCAAAAGGACAGGGATGTCTCCGCCCATGTCGCGCACGCCGGTGACGCCGTTGGCAATGAAGAG
>JBEKHG010000029.1:0-54665 GCA_050012395.1 Candidatus Acidiferrales bacterium
GCCCGTAGCTGAAGTTCCAGTCGATTGCAAGTCAGTGCGAATCACGCTGATGGTCCTTTGGGGCTGTAACGCAAAATATGTTTCACCCGAAAGGGCCTTGGGTGTACAAGGGTGCCCAGCCCGGAGGTGAAAATGGAAATCCCAGTTAAGATGCGCTTCGGCCGATTATTGCTAACCGTCGTGCTTTTTTCCTCCGCTGCGCCTCGCTGGCAAAAGAATGACATTCCTCCCGCGCCTCCAACGCCCAAACAGCCGGTCGTGGATGAATATCATGGCGTGAAGGTCACCGAAGACTACCGCTGGCTCGAGGATGACAAGAATCCGCAAGTGATCGCCTGGACTTCTGCGCAGGACGCATACGCGCGCGGGATTCTGGATCCTCTCCCTCTGCACGCCGCCATATACCAATTCATGAGGAAACTCGGGGGCTCGCGTTCACCGAGCTACTACAGCCTGAATGCGCGAGGCGGAGTTTTATTTGCCATGAATTCGCAGCCCGGCAAGCAGCAAGACATGCTGGTGACTTTGAGATCGGCCAATGATCCTGGTTCGAAACATGTCGTTCTGGATCCCAGTCAGGTCGATCCCACGAACTCCACAGCCATTCAATTTTTTGAGCCGTCGCTTGACGGCAGCAAGGTCGCCGTGTGCTTGGCTGCCGGCGGGGAACTGGTGGGACCGATTTCCGTTTACGAAGTCGCAAGCGGCCATGCCTTGCCCGACGTTCTTACCCATGTAGGCGGCCTCACCGGCGCCAGCGTGGCGTGGAACACCGACAGTTCGGGGTTTTATTACACGCACTATCCGCAGGAAGGCGAGCGCCCGCCGGAAGATTTGAATTTCTACGAGCAAGTGTATTTTCACAAGCTGGGCACGCCGCAAAGTCAGGACACTTACGTCATGGGCAAAGATTTTCCGAGGATCGTTGAGATCCGACTCAGCGAAAGCAAGGACGGTAGGTATGTGCTTGCGGCCGTTGGAAATGGGGATGGAAATCGATATGAGCACTTCCTCCGGGAGCCTTCCGGGGAATGGAAGCAACTAAGCCAATTCTCCGATGAAGTCAAGATGATGGCATTCGGCGACGACGGCGCTCTTTACATGCTTTCCCATCAAAATGCGCCGCGCGGAAAGATCCTGCGCGTCCCGGTGGCTACTCCCGAGGTAAAGAATGCAAAAACCATCGTCCCACAAAGCGCGGCCGTGCTTCAGGATTTCCTATTTACGCTTGCTGGCTTGCAACCGGCTTTTGTCGCCACGGCAAATTTTCTGTACGTGATCGAACTGGCCGGGGGACCGACCGAAATCCATATCTTCGACCACGAAGGAAGAGAGTTGGGAAAAGTTCCGTCGGAGCCGGTTTCGGCGATCACGCAAATCGTGTCCATGGGCGATGACAAAATCCTATTCGGCAACCAGAGTTACTTGGACCCGCAAGCATGGTTTCATTTTGATCCCGCCGCCAAAAAAGCGAGCGTCACGTCACTGCGAGAAACTTACCCCGTAAGCTTCGCAAATGTCGAAGTGATACGCGAGTTTTGTCTTTCGAAAGACGGCACAAAAATTCCGCTGAACATCCTCCGGCCTAAGGGCATCAAGTTGAATGGACAAAACCCGGCCCTACTCACGGGGTATGGAGGTTTTGGTCTCAGTCTTACGCCATCTTTCGATCCTGAAATTCGCCCGTGGCTTGACGCCGGGGGCGTATACGCAATCGTCAACCTGCGAGGGGGCGGTGAGTTCGGCGAAGAATGGCATACAAATGGCAGCGTAATGCACAAACAAAATGTTTTTGACGATTTCGTTGCGAGCGCGGAATATCTGATCAAAACGGGCTACACCAATTCCTCCAAGCTGGGCATCGTGGGCGGAAGCAATGGCGGCCTGCTGGTGAGCGCGGTGACGATCCAACGCCCGGAGCTGTTTCGGGCCGTGGTCTCTATTGCCGGCGTCCACGACATGCTGCGAATGGAGTCTACGGAAAACGGGCAGTTCCTGACTGCGGAGTTTGGTTCTGTGAAGGATCCCGAACAGTTCAAGAACCTCTACGCCTATTCGCCGTACCATCACGTCAGAGATGGTGTGATGTATCCCGCCATTTTGTTCCTCACCGGAGAGAACGACCCGGCGGTTGCCCCGTGGAATTCGCGCAAAATGGTCGCTCGGCTGCAGGCGGCTAACGCTTCCGATCATCCCGTTCTGCTGATCAACTTTTCCAATGCCGGGCACGGAGGGATCGGTGCTTCGGAAGACCAACAAACCGCGATGGACACCTACACTTACGAGTTCATGTATGACCAGCTTGGCGTCAAGTGGGCCGGCGGGTCGCAGGCGTCTCAATGAAACACTTCGAGGAGGCGAACGCGCAAACCGGACAGACAAAGTGCTACTTCAAATGTCCGATTATCCGTGCGGGTTCAAAGGGTCGGCGCAACACTTGCGCGCAGTTTACTCACTGGAGTCTGAAAGCCCAAAGTTTTTCGCGGGCGTTGATTTAGGCGCAGCGCGATCTTGTCCAGTTGGGATTGCGGCTCCATAGCTGGTTCCGCTGCGCCGCAGAAAGCGCCACCCGTTTTCCTTGGGTCATAGACACCACCTTTGAACAGAAAATTTATGTTAGATGGTGTTGCACCGACCCATTGAGACCACTGCACTAACCGGAAACTGACCCACTGCCGAACTATAGAAGGTCGTTTGGAATCCCGCAATTCCGGGTAGAATAACGGGCCATGCCAAAACTACTGGAAGGAAAAACAGCTTTAGTGCTGGGCGTCTGGAATAAGTGGAGCATCGCTTATGCTATTTCTCAAGCTTTCGCGCGCGAAGGCGCGAAGCTTCTGCTCACTTACCAAAATGAACGCGCCAAACCGACCGTCGAAGAACTCGGTAAAGAGTTGGGAGCTACCGGTTTTTACCCCTGTGACGTCCAGCAGCAGTTAGATATCGACGGCTTGGCCGCTTCCTTGAAAGCCGAAGGCCAAAAACCGCACGTGGTCGTCCACTGTTTAGCCTTTGCGAATCATGAAGACTTGAATCAGCCTTTCGTCAACACTTCGCGCGACGGCTTCAAGCTCGCCCTCGACGTCAGCGCCTATTCGCTCGTCGCCGTCTCCAAGGCCCTCGCTCCTCTCATGACCGACGGCGGCGCCATCATGACCCTCACCTACCTCGGCTCCACGCGCGTTGTCACAAACTACAACGTTATGGGCGTAGCCAAAGCCGCTCTCGAAGCCTCCATGAAATATTTAGCCAGCGAGCTCGGCGCTCAAAAAATTCGCGTAAACGCAATTTCCGCCGGACCTATTAAGACCATCTCCGCCCGCGGAATAAAAGATTTCTCCAAAGTTCTCGACTTCGTCCAGCTACACGCCCCGCTCCGTCGCAACACCGATCCCGCCGAAGTCGCCGACACCGCCGTCTTCCTAGCCAGCGACTTAGGCCGCGGCGTAACCGGCAACGTTATCTACGTGGACGCCGGCTTCCAAATCATGGGCTTATAACGGAGTTTCGAACGAAGAAAATCACCGAAGGTCGAACCCAAAGCTTTCGCTAGCTCAAAAATCCCCCATCATCCACTATAGAAATTCTTCGACTAACTTCATCCACATGCTCCAGCCGGATCCGCACCACCGGCCAATCCACGCGAAAAGTTAACTTGTCCGGCCACTCCACAATCACCACCGCATTCTCCGAAAACACATCTTCCAGCCCCAGCGTCTCCAAATCATGCGCACCCGAAATTCTGTACAAGTCCACATGATAGACGCGCCCCTCGCGATCGTACCGATGCACCAACGTAAACGTAGGGCTTGTCACCTCATCTTCCGCCGCCGCCCCAATCCCGCTCACAATCCCCTTCGTCAACGTAGTCTTCCCCGCCCCCAAATCCCCGGAAAGCAAAACCAGCACGCGCGTTCGCAGACGCGCCCCAATCTCGCGCCCGCGTTCAATGGTCTCCTCCGAAGAATGTGTGATGATTTCCCTGCTAGGCACGGCTGCACGCCGCATAAAATCGCTGGTAAGCCCGGGGAATTGCGCGCACCAAATCGCCCGCCATCAGCGGAGCCTCATCAAAATCCGCATAAGCAATATCGCCTGCGAGCCCATGCAAATAAACTCCAAACGCCAGCACGCGCTCCCAATTTTCCGTTCCAAACTGCGCGGTAAGCGCCGATAGCATCCCGGTCAATACGTCCCCCGTCCCGCCCGTCCCCATCCCGGGATTCCCTGTCGAATTAATAAACGCATTCCCCGCCGGTGCCGCAACAATCGTGGTGTGCCCTTTCAAAATCACATACGCGTTCCACGCCGCCGCCGACTCCAACGCCAACTCCAAACGCCGCGCCTGCACTGCATCCGTCTTCAAACCAGTCAGCCGCGCCATCTCTCCCGGATGCGGCGTCACCGCGATCATCCCCTCCGCGTTTTTCAATTCTCCCGCGCGCCCCGCAAACGCATTCAACCCATCCGCATCCAGAATCAGCGGAATAGAATTTCGTTTCCCCACAATCTTGCGAATAAATTGCTGCGTCTCGTCCTGCGTAGTGAGTCCCGGCCCCATCCCCAACGCGCGCTTCCCTTTTAAGATCGCTTCGAACTTCCCATATTCCAGACTCCGCAGCGAAACGGTCCCCGCCTCCGTCGCCGCCAGCGGCTCCGTCATGATTTCCGGAGTGTGCGCCGCCACAATGGGCAACACCGGCTCAGGTGTCGCCACCGTCACCAGTCCAGCCCCCGTGCGCAACGCCGACCACGACGCTAAAACCGCCGCCCCGCTTTTTCCCACCGACCCCGCAACGATCAGCGCATGCCCATAATCGCCTTTGTTCCCGTCCGCCTTCCGACGTTTCGCAAATTGCGCAAACTCACCCGGCTCAGACCATCGCAAACTGCCGTGTCCAACTTCTGAAATTAAATCTGCCGGCGAACCAATATCGCGCACCACTAATTCACCCAGATAACGCTGCGCCTCTCTCTGAAACATTCCAACTTTCGGCGCGGTAAACGTCACCGTATAATCCGCCACAATCGCGGCGCCCTGTACTTCGCCGGTGTCTGCGTGCAGCCCCGACGGAATATCCACCGCCACCACCGGACACCGCGCCTCCCGCCCATTCACGCTTTCAATCGCGTCGCGCAATAATCCTTCCACCGCCCCCCGTGCCCCGGTCCCCAGCAACGCATCCACCAAGATGTCGCATTCAGCAATTCGCGACTTCCACTTGCTCCATTCCGTCGAGCTCCGCACCACATGAAGTTCTCCCGGCGCATTTTCCCATCGCCGCAGATTATCCGCTGCCTCCCCTCTCAACTCATTCGGGTCTGCGAACAAAATTACTTCCGTCTTCGCGCCCTCACCAAGCAGTTGCAGCGCAGCCACGAGACCATCCCCGCCGTTATTCCCCTTCCCGCAAAAAACAAAGATCAGCCTTCGTGCGAGATTCGGAAACCGTTGACGGATAAATTGCGCCACGCTACCCCCCGCATGGTCCATCAGCACGGAACTGCGAATGCCGGCTCGCTCCGTCGTCAGCCGGTCCACTTCCTTCATTTCCGCCGCCGTCAGAATTTTCATGGCTGGGAACTCATGGAAGATAAAACTCCATCGAAAGCAGGAATGCAGGTTTGCACATCTCTCGCAAAAGTAGTTTCAGAGCGTTACAGCATCCACCCGCCGCTGACGTTCAACGCCTGCCCGGTAATAAAATCCGCGCCATCCGACGCGAAAAACTTCACCGCCGTGGAAACATCCTCAGCCGAAGGCGGCCGTCCAATCGGCGAGCGCGAATCGTGCATGCGTCGCGCTTCGTCTGCAGTCAATTCCCTCTCGTCGATATTCGACGGATTGATCACATTTACCGTAATCCCATGCTTGGCTTCTTCAATCGCCAGCGATCGCGAAAACGAAACCACCGCCGCTTTCGCCGCCGCATACGCGGAAATCGTTCCTTGCCCGAAACTTCGCTCCGCGCCCAACGCGCCCAGATTGATGATGCGTCCCCAATGTTGCCGCCGCATCACTGCCAGCACAGCCTTGCAGGCATAAAAGACGCTGAAGAGGTTCGAAGCGATGACGCCTTTCCATTCCTCCACCGACGTTTCCGCCACCGGCTTCCAGTTAAATTCGCCCACATTGTTTACCAGAATATCCAGCCGTCCGAATCGCTCCACCACTTTGTCCACCAGAAACTGAACTTTCCCGGGGTCCTCGGAATCCGCTTCCACCGCGAAACATTCCACCCCGCGCTCTTGCAATTGTCGCAACGCGCTTTGCGCCGCGCCTTTGTTGGAACGATACGAAATGGCGATGCGTACGCCTTCGCTCGCCAGTCCCAGCGCGATTCCTTTCCCGATACCTCGGCTTCCCCCGGTCACCAAAGCTATTCGCTCTCTTAACGGCAAGCTGCACCCTCCCTGACGAACTCGCAAGTATAATCAAAATCGCGTCCGGCCACGCGTCTGTGTTTCAGCTTGTATCTATCCCATGCGCGCGACGACCACGGTAATGTCATCCGCTTGCTCCGGCGATCCCGCCCACTGTTCCGCCGACGCGATCAAATTTTCCGCCAGCCGCTGCGGCGGAAGATTTATTTGCCTCAGAATTTCCGCGCGCACGCGTTGCCGCCCAAACTCTTCTCCGTACACGTTTTCGGGCTCCGTCAATCCGTCGCTGAACAGCACCAGTAAGCTTCCCGGCCCCACCTTAATCACGCCCTGCGTAAAAGGAAATTCTTCAAACAGCCCAACCACCGTCCCGCCCTCTTCCAATTCTTGTACGTTGCCGTCACAAATAAAAAACGGTGCCAGGTGGCCCGCATTCGTATAGGTTAACGTCCGCGAGTGCTCGTCATACACCGCATAAAAAAAAGTAGCATAGCGGTCGTCCGACGTATTCCGGAAAACGTGCCGGTTCAGCTTGCTGACCAGATCCGCCGTCCCGCCGTCGCCATCCAGCATCGCCGTGCTGCGCAACGCCGCCTGCAAGCTGGCCATCAGCAACGCCGCGAAAATTCCCTTCCCGCTGATATCCGCCAGCGCAATCCCCAGCCGGTCCGGCCCCGTCTTTATGAAATCGTAGTAGTCTCCGCTCACCACCCGCGCCGGGCGGCATATCGCTCCCAATTGCAATCCCGGAAGCGATGGCAGCGTTTGCGGAAAAAGTTGCGATTGCACTTCGCGCGCAATCGATATTTCGTTTTCCAAACGCTGCCTTTGCCTCTGCTCGTCGATCAGTTCCGAAATCGAGCTCGTCATTTCATTGAACGACTCACCCAGCGCCCCCAATTGATCTCTCTGCCGCACGCGAACGCGTTTCGTGAAATCCCCGCGCCGTACATGGAGCGTCGCTTCGTAGAGTTCTCCCACCGACGATGTAATCGTCCGCGTAAGCACCACTCCCGTGATCAACGCGGTGATTTCTATCACCAGAAAAATGATCGCCGCTCCCACCAGCACGGCCACCAATAATGGCCCTACGTCCCCCACAGAAGTTAATAGTTCCTGGTTCACAGCCGAAGGCCGCAGCGAAAATGAGGCCAGTAGCGCCGACGATGCTTGATCTTTGTCCGACTCCAAATGCGCCAATTCGATCGTCGATGCTCCCGCCACGCGTACATCCATAAAAGTTTTCGGCGGAGGAAGCGTGCGCTGCCGGCTCGACACCTGCTCGCCCGGAACATAATCGCGGCCGTTGAAACTGAAGTTGAAGTTTGTTTTTCCGTTGGCCGGGCGGAGAAAAATCAATTGAATCGGCCCCAACTGCGAAGAAAGGCTGTCCAGGAAGTTGGAATTCACCGGTTCCGTCACCAGAACCGTCACCGCGTCTCCCGGACCCTCCTCTTTCATAGCGCAGGCGATCAGCGGCTTCTCATTCCACTCGACTAGCCCCGCGAAGCGATGCCCGTCGCCCTTCTGCTCAATTAAGTGCGTGCCGCGATTTAAATAAACACGCAGCTCCGGATTCTCAGCTTTCTCATCAGCGATCAGCCGCGCAACATCCGGCTTCGAAAGTAGCGACTCATCCTGAGCGGAAGCACCCTTCGCAATTTCCCGCCCGACGGCGGCCATCACGGCATCCGTATCCGCGCTGATCGCGTCCACGTGATTCTGCAAATCATCATGAAGCAGGTGCGCGCCCAGTTGCAGGTACAAGCCGTACATGGCCACGCCCGCCATCGAGAGCAGCAAAATCACCGGCACCACCGCGATGAACACGTACGCCACAATCAAGCGGTTGCGCAGTGGCCACATCACCTGCGTCCGAAACCACGGTATCAACCGCACTACCAGGTAAATAATCGCCAGAAAGCTCAGGAAACCCAGCAAAGTGGAATACGGCACATGGACGCCCGCCAAAGCGCCCAGCCGCGCGATCAGGGCCAAAAGCAGAATGCCCAACGCCGCACGGTCCAGCGGCGAAGTCCTCCGCAACAACACGAGCCCTCGGCGTGCAGAAAATTGCGGCAAGTTTATCGTTCCCGAAATTCAGTATAACGTGGCGGGCGGAAGTTCAAGGCTGGAAACTGCAAACTCTGCATTCCATTTCTCGATTGCCTCCGCGTTTTCAATGATCAGGCTATAGTGCAGTCCGGTCGTTCTTCTGAACCCGGCTGTGATGCCGGCTGTAACCAAAATAAACCACCAGCCCGATAACCAGCCAGATAATCAACCGCGCCCAGTTGACCCAACCGAGCTTGTACATCATGTAACCGTTGAAAATAATCCCGAGTATCGGAACGAACGGAACCCAAGGCGTACGAAATGGACGCAACTGCACCGGATTCGTTTTGCGCAAAACAATGATCGATATGCAAACGATGATGAACGCGAAGATCGTCCCGATGTTCACCATCTCTCCGATAATGTTAATCGGAGTAATACTGCCGATCACCGCCGCGATGATGCCCACCAAAATCGTATTCTTGTACGGCGTGCGATACTTTGGATGAATCGCGGCGAAGAATTTCCGAGGCAACAGGCCATCATTGGCCATGGAGTACAGCACGCGCGTCTGCCCCAACAGCATCACCAGCATCACGCTGGTCAACCCGGCCAGCGCCCCCGCCGTTATCAGGTAGGACGCTTTCACCAGCCCGCGATCGAGAAACGCCACCGACAAAGGCGCTTCGATATTGATTTCCTTCCATGGCACCATGCCCGTAAGCACCGCCGCCACTAATATGTAGAGAACCGTGCACAAGATTAACGAAGCGATAATGCCGATCGGCAAATCCCGTTGTGGATTCTTGGCCTCCTGCGCCGTCGTGGACACCGCATCAAAACCTATGTACGCAAAAAATATGTACGCGGCGCCTCTGCCGATTCCGCTGAATCCCATGGGGGCAAAAGACGACCAGTCGGTTCCCCAGTTGGTCGAACTCACATAATGCATGCCTAGAATAATAACGAACAGCACCACGCTGACCTTGATGATCACGATGGTCGCGTTGAACGTGGCGCTTTCCTTAATCCCGATCACCAGCACCGCCGTGATGACCAGCGCGATCAGAAACGCCGGAAGGTTGAATCCAATCTCAACACCAAACAGCCTGGGCGCCGCCACCATATCGTGAGCGCGTTGGACCAACTCCGGTGACTGCGCCGAGATGATATCGCCCACCCGCATCAGAAATGATTGGCTGCCCACCGCCAGCGAAGGATCCGAAACGTGCGCCATTTCCCGCGCGATCACATTTTCCGCGGTAACCAGCGCCGTCCAGTGGTCGTAAGCCAGCCATAGCGGCATCTTCAGGTGAAAAATCTGCAGAAACTCGATGAAGTGGTTCGACCAGCCCGAAGATACCGTGCTGGCGCCCATCGCGTACTCGAGCGTCAGGTCCCAACCGATAATCCACGCTATTAGTTCGCCCAGCGCGGCATACGCATACGTGTACGCGCTGCCCGCCAGCGGGATCAACGCCGCAAATTCCGCGTAGCATAGCCCCGCGAATGCGCACCCCAACCCGGAAATAACGAATGAAATCATCAAGCCAGGCCCGGCGTAGTGCGCTCCCAGCCCCGAAAGCACGAAAATTCCGGCTCCGATCACCGCTCCCACGCCCAAAGCCGTCAGCGAAACCGGACCCAGTGTCCGCTTCAGCGTGTGCTCGCCGGTGGCTTTGGCTTCGTTCAGCAGCCAATCCATCGGCTTCTTCTTGAACAGCGGATTGCTCATTCCTATCTCCTCTCAGAGAATCCGACTCGCCCGTTCAATTCAAAAGTCTGATGCAAAAGCCCATACAGTGTTCAACGCAAAAAGCCAAACCTATCCTTCCGCGGTTCCTGCTCCGGCCCGCTTCCACAACCAGTACACCGGAACTCCCAGCAAAACGATGATGAGTCCGGGCCAAGTGTACTGTGGCTTATACCTCAATAACTGAATTTCGATAAATATTGCCATCACCAGATAAAGCGCCGGCAAAAATGGATAGCCGAATGCCTTGTAAGGACGCTCCATGTCCGGTCGCTTCCAGCGCAAAACAAATAACCCTGCGAGCGTGAGAATATAAAAAATCAAAACCGCAAAAATCAAAAAATCCAGAAGCTGGCTGTACGTCCCGGAGAGACAGAGAAACGATGCCCATAGGCACTGCACAACGAGCGCCGCGGCCGGCGCGTGATGGCTATTCACCCTTGCCGCCGACTTAAAAAAAAGCTTGTCTTTCGACATCGCGTAATAAATCCGCGCCCCCGAAAGTATCAGCCCGTTGTTGCATCCAAATCCCGAAATCAAAATCGCCACAGCCATCACAATTGCGCCCGCCGGCCCGAAAATCACTTCCGCCACCGCCGTCCCCACGCGCCCATCCGCCGCGAACTCGATTCCCCGGGCAATCGCCGTCGTCCCGTTCGGGTCCCCGGAAATCGGCAGCACGCGCAAGTAAGCCACATTCGCCAGCGTGTATAGCGTGATCACCATTCCCGCGCCCAACCCCAGCGAAAGCGGCAGATTTCGGCTCGGATTTTTCACTTCTGCTGCCGTAAACGTAATGTTGTTCCAAGCGTCCGCGGAAAATAGCGAACCCACCATAGCCACGCCGACCAGCGTCAACGTGCTGATCGTCCAAATCGGATGGTCCGGCGGATACGGATGCATCACCCAAAGCCCCGCATTGCGCCAGAAGTCCGTGAAATTCACGGTGCGCGCCGCTTCCGTCGAAAACCAAAATCCCAACAGCACTAGCGCCGCCAGCGATCCCACCTTCGCCACCGTGAACACGTTCTGAACGATCTTCCCCGTCCGCAGCCCGCGCGTATTAATCCACGTAAGAAAAACAATCGACGCAATCGCCAGCAAATTTTGCCGGTTGATCCCCACATTGTACGGCCCCAGCGAACCAAACCACATCTGCCACGGCCCAAACGTCCCAATCTTCCATATCCAATCCGACGCCGAAAACCACGGCAGCATCACCGCCGTAAATTTTGCGAACGCAATCGCCACTGCCGCAATCGTCGCCGTCTGAATCACCAGCAGCATGGTCCAACCGTACAAAAATCCCCACAGCGGCCCCAGCGACTCGCGCAAATAAACATACTGCCCGCCCGCATGCGGCATCGCCGCCGCCAGCTCGCCGTAGCTCAACGCCCCAATCAGCGTCATCACGCCCGTAACAATCCACACTGTAATCAGCAGTCCCGGACTTTTCACCTGATGCGCAATGTCCGCCGAAACGATAAAAATTCCCGACCCGATCATCGACCCAGCCACAATCATCGTCGAATCAAACAGCCCCAGCCCCTTCACGAGCTCCGGCTGCTCGCTCCCCGCCACCGCCCCGATCGTCTGAACCTGTTCAGCCATTTTCAGCGATGCCTTTATTTTTGGCGCCACGTGCAGTTCTCACGCGCTGCGCAATCGCCAGATACTCGTGCGCTCTAACCGCCGGATCTTCCGCCGCCATCAAATCGCGAATCACCGCAACCGAATCCGCCCCCGCCTCATAAACAGCCTGCGCGGACTCTACTGTGATGCCGCCTATCGCCACAAGAGGTTTTCGCGTAATCCCCCGCGCCGCGCGCAAAAATTCCAATCCCACCACCGGATCCGGATTCTCTTTCGTCCCCGTACGAAAGACCGGCCCCACGGCAATATAATCCGCCGAAGTGCCGTCCGCCGCCCGCAATTGCTCCAAATTATGTGTCGAAACCCCCACCCACAACCCGCCGCCGCAAATTTTCCGCGCCGCCTCCACCGCAAGGTCCTCTTGCCCCACATGAACTCCCCCCGCCCTCACTATCGCCGCGATATCCGCCCGGTCGTTCACAATCAAACGCGCGCCCTTCCTCACATTCGCAAGTCGCACAACCAGCGCCGCCGAAGTTTCCTGAATTTTCCGCGCAGCCCCACGCTTGTCGCGGTATTGAAACAGTTCCACCCCCGCTCCCGCTAATCGCTCGGCAATTTCAAGAATGGAAAATTTAGAAGGGCCTGCAAACTCGGGGCTGGCATCCAGGATGGCGTAAAGGGCCGGGAACAACTCGCCTCCGCGCAAAACCAAAGCTTATTTTGCTTTCGCTTCTAATGCCGGCATGCGCTCCAAAAAGTGCGTATCAAATTTCCCCGCCACAAAATTCGGGTCCGCCAGAATCCGTTTGTGCAACGGGATCGTCGTCTTCACTCCCTCCACCACGAATCCATCGAGCCCTCGCTGCATCCGCACAATCGCCTCAGCGCGATCATGTCCATACGAAATAAGTTTCGCAATCAACGAATCATAATATGGCGGTATCACCGCATCCGCATAACAAGCCGTGTCCACGCGGATTCCCGGCCCTCCCGGCACGCGAAACGCCGTCACCCTTCCTGCCGACGGTGTAAACGTTTCCGGGTCCTCCGCATTAATCCGGCACTCAATCGCATGCCCGCGAAACTCCACCGCTGGCAGCACCGACGAAAGCTTCTCTCCCGCCGCCACCCGTATCTGCGATTTCACCAAATCAATCCCCGTTACCATCTCCGTCACCGGATGTTCCACCTGAATCCGCGCATTCATCTCGATGAAATAAAGATTCCCGCCATCCTCGCGCAAAAATTCCATGGTCCCCGCGCTCGAGTACCCTATCTTCTTCAACGCGTCCACCACTTGCTTCCCAATCTTCTGCCGCGTGCCGGCATCCACCGCCACTGACGGCGACTCCTCCAGCACTTTCTGGTGCCGCCTCTGCAGCGAACACTCGCGCTCCCCCAGATGCACCACATTCCCATGCTTGTCGCCCAACACCTGGAACTCAATATGCCGCGGTCGCTCGATCAATTTCTCCATGTAAACGTTTGGACTTCCGAACGCCTGCTCCGCTTCAGTCCGCGCCGTCCGGAACGCCGGAATCAATTCCTTCGCCGACCGCACAATCCGCATCCCGCGCCCGCCGCCGCCCTCCGCCGCCTTAATCATCACTGGATAACCTATGTCGCGCGCGATTTCCTTCGCCGAATCCTCATCCGGCACCACTCCCGCGCTCCCCGGAATCACCGGGATTCCTGCCGCCGCCATCGCTTCCTTGGCTTTATCTTTTTCCCCCATCAATCGGATCGCATCCGGCGCCGGCCCGATGAACGTAATGTGCGACGCTTCGCACACCTCCGCAAAATTCGCGTTCTCCGACAGGAATCCGTATCCCGGATGAATCGCATCCACATTCGCAATTTCCGCCGCGCTGATTACCTGAGGAATGTTGAGGTAGCTTTCGCTGCTCCGCGGAGGTCCAATGCAAATTGCTTCGTCCGCAAACCGCACGTGTAACGCATTGCGGTCCGCCTCCGAATACACCGCCACCGTTCGGACGTTAAGTTCCCGGCACGCGGAAAGGATGCGCAGCGCAATTTCGCCGCGATTTGCGATTAGAATTTTTCGGAACATTTCGCCTGGGGGTGAGCTATTTCTTCCGGTGCGCGCGGATTCCGAATAGCGCTTCGCCATATTCCACCGGTTGGCCGTTCTCCACAAAAATCCGCACTACTTCTCCCGCCACGTCTGACTCGATTTCGTTCATCAGCTTCATCGCTTCGATGATGCACAACGCTTGGCCCTCGTCCACACGAGAACCTACCTTCACGAAAGGTTCCCCGCCCACCGACGGCGCCGCATAAAACGTCCCTACAATCGGTGATTTCACCACGTGAACATCCTCACCCACCGCCCGTTCGGTTTCTCCCGCATGGCCCTGAGCTGGCGTTCCGCTGGAAGACGGCGCGCTGGCGGCCGCTGCACCTGAATGGCTCGCCCCGGCCGGGGCCGCCGCCACCACGATATCTGGAGCGGAAACCGCGCGGCTGAATCCCATCGGCTGCGAAAAAGGCTTCCTCAGCCGTATGCGGAACCCTGCGCGCTCGTACTCAAACTCCTCCAGTCCATGTTTCGACATGAACTCAAGAAGCCGTTCTACTTCCTGCAGATCCACGCCACCTGTTTGGGAACTACTCTGGGTATGAGTATGCGGAGTCGTTTTTTTCGCCATTTAGAGTTCTAAGAATTCCCTGGATGCGCTGGTCAAATCCTCAGCGCCTTTTGAAGTAACCACAACGTCGTCCTCTATCCGTATCCCGCCAAGCCCCTCAACGTAAACGCCCGGCTCGATCGTTATTACCATGCCCTCTTCGAGTTTCGTTTCTTCGCCTCTGGCCAGCCGGGGCATCTCGTGTACTTCTATCCCCAGCCCGTGCCCTGTGCTATGCGTGAAGTATTCTTCCAGCCCGTGACGTTTCAACGACAGTCTGGCCGCCGCGTCCACCTCTCCAGCCTTCACCCCGGGCGCCACTGCGTCCTTGGCAGCTTGCTGGGCTTCTAGCACGGCGTCATACAGCCGCCGGACTTTCTCCGGCGCCCGTCCCAGATACACCGTCCGAGTCAGGTCGCTGCAATAACCGCGAAGTATAGCACCGTGATCTAGGACGACCAATTCGTTTTTCCCGAGCAGCTTACCGCCAGGCCGCGCATGGGCCCATGCTGAACGCGAACCGGAAGCTACAATCGTCTCGAACGAAGGTCCGCTCCCGCCCTTTAGCTTGATCCCGTACTCAATCTCGGCAGCCACTTGCAGTTCGCTAACCCCCGCCTTAATCTTCGGCACCGTCTCCGCGAACACCTCGCTGATTAACCTCGCAGCTTCTCTCATCGTGGTCAGCTCTGAAGCGTCCTTAACCGCCCGTAGCCTTTCCACGGCATCTCCCCCGCTTACCCAGCGCACTCCGCTGCCCGTGAGCTTCTGGAGCGTGGCCTTTTGCGCCACGGTCACTTGGCTGGGAGCGTAGGCTACGTGCAGCCGCCCCTTGCGCTTCTTTAGCGCCTCTGCAGCTGCTCGCAGCAGACCATTCCTGGAGATATGTATCTTTGCCCCCTTAACTTGTTCCTGCGCCTGAAACGTGTACCGGCTATCCGTGAACAACGTCGCCCGCGTCTCTTCGACCAGCAATATCCCGGCGCTCCCGGTAAAGCCGCACAAATATTGAATGTTCGGCAGGTGAGTCGCTAGAAAGGCGTCAGCGCGTAGGTTGGAAAAGGAAAGCCGGAGCCGATGGATTCGGCTCCGGCCTGAATTCACTTGCACCGGTTTGGATTTCACTTTCCCCTGATTCTCCGCTTGTCGATTCCCGCCGTTATTAGCTCGGCAGAATCCTCGGAGTCAGGAAGAACAATAGCTCCAGGGACGACGTGTTCACAAGTGTGTGCTTGAACAGATTGCCCACCACCGGAATGCTCCCGAACAGCGGCACCTGGTCCACTGTGCGCTGCTGCGAGGACACGATGATTCCGCCGATAACTACCGTCGCGCCGTCGCTCACCAGTACCTTGGTGTTCGCCTGTTGCGTGTCGATAGCCGGTATGCCCTGCACTCGGGGAATAGCCGTGTCGATTTGATCGTTGGTTACCGTCACATCCATGTAGATCGTGCCTTCCGCGGTGATTTGCGGGGTCACGTCAAGTTCCAGCACGGCGTCCACGAACTGCACCGAAACCGTGTTGTTCACGATGGTCTGGACTGGAATCTTCGTACCTTGTTTCACGATTGCTTTCTGGTTGTTCTGCGTGATGACCTTCGGCTTCGAGATCAATTTGCCCACGCCGCGCTCTTCCGCCGCGCTGATAATGAAATCCAACGCGAAGTTCTGGGACGAGAACGCGTAGCTCAGTGCGCTCGTTGGGGTCGTGGCCCCCAGGTTCGTGATCAGAGGCATCGAACCGCTGGTGATGTTCGATCCGCCGGTTCCCACGATGATCGGGGGCAGGGGGGTCGGCGAGTTGCGCACGATTGGGCTGGTGCCCACCGTGCTCGCTCCGCCAAGCACGCTCTGCCCGCCGCCTAACGATACTGCCGCAGCGAACTGCGTGCCGATGTCGCGCGTAAACGACCTGTTGGCTGCCACCACTCTCGCTTCGATTTCCACTTGTTGTGATTTCCGGTCGAGTTGCCGCAGCAGGTTGTCCATCACCGGCAAAACACTGGGGATGTCGCGGATAATCAGCGTGTTCGACCGTGAGTCAGCCAGCACGTCTCCTCTCGAAGAGAGGAATTTTTTCAGCGTTGGGACCAGATCCTCGGCTTTGGCGTAGCTGAGCTGGCGAGTGGTCGTGACCACATCCGCTGCTTCTGCTTGCGCCTTGGCTAGCTCGCGGTTCTGATCGGCTTCTTTCTTCAAGGTGTCCTTGGTAGCGATGCGCAGCACGTTTCCGTCAAGCTGCTTGTCCAAACCGTTGTTCTTCAAAACGATGTCGAGAGCCTGATCCCACGGTACATCGTCCAGGACGATCGTGAGGCTGCCCTTTACGCTCGGATCCACCACGATATTCAGTCCGCTGATTTCGTGTATTAGCCGGAAAAAATCGCGCAAATCAACGTCTTTCAAGTTTACCGAAATCGGTTCACCCGAATACTTGCCGGATGGCGGAGGAGTCTGAGCCTGCACGGTAGCGTTAGTGATTGGCTGGCTCGATGCCGAAGCCGGCGCTGATGCCGAAGCGTCAGCCCCATTCGGATTAGAAGCGCTCGCCGCACCCTCCGTCGCAACTTGCTTGGCCGCTAACCCCACTTGTTGATCTTGCGGTTGTGGCACTGCAACAGCCGGAATCGCCAACGCGGCCGTGGGCTGCGTCAGAGTTGACGGCAAAATGATGACTGGAGCCGAAACTTGCTTCGGTTGCGTAGCCTCCGAAACTGCCGGAGCAGGCTTTGGTGATTCGAGCTTGGTCGTGGTTACGTCCACAGGCTGTGCCGATGGAGTGGATTTCACCGCGCCCTTCGTCGCCTTGGCCGAAAACTCAATCGTAATCCCCGAATCCGAGCTTGTGATGTTATACGGCGTCGCTTGCCGCAAATCGATTACGATGCGCGATACTTCCGGCGAAAATTGCGCCAGCCGGATTTCGCGCACAGGCTCCAGATTGCTCGCAATATGCTTCTCGGAAGTTTTCAGGTGCGCTCCCGAAAAATCCAGAACCAGTCTGTCCGGATTCTGCAATCGCATCGCGTGATAATTCAGCTTGCCCGTTCCCACCACGTTCACATCGGTCAGATCGCCGTTCTGCGACAAATTCACTTGGCGTATGGCCTCAATCGTTGAGCTGGGTAGCTTGGTTTCGGATGATTTGGCGGCAATCGGCACGATCGCAGGCGCCGGTCCCGTCACTACTGCGGACTTGCCTGTCGCATCGTCTGTTCGCCCGACTAGCAAGCTCAGCTCTTGCGAATCTTTTCGCTCCAGTCGTGGCTCAACGCCCTGGCTCAGCAAAATCTCGATGCGCACCACTGGCTTGGCTCCCGAGGTGTACGTCAGCATTCGGTAGCTCTTCACCAGGTCGGAGGCCACCACGCGCGCCCCCGCTGGGTCCGCGGAAGACACTCCGCTCAAGTCCAGCACGAACAAACTTTCGCTCGGACGATAGGTGGTGTATTCGAACGGCCCGTTCGCCTGTGCTTCCAGCGTGACGTTGCCGTTCTTTACCACCGCCTTCACATGCACTACTGGCCCATCACTGGCCTGTAGCGCTCCGCTCATCAGTATCAAGGCTGCTGCAACCAGCGCAGTCGCCCTCATCGCCCTCCGCATAATCCTCATTGCTGCTCTCCTGCGCTCGGGTAGATTCGTTTGGTTACTAATTTCTCAACCGGTTTCCCGAATGCATCTTTGGAATTTTCTTTAAACGTCACTCCATCTAATCCAATCTTTTCCACGTCGCCGTCATACAGACGGTCCCCTTCTCGAAGGAAATACGTTCGCTGATCCGGGTTGGTCACTACCGCCAACATTCCATTAGCTGCTTTCACTGTTCCATCCACGTGAACTGTTGCTATCACCAGCCCGGCCTTTCCCGGAGGCAATGGCGGCCCGCTTGGTTTCTTGTCGTTTACCAACGGAGAGAACGGATCGCGCTTGCCTGCCACTCCGTCCTTCCCCTCCGGCTTTGCCGCTTCCTGCGGCGCCCCGTCTGTCGCCGCCGGCGCGGCAGCAGCCTTTTTCTTGTGACCCGCCTTGTGCGCGGGGGCCGGACTTTGTTCCGGGTTCTTGCTCGGACTCTGTCCCCAAGCCGCCGGCAACAGACAAAACGACATCGCCAGGGTCGCTATCAGATTCGCAGTTGTCTTCACTAGTGTCATCGTCATCGCCTACCGTTTTACCGGTGCGGACGTCGGCGTTGTTGTTGCCGCCGGCGCGTCTGCCGATTTCGTAAAGAACGTTGTGATCGTGAATGTTCCCGTCACCGAAGCTCCCGGATTCAATCGGAAGTTGGGGGCAGCGCTGTGAGCGCCTATCCCTTCCAGCTTCAGGTCACCCACGTTGATAATTCGCGATAGCCGCCCCAGCCTGGCGAAGAAATCCAGCACCGAAAAATACGGGCCGTCAGCCTGCACTTCAAACGGCAGCTCGAAGTAGTAGGTCTTGGCCGCCACTGGATCCGCTTTCAACCGGCGCAGCGAAACTCCCGAGCTCGTGGCCGCCGCTTGAATCATCAGCATGAACTGGTCAACTTGTTTCTCTTCCGGAACAATCGTTTGCAGCGTGGCCAGCTGCTTTTGCAGCGCATCCATCTGCGATTGCAATTCCGCTCGCCGTTGCTTGTAAACTCGCAAATTCGCGACTTCCTGCTCCAGCGGTTTCTCTTGCTTCTGCGCGTCTTGCAATTGCGCCCGCACCGACGCTAACGGCAATCCCGGAATGTAGAATCCCGCCGCGATGATCACCACCGTCAATCCCAGGTAGAACAGCGCTTGTAGCGGCCAGGGCCAATCTTTGAAAGAAGTTGCCATTGCTAGCTCCTCCCTGGGGCCGCGGGCTGCGGAGGAGGCGTGGATGCCGGCTTTGCTTGCGGTTGCGCGTCCGGATTGGACGATTGCGCCACCGTCGCCGTCATCGTGAAGTTGTACGTTTGCACCGTCTTCACCACGTCATCTTCTTTCGCCTCTTGAATTTCAACTTTGTCGAAGTATCCCGATCGTCTCAGTTGCGTGATGAAGTTCGCCACTGCGTTAATCGAACCCGCTTCACCCGAGATTTTCAGGCTGTCACCCGTGCGCTCCAGCGACGTCAGCCACAGCGCATCCACTCTCACCACCGTGTTCGCCACCATTTGCAGTAATTCCTGGCCGCCCGTGCGGTTCTTCTGCAAGGTTTCAATCACGTTGATGCGTTGCTCCAGCACCGCCTTCTGCGTCTCGAAGCGGTCCACGTCCTGCTTCACCAACTGCAAGCTCTGCTTCTCGGACCGTAACGCCGCAATCCGCGCGTTGGTCGCATCCAGCTCTTTCTTCTGCTGGAAATACGTCACCGACAGCACCACCGCAGCCAGTCCCAACGCCACCAGCAGGAAGATGATCTGCATCGTCGCTTCCAGCGGTACCGCCTGTTTGGTGGCCTTCGGACGAGCCTGGCCAAGTAAATTGATCCGAATCATGGCGTGTCAAAGCTCCTCAGCGCCAACCCCACTGCGATGGCCAGGCGCGGCGCCAACTCGCGTATCTGGCTTTCATCATGACGCCCTGAATTGATTGCAATCTTGCGAAATGGATCGAGCTCCTCGACCGGCATCGCAAACTCTTCCTTCAGCAAATCCAGCAGCCCGGGAACGCGTGAAGTTCCTCCCGCCACGTAAATCCTGCGGATGTTTTCTCCGCTTGCCGTCGCCCGGAAAAAGTCGAAGGTCTTCTGTATCTCCAAAATTAAAATGTCAGACACCGACCGCAGAATCGCCGTCTTCTGCTCTTCGCTCACTCCCGCTAGCGTTCCGCCCATCTTCAACTTCTCGGCATCCTCGAAACTCAAATCCAGTTCCTTCTGCAGCGCGTCGGTGTACTGGTTGCCGCCCACCGAAACGTCGCGCGTAAACAGCGGCGTCCACCCGCGCACGATGTTGATGTTCATCACGCTCGCGCCGATATTCAGCAGCGCCACCACCTGCGAAGGGTCCGGCTCGTAGTTCACTTCAAAGCAGTTCTGCAGCGCGAACGCATCAATATCCACCACCACCGGAGTCTTCCCCGCCTGCGCCAGCACGTTCGTGTGATTCAGAATCTTGTCTTTCTTCACCGCCACCAGCAGGACGTCCATCTGGTTCTCGGTAGCTTCCAGCAGTTGATGGCTCAGGTTCACGTCCGCTATATCAAACGGGATGTGCTGGCTCGCTTCCGCCTGCACTCGGTCGTACAACTCTTCTTCCGTCATCAGCGGCATGCTCACTCGCTTGACGATCACCGAATGTCCCGATACCGACGTCGCCACATCCTTCGCCTTGATCTTCTGGTTGTCGAATATCGAGATAATCTTCTCCGCCACCGAAGGTGCATCCATGATGGCGCCGTCCACCACCGTATCCTGCGCCAACGTCTCGATCCCGTAACTCACCAGCTCGTAGCCTGCCTTCGACTTCTTCAGCTCGACCGCCTTCACGGAACTCGAGCCGATATCCAGGCCGATTAATGATTTCGTTTTCCCCAGATTGAACATCGCGCGGCCCCTCGCTCCTCACTCCGTCCCGCTTCGCAGGTCGGACCCGCCTCTTCCCCACTCTTCTATTTTCTTTCGGATTCTTTTCGTTCTTTGCTCGCTACCCGTTAGTACTGCTACGCCCGGTACCGTGCGCTTCTTTTACTGTTTATTGCATCCACCTCGGCGAGTGTCAATCAACATTGTCGTCGCGTGTGCTATTGGTAAAAACCCGGTCAGCGGGACAGGCAGGCGAAAACGTACAGGTCAAAAGTACAGGTAAGTGCTTGAAACCCTTATAGGGAAAGGCGAAACGCGACCCTCAGGCGAAGGCCTCGCCTCACCCCTGTGTCGCTGTGGTCTAGTTCTTCTTTGGCACCACGTGGTCTTTTATTTTCTGCCAAATTTTGTCAACTTGCCGTTTCGTGCCCAACTCGCTGCTCAGCGGCTCGGAGCTGCTTACCAGGGGGTCGGAGCTTTAGCTCCGACAAAAAGACGGCGCGTCAGCGCCTTACCTTTCGCGGTGCCGTTCCCGCGAGCCTTCGCTTTCACTCTTTCCCGCCCGGCATCCTCAGCTTTATCTGCTTCCAAATTTTGTCAACTTGCCCTTTCGTCGCTTCATCCATCTTTATCTCGTCCGGCCAACGCCCCGTAAAACCTTCTTCCTTCCACTTCCGCGTGGCATCCACTCCCATTTTCGACCCATAATCCTGACGCCGCGCCGCATGGTCCAACGTATCCACCGGCCCCATCACAAACTGTATGTCCCGCTCCGGATCGATCGCGCACAACGCCTTCCACACCACTTCGCGCGAGTCCTGCACATTCACATCGTGGTCCACCACCACCACTACCTTCGTAAACATGGCCTGCCCCAGCGACCATATCGCGTTCATAATCTTCCGCGCCTGCCCCGGATAGCTCTTCCGTATCGACACAATCATCAAATTTTGAAAAATCCCTTCCGCCGGCATCGCTACATCCACAATCTCCGGGAACTGCATCTTCATCACCGGCATAAAAATCCGCTCGATCGCATGACCCATAAAGTAGTCTTCCTGCGGAGGCGGCCCCACAATCGTCGTCAGATACAGCGGCTCCTTGCGATGCGTAATGCAATCAATGTGGAAAACGGGAAACTCTCCCTCCAACGAATAAAATCCTGTGTGATCGCCAAACGGCCCTTCCGTCCTCATCTCTCCCAGATTCACATGCCCTTCCAACACAATTTCCGCGTTGGCCGGCACTTCCAGGTCCACCGTCTTGCACGGCACCATCTCCACCGGCTCTCTGCGCATAAATCCTGAAAACAAAAATTCGTCCATGTCCGGAGGCACCGGCAAAATTCCCGCCAACGCCGTCGCCGGATCCGCTCCAATCGCCACCGCCACTTCAATCTTCCCTTGCGGATTTTTCGCCCGCGCGTTGCGGAAATGTTCCGCGCCATGCTTCTGCGTCTGCCAATGCATCCCGGTCGTCCGCCCGTCATACACCTGCATGCGATAACAGCCCACGTTGCGCTTGCCCGTCTCCGGATTTTTCGTAATCACCATCGGCCAAGTAATGTAACGTCCGCCATCCTGCGGCCAGCACTTCAATATCGGAAAGTAATCGAGCGTAAAGTTTTCCGTGCGCACCACTTCCTGGCACGCGCCGTTGCGCACCGACTTCGGAAAAAACGACCCAATCTCCGCCAGCTTCGGCAGCATCTTCACTTTTTCCAAAATTCCCTGCGGCGACTTCACATCCAGAAACGAATGCACCCGCTCCGCCACTTCCTCCAGCGTGTCCACTTCCAGCGCCATACACATGCGCCGCTCGCTCCCCAGCAGATTCGTCACCGCCGGAATCTTCGACCCTTTCGTCCGCTCGAACAGCAACGCCGGCCCCCCCGCCTTCACCACCCGGTCGGTTATCTCCGTAATCTCCAGGACGGGATCCACCTCCGCCGAAATTTTTTCTAACTCGCCCTTCTTCTCCAGCGCCCTGACAAATTCCCTCAAATCCCTATAAGCCACTTCCCCTCCTGCGTTCTGTCGCCTTATTTTCTACGTTTGTTTTTGCCTTATTCTTTCCTTTTCTTGAGTCTTAATTCTTTATGTTTTTTGGCCTTATTCTTAACGTTGTCATCCCGAATCCCATCCGCGCGCTTTGCGGATGCGGTGAGGGACCTGCTGTTCGCTTTGTTGCGCGCACGAGCCGCTAAACTCTAGCACGGTCGCTCGCGTCACACGAACTACTAGAATGTCTCCACCGGCACCACGAGTTCGCATTCACCAGCTCGGAACCTTCGAGGCGGATGTAATGTATCTCTTGGAGATGAGGGTCTAGGTCAGTAGCAGAGGGTATTTCGGAAGTCCGCGTTAAGTTCGATTCAAGGTCGCTTCTTTCTCGCGCCCTCGCGAATGATATAGCTAACAAACGCCGAGCAGCAGACTAGCATAACCGGCTCCAAACCCACTCTCTCGGAAAAGCTTATTTTGACCATCCCCGCAACGCGCTACAAATTTCGTAGCCGCGCTTTAAGCGCATCTTCGGATATTTCGCTATCTAAAAAGCGCCGATTTTTCGGTAATGTCAACGTGATCACAAAACCACCACTCTTCGACTCTATCGCGCAGCCTAAATATTCTTCTAGTTCGGAAGTGCGCATAAAGAAAAGCTTTTCACCCAGTGCTTTCACTGCATGCGATTTTGGAGAATCGGTTGAATGACACAGGATGTAAGAAGGCTTAACAGTCAAATCATAGGGACAAAGCTTTTTGGCAAAACTAATAATTGGGTACTCTGCCCCTTTCGTCAGCTGATAACAATTTTTTCCTTTCTTGTATAGAACATCAGTGTCGCGGATTTTGAAGCCGATGAACCGATCTGCCTCGCTAGAATCTGGCGGACAAAAGCGCCCCATAAAATCTTCCAACGCTTTGTGGGCCGGACTGTTTCTTGGCTGCTTTTTCATTTTTTAGACCCCCTATTCTAACTTTCTCAACGCTTGTCGTTCAGATCGCTGCAAACTGAGGTTCGGACCCATTTCGTTTTAAAGTGATTATCGAATACTTCATCGACCTGCCTTCTTCAGCCAAGCCCGAAATTTAGCGGGGTCCTTTTTTCTTTTCGGGCTGAAATAAAATTCAGTTCTCTTGTTCGGGGTTGCGTCAACCGCATCCAGACTTATTTGCTCTCCCTGTCCGCGAAAATTACTTACTTGCCGCTTGAGGTGAGTTGTTGGCATGACGAAAATAGTGTCTTTCACATTCCATTTGGCGCTCGGCATTCCGTGTAAAAGCACATAATCACAGCGTCGCTTCATACCCAGAGGTTTTTTCCACTCCCATCGATGAAACGTGCGGCCTAATTTTCGGTTTCTAACTCGTTGCGGAGTTGCAAAGCGATACAACGCTCGTTTCTGCCCAATCTTTACATCATAGAATCTGATATCGTGTTCTAATCTGAATCGGTCAGCAAATTTCTTAAGCATTTTCGCTTGCGGAGCCCCAGCGAGCATCGGTCACCTCCCTTATTGACTTGAGCTATATTACTTCCCAGTAGAAATATTGGAAAGCATGAATTAAGAGTCTTAAACTAAATTTTGCACTAAACATTCGCTACTCCCCGTTAAACAGATATTAGAATGCATTTCCAAGCGTCCTTGTGGAACCGGCAGTAGTTCCATAACTTAGTTAGTATAACATTAGGCTAATGGAACTCTTAGGATCACCGTCGGCTGGAACAGAAAGGTGAAATGTGAGAAAGCCTCGCGCGTTGAATCCGCATCAAGTGCAATTCGGTTGGGCTGTTGGCCTATTCGATGGGGAAGGCTCAATTGGGATCTACAACAATGCCGTAATGCTTCGTATCAGTATGACCGACGCTTCTGCCATCGAACGATTTGGAAGCATTGTCGAGGCTGGAAAACTGAGTTGGAATTTTCACCGGGAATCCAATCGAAAACCTGCTCGCGTTTGGACACTTTGCCGTCGCGCACCAATTCAGCGAGTCCTGCGAGATTTTCTTCCGTTCTTGGTAACAAAAAGAGAGCCAGCTCTAATCGCGCTCCGCTTTATGCTACCCGGAAGAAGCGTGAGAGAGAGGCGAGAACTGATCAACGCCTTAGGAGAATTAATGATTTGCAGACGGGGACGATGCCGATAGAGTCAGACCACAAACTGCGCAATCACGACCTGAGTAGCGCAAACCCGGAAAGAGCGAAGAAGATGCAAAACGAATGCCACAATCTTAGCCGCCCGGTAGGCGAAACCTGGTCCCTTGCTCGGTTCTTGCCTTTAACTTTTGTCTTTTTCTTTACGTTGTCATCCCGAACCCAGCCGCGCTCTTTGCGGATGGCGGTGAGGGACCTGCTGTTCGCTTGTTCCGCTGTTTGCTTCGTTCTGCCGTCTGTACTTCGCTTAGTCCTTATGGCATTGTTCCGTTAGCCTCTTGCCATTCTCCGATGGATCGCACTTACTGCGTTTATATTCTTTCTAGCCGCTCGCGAACGCTTTACATAGGCGTGACCAACAACATTCGCAAACGAATTCAACAGCATAGAGATGGACGTATGCCCGGGTTCACGTCGCAATACCGCGTTCATCGCTTAGTGCATTACGAAATGTTCGGCGACATCAAAGCAGCCATCGGCCGCGAGAAAGAAATCAAAGGTTGGCGACGCGAGAAGAAAATCGCACTCATCGAGAAGACCAATCCAACGTGGGACGATTTAGCAGCGGATATCGCAAAAGATAGCACGAGATAAATTGGCCAAGCGGCAAGCGAACAGCAGGTCCCTCGTCGGCAAAAATCCCCTCTGTCGGGATGACAGCGTGCGAGGTAGTTTTTCTGTTTCAGTTTTTGCTTTTGACTTTGCATTTTTGTTTACGTTGTCATCCCGAATCCCAGCCGCGTACTTTGCGGATGCGGTGAGGGACCTGCTGTTCGCTTTGGCCCTGCTGGATGTACTTCGGTTCCGATGGATTGCGCGACAATGCATTTCCCGATTCGGGAAGCACACACAAAACTATTTTTCTCCGCAACTCTTTACCTTTACGTTAGATACACAGTTTCTTAACCCATACCCTTGAATTTCTAATTTCTTCACTTACCATCGAATCGAGGCACAAAAAAGTGCCGCGAAAGACGCATGGACGAGTGAGCTTCACCGAAAGCCACTCAGTCCCAAATTGGGAATATTGGAGAAGGATGATGAACAGATTTCGAACCGGGCGCCCCGCGCCCCCCTGGGCCGGATGTCAAACCGGCCCCATGACCGTAGACGTCGAAGCTCTTATGGCCAGTCGCGACCGCAACCCCGATCCAGTAGACCCAGTCGCGCACCCAATCAATGAACCACTCAAATATGCTTCCCCGTTAGCCGCCTATTATGACTACGCTCGCAATGCCGCGAACATTCAGGATCAAGCTGCCGCTGCCCAACGTGCCGCCGCGCCTCTCCAAGAAGTTGAACCTACACCCGAGAAGCCGCCCAATCTCCTCGACAGTCTCCCCGCCTTCAGAGCCGCCATAGAGTCCTTCGAAAAACGAGGCGACCCGATTATGGTTCCCGCCGACCCGGAGCCACTAGATGAAGAACCCGCAGCGCCACAATCCCGCCCCAAACCAAGAAAACGCCCCAAACGAAAGCCCCGCCCAATCCCAACACTCAAACAACTCACCGTCCGCCCCTCCGCCCCGCGACCCCAATCCCAGCCCAAGTCCCAACCCAAATCCCAAAATGAAATTGACCTCGCGCACCACCAGCGACGCTGCTCCATCTGCCACCATCCTGACCGCGAAGAAATCGAAGAAGCCTTCCTCCAGTGGCGCAGGGTCAGAAACATCGACTCCGACTTCAAGCCCGACGGCGGACCAACTGCAATTTACCGTCACGCCCGCGCCTTCAACCTTTTCAAGCAGCGTAACCTCCATCTTCGCACCGCTCTCGAATTCGTCATTGAGCGAGCCGAAAACGTCGTGCCCACCGCCGAGGGCTTGGTAAAAGCCATCCACGCCTACACCCGCATAAACGACCAGGGCGAATGGATCGATACCCCCACAACTCACATCGTCAAAGTCATGCCCATCGTAAAACCGGGACCTCGCAACGTGACGCCGGCAACCTCTGGACACGTCACCCTCGACGTCAAAAAAATCTCCGATTGTCCCCGCGAAGGAAGGGTGGAAGTAAGCATCGAATCTCCAAGTGGGCGCCCACTTCTAACCGGTTCTGCCCCACAAACAGAATCCCGCGCAACCCCAACAAAACAAAGGAAACGAAAATTTCTAACCGGGGCCAGAACACACATTAGGCTTTTCGGAAAACTCGCAAATTCCGTCTCAAAAATCTGGACCCGGAGCGCACGATGATTCCGCATTTGACACGTGGAAGAGCCGCGCCCGAGCGCCCTCAAAAACTACTGCGCCGGCGTTATCGTCAGGGCTTGGCGGAACACGACGCGGTCGTACACATTTTCGTTATTCAGGCGGACGTAATAGAGGTAAGGATGCTCGCCAATGACGGAGAAGCTAGGGTCAGGCGCGTCAGGATCGATCAGGGAAAAATAGGCGTACAGCCAGCTGCCCGCCGGATCGCTTTTGCGTATCTCGGCCAGCGTCACGACGAGCTTGGGCGTGGTCCAATGGATCAGATCGGTGGAGGTGGTGAAGTACATTCCCGGCGGCCCGAGTTCGTCGTCCCAATAATCCCACAAAGTCGCGACCACAACATTCAAAGGCTGATAAACATTCAAGCCGTTAATAAATTGCATCCACTTCACCGGAGTGAAGATGTGCTCCTGCGGCTTCGCCACCGGGCCAAGGTACGGATCGACGAACGACACGGCGAAATCGGTCCCGTTCCACGCGCGCCACGAACCCGGAGCAAAAACGTCGGCGGTACGCATGGGCGCTCCGCCGAGCGGCACCACGCAATGGTTCGGACCAGTAGTCCCGGAACAGTTTCGAGGCCATTGCCAGTCGGTAAGAACGGCGTAATACCAGCCGCCGTAAGAAATGATGTTGGAATCCACGCTGTAACCCATGGGGCCCCGGTCGATCTGATACTTTTCCGGAACCCCCGCTACCAGGTTTCCGGGCGCTTTGAAACCATTGAAATGGTATCCGCCGTCGCTCGACTGGTGGTAAGTGTCGGAGTCGTACTCGCAATAATAATAGTTGTTAGGATTCGTGATGGTGCATTCGCCGGGATGCGACCAGCCGTGATATTCCGTATGCGAAAGCGCTGCGATGTTCTTGCCATCGAGCGTGTAGAAAGAGTCGAGCCAGACTTGATCGTTGTAGGCGGCGGGATCCGGGTCATTCGCGGAGACGAAGGCAGCTTCGCAACTGTGCACGAGAGTATCGAGAGTTGGGCCCAGGCTCTGGTAAGCGATCGAGCTGGCGGAAATGAAATGGATTATGCCGGTGTTGTCGCGGAAGGCGCGGGCCATGGCGTCGGGAATGTCGTCGGGCGAGCAGGAATCTTGTGGGGTAGAGAAGACGGCGGTGCGCTCGCCATTGAGGACGGCCTTGATTGTGGGCGTGCTAGGTTGTTGGGCTGCGGATGGGGAGGCCATCTGTGCCGCAGTTGAAAGGGTTAGGAGCGCGAAGGCGCTCAGCGTCGGGAGTAGGCGTTTCATTGTTTATCTCCGTCGGTTTTGGGCTAGTGAAGTAACCCTGGAGACGGCGGACATACTCGGGCTTCCAAACGTTATTTTCTCATGATTTGAGCGCGGGAGGAGACAGATGAGCGAGGTGACCGTTTATTCTTTTGGCTTGTGGGTAAGGCGGGATTGCTTTTCTTCCAGGAGGCGGTTGATTTCTTTTATCAGGGCAATCAGCTTATCGGGATCTTGTTCTTTTTCTGCTAGCTCGCAGAGTTCCTGCCAACGCTCTTTATTTTTTCCGATCATTTGGTTTGTACGCACCTCCCGGCTGATAAGAACGTATAGCACAAGTATTAAGTCGGGGATGTTCAATGTTAGACAGAAGAAAAACTATGAGAAGAGTTACTCCTGGGAGTCCGCGAGCATGCCGTCGATGGCGGACCACTTCAGACGCTGGGTTTGGATCTTGAGCAATTCTTTGCACGCCTCACGAATGGCCGCCGATTCGCGATCACCGTCGGGAGAGGTGACCAGTTCCTGCATGCGTTGAAAGATCGCTGTCTCGGCAATCGACAGTTTTTCCGGCAGTTTTTGCAGGTCAGGCTCGTTTATAGCGTCTTGCAGAGGTTTTTGCCACGACGGGTATTGCAGATCGCTCATAGGCTTCTCCAGGAACTACAGCCAAAATTCGAACGAATATGCGTATTTTACCAAAACTCGATTTTTGATGTCTAGGTTCCGCTGTACGCCGGGGCACAAAAAGTCGTTAACTTTTCGGCCAAACAATGGCCGCTCGAGACGGCAATCCGAGGATGACGCGGCGAAGGGACCTCTCGTCAGAAAATGAAAGGTTCCGCGGCAGCTAGCTCGGGAATTTCGATGTGGATTTGGGTGCCCTGGCCTTCCTGGCTGTGAATGTCCATCTTAAATTGGTCGCCGTAGAGCAGGCGGAGGCGCTCGTGCACGTTACTGATGCCGATGCCGCCGCCGTAAACCTCGGCGAGGCGTTGGGTAGAGATGCCCATGCCGTTATCTTCGATTTCGATGAGCAGACGGCCTTCCAGGCGGCGAGTGCGAAGATGGATTTCCCCTCCTTCGAGGCGCGGGGCGAGACCGTGCTTGATGGAATTTTCGATCATGGGCTGAAGCAGCATGCTGGGGACGAAGGTCTCGAGAGTCTCGTCGTCAATTTCCTTGAAGATTTGAAGCTTGTCGCGGCCAAAGCGGATGACTTCGATGTCGAGATAATCGTCGATGAACTCGAGCTCTTCGCGCAGAGGTACGAAGGTTTCGTGTTTGCGCAGGAGGCGGCGAAGAATGTTGGAAAGTTTCAGGACCACGCCACGGGCCATGTCAGGATCGAAACGGATTAGTGAGGAGACGGTGTTGAGCGTGTTGAAAAGGAAATGGGGATTGATTTGGGACGTGAGCGCGTCCATGCGAGCTTTTAGCAGTAGCTGCTGATTGGCTTCGAGGTTCATCTCGATGCGCGTGTTGTTCCAGATTTTGATGGCCATGGCGACGCACATCACGGACGAGAGGACGACGAGGAGGTCGTAGCCCCAGTTTTCGGGGCGAAAATCGAAGAGCCAGCGCGCGGGGACCGCGTTGGCTAATTCCGATTTTCCCACGGCGAGCGCGGCGCAGGTGAACAGCGGGAGCATGGCCCAATTTGCTTTTGCGTGGCGCACGAAGCGCCAAATCCAGTCAGGAATATTTAGAAAGAGGAAGGGGCCGAAATGCCAGATGTCTTCTTTTTCGGGCATTATTTCGCGGACCATTCCGGCGACGAGTCCGACGAGCGCGGCGGTGGGGCTGGCGAGCCATTCGTGATTGCCGAAGGCGGGGAGACTGATGAGCGAGCCGCCAAGCAGGCCGACGATGCGGCCTCCGATAAGGCCCATGAGGAAGGAGCCTTCGAAGGTGAGGTCGAAGAAGCGGTAGCCGACCAGACGCAAGACGACTCCGATGGCGAGGGGTGGGGTGAGGAAGAGCAGGAGCATGACTTTTTGGTCGGAGTCGCGAACTTCCGTAAATAACATGCTGCGGAACGAGCGGAAACGCACGAGCAGAGCGGCTAACGATGCTGCGAAGCCGACCTTCAGCACCAGGGTGAAGAGCAAATCTTGTACGCCAAAAAGTGTGCCCATATCGCTCGTGGACTGGTGGAGCAGAATACTTCGAGTTACGTTAGCCAAAGCGGAGAGGGATGTAAAGAGATGGTGCGGGGTGATGGCGTCCGCGTAAATGCGAATGGCAATCGAGACGCGTGACGGTCACCGCATTTGCTCGAGGATCACTTCCTTCGTGATTTTCTCGTGTCCTCGCATCACTGTGACCATCACCTGCTCTCTCTCGGAGTAGGAATAGCGGAGTCTGGCGTAGTCAACGTAGTTGTCAATCTTCCGTCCGCCGAACTTGATCAACACATCGCCGGACTTGAATCCTGCCTTGGCTGCTGGGCCACCCGCGGCCACGTCCGCAAACTTCATACCACCGTGTTCCTGCTGGTAAGCCGGCTCGACGCCAAAATCGGGAGGAAGGGCGTTGGTATGACCCAAAGCGATTTTCCAGCCTGCTGACGTTTTCACCAGTACGAAGCTCTCCACGAAGGTCACATGCCACTCGCTTCCGCCCAGCATGGCGCGCCCCGCCGAAGTATCGGCGGTCCAGACGCTGTGCAACGTCACGGTGACCCATGCAACATCGCCTCGCACCTCCGCCACTGCGTCTTGGGGGTGGTAGTCGATATGGATGCCAGCGTCCTTGTCGGCTTGGTAGCTTTGGCGTGCGTCGGGTTCGAATGGCTGGGGATAGGACTCCTCGATCCCACGCGAATCCGGTGTGTGTAGAGAATCCAATTTATCGAAATCGTACGCCTGGCAGGCCACCTCATGCGCCAGGACTACATTTATGGCTGCCTGCTTATCGTCCTCTTGCGCCGCCGCCGTGCGCGTTCTGTAAGCGGCCAGCACAAAAAAAAGCAGAATTATTGTCGCGAGAGGCACCCCGACCCGTCGTCGCATAGTGTTTTCTCCATCAGTCTCACTGAGCTCAGCAAAAAATCAGGACGTACATTCAACGACCTCAAGCCGTGTTTGCGTTGTCTCCCCGCCTGGGCGCCATCCTATCTTGCAGTTGGAGATGGGTCAACGATTCGACGATTTTGACTCGCCAAAAACTATTCAGAAGCTAAGTCCCTCAAAGTTCTCGCCGGAGAAGAGATAGTCAAAGCGACGCGCGGTAAGTGGCTATGTTGCGGGGACTGCTATAATGTTTGATTCTTGTGAAACAGCGAAAACAATCTGGTGGAGCACCAAAAACTCCCGCGACAGGCCGAGCTAAACGGGGGCGCGTGATGCAGCGGGCGCGGGTGGCGGCGCGGGCGCGGCTTGTGGCGCGCGCGCAATTGCCTACTAGCTTTGGGGATTTTACCGTTGTAGGTATCGAGGGAGGGCCTGGGGAAGAGGCGGTTGCGATTCTGCGTGGTGAGGTAGACGGGACATCGCGCGGAACGTTGCGAACTCGAAGGCAAAGAAATGGAAACGTTCCGCTGGTTCGGGTGCATTCGCAATGTTTGACTGGGGACGTTTTTACTTCGGAGCGATGTGATTGCCGGGCACAGCTTGAATTTTCGTTGAAGCAGATTGCGAAAGAACCGTCGGGAGTTTTGCTTTATTTGCCGCAAGAGGGACGCGGGATTGGGTTGATCAACAAATTGAAGGCTTACGAGCTGCAAGATGCGGGGCTTGACACTGTGCAGGCCAATAGCAAACTTGGGTTCGCGGCGGATTCTCGCGATTACGAATTTGCGGCCGAGGCGTTGAAGGCGTTGGGCGTTCGCGAGCTGCGGCTACTTTCGAATAATCCGGACAAAGTTGAACAACTGGAAAGCGCCGGGCTTCGCGTGGTAGAGCGAGTTCCCTGCCGTCCGCGGACTAGCCGGCATTCTAAATTTTATTTGCGTACTAAGAAAGACAAGATGGGGCATCTCTTAGCCTAATCCTCATTAGCAGACCTTATCTTCCCGATACTTCCTTTCCAGCGAACATTTAACTTGACAAACAACCCGGCGGGGAGATACTAAACCATATGGTTAAGTATTCAGAGGCGGAGCTGGACACGACATTTGCGGCGTTGTCGGATGTGACTCGGCGCGGAATCTTGGCGCGGCTGGTGCGGGGCGAGACTTCGGTTAGCGAGTTGGCGGCGCCTTACAAGATGTCGCTGCCGGCGGTGTCAAAACATTTGCGCGTGCTGGAAGATGCGGGGCTGGTGAAGCGTCACAAGGATGGGCGCGTGCACCGGTGCCGGCTGGTGGCGGAGCCGATGAGAGACGCGGCGGAGTGGATCGAACGATATCGGCAATTCTGGGAGCATCAATTTGATGCTCTGGCAGATTATCTGGAAGAAGAATCGCGAAAAGAGGAGGCCTCAAAATGGCAAGCACCAGCCCAGGACCCGAAACCAAAGTCGAAATCCGAAGAATGTTCGCGGCCACGCGAGAAAAAGTATTCGAAGCGTGGACGCAACGGGAAAAACTAGAGAAGTGGATGTGCCGCTTCCCCAACAACGGAACGCGTTATACCGCTTTCGACGCGCGTCCGGGCGGGACAAACGTGATGGAGGTAACGAGCCAGGACGGCACGACCTACAAACAGCGGGTGACGTTTCGGGAAATTCGGACACCGGAAAAGCTGGTGTTCACCTGGGCCTGGGAGAAATTTTCGCCGTCGGGACAAAAGGTCAACGAACAGCTTGAGACGCTGGTTACGGTGGAATTTCAGCCGCGCGGTACTTTTACGGAAGTCTTTCTGACGCATGAGGGCTTCACCGACGCCCAAGCGCGAGCGGACCATAACAAGGGTTGGAACGGCTGCTTCGACGCGCTGGAAAAAGCACTGGAAGCGTAGCGCGAAAATTCGGGAGAGAACCGGAGGCTACGATGGCGACGCAAACTGCAGGCGTTGGAACAACGGTCCAAACACGGCGAACTTTTCCAGCGCCAAGACAAAAAGTTTTTCGCGCTTGGACCGAACTGGAAGCGCTGGACCATTGGATGTGCCGCGACGTTGAGTCACACCAGGTGCGTCACTTGAAGCTGGATGTACGGCCGGGTGGGCGCTATGAGATTGAGGTGAAGACGCCGGAAGGCATTACGTACATTGGCGGCGGGGTTTATCGCGAGGTGAAACCTCCGGAAAGGCTTTCGTTCACATGGCTTTGGAAAAGGATGCCGGAAGAACCGGACGGCAGCATTCAAGCGGAAGATTCGGTGGTCACCGTGGAATTTTTCGAGCGCGGCGCGGATTCCACGGAAGTTGTATTGACGCATGAAATGCTGCAGACCGAGGAATCGCGCAAGAGCCACAAGAAGGGTTGGGAAGGCTGCTTCGACAAACTTGCGGAATATTTCTGCAAGAAAATTTGAGGAGGAATCGAATGGCCAGCTCAGTTGCAAGTCCAGCTACGACGTTGCACGTACGGCGAGTGTTCAAGGCGCCGCGCGAAAGAGTTTTTCAAGCTTGGACCGATCCCAAGAAGATGACCGAATGGTTTTGTCACGCGAAACCGGAACTGATCGGGAAGCTGGTGGTCATGGATGTGCGGCCCGGCGGGCGATACGGGTTCGATATCTCTGATGCAAACGGAAAAGCTTTTAAGGTGAGGGGAGAATATCTGGAAATCAAGGCGCCGGAGAAATTGGTATTCACCTGGTTCTGGGAAACAGAGCCGGAGTACGGCGACACGTTGGTGACGCTGGAATTTGTGGATTTAGGAGAGATGAGCGAGCTGATCATGACTCATGAACGGTTCGCTAACAGCGATGTGCGCGACAAGCACAACAACGGCTGGGCGTTCTGCCTGGATTCCCTGCAACGGCATGTGGAGCAGTAAAGGTTTGGCAATTAGTTGTAAAAATTAATTTAAGCAGGAGAGGAAAATGAAAGTGACGTTCGCGAAGCTAGCCATGGCAATTCTGGTTGTGGGATTGTTTGCCGCCAATGCAGGATCGGAAACTAAAATGGCAAACGGATTTGATCGATTGAAGACGCTCGTGGGCCAGTGGGATGTCACCGCACCGGATGCAAAGCCGTTCGTATCAAGTTTCCGATTGGTTTCCAATGACACGGCACTGGAAGAGACATTTCAAAATGAGAAGGACCGTCAGATGGTGACGCTCTACACGGCGGACGGCGACCGAGTTGCGTTGACACACTATTGTTCCATCGGAAACCAACCCCATCTGGAAACGCCTGCGGTGAACTCAGGCGCAAATGAGTTTCCATTTGCGTTCGTGAGCGCGACGAACCTGGCAAGCGCGGACGATATGCACATGCACCAGATGACGCTGAAGATCGAGGACGCCGACCACTTCACTGAAACCTGGACCATGCACATGAACGGAAAGGAGCAGGCTTTGACGTTCCACTTTACTCGGAAGAAGGTCTAGCGGGCGAGGGACCACGCAGAGATTGCGTAAAACCTGGCCTCGGTATTATCGAAAGCATCCGGTAATATAGCTGGCTCGGTCCCGTTGGTGAGGCCAAGGAGTTGAGGGATGGATTCGCAAAATCCAGTGGATGTAGCGATGGCGTTTGTGACTAAGATCAACGAGCACGACGTGGACGGATTGGTAGTACTGATGACGCCCGATCACGTTTTTGTGGATGCGTTGAACACAACTTTTCGTGGCGCGGACCAAATGCGGCAGGGGTGGAAAGTTTACTTCGCCATGTTCCCAGACTACGCGATCGAAGTGAGGGATGAATTAGATCGGGGAAACGTTGTTGCCATGTTTGGAACAGCGCGGGGAACATTTGCCGTAGGTGGCAAGTTGTCGCGAGAGAATTTCTGGGAAATACCGGCTGCATGGAAGGCTGTGGTGAAAGACGGATTGGTAGCAGAATGGCGCGTTTACTGCGATAACGATCCCGCTCGCAAAATCATGGCGGCCAATCCGGCGAAGGCCGGAAGTTAGCCGCCACCCACGAAGTGGACGATTTCGAAATTGTCGTTGTGCTGAACTTTTGTTTCATTCCAGATTGCGCGTGGAAGAATATTCAAGTTGTACTCGATGGCTACGCGGTCGTTGCGCATTTCCAGAAAATCGAGCAGGGTGCTTACTGTGAGGCCATCGGGGACTTCGCGTGAATCGCCGTTTATTTTTACGAGCATAGGGAAATTATGGCGCGGGAGTAGCGGATGAACTTGAGGATTCTTTCGGACGCGAGCGCATGATGAAGCGAATTTCGTCCTTCCAGGTGTCGGCTTTGGCTTGGATGACGAGTGCGAGATCTCCTTTCCCTAGCGGCGGCAGCGGAAATTGGATGCGGACCCGGCCTTGATCGTCACTGGTGGCGGAGTGGCGAGTGCCGTCCAGCGAACCTTCGATCAGCGCTTCGACGCTGGCACCGACATGCGGCTGGCGGTCGGAGCGGCGCGAGACTTCAATTTCCAGCGAGACCTTTCCCGCCGACAACCACGAATTCGGATTTAGAAGTTGCAATTGAATTCCACCTGGGCGAGTGGCCTGCGTGGCGGCGGATGCCGAAGCAATCTCGGAATCGAGAGCGCCCGAGCGAATATCTTCAATGACGGCACGATGCTGTTCTTCCACTCGGAAACGAAGATCCTCTTCGGTAAAAGAATCTATGCTGGACAGCTCGGTGTAATTGAACGCGCGGCGATGCAGAATTCGGCCGTTCTGATAGACGGCTGTGTCGATGATGGGATGAGCCGGGCCGCGGTCTTCGGTCTGGACGTGAAAGACCTGGTCGCCGACCTTGATATCGGTGTTGAAACCCGAGCTCATCGAGCGAGGCGCTCCCCGTCGACAGGGCCAGCGGAAATTTTCGACGACGCGATTATTCGAGAGTTCATTTGACCGGGTGCACTCGGGTCGTTATTATAACAGCGCACTGAAAATGAATAGCAATTACCTAGATTCGTATGGCTCGTTGTTACTAATGTTTGTACTGGCCATGGGACTGGCCGGGGCGCTGGTGGTAGTGTCCACATTGGTGGGGCGGCACAAGCGATCGCGCGAGAAAGATGAGCCTTATGAATGCGGAATTCACCCGACCGGGGACGCGCGCGAGCCGATTTCCGTTCAATTTTACATGGTGGCATTGCTTTTTATTTTGTTCGACATCGAGGCGATATTTTTGTATCCCTGGGCGCTGATTTACCGGCAACTGCAGGTGTTCGGCTTTGTGGAGATGCTGCTGTACATTATAATTTTATTGGCCGGTTACATATTCCTCTGGAAGAAGGGCGCGCTCGACTGGAATCGTTGAGCGACGCACCCCGGGAACGAACTCATAATGGAATCACAGGAAGCCGATAAGAATCCCGTAGTGCAAAGACTGCGAGCGTGGGACGGGCAAGCTGTCTCCGAAGTACTTGAATTTCGCGGAGAAACGACGGTGGTAATTCCGCGGGAACACTTGCAGCGTGCCGCGGGCTACCTCGCCACCGAGCCGTTTCTTTATTTCTCTTTCCTCTCGGACATTACTACCGTCGATAAGTTTCCGCTGGAGCCTCGTTTTGAAGTGAATTACCACCTGCTCTCGATTGCGCGCAGCGACCGTTTGCGGCTGAAGGTGAGGCTAGCGGGAAACGATCCGGTGCTACCGTCCGTCACTTCGGTGTGGCCTACGGCGAACTGGCACGAGCGGGAGAATTGGGACTTGTTTGGAATACGATTTGAGGGGCATCCGGATTTGAGACGAATTTTAATGCCGGACGACTGGGAAGGCCATCCGCTGCGGAAAGATTATCCGACAGAAGGCCCGCGGTGAGCTTTTGGCGAATTTGGAAGATTGAAAATTCATGACTACTATAGTTGAAACGCCTACCGGCGCCGCGCAAACGATGGTCCTGAATATGGGGCCGCAGCACCCGTCCACGCATGGAGTTTTGCGCGTGATTCTGGAGCTGAATGGCGAGATTGTGGTGAAGGCCGAGCCGATAATCGGCTATCTGCATACGGGCATTGAGAAATCTTGCGAGGCGAAGACATATTCGCAAGCGATTACGCTGACGGACCGCATCGATTATCTGGCACCGCTTTCAAATAATTTGGGCTACTGCCTGGCGGTGGAAAAACTGCTTGGAATCGAAGTTCCTAAGCGGGCGCAATACACTCGCGTGTTGCTGACGGAGCTGACGCGTATTACTTCGCACCTGGTTTGGCTGGGGACCCATGCGATTGATCTGGGAGCGATGTCGGTATTCCTTTACACCTTCCGCGAGCGCGAAGAAATAATGAAGATTTTTGAATACGTGTCCGGCCAGCGGATGATGACGAGCTATTTCCGCATCGGCGGCCTGGCTCTTGAGCCGCCTCCTGGATTTCTGGATAAGGTGCGGCGAGTGATGGATGCGCTGCCAGGGCACGTTGACGAATACGAGGATTTGTTGACGAACAATCGCATATGGCTGGGGCGCACGCAGGGCGTAGGGATCATCAGCGCCGATGATGCGATCGCGATGGGATGTTCGGGGCCAATGCTGCGCGGGAGCGGCGTGGCGTACGACGTGCGGAAGGCCTTCCCCTATTCGAGCTACGACGAATTCAATTTTGATGTGCAGACTCAGACTGCGGGCGATTGCTTCGCGCGGTACCAAGTGCGCGTAGCAGAAATTCGGGAAAGCATCAAGATTGTACGCCAGGCGATGGAACGGGTCGCCAAAGCAGATGGGCCGATTCGCACGGAGGCGCCGGGAATTATTCCGCCCTCGCGCGAGGAAATGAAGACGTCGATTGAAGGCTTGATCTACCACTTCAAAATTTATACCGAAGGATTCGCGCCGCCGCCGGGCGAAGTGTATCAGGTCATCGAGTCGCCGCGCGGAGAGCTGGGATTTTTCGTGGCGAGCGATGGTTCGGCGAAACCGTATCGCGTGAAAGTGCGCGCGCCTTCTTTTGTGAACCTGCAATCGTTGCCCACGCTGGCCGTGGGCCGCTTGATTGCAGACGTTGTGGCATGCATTGGGACGACCGACATCGTCCTGGGAGAAGTGGACCGCTAATGCAACTTCCCGCCGCGCTGGAAGAAAAATTCACACAATTATTAGGGCGTTATCCGGTTAAACGTTCCGCGCTGATTCCCATGATGATGTACGCGCAGGACCAGTTTGGATTTCTCAGCGCTGAAGTGCTGGAAGAAATTGCCAAGCGCGTTGGGCTGAATGTGCTGCAGGTGACCGAGACGCTGGAGTACTACTCGATGCTGCGACGGAAGCCGGGCGGGCGCTATCACATTCAAGTGTGCACGAATATTTCCTGCATGCTGCGCGGCGCGAACGAATTGTATCAGCATGTGCAGAAGCGGCTGGGCATTGGTAACAAGGAAGTGTCGCCGTCTGGAACGTTTTCACTCGAAGAAGTGGAGTGCATTGGCGCATGTACAGGCGCTCCCGCGATGCAGGTGAATTACGATTACTACGAAAATCTCGATCCGGACAAAGTGGACGCGATTTTCGAGCAGCTTCAGGATGGGAAGAAGCCGAAACCTGTTTCGGTGACTTCGGGCTCGCTGCATCCGCGCAATCCGGCGGAAGTTCCGGTGATCAGCAAGCGATTTGGGATTCCCAACTCGACGAAGATTGATGTGTATTTGCAGAACGAAGGGTATCAGGCGCTGGAAAAAGCGCTGAAGCAGATGACTCCGGACCAGATTATCGACGAAATGAAGAAGTCGAACCTGCGGGGGCGAGGCGGAGCGGGCTTCCCTGCTGGGATGAAATGGAGTTTCGTTCCCAAAGACATCCCCAAGCCGAAATATATTCTGGCGAACGGCGACGAGAGCGAGCCGGGAACATCGAAAGACCGGCCTTTGATGGAGATGGACCCGCACCAATTAATTGAAGGCATGATTATTGCGGGGCGTGCGATCGGGTCGCAGCAAGGTTACGTTTACATTCGCGGGGAATACCGCTACGTGCTGGATATTGTGGAAGGCGCGATTAAGGAAGCGTACGAGCGCGGGTACCTGGGCAAAAATATCCTGGGCAGCGGGTTCGATTTCGATCTTGCGGCGCACACCGGCGCGGGCGCGTATGAATGCGGCGAAGAATCTGCGTTGATGGAATCACTGGAAGGCAAACGGGGCTATCCACGAATTAAGCCGCCCTTCCCTGCCGTGGTGGGGCTGTACGGCTGCCCGACGGTTATCAATAACGTTGAGACACTCAGCACGGTCCCAGCGATTATTCGACAAGGCGGTGATTGGTACGCTGCGCTGGGTACGCCGAAGAATGGCGGGACACGTTTATATTCGATTTCCGGACATATCAATAAACCAGGAATTTATGAGTTGCCGCTGGGATTTAATTTGAAACGGTTGATCGAGGACGTGGCCGGCGGAATGAAGGATGGTAAGAAGCTGAAGGCGGTGATTCCGGGTGGAAGTTCTTGTCCACTTCTTTCAGCCGATCAGATTGACGTGGCGATGGATTATGACTCAGTGGCGAAAATTGGATCGATGCTGGGCTCCGGCGGCACGGTGATCATTGACGAAGAGACCTGCATGGTGGATCTGGCACGGCGCATCATGCATTTTTATGCGCACGAATCCTGCGGCTGGTGCATTCCGTGCAGAGAAGGCACCACGTGGCTGCGCAAGTTGCTGGACCGTTTTCATGAGGGCGGCGGATGCGCGGACGATATTTCTCTAATTGATGAGCTATCGAAAAACATGTTGGGACGGACATTCTGTCCGCTGGGCGACGCAGCGGCGTTGCCCACGATTAGCATCGTGAAAAAGTGGCGGCACGAATTTGAAGACCATCTGCGCGGAAAATGCGCGTTCAAGCCGGCGGAAATGATTGCGGGAGCTTCTTAGGACTCCATGCCTGAAGTAAAACAAGTTACGTTTACGATCAACGACGAGAAACTCACTACGCCTGCGGGCACGCTTGTGATTGAAGCGGCGAAAAACAAAGGCATAGAGGTTCCGTCGTTCTGCTACTACCCGGGGCTGTCGCTGCAAGCGGCTTGCCGCATGTGTTTGGTGGAAGTGGAGAAGACGCCGAAGCTGCAAACGGCGTGCACGCTGGTGGCGGTGGAAGGCATGGTGGTGAAGACCGACACGCCGCAGGTACATAAAGCGCGCAAAGACATGATTGAATTTCTGCTGTCGAACCATCCGCTGGATTGTCCGGTGTGCGACAAGGGCGGCGAATGCGAATTGCAGGATATGACTTTTCGCTACGGGCTGGATCACAGCCGTTTCAATGAGGAAAAACTGCATTACCCGGAAGAAAAGTGGTCGCCGCTGGTTTATTACGATGCACCGCGATGCATTTTGTGTTTTCGGTGCGTGCGCGTTTGCGACGAAGGCATGGACGTGAAAGCGCTTGGCGTGGGCGCGCGCGGCGTGAATTCCGTGATTCTCCCGAACAAGCCGGGCGAACTAGCCTGCGAAGAGTGCGGCATGTGCATCGACATATGTCCGGTGGGCGCGCTGACGAGCGGCACTTATCGCTATCAAACGCGACCGTGGGAAATGAAATACGTTCCAGATCCGTGCGCGCATTGTTCGAACGGGTGCAAGACGACGCTGGGCGTGCGCAACAACGAAATTCTTCGCGCGAACAATCGCGACCAGTCGGGGATTAACGGCGAATTCTTGTGCGCGAAAGGTCGCTTTGGATTCGATTTCACGCACAATCCCGAACGCGTGCGGCAGCCTTTGGTTCGACGCAATGGAAAACTGGAACCGGCGAGTTGGGAAGATGCGTTGGAAGAAGTCGCGCGGCGGCTGAAGCAAGTTCACGAGAAGCATGGCGCGAACGCGATTGGCGTGATTGGCTCGAATCATACAACCAACGAAGAGAACTATTTGCTGAACCGGTTTGCGCGCGGGACTTTGGGAACGAACAACATCGATCATCATCGGACTGCTGATTACGCGGGTTTGGCTGCTGCATTGGGACCAAAGGCAAAAGACGCGCAGGCGACGATGGCGGATATTTATAAGGCCAATGCGGTTTTGTTGATCGCCAACGATGCGACGAATCAAAACCCCTTGGTTGCCTGGCAAATTCGGACTGGCGTGCGGCACCATCAGGCCCGGCTGTATGTGATCAATGGCGAGCCGAGCAAAATTCATCGGCAAGCGGTACATGGCGTCGAAACGGCCAAGGGTGGCGAAGCTGCTGCAGTTCGGTGGTTGGCCCGAGGAGAAGGACAATTCGAAAAATCGGTCGTGGATTCGTTGGCGGAGATGAAATCCGCGTTGGAAAAAGAGTTGGACGTTGTAATTCTTTTTGGCGCTGACATTCAAGGCGAGGCGATTCGCGATTTGGTCGCGTTAGGCTCGAGTCTCGGCGGACAGACGCGCTATATGGCGCTCGGCGATTACTCGAATTCACGGGGCGCTGCGGACATGGGAATTTTGCCGGATCGATTGCCGGGCTACGCTGCGACTGCTGACGAGACCCAGCGAAGAAAATTTGGAAAAGTTTGGGGATGCGATATTGCAGCCACTCCGGGCATGACCGCTCGCACGATGGTGGAAGCTGCGGTTTCTGGAAAACTAAAAGCGATGTACGTGGTGGGCGCGAATCCGGTGAAGACTTTTGAAGTTGCGCAGCACGATCGGCTCGGCGGACTGGAACTCCTCATAGTGCACGACATGTTTTTGACGGAGACAGCGTTGCGCGCAGATGTGGTGCTCCCTGCTGCGTCGTCGTATGAGAAAGACGGCACATTGACGAATACCGCTGGGGAGATGCAGATGACACATCGCTCGATCGACCCGCAGGGACCGCGCAGCGATTTTGATTTGCTGCGCATTTTGTCGCACCAACTCGGAATGCTCGGGTTGGGCTCGCCGATTCGTTTGCGCACGCCGGAAGCTGCGTTTGACGAAATCCGCCAGAACGTGGCGGGATATGAAGTTTCCGTTGCTACATTGCTGGCGGGTGGGGCACAACTGACGACAGCAAGTTGCAAATCACCGGAACCAAACTACAACGTGCCGGCAGGCACGGTTTTCTCTTCACACGATTATTTATTCACGAGCGGAACGTTGGGGCGCTATTGTTCCAGGCTCGCATCCACAAAAGAGGCTAAAGATACGCCGTGGAGTTCGTCACCCAGCACGCAGTCCTGGTGGTATCGCTAGTAAAGATCGTCATTTTGCTTTTCTTAACTTTGACGACGCTGGCGTACCTTACCTGGTTTGAACGCAAGGTCGTGGCGCACATTCAATCGCGCTGGGGTCCGTACTATGTGGGCGCGCATGGATTGCTGCAGCCGCTGGCCGACGGGCTGAAATTTCTATTCAAAGAGGATGTGACGCCGCCGGGAGCGGATAAGTTTTTGTACATCTTCGCTCCGTTTATTGCGTTGTCGCTCGCGTTGACCACGATTGCGCTGATTCCGTTTGGCCCGGCAACGATTACGATTCTTGGGCAGCCGACACAACTGATAGTTGCGGACGTGAATATTGGCTTGATGTTTGTTTTCGCCATTACGTCAATCGGCGTGTATGGCGTGGCGCTGGCCGGTTGGTCTTCAAACAGCAAGTATCCTCTGCTGGGCGGGCTGCGAAGTTCGGCGCAGATGATCAGTTACGAAGTGGCGCTAACTCTTTCGGTGGTTGGCGTGGTGCTGCTGGCCGGCACGTTGAATTTTAACGAAATGGTTTCGGACCAGACCGGATATTATCGTTATCTACCATTTATTCCGCGCTGGCACGTATTTCCGCAAATTATCGGTTTCCTTTGCTATTTCACTTCGGCGATTGCGGAAACAAACCGCGTTCCGTTTGATTTGCCGGAGGCAGAAACGGAGCTGGTGGCTGGGTTTCACACCGAATATTCCAGTTTCAAGTTCGCGATGTTTTTTATGGCGGAATACGCGAACATGCTTACGGTTTCATTTCTGGCGACGATTTTATTTTTGGGCGGATGGCTGTCTCCTTTTCCGGAGAACTGGACTTTTCTGAATTATTTGCCTGCGGTCATGCTCTTAGGGCTTGGGGTGTATTTGGCGTACGACGCGGTGATGGGGGCGAGCGGGATCGCTCGGATTCAGCTTGTCGTGATTACGTGCGGAGCGCTCGTGCTCGGCGCGCTGTGCTTGCTCCCCACCGTTATACCGATAATTCAGGGGCCGTTCTGGTTTCTGTTGAAAGTTGGGGGACTGCTTTTCTTTTATGTTTGGACGCGCGGGACGCTGCCACGCTTTCGGTACGACCAGTTGATGTCGCTGGGATGGAAGCTGCTGTTGCCAGTTTCGTTGGCAAACCTTGTGGGAACTGCGCTGTGGATTATTTTCCCACTTTTGGTGAAACACGGATGACGCTGCCCTTTATTTTGTTTTTTGTTTTCGCGCTGATCGCGATTGGCGGAGCGCTACTACTGATTTTGGCGCGGGAGCCGATTCATAGCGCGTTGTCGCTGATTGTGGTGATGATGTCGCTGGCTGGTTTGTATCTGATGCTCGGCGCGGAATTTGTGGCGGCCGTGCAAATTATTGTGTATGCGGGCGCCATCATGGTGCTTTTTGTTTTCGTAATCATGTTGCTGAATGCTGGCGTGGAAGAGCGTACGGACTACAGCAAGATGGCGAAATACGCAGGGATTCCGCTGGGCATTTTGTTGCTGCTCGACCTGGCACACTGGATGGCGCATTCGCTGATTGGTAAAACGCCAGCGAACGGCGCGGGGTCAGCAAACGTGATGGTTTCGACGCGCGATTTGTCCGTGCAACTCTTTCAGAAGTATTTATTCCCGTTTGAAGCCACTTCTATCCTGATTTTGATTGCAATTCTGGGCGCGCTGGTTTTGGCGAAGAGGGACGAATGAGCGTCGTTCCGGTTTCCTACTATCTGGTGTTGAGCGCCATTCTGTTCGGACTGGGTGTAGTGGCGTTTGTATTCAAGCGAAATATCATTACGATTTTATTGGCTATCGAACTGATGCTGAACGCGGTGAATCTTGCTTTTGTGGCGTTTGCGCGCGCGTGGGGACAATTGGACGGACTCGTATTCGTATTCTTTGTAATTGTAGTGGCTGCGGCGGAATCGGCGGTGGGACTGGCAATTGTGATACGCATTTACCAGAACCGGCAAACGCTGAATATCGAGCGCGTGAACCTCCTGAAATTCTGATGCCAATACTCGAACATCTTTGGATCATTCTCGCGCTGCCTCTGGCTGGGGCCGCGCTGAATGGCTTGCTGGGCAAGAATTGGTCCAAAACGATCGTAAATTCGATCGGGATTGGGTCCGTTTCGCTCGCTTTCCTTTCGGTGCTGGAGGCGATTCGCGAATTTTCGCTGCTGCCCGCGGGGCAGCTTTCGTTTTTCAAAAACTACTTCAACTGGATGTCGGCGGGGTCGTTCAAGGTGGACTTCGCGCTGCAGATGGACCACTTGACGATCGTGATGTTGTTGGTGGTAACGTTCGTGAGTTTGCTCGTACACATTTATTCCACCGGATACATGGCGCATGAGGGGGGCTATTACCGATTCTTCGCTTACTTGAATCTGTTTGTATTCTTCATGCTTACGCTGGTGCTGGCGGCGAACATCGTTTTGATGTTTGTGGGCTGGGAGGGCGTGGGACTTTGCAGTTACCTCTTGATTGGATTCTGGTTCCTGAAACAATCTGCGATTAACGCCGGGAAAAAGGCGTTCATCACGACGCGGATTGGCGATTTCGGATTTACCGTTGGAATCCTGCTGCTCTTCTGGACTTTTAGTTCTGTGGATTTCGGCACGATTTTCGCGAAGGCCGCGAATATGCCGGCCGAGAACGCTACACAGGCGGGCGTGCTCACGTGGATATGTCTGCTGCTTTTCGCGGGCGCGATTGGAAAGTCGGCGCAACTGCCGCTGTACGTCTGGCTGCCGGACGCGATGGAGGGTCCTACGCCGGTGAGCGCGTTGATTCACGCGGCCACCATGGTGACGGCGGGCGTTTATATGGTGGCACGCATGCATGCGCTGTTTTCGCGGGCGCCGATTGCGATGTTTGTGGTGGCGGCGGTGGGCGCGATCACGGCGTTTTATGCGGCGACGATTGGTTTGGTGCAGACCGACATCAAAAAAGTTCTGGCTTACTCCACCGTGTCGCAATTGGGCTACATGTTCCTTGGTTGCGGAGTGGGCGCGTATGCGGCGGGGATTTTTCATCTGATGACGCACGCGTTTTTCAAAGGCCTACTCTTTTTGGCTGCGGGCAGCGTGATACACGCCATGGGCGGCGAGCAAGACATGCGCAATATGGGCGGGCTGCGAAAACAAATTCCAGTGACTTTCTGGACGATGTTCATCGCCACTCTTGCGATTGCGGGGATTCCTGGCTTTGCCGGATTTTTCAGCAAGGACGAAATTTTGGATGCGGCTGGTTCGGGACCAAACGCTCACATCACGCTTTGGCTGCTTGGGCTGGCGGGCGCGGGGCTGACGTCCTTCTACATGTTCCGGCTGATATTTCTTACGTTTTTTGGCGAACCGCGATTTGACGAACATGAGGTGCATGTTCACGAATCGCCGCGCAGCATGACTGTGCCGTTGATGATTCTCGCGCTGCTTTCGATTGTTGGCGGATGGTTTGCGGCACCGCATCTGCTGGGCAAGACGGATTATTTTGAAGCGTTTTTGCATCCGGTGTTCGCAACGTACGGAATACCGGCTGGAATAGAGGAGGGAGCGAGTTTGGCGGGCGCTGCGGGTGAAGCGGGAGGAATATCGCCGAGTCCCGCGATGGAATTACTTCACGCTTCGACTGGGCCGCCAGTGGTGCTCGCGATTATAGGATTGCTGGTGGCTTGGTGGTTTTACATCCGTAAGCCTAACGCGCCAAAGAAACTTGCCGAGAGCGCGCATGGTCTCTACAAACTTTTGCTCGACAAATATTATGTGGACGAAATCTATGGTGCGGTGATTATCCGGCCGTTCCTTTGGGTCTCGACGAACGTTCTCTGGCATGTGGTGGATGAGCGCGTGATCGACGGCACGGTGAACGGCGTAGCGACTGTAGCGCGCGAAGTTGGCGGGAAGGCTCGCGAAATACAGTCCGGGAACGCACGAAGTTATGCCACCTGGGTGGTGATAGGGGCTGTGGGATTCACCGTGTTGATGCTGGGAGTTTGGGGAATGGTGCGCTAGCGTGGACATGCCTTCCCATCTGCTGACGGTTATCGCGTTTCTGCCGCTGCTGGGCGTGCCTGCGCTTCTGCTGCTGCGCGCGGACGATCACACATGGATTCGCCGGATTGCGCTGGTTGTCTCGCTGGCGGAATTTGCGATTTCGTTATTTCTGTTGCGCGGGTTTGACTCGGTCAACCCCGCGTACCAATTCGAGGAATATTACGACTGGATCGCGCGTGCGAATATTCATTATCACCTGGGCGCGGACGGCATCAGCTTGTTTCTCGTCCTGCTCACAACATTTTTGACGCCGCTCGCGATTCTCTGCTCGTGGCAGGCCATTCAGGAAAACGTAAAGGGATTTTTCATTGCGTTGCTGGTGATTGAGACGGCCATGATCGGGGTTTTCGTTTCGCTCGATCTGCTGCTTTTTTTCTTTTTCTGGGAACTCACGCTTATTCCGATGTACTTCCTGATCGGAATCTGGGGACACGGGCGGCGAATTTATGCCGCCGTGAAGTTCATTTTATACACCATGTTCGGGTCCATCCTGATGCTGGTGGCAATTTTGTGGCTTTACAACCTGGCAGGCACGTTTGATCTGCCGGATATTCAGGCGAAGCTACAGACGGGAATGGTTTTGCTTCCGGCACATACCGAACTTTGGCTTTTTGGAGCGTTCTTTCTGGCGTTTGCGATCAAGGTTCCGCTGTTCCCTCTGCACACCTGGCTGCCCGATGCGCATACAGAGGCTCCCACGGCAGGCTCGGTGATTCTCGCGGGCGTGATGCTGAAACTCGGGACCTACGGCATGCTCCGATTTTGCTTGCCGCTATTTCCGGACGCGGCGCACCGCATGGCGCCTCTGATTGGCGTGCTGGCGATTATTGGAATCGTGTATGGCGCGATGGTGGCGACAGTGCAGACGGATTTAAAGCGGCTGGTGGCGTACACGTCGGTGAGCCATCTTGGATTTGTGGTTCTGGGAATTTTTGCGTTCAGCACAATTTCAATTCAGGGCGCAATTTTTCAGATGTTGAGCCACGGGATTTCGACCGGCGCGCTTTTCCTCGGCGTCGGCATGCTGTATGACCGGCGGCACACGTTTGAAATCAAGGAATACGGCGGGCTGGTGAATCCGATGCCGGTGCTGATGTCATTTTTTCTTTTCATTGCGCTCTCGTCGCTGGCATTGCCTCCGCTGAACGGGTTTATCGGCGAGTTTTTGATTCTGATCGGAACGTTTCAACACCATCACGTATGGGCAGTCTGGGCCGCGAGCGGCGCGGTGCTTTCGGCGATCTATTTACTGTGGGCTTACCAGCGCGTCGGATTCGGAGAAGTGACGGTGGAGAAGAATCGCAACTTGCCGGACGCGTCGGGGCGCGAAAGGCTGATTCTTGCCACGATGGCGGTAGCGATTATTTTCATGGGTGTGGCTTCCCCGCTCTTTACGCGGCGCATGCGAAGCTCCACGGATAGTTTGTTGCAACAGATGGACCGGGTGCAAAGCGCTTCGCGCGGTTCGGCGACGCCCGAGCTTGCAGGAAAACCGGCCGGCGTTGCCGTTGTGCCGGATACGAATGCGTCTACCAAGAAAATCTCGTTGAGGCGCGTTCAGCCGTGATTCCGTTTCCCAGCGAACAAATCGGCAATTTCCACCGGCTGGCGCCGGAAATAATTCTTTGCGCCTTTGGCATCGTGATCATGGTTGCGGACCCGTTCGTTCAGGCGGCGCACAAGCGGGCGCTCGGGTGGCTTGCTTTCATCGGCACGCTGGGCAGTTTGGCTGGTGTGCATTTGATGGCGCATGATCCCGGCAACGCCTACAGCAATTTGATTCGGGCGGACGGGTTCAGCATTTTTTTGCACGTCGTGGTGATTGGGGCTGCGGCGCTGGCGATTCTGGGCTCGTTCAATTATTTGGACGAAGAGGACATTCAGCGCGGCGAATATTATTCGCTGGTTCTGTTTGCGACCGCCGGGATGGGAATTCTTGCGGGAGCGAACGAGCTGGTCACGGCGTTTATAGGGCTCGAAATGAGCTCTATTTCCACTTACATTCTGGCCGGTTTCCGGCGGCGCGCTACTAAGTCGAACGAAGCGTCGTTGAAATATTTTGTGCTGGGATCGTTCGCCACGGCATTTTTTCTGTATGGGATTGCCATGGTGTATGGCGCAACGGGAACAACGCGTATTGATTTGATTGCGGGCGTGCTGCAGAAAATGATGGCCGAGCAGGGGCAGGTTGCCTCGCTGGCGATTCTTGGGCTGGCGCTAATGTTCGTGGGCCTGGGTTTCAAAGTGGTGATAGCTCCGTTCCAGGTTTACGCGCCCGATGTTTATGAAGGCGCGCCCACACCGGTAACGGCCTTGCTCGCGTCGGGTCCGAAGGCAGCCACGTTCGCAGTGATGCTGCGGATTTTCTACGTTTCGTTTGGGACAGCGGGAAATTTCTGGTTTTGGGCTGTGTGGATTTCCGCGGTGCTGACGATGATCGTCGGGAATTTCGCAGCGCTGGTGCAAACGAACGTAAAGCGCATGCTGGCGTATTCTTCCATCGCGCATGCCGGTTATATCCTGGTCGCATTCGCGGCGGGAACCGATATCGGAGTTGCAGCGGTTCTTTTTTATCTGGCTGCTTATGCGCTGATGAAGATTGGCGCATTCCTGGTAATCGCGCATCTGGGGCAGCAAGGCGAAAAGCGGCTGGAAATCAAGGATTACGCGGGATTGGGAAGCAGGCAGCCGGTGCTGGCGGTATGCTTCTCTTTATTCCTGCTTTCGCTCCTGGGATTGCCGGCGACCGGCGGATTCCTGGGCAAACTTTTTGCATTCCAGGCCGCGCTAGATTCGAAGATTGTATGGCTGGTCGTGATCGCGGCCATCAACAGCGTGATCGGCGCGTATTATTATCTGCGCGTGATCGTGGCGATGTATTTCTGGGAGCCTTCGAAAGAGTACGTGCCCACTAAAGTCGCGCCTACGCTCGCGTTCGCTTTGGCCATCGCCGCGGTCGGCACGTTGTATCTTGGCATCCTCCCCGCTCGAGTTCTTACCCTCGCAAAAGTGGCTGCCGATTCGATCTACCTGCGGTAACCTCTCGCACCTCGAAATCGCCGTAACAAAGAACCGGCAAGGTGCCGGCGCTACAAAAACAAAAGGCCCGGAAGCTCGCTTGCGGCGAACCTCCGGGCTTCAAGACTTACGTTCTTAATAACCGACTTTCGCGAAAACGATAGCGAGCGTGAACAACGCCAGAGTCTCAATGAAAACCAATCCGAGAATCATGGCCGTCCGAATTGCCCCCGCCGCTGAAGGATTGCGCGCCATTCCTTCGCAAGCGGCTGCTGCGACACGCGACTGAGCAATGCCGCAAAATGAAGCTGCGATAGCCATGGAACCACCGGCGGCAAGCACGATCCAGCGAGCAACGTGCTCCGGCGGTTTGCCGGCTTCCGATTGAGCGAATGCCGGCAAAGCCATGCTTGCGGAAATAAACAACAGGAACATTAACGCTGTTACTTTTTTCACTTGTTTCTCCTTTTTATAAAGCTCTTCCAGGAGGTGGCTCCCGTCATCCTCAAGCAGCCGGGATCACACTGGGTAGCGATGAAGCCGGATTAATGCTCCTCTGAAGTTGCCATTCCGATATAAAGAGCGGGAAGAATCGTGAACACAAAGGCCTGAACGACTGCGACGAAAAGATGCAGCGCCATAAAAGCCACGGGAAAAACCGCGGGAAAGACCCCGAGAATCAAGCCCAACGCCGGATGAGTTCGACCGATAATCAAAGCAGGCGTCATGAAAAGACCCAGGAAAATTACGTAGATCAATTCACTGGCAAAAATATTGGCCCACAACCGGACGGTGAGCGAGAGCAAACGCGCGGTGTGGCTTATGATTTCCACTGGAAAAATGAGCCAGGAGAGCCACCAAACGGGACCGGCAAAATGCTTTGCGTAGCCGATCGGCCCGTGGTGTCTAAAACCGAGCCAATTGTAGTAAGCAAACGTGAGAATTGCGCACGCCAGCGGCACACTCGGATGACCGGTAGGAGAAAGAAAAATAGGGACCAGGCTGATGGCGTTGGCAAACAAAACGAAAATGGAAATCGCGCCAACCATCGGCAGATACTCGCGGCCCTCCTGACCCACGTTTTCATCGAGCAAGTCGCGAATTCCGACGCCCATGGAGTTGGTGAGCAAAAGCTCCATTACTTGTTGGGTAGCTCCCGGGCGATCGGAGGAAATTCTTGGCCGAAGCCAAAGAAAAAACACGACAGCCAGCAAGCAAACGAGCACTGAAGCGGCCACAAAGTTTGGAATAGGATTCGCGGGATCCCGGGGAGCGATTTTCAATGCGGCCATAACGGCGAGTACAGCGTGGCCAAAAAGCTTATTTAGCAGCAGCGTAAACCAGTTTAAGTGTTCGTTCATTCGTTATTCAGGCCCCGAAAGACTTCGTATAAACTTCCCACAATCGCACCCGCGCCGAGCGAAAGAAGACCCGCAAGCTCCGACAAGAGGGGTACTGCAAAGTAGTGAACAGTAACATAGATAACAGCCGCTATCAACACGTACCGACCGCCAATCTTCCAGTAAAAGCTGGCGGGCGTCCGTGCTTGCGCGGTCCCGGCTTTTGCAGTTGTGACGGTTGCAACCACGCCGAGAGACTGGTCTAACCAGCGGAAATTTAACCAGGAAAGAAAAGTTCCGATGGCAATTCCAGCGCCGGCGCGCCGTGATTTGACGACGAATACAGCGGCGGCTCCGAGGAAGCCCAGGACTAATATCAGCCAGGCGATTCGACGAGAGATTCGGATGTGCGCGGCATCATCCGGATTTTCCGGCGTCGCTGTTGTCACTTTTTTGCAACCTTTTCAGCATATCGCGCAGACCTACCGCGAAGCCGACGGCGCCAATCAGAATCATCAGAAATGGTTTTGTGTGCAGCCAGCGGTCCAGTAGATAACCGAACAGTCCGCCGACGAGAGCGCCGCCCGCCAAAAGGAATGGCAGCTCCATGGCCAAGGCCATTTGAGAAGCGCCCGTTGTTCGTTTGCGCGGAGTGGGATCTTGTGAAGCCATAGCGTGTGGGGCTCAGCGGCCGAACGGGATCAGCAAGGAATAGGTGGCGAAGCGCAGGAACTGCTCCGGGAAGATTCCGGCGGCGAGCGTGACGATTACCATCGCGGCAAGCGCGAATTTCTGGGCTAGCGAAATCACTGGTCGCACGGGATCGATGGAATCACGCACCCACATCGCGGCAACCAGGCGGAAGTAATAGTAAACCGCGGGCAAAATATAAAGTACGGACAAGACCGCCAGGTAAGTGTGTCCGGTCTCAATCAACGACCAAAAGACTAAAAGCTTGGCGAAGAAGCCTGCGGTCGGCGGAATTCCGGCGAGCGACAGCAAGAAAATCAGCATCAGGACTGCGGCGCCAGGATTCCGCTGGATGAGTCCATTTAGGTCGTCGATATCGTCGCCGATCACGCCTTTGTGGCGCAGCAGAATCACAATGGCGAAGGCGCCGGTGTTGAAAAATGCGTAGACGAAAAGATAGAACGCCATGGCTTGCAAGCCGCGCTCGTGGAGCGTGCCGTCGGAATTCACCGACGCGACAAGACCGAGCAAAATGTAACCCACCTGGGTGATGGAGGAATACGCGAGCAGGCGTTTTATGTTCGACTGCGTAATGGCGGCGAGCGTACCAACCGTTAGCGAAAGAACCGCGACTGCTTCCATGACGACGACCCAGTCGAGGTTGACCGGCCAGAAAACAGTGAGGAAGAGACGCAACAGCAAGGCGAAGCTGGCGGCTTTGGAAGCGACGCTGACGTAAGCGCTGATCGGGGTGGGCGCGCCTTCGTAAACGTCCGGCGCCCATTGATGGAACGGGACTGCGGCGATTTTGAAGAACACGCCGGCGGAAACCGTGCCGAGCGCCAAAATTGTGAGTATGTCGCCATGGCCGTAACGCGTGCTGCGTTCAGTGATGGCATTCGCGATCACTACCAGGTTCGTGGATCCGGAGATTCCGTAAAGGATTGAGAAGCCGTAGGCCAGGATGCCAGAGCTGAAGGCGCCCATGAGCACGTATTTCATTGCGGCTTCGTTGGATTTGCGGTCGCGACGCAAAAATCCGGTGAGCACGTAAAAACTTAGCGCCATGGTTTCCAGCGCGACGAACAGGACGATCAGATCGTTGCCGCAGGCGAGGAACATCATGCCGACCGCCGCGAAAAGCATCAGGGCGTAATACTCGCCGTGCTGCTCTTTTTCAATTTCCATGTACTTAACGGAAATCAAAATTGTGAGAGCCGTGGAAGCCAGAAAAATAAATCCAAAGAAGATGAAAAACGGATCGATGATGATCGAATTGCTGAAGGCGTAGGCTTGGCCCTGCATCTTGTACATAACTACGAGCGCACCGGCACTGAAGGCAACCCCCAGCATCGCCGTCAGCGAATTCCAGGACTTTTCCTTTTTGGTAAGGAAGAAGTCGAGCAGCAAGGTGGCGAGACCAAAACCCGCGAGCATCACCTCCGGCAAGATAAAAACGAAATCGCGGCGCGTTTGCTCGAAAACGTCCTGCCACGGGACTTGCATTTCTACCTGACCTCTACGCGAGAAGAAGATGGTGGCGGCAATATCCTTATTTGTTCCAGGGGCGCCTTAGCTGGTAACGCCATTGAAGTGGGCTGCTCTGCTTGCGGCGCGGCTGGCGGAATGAGTTCAGGTGCGGAGTAGTAGCCGGGATGCACGCGCTCGACTAACTCGTGCACAGGTTTGTCGAGAATATCGAACAGCGGCTTGGGATAAATTCCGATCCAGAAGGCCAGCGCGACGAGCGGAAGGATCGTGGCATATTCGCGCGCGTTCATGTCGGGCAAATGTTCGTTGGCAGGATTGGTTACGTTGCCGAACATGACGCGCTGATACAGCCACAGCAGATACGCAGCACCGAGAATCACACCGAGCACGCCCCAAGCGGCCCACTTCCAACTGACTTCAAATACGCCTCGCAAAATTGTGAATTCACCAATGAAGCCGTTCAACAAAGGCATACCGAGCGAACTCAAAGTAATGATCAAATATATGACGGCGAAATTCGGCATGGGCGTCGCGAGTCCGCCAAATTCGGAAATCAAGCGCGTGTGCCTGCGCTCGTAAAGCATGCCGACAATCAAGAACAGACCGCCGGTGGAAATTCCGTGGTTGAGCTGCTGGATGATGCTGCCGGAAAGCCCAAGCGGAGTGAGCGCGAAAATGCCGAGGGTGCAGAAGCCCATGTGACTCACCGAGGAGTAGGCGATGAGTTTTTTCATGTCCTTCTGCATCATGCAGACTAAAGCGCCGTAAACGATTCCGATCAGCGACAGGACGATGATGATCCAGCGATATTTCACCGTCGCGTCGGGAAACATCGGAACGGAGAAGCGCAAGAACCCGTAGGTGCCCATCTTCAACAGGACGCCGGCGAGGATGACGGAACCGGCGGTGGGAGCTTCGGTGTGGGCGTCAGGCAGCCAGGTATGGAACGGGAACATGGGGACTTTGATGGCGAAGGCGAAAAAGAATCCCCAGAAAAGCCATTTCTCCAGCCATCCGTATTGCGGCGTGAATGGATGAATCAGGATTTCTCGTATGTCGAAAGTGCCGCGGTAGTAGTAGATCGCCAAGATCGCAAGGAGCATTAGAACCGAGCCGGCAAGCGTGTAGAGGAAAAACTTTATGGCGGCGTATAGGCGGCGCTCGCTGCCCCAGACGCCGATCAGGAAATACATGGGCACCAACATTACTTCCCAGAAAACGTAGAAGAGGACGAAGTCGAGGGACATGAAAACGCCGAGCATGCCGGTCTGCAGCAGGAGCAGCAGGATGTAATATTCTTTTTCACGTTTTTTGATTGCGGACCAGGACGAGAGAATGGCGAGCGGGCCGAGGACCGTGGTGAGCATGACTAAGAGATAGCTCAGGCCGTCGATACCCAACGTGAAATGCGCGCCCGGACCATGTGGTCCGCCAAGCGA
>JBEKHG010000030.1:0-52935 GCA_050012395.1 Candidatus Acidiferrales bacterium
CTTAACGCCACGGTAGAAAGCGTCCCAGGAAAATCCTCTGACGCAAAAACCCAAAAAGATTACCTTGTGCTCCAGACCAAGGCGGGTGCCGTTAATGGAAAGCTGACGCCGTTCGCTCTGAACGCAAAAAGCGGAATCGTTCTGATGCCGGGCCAACAAGTTAAGGCCACCGGCCTGATGATGAACGAGCAAAACAAACAAGTGTTCTTAATTCGCACGCTTGAAGTAGATGGACATTCGTATCAGCTCCGCACGAAGCGTGGGTTTCCTTTGGAACACCCAGCCCAGAACAGCTCTTCTTCAACTGAGTCGAAAGGAGGCCAACTGTGAATCGCAAAACTCTCTGGATGATCGCCCTTGTTTTGCTCAGTGTGACTTATATCTCGGGCTGCGGCAGTTCATCGCATGTCACCGTGACAATATCCACAGCTCCTCCACCTACTCTTGCTCCCAACGCCACCGCGCAGATTGTTGCCACGGTGACCGGTACCGGCACAGGAGTTAACTGGAGTTGCACCCCCGTTGGCGCCTGCGGATCATTTTCTCCGGCTAGTACATCCAGCGGGATGGCCACCACCTACACAGCTCCCGCGACCGTCGGACCGGTAGTCATTACCGCCACCTCAGTGAAGAAGGCGTCGGTAACGGCGAGCGTAAACGTTACCATTCAGGTAAACAATGGAATAACCGGCAATTTCGCGTTTTACGCGAGCGGGCTCGATGGCACCTCAAATGGTGCTGGAAATCCCGCGTCGCTCACCGGCATTTACTCAATTGCCGGTGCAGTGAGTATCTTGGCTGATGGCACACTCACCGGCGAGCAGGACTTTAACGACGGTACCGGACTCACATCGCCTGTGGGCGGGGACATGATTACCAGCGGAAATCTATCTATTGACGCCAGTGGCTTTGGAACGATGACTCTGGTAACGAACAACTCGAATTTGGGAGTGTCCGGCACGGAAACTTTTACCGTGAACTTCGTCAACAACGACCATGCGCTGATCATTGAGTCCGACGGATTGAACACATCCAGCGGAAGCATGGATCTCCAGACGCTGCCCAGCACGCTGGTTAGCAACTTCTCCTTCGCGCTTGGCGGCATTGGGAACGTTGTCCCGGGTGAAGCTAATTTCAATGGCGGCGTGTTCACACTCACCGGAACTGCAATAGCGGGCACATATGACACGAATGATGGCGGCCTACCGGGCGCTGTGACTGGGCAGTCCTTTACGGGAACTCTGGTTGCGGCGGACGGCTTTGGTCGTGGCACGATTTCAACTAACAGCACCTTCATAGGCACAAATCTTGCCTACTACGTAATTGGTCCCGAAGCGATTCGGATCATTGACGTAGATACCACCGATACGGCTGTCGGCTCGGCCTTTGGGCAAGGCTCAGGGACGTTTACCGATAGTTCGCTCGCCACTTCGGTCTTTCTGGATCAAGGCACCTACGCCGGTTTCATCGATTATGACGCCGTCGGCCAGATCGTACCGAATGGATCGGGCACGTTTACGGGGGTTGCCGATGTGAACGAAACCGCGGCCTCGGGCAACACCCCATACTTTCTGGACGCGGCTGCTATCACTGGCACCTACACAATTGGCGCTACTGCTGGCGCTAACGGGTACGGGAGCTTGACGATCACTGGTGGCACCCTTATGGACGTCACCCAGCTCGGAGTCTATATGGTGGATCCAGCGATTAATGTCCAGGATCCAAATAACACCTCAGGGGGCGGAGGAGCGTTGGTTGTTGATCTCTCCCTGAACGTCGCTGGCACGGGCGTTTTGGTACCTCAAACAAGCACGTCGAACTCGGACTTTACGGGCAACTATGTCGTCGGCCTGCAGGATCTCTTCCCTGGCTCTGGCGATCCTCTCCCGCTTAAGACCGGTGAAGTAGATTTCGTTGGGAATGCCGCAGTCACAACGAGCCTCACGGGAAGCGGAACGTTAAGCGATCCGTTCGGTACGTTGGGACTTAACCCTTCAGCCACTGTGAGCTTTGCGGCTCCCATTACGCCGGACCCAGTAAATACGGGGATAGGGCGCTATACGATCTCCCCGTTCAGCGTGAGCAACGGTGCTGCAACACCGGTTACGATCCCTTACTCGGCTAACGTATACCAGGCAAGCGGTGGCCAATTGTTCTGGATCGAGGACGGAGAGGACGGGTTGAACAGCGTATTTGGCGGGCAACTCCAGCAGCAAGGAACAATCGGAGTCGCCGCAGCTAAAAAGAAAGCAAAGAAATAGCCCACTAACTACGGCGAGTGGCACAGCCGGAATTAAATCCGGCTGTGCCACGCCGTCTTATCCTTCCCGCCGCAGCAAGTTCCGCGCCCAATCCAGCCAGGACGAATTTTGTATTGTGAGTTGAAATTACTGCGTTTCTTTCTTGCCCACGCGCACCAGTGTGATTTGAGTCCCGGAGGAAATTTTCTTCAGAGCGATTATGCGCGCTCCGTTGTGGCGGTCGTCCACGAATGCGACGTCGCTGTCATTCAGGCTTACCGAGCCTTTGGCATCAGCCCGTATTTCTTCGTTTCTTTCAAGCCGAAAATCCGGGCCGAGATGTTTTTTGTACCAGGCCTGCACGAAGTCGATAGGGTCCTTCGTCTCATATTCCTCGGTGGCAATTCCTACGCTGGAGTTATTCGCGCTAAGATCGATACTGGCATTCTTGTTATTGGACGAAGACACCGCCCCCGGATAAATCTGTAGTCCCGTTGTATGGGGACTGTCGCCATTCACTGAAAGGGAGGCCACCGGAGTCTCGATGGCTACTTTGTTGCCCGAACTGTGAATCTTCAGATGGCGAATGAAAAGTCCTGCCACCATCAGCCCGCAGAGAAACATGACAATGATTCCGGCGGACATAATTCCCAGGATCCACCAGATTGCATTAGTTCTGCGCCGCGCTTCGGGGTTGGGTTGGATGGCGGTATGGGTGGGCTGGGTAGCCATGAATCACCTCTCAAGCAAATCAAACCAATATACGAGTTATGAGCGCGTAATGTTTCGCCTCAAGATGGCACGCCCAATCGAACTCAGCCTGTGCGGCGTTAGTAAAAAACAACTTTTACGTCCGGGCGCTTCTCGAGATGTACGGTATCGATGAAGCGCACCTGCCGATCGTCATAGGTCAGAATTAGCGAATGCGTGCGGGTTCCTTCGCCGAAGAAGCGCACGCCACGAAGCAGGCCGCCACCGGTGACGCCGGTGCATGCGAAGATGATTTTTTTGCCAGGGGCGAGATCTTCTGTGTTGTAAATGCGCTTGGGATCCTTGATGCCCATTTGCGCGACGCGCTCATGGTGTTCCGGTTTAGAGACCACCAGGCGTGCAAGAATCTGACCATTCAAGCAGCGCAGAGCTGCGGCGGTAAGAACGCCTTCGGGAGCGCCACCGGTGCCCATAACGGCATGCACGCCAGTGCCAACTACCGCCGCGCTGATGCCGGCAGATAGGTCGCCGTCGGAGATTAGCCGGATGCGAGCGCCAGCGGCGCGAATCTGCGCGATTAGATCTTCGTGGCGCGGACGATCGAGCACGATGATGACGAGGTCTTCCACTTTACGGTTGAGGCGTTTCGCGATCGCTTTCAAATTGTCCGCGACCGGGGCATCCAGCTCGACCGCTCCTTTACAGGATGGGCCCACGATTATTTTTTCCATGTACAGATCGGGAGCGTGAAGCAGTCCGCCGCGATCGCTTGCGGCGAGGACGACAATGGCGTTCGGTTCGCCGGTAGCGCAAAGGTTGGTGCCTTCCAGGGGATCGACGGCAATATCCACTTCCGGGTATTTGCGGCTTTTATCGCGGACGGCTGCGCCAACTTTTTCGCCGATAAAGAGCATGGGAGCTTCGTCGCGTTCGCCTTCCCCAATAACGATGGTGCCGTCCATCCCGACCGAGTCCATTTCCGACCGCATGGCTTCCACGGCCATCTGATCAGACTTATGGCGGTCCCCCAAGCCCATAGTGTGCGCCGAGGCGATGGCGGCGCGCTCAACGACGCGCAGAAATTCCAGGCTGAGTGCTTTCTCCATCATGGCTCCTGAGAAGCGAGAGTGAATCCGAGCGTCGGGGACTTCCGCCCGGGCGCCTATCATAATCCAATTAGGATGTTTTGAAGCAAGACGAAGTGTCTAGGATTATTTTGAATCGAATCACGGAAGCGGCTGGATTTTTGCATTCACCAGGAAGGGATCGTCAAACTCAGTCTGGTCGCCGGCTTTTTTCCCAGCCACGGGGAGCAGGCGCGCGGAGAGCGGTTTGTGCCATTTCACCGAGAGGCTGGCCACGTCACCGAGAATCTTCTCGAGTTGCTCGCTGGAAATGTCACCTGGAAGCGGAATGACGTCAAGACCGGTGCCGCAAACCGCGGAATACGAAAGCAGAGCATCGATAGAGAGGCGTCCTTCGCTCCAGCCCTGCGAGAGAACTGAATCTTCCAAGATTGGCAGCATTAATCCGGAATAGCCTGCTTGCGTTACGGGAATTGCTTTGAGCGCGCGGGTGATCAGCGCGGCGGCGGTCATGGTGCCGCTGGCGCCAATCCGCGCGCTGAGAAAATTCTCGATGGCGCCTCCGATTGAAATTTCTTTCAGAGGCGCCGGTGACAGATCGATTCCCCCATATTTCCAGCCCGAGTTCCGGCTAATTTCTTTGGCCGTTTTCTCCACCTGTTGCGCGTAAACCGTCAGTGAAGATTTCAACCGTTCTTCTGCGGCGTCAGGAGATTTCGCGGTGGCAAAGGAGTCAGCGACCACATTTGCGGACTGCAATCCGATGGCGAATTGTTTGCCTTGGCCCATCCAATACGATGCGGGGTAAAACGGGGTGCCTTCGGGAATGAACGACGACGCTGCAAAGCTGAAATTGCCTTGACTGTGCGGGGTGTTGGCTTCCAGATACTTCATCACGCCGGCTGCGGCGTGAATGGACTTCCAATGAATGCCGTCTTCGCCACCGATGAAGATGGAACCCTCCAAAGTTTTGGCGTCCGAAAGAATTTTCGCCAACAATTCGGCTTCGCGGGGGTCGTCAGTGTCCTTCATCATCGCAGGGCCAATGCTGGCGTCGAATCCTTCTTTCACCGCCAATGCGTCATATATGCGGAAGAACGCCAGCGCTTCTGCTTCAGATAGATGTCGCGTGTATTCGGGGAAAGGCTGCGTGGTAATGCGAATGGTTTGGACTTCGTATCCGGATTTTTCGAACTCGGATTTTGCTTGCCGCAGAAAACTCAAGGTGTCTTGAATTTGTTCTTTGTAATGTGCGCGGTCAAGACGGACGAAAGCCGTGATGGCGCGAATTTTTGGTTTTGACGCTGCGGGTTCCGCAGCGCTCGAAGCAAGCGGCACAATCAACACCAGCGCTAAGGCCAGCACGAGCGCCGAGCGGAAAGAGCGACGAAGGCTCAGGCTCATTCGAACGCGGCGATTCCGGTTATGCGCTCGCCGATGATCAGCTTGTGAATGTCGTGGGTTCCTTCGTAGGTGATCACGGATTCGAGATTGTTCATGTGGCGCATGATGGGGTAGTCGTCCACGATGCCATTAGCGCCGAGGATCTGGCGGGCCATGCGAGCGGTTTCCAGCGCCATCCACACGTTGTTCATTTTCAGCATGGAAATGTGCGAAGGGTGCACGCGACCCTGGTCTTTAAGTTTCCCAACCTGGAGCGCGAGAAACTGCGCCTTGGTGATTTCAGCGATCATCCAGACAAGTTTTTCCTGCACCAATTGATGCGAAGCGATGGGTTTGTTATCGAATTGTTTGCGCTGCTTGGCGTAGGTGAGGGCTGAGTCGTAGCAGGCCATGGCCGCGCCGATGGCGCCCCAGCCGATTCCGTAGCGCGCTTGGTTCAGACAGGAGAGCGGACCTTTCAGTCCTTCCACGCCGGGAAGCAGATTCGTGGCCGGTATTTTGCAATCGGTCATAGCCAAGCCGGAAGTGACGGAAGCGCGCAGCGAATATTTTCCGTGGACGTCCCAAGCCTTAAAACCGGGTGTACCTTTCTCCACCAGGAAGCCGCGAATCTTGTCGTCTTCTGTTTTTGCCCAAACAACAGCTACGTCGGAGATGGAGCCGTTGGTAATCCACATTTTTTCGCCGTTCAGGACATAACCGTCCCCTTTTTTCACCGCCCGGGTGAGCATCCCGCCCGGATTCGAGCCGAACTGCGGTTCGGTAAGCCCAAAGCAGCCGATGGCTTTTCCCTGCTGCAGAAGAGGAAGCCATTTGTCTTTCTGCGCGTCGGAACCGAACGCGTGAATCGGATACATCACCAGCGCGGATTGCACGGAAATAAAGCTTCGCAAGCCGGAATCGCCGCGCTCGAGTTCCTGGGTGACCAGACCATATTCCACGTTGGACATTCCCGCGCAACCGTAACCTTTAAGGCTGGCGCCGAAAAGTCCGAGTTCCGCCATCTGCGGAACGAGCTGTACCGGGAATTTCCCTTCGCGATTGTATTGCTCAATGATGGGCATGATCTCGTCGTCCACAAATTGACGAGCTGTTTGGCGCGCGAGTTTTTCCTCGTCGCTCAGGAGGGAATCGAAGTCGAGGAAATCGACTCCGGGAAAAGATGGCATTTTAAGAGTCTCCTTATTACGGCCAGGCCAGGTGATGCGAAGTCGCAGGCGGCCGAAGCGCTCCATTCTATAGCTTTATGTAAGCATGCCACTCGGAATTTCGCCAGAGCCAGAATGCCGGTTCCGAAGAAGAGACGGCGGCTGGTGTTGTATACTCCTGCAACTTGGCCCGGGCGGGTTATGAATCGATCGGCCGGCGTGACGATTTCTGCGATGGTTGTGCTGCTTGGCAGCGCGCTCGCGCTGCTGACGGGTGTGATGATGTTGTTTGCTTCCAGCAGCGGCGTTTCTGTTCCTCAGAATCAGGTGCAGTTTTTCAAGTATTTCATGCTGATCACCGCGGTTTTACTTTTCGTCGCGGGGGCCTGGGGCATCTCGACGGGAATGGCTTTGCTGCGTTTGCGTGAATGGTCGCGAGTTTCGATCATGGTTTTCGGCGCGTTGTTGGTGTTTCTTTGCATTCCGGGGCTGCTGATGTTTCTGATGGTGCCGTTTCCACCTCCGGGAACCGCGGTGAATCCGCAGTTGACGCCAAACCTTTTGGCGGGCATGCGGATTTTCTTGACGTTATTTTACGCAGCTCTTGCCGTGCTGGGCGGATGGTGGCTTTATTTCTTCAACAAGCAATCCACCAAGGAACAATTTCTAAAGCTGCCCGGTGTGATGCCGCGGCGAATTTCCGATGACTCGATGATTGCGCCAGGGGCGCGGCCACTTAGTATCACATTGATCGCGTGGTATCTGCTGATCAGCGCATTCGTCGGGGTACTCGGGCTGTCCGTAAGTCCGCCAATCTTCTTTTTTGGATTCTTTTTCAAGGGGACTTTCGCATCGTTGATTATGTTTGCGCTTGCGCTCGTTCAGTCCCTGACAGCATTCGGATTGCTGAAGCTCAGGCCCTGGGGGCGTACGCTGGCGATTTACTACTTTCAGTTTCTGATTTTCAATTCGCTGACGATGGTGCTGATTCCGGGAACGCAGGCGCGGTTCGATCAAGCGATGGGCGACATGATGCGCGATGTGCAAGGCGCATCGAACCCGGCGCAGGTGATGCATTTTCCACTATGGCTCGGCGCGATTTTCGCGGTGCCGTTGCTGACGCTGCTGCTTTGGGTAGTAGTTAACAGGAAAGACGTGTTCCGGGCGTAGCGGAAGTGCGCCCGAGCGCAAGTAGCTGAAAGCTTTGAACTTTGGCGAGTGAAGCTCGGCGTTGACGGAAGACCATAGCGATGCGATAATCACGAGCTTTGTTGATCCTAGAAGTGTGTTCCGGCGAGCGAGGGTGTCGCCCCGGAAGCGTGCAAACAATTTTCAAACGGGGCGGCAAATCCGTACCATCTCTATCTCCTGACCATGGAAATCCTCCACCAGCTCGCTGAGTTGTTCCTTCAAGCTGTGCCCACAGTGGTTATCGTTTTCCTTTTCTATTTGTTTCTGCGCTGGGCTTTCTTTATACCGATCCAGAAAGCGATGGCGGAGCGCGACGCAAAGATCGAGGGAGCGCGTCGCGAAGCCGCCGAGCTTGAAGCCGAAGCGGGCAAAGAACTGCAGGAATACAACGACCGATTGCGAAAAGTTCGCGCGGAAATTTACGCGGAACAAGAAGCGGCGCGACAAGCGGCTTTGGACGAGCGCGCAAGGCTGCTGAAGGCGATGCGCTCCCGCGCTTTGGAAGAAGTGGTGGAGGCCAAGAAGAAAATTGCGGCCGAGCTGACCGTATCCAGCCGCGAAGTTGCGCTCCAAACCGATTCACTAGCCGCGGAAATTGTTCGCACGATCCTGGAAAGTCCATCTCCCACGCAAGGAGCACGTCGATGAGGCGTCTGGCGAGGACCCTCGGATTCTTAGCTGTATTTTTGTTTCTCGCCGTGTGGCCAGTTCTGGCACAAGAGAGGGACGAGCCGCCGGCGGAAACTCCCACTGGCTACATCTTCCGTTGGCTGAATTTTGCCATTGTTTTCTTTGCGATTGCGTATACGGCGAAGAAATGGGGCGGCCCTTACTTCCGTGCGCAGGCGGACGAAATATCCGGGAAAATCGCGGAAGGCGCGCGGGCGCGCGAGGCCGCCGAAAGCCAGAAAAAGGAAATCGAAAAAAAGCTCGGCGGTCTGGACGACGAGATCAAGCGGATACGAGAGGAAGGCAAGCGCGATCAGCAAGCGGAAACGAAGCGGCTTCACGATTTGGCGCGTTCGGAAGCGGACAAAATCGAACACGCGGCGCAAATGGAAATAGAGGCGGCCGGACGTGCAGCAAACCAGGAACTGAAGGCGCACGCGGCGCGGCTCGCGATCGAACGCGCCGAAGCGCTACTGCAGAAAGAGATGACACCACAAGCGGAGGCAGGCTTGTTTCGCACATTCGTAGCTGAGTTGGAGAGGAGCGTTAATTGAGCGCAGTGGCGGAACGCTACGCCGCCGCGCTGGCAAGCGTGGGGCTGGAGCGGAAACGTGATGTTAGGGGCGACCTTTCGGCGTTTCTGGACGTGTTTTATTCTTCCGCGGAGTTGCGCAACGCTCTGGAGACTCCGGCAGTGAGCCAGGAGATCAAAGAAAGAGTGATTCGGGAAGTCACCGAGAAAATGGGCATCGATGAAACGGTGCGAAACTTTGTTTATTTGGTGGTGGCCCACCGGCGCACGGAAATGTTTCGCGAGATTATCGCGGCGTTGGAACAACAACTGAATATGCGTATGGGAATCGCTGAAGCGGAAGTGAGTTCAGCCAAGGAATTAAGCGACGCGGAGAAAAAAGAATTAACCGCGGTGATGGAGCGGCGCACGGGGAAGCGAATCAAAGCGCAGTATCGCGAGGATCGAGCGCTGCTGGGCGGCGTGGTGGTGCGTGTGGGTTCCACGATTTACGACGGGTCGGTGCGCGAGCAGTTGAACCGTTTGCGCGAGCAATTAGAAACGGAATAGTTCATCGAAAATCAGGAGCAAGAATGGCGAACATCAAAGCCGACGAGATTACAAAAATATTGCGCGAGCAGATCGAACACTACCAGCAAACGCTGGCGGTGGACGAAGTAGGGACGGTGATTTCCGTCGGCGACGGAATCGCGCGCGTTCACGGGCTGGATAAGTGCATGGCGGGGGAGATGCTCGCGTTTCCGCACGATGTGTTCGGAATCGCGTTGAACCTGGAGGAGGATCAAGTCGGCGTCGTGCTGCTTGGCGACTACACGGAGATTGAGGAGGGCGATACCGTAAAGCGGACAAACAAAATTATGTCGGTGCCGGTTGGCGACGCCATGCTAGGGCGCGTAGTGGACGCGTTGGGAAATCCCGTGGATGACAAAGGGCCGATACAAACGGACGCGCGCAATCCGCTCGAACGATTGGCGCCTGGGGTGGTTGATCGTCAACCGGTGCGCGAGCCGGTGCAGACGGGTATTAAGTCCATCGACGCGATGATTCCGATCGGACGCGGGCAACGCGAGTTGATCATCGGCGACCGCCAGACGGGAAAGACCGCCATCATTCTGGACACGATCATCAATCAGCGCGGTGGCGACATGATTTGTATTTACTGCGCGATCGGCCAGAAGCGTTCGACCATTGCGCAGATCGTGAAGATTCTGACGGATTATGGCGCGATGGAGCACAGCATCGTGGTGGCGGCGTCGGCTTCAGAGTCGGCCTCCATGCAGTACATTGCGCCGTTCGCGGCATGCGCTATCGGCGAATACTTCCGCGATTCGAAGCGGCATGCGGTTTGTTTTTACGACGACCTTTCGAAGCACGCGCAAGCGTATCGCGAGATTTCATTGCTGCTGCGGCGTCCACCCGGGCGCGAGGCGTTCCCGGGCGACGTGTTCTTTTTGCACTCGCGCTTGCTGGAACGTGCGGCGAAATTGAATGATGAACTGGGAGCGGGTTCGTTGACAGCACTGCCTGTGATTGAGACGCAGGCGGGCGATATTTCTGCTTACATTCCGACGAACGTGATTTCGATTACGGACGGGCAGATTTACCTGGAAGCGGACTTGTTCAATAGCGGCGTTCGGCCCGCGGTGAACGTCGGACTTTCGGTGAGCCGCGTCGGCGGTAACGCGCAGATCAAAGCGATGCGGCAAGTGGCCGGCACGTTGCGTTTGGATCTGGCGCAGTATCGCGATTTGGCAGCCTTCGCGCAGTTCGGGACGGAACAGTTGGACAAAGCTACACAGGCGCAATTGGCACGCGGCCAACGTCTAGTGGAAATTTTGAAGCAGGATCAGTATCAACCACTGCCGGTGGAGAAGCAGGTTTTAATTATTTATGCGGCGGCGAACCGCTATTTGGAGGATTTGGAGGTCTCCGAGTGCCGGCGATTCGAACTAGAGATGTATCCATTCATCGAGACGAATTACAACGGGCTGCTGAAAGCGCTGCGCGAGAAGAAAGCGTTCGACGACACGATCAAGGCGGAGGCCAAGAAAGCGCTGGACGCGTTTAAGGAAGCATTCAAGGCTTCGTTGCCGGAGAAATCGAAGCAGGACGATAACGCGAAGAAAGAAGAAGATAAAGCTCAGCAAAAGATTTCACCGAAACAGGAGCGAGCAGCGGGCTCACACGAGGCTGCCCCGGCACCGGCTGCGCATTAGTTCATAGGACAACTGCCTAACTACGATTCATGCCTACATTGCTTGATTATCGGCGCCGTGTTCGCTCGGTGAAGAATACGCAGCAAATTACGCGCGCGATGAAGTTTGTTGCGGCGGCGAAATTACGGCGCGCGCAGGAAGGCGTGTTCGCGGCGAGGCCTTACGCGCGCGAGATATTGCGCGTGTTGCGCTCGGCGGCTGCGCGCATGGAAAACATCTCGCATCCACTTCTAGTTCGGCGCGGCGAAGACAAGATTTTGGTGCTGGTGCTTACTGGCGACCGCAGCCTAGCGGGGGCGTTTAATTCCAACGTGATTCGCCGCGCGACTGAATTCATGCGCGAGCACTCGTCGAAAAAGCTTGAGCTGATGGTGGTGGGCAAGAAAGCCCGCGACACTTTTCGGAAGCGGGGGCTGGAGTTTGTTGGCGAGTACCTAGATGTCTCGGCGAAGGTTGAGTTCTCCAAGGCCAAGGAAATCTCCGCGAAGATCGCAGAACTTTACATCAGCGGCGAAGTGGATGCGGTGTATGCGGTTTATAACGAGTTCAAGAACGTGATGGTGCAGAACCTAACGGTTCAAAAATTGTTGCCGATCGATCCGGAAGTAGTGGACCGGGAGAAAAAGGACGGGGAGAAGTCGCTGGGCGGGCACGCGGGTCCGGACAGCTCGCTGCCCATGGAACGGGGTCCCCGAGGCGGTGAATTTCTGGTGGATTACATTTACGAGCAGCCGGTGGATGAAATTTTCAAAACTTTGATGCCGCGTTATCTGGAGACGGAAATCTTTCGGATTTTACTGGAATCTGCGGCGGCTGAACACGCGGCGCGCATGACCGCGATGGACGCTGCGACCCGAAACGCGTCGGAACTGATCGACAAATTAACTTTGCAGATGAACAAGATACGGCAGGCCGGAATTACCAAGGAAATTATCGAGATTGTGAGCGGCGCGGCTTCCGCAACGGGTTAGGCGCGGCCCTTTCAAATTTCAGGAGAGAAGAATGGCGGAAAATAAAGGCGACGAAAAGATAGGACACGTAGTTGAGGTGATTGGGCCGGTGGTCGATATCTTGTTTCAAGAACATCATTTGCCCCATATTCATAACGCGGTGCGCATCACGAGCGAAGGATTTGACGTTCCGGAGCCGCTGGATATCGTGGCGGAAGTGGCGCAGCACCTGGGCGAGGGTCGCGTGCGTACGGTGGCGATGAAGCCGACCGAGGGCCTGGTACGCGGAATGAAGGCTGAAAACCTTGGCGAACCCATTTCGGTGCCGGTGGGTCGCGCTACATTGGGACGCGTGCTGAATGTGCTGGGAGAGCCGGTGGACAAACTTGGTCCGGTGAAAACGGATAAGCGCTATCCGATTCATCGCCCGGCACCGTCGCTCGAAGATCAGTCCACAAATTTGGAGATGTTTGAGACGGGAATCAAGGTGGTGGACCTGATCGAGCCTTACCTGAAAGGCGGCAAGATCGGGTTGTTCGGCGGCGCGGGCGTAGGCAAGACGGTTTTGATTCAGGAATTGATTCACAACGTGGCTATGAAACACGGCGGCGTTTCGGTTTTCGCGGGAGTGGGCGAGCGCACGCGCGAAGGAAACGACCTGTGGCTGGAAATGCAGGAGTCCGGTGTGGTGGTGCCGGGAAATTCGGAGAAATCGCGTTGCGCGCTGATTTATGGACAGATGACGGAACCGCCCGGCGCACGTTTGCGAGTGGGATTGACCGGACTGACGGTGGCGGAATATTTCCGCGACGAAGAACATCTGGACGTGCTGCTTTTCATCGACAACATTTTCCGTTTCGTGCAAGCAGGCTCGGAGGTTTCGGCGCTGCTGGGCCGCATGCCTTCGGCCGTGGGATACCAGCCGAACTTGAACACCGAAATCGGCGAGTTGCAGGAGCGCATTACATCCACCAAGACGGGATCAATCACCTCGGTGCAAGCGATTTACGTGCCGGCGGACGACTATACCGACCCGGCGCCGGCCGCGACGTTTGCCCACCTGGATGCGACAACGAACTTGAGCCGGCAGATTGTGGAGCGCGGAATTTATCCGGCAGTGGATCCGATTGCGAGCTTTTCGCGCATATTGGACCCGCGCATCGTGGGCCAGGAACACTACAACGTAGCGCGGGCTGTGAAATCGGTCCTTCAGCGCTACCGCGAATTGCAGGACATTATCGCGATTCTCGGAATTGAAGAGCTGTCCGATGACGACAAACAGACGGTAACGCGTGCACGCAAGATTGAAAAATTCCTGTCGCAGCCGATGAACGTAGCAGCGCAGTTCACCGGGCTGGAAGGCAAGTACGTGAAGGTGGAAGACACCGTGCGCGGGTTCAAGGAAATCGTCGAAGGAAAACACGACGATTTGCCGGAGCAAGCATTCTACATGGTCGGAACAATCGAAGAAGTGAAAGAAAAGGCGGAGAAGATGGCGGCGGTGGCGTAGTTTTCGTCTCGAGCCAGCGAGCCTGCAAACAAATGCTACCTGAAGCTATCGAACTGCAAGTGGTCACGCCCGAGCGGCACGTGATGAGCGAGAACGTGCAAGCCCTCGAAATGCCTGGGAAGGATGGCTACCTGGGGATTTTGCCGGGCCATGCGCCGCTGATTACTTTGTTGGGCATCGGAACGCTGACGTACCACAAAGGCGGGCAGACGGGATATCTGTCGGTGATCAACGGATTCGCGGAAGTGCTTCCTGATCGCGTAATCGTGCTAGCGGAAATCTCAGAGCGCGCCGAAGAAATCGACGTGGCACGTTCTCGCGCAGCGCTTCAGCGGGCGCAAGCCGAAGCCGCTAAGCCTGGGATGCCCGAGGCTGAATCCAGGGAAGCGGAAGCCAAGATTGAGCGTGCTAACGCGCGTTTGCAGACGGCTTCGAGGGGCGGCGGCTCCGGTACATCACAGCACTAACGCTCGCCGGATATTCTTTAGTAACTCACTGTATCAGCGGGACTTAGAGGACGGCATCAAAACGACGTAGATTTACTGGTTGGCCGCAGGGCGGCATCCCCGAACGCCCGTCAGCATCCAATAACTGTAACATTGAGAAGGTCAACGAAGGTTAACCGGGGCGCAAAATGGCTGAAATTACCGTCTATTCGACAGGCTGGTGCTGCGACTGCAGGCGGGCCAAGCAATTCCTCCGAGAGAGAAAAATCCCATTTCGGGAGGTTAATATCGACGAATCCCCTGACGCAGAAGAGCTTGTGCTCCGTGCGAATAATGGCCGCCGCAAGGTTCCCACGCTGGAAATTGACGGCCTTTTTTTTGCCGCCAGCCCATTTGACCCTTACAAGCTTGCCGAGGCATTGAAAATCCCGCTGAACCCATAACAGGTTACGCCAAGCCTGCGCCACGCGTCATTACGCCAACTACGCGCAGGTCGGGAGTGAGAACTACCAAGTCCGCATCCGCGCCTAAGGCAATAATGCCTTTTTTTCCCGCGAGGCTGACTCGACGAGCCGGAAGAATTGTGGCCATGCGCACTGCATCGGCTAATGGAACGCCGAGCGCGACGATGTAACGCAGCGCACGATCCAGCGTTAACGTGCTGCCGGCAAGTTTTCCTTCCACGTTCCGGCATACGCCGTCTTTCACGACTACTTCGAAATTACCGAGACGGAAATTTCCGTCAGGCATGCCAGTGGCTGCGGTGGCGTCACTGGCGAGCAGTACGGTGTCGAATCCTTTGGTGCCGAGCAGAACTTGAATCGCAGGGCCGGCGACGTGGATACCGTCGGCGATGACCTCTGCCGTAACGTCGGGCTCGGTGAGTACAGCTCCGATGATTCCCGGGTCGCGGTGTGAAAACGGCCGCATAGCATTGTAGAAATGAACGGTGTGGCGGGCTCCAGCCTGGATTGCGGCTTGGGTTTGTTCGTAATTCGCGTCGGTATGACCGATGGCGGCTACAATTCCGTTGGACACGGCAGCTTGAATCAAATCGAGCGCGCCGGGAATTTCGGGAGCCACAGTAATCATGCGAATTAACCCATCGGCCGCGGCGCGAAATTTTTCAAGAATTTGCACGGAAGGACGCGCAATGGCATCGGGCGGATGCACGCCGCGGCGAGCCTTGGAGATAAAAGGGCCTTCAAGATGAATGCCCAGAATCTCGGCGGAGGGACCGGTGGTGCCCTGTTCAAATTTCTCGTGGGCACGAATGTATTCAGCGATCCCCTCCAGGCTACGGCACGTTTCATTCACAGATGCCGTGACGGTTGTGGCGAGAATTGAAGTGGTACCGTAACGCGCGACGGTGGAAGTGATGCAATCGAGCGCGGCGGGAGTAGCTTCCATCACATCATGGCCACCGGCACCGTGTATGTGCACATCGACGAATCCGGGCACAACGATCACGCCCGCGGCGATGTAGTCGATGGCGCCGGCCGGAATTTTCACTTCGTCGCGATGTCCAATGGCGATGATGCGGCCTTCTTCGGTGAGAATCACACTATCGCTAAGCTCCTCCTGGGGAGTAAAGATGCGACTCGCGTAAATGGCAGTGACCGCCATGGCTCCAAGAATCCTACTTGAAGTTCAAGACAAAAACATACGCGAACCTTGCATCATTTTCCTTCTCCGCTACAATCAGATGTCGCTAATTGCGGAGGAACTGAATGGCAAATGAAAAGCGGTACGTAGCCCAGAAGCGGCAACGCCGCCGGCGGAAGGTCGCTAAAAAGAAAGTGCAGATGTACGAACAAGGGAAGCTGAAGCACGATCAACTTTCGTCCCTGGCGAAAAGGTTTTTGACCCGCAAACAACGCGCGGCCAAGAAGGCCGAATAAGTAAGAGAAAGCCGAATAAAAAAGGGGGCGCTCGGGACGCCCCCTTTTATTACCTGCCGCGCCCGCCAGTGCGCGGGTTTATGCTCCCTTAGTTACCGCCGGAAACAGCTTGCGTGTGTGCCTGATTTACCTTCGGAACGCTCAGGTATCCGGTAATCTTGTCCTTGCCCACTTGATTCACGACGAACTCAAGCGGAGCACGCGCGCCGTTTTCGAAGAAGTAAAGGGGCTCGTTGGCCGTCAAGCCTTTCTTGTCGTGGCGCTGGTCGTCAACAAAGATGGTCACCGTGTACTGGCTCTTCTTGGTATTGGTGTTGTGAAGCTCGACCATCAGGTTGCCGACTTTCTCGCGGTTGTTTTTCTTGTCGATGCTGAACTCGTAGTAATCGCGTTCACCAAGACGGCGGAGTTCTTCCACTTCGTCATGGTTCTTGGCGATTAGCGTGCCGAATTCGCCGCGGGCCATCTGAAGATTGTTCTTCTCGCTCTCCAGATCGGTCCTCACGCCGTTCACGTCGGTGCCGAGCTTGTTGACGTCGTCAACATTGGCCTTGGTCGCGAGCTGCGCGGAAGTTTGATTCTGCAGGTCGGCCAACTCCTTGGCGTCTTCTTCCTTGATTTTCTTGGCCTGGCTGCGGGCCTTGCTCAGCTCGCCTTCGGTGAGCTTCATCTTGTCGGTCACGACGCTGAGCTCGCCCTGGAGTTGTGCGTTGGTGTCCTCGGACTTCGCCAGCCGCTGGCTGAGTACATCTTCGTTCTTCTTAATTTGTTCGTTCTGGTTCGCCAAGTTCTGCTCGAGTTCTTTCGAGCGCGTAGAGGCCGTCCAGCCTGCGCCCAGCGCCACGAGTGAAACCACGGCCAGTGCGACGATAACGATGCCGACCCAGCGGGGCGCGGCGGCGTCCTCTGTGATAATTTCGTGTCTTTCTTCGCTCATACTTTTCTCCTGTGTGAAACGCAGTGCGAGGCGTGTAGGAGCAAGCGCAGAACCAAATTGGGCCAAACGGGGAGCCCTCCGCAAACTAATGATTATGTAGGAGTTACTGAAGAGGAGGCCGCTCGGGCGGGGTGCTGAACTCATTTTAATACTGCAATTTTTACGCTATTTTAAAGTTTTCTGCGTGGTGGATTCATATATCCACTACAGGCGTTTCCAACGAACTCGCCAGCCTGTCGAAACAGCATCCGCACGATTATCTGGTGATCGTCATGTTTCGCAGTTCGGCTATGCGGTCGGAGAGCGGCGGATGGGTGCTGAACAGGCCAGTGAGAATTTGCCGCGGGGAGAAAGGCGCGACGATGCAGAGCGCGGCAGTGGATGGCGGTATGTTCGACGGGATTTTCTGGTTGTAGGCGCCGAGTTTTTCGAGAGCGCTGATCAAACCGTATTGCTGGCCCACCATTCTCGCGCCGGAAGCGTCTGCCTGATATTCACGCTGCCGGGAAATTCCGAGCTGCAGAAGAATTGCGGCGAGCGGCGCAAGAATCAGCATTAGGAGAGCGGTGATTCCTCCGCCTTCACGATCTCGGCCGCGTCCTCCGCCGAAGCCTCCGAACATCATGCCCCACTGACCCATCCGGCCGATCCACATAATGGCGCCGGCAAGCGTGGCGGCGATGGAGGAAGTGAGAATGTCGTAATTGCGCACATGAGAAAGTTCGTGCGCGATCACTCCTTCGAGTTCGTCATCATTCATCAGTTCGAGCAAGCCTTGCGTTACAGCGACAGATGCGTGGCTGGGATTGCGCCCGGTGGCGAACGCGTTCGGTGCCGGTTGAGGAATCAGATACATCTTGGGCATGGGCAAATTGGCTTTGGCGCAGAGGCGTTCCATTACGGCGTAGAGACGCGGGGCCTGTTCTCTGCTGATCGGTTGCGCGCCACTGGAAGCCAGCGCGATTTTGTCCGAGAAGAAATAGGCCGTACCGTTCATCAGGACGGCTACAACCAGCGCGATGGTCAGGCCGCGTGGGCCGCCGAAAGACTCTCCTAGGAACAAGAGTAGTAGCGTTAGAGCAGTTAGAAGCAATGTGGTCTTTATAGTTTTCATAAACCTGCGCCTTTGGGCCCGGACTTCAGTTTAAGCGGCGCCTGCCTTCAAAACTTCACGCGAAAGTTTCATTTCGCCAGTCTTGGCATCCGCGTCAACTGAGACGTGGTCGCCAGGATGAATCTCGCCGTCCAGAAGCTTCAACGCGAGCGGGTCCTGAATGAGGCGCTGTATGGCGCGTTTCATGGGGCGCGCCCCGTACGCCGGATCGTAGCCTTCGCGGAAGAGCAACGCTTTGGCTGCCGGAGTCAGGTCGATGGTCAACTGACGTTCCGCGAGGCGCTTAGTGAGGCTCCGCATTTGGAGTTCGATAATGCGCTCGATCTGATCTTTGCCGAGCGGCTTGAACATCACGATGTCGTCGATCCGATTCAGAAATTCCGGACGGAAAAGTTCGCGCAGGGCGGCCATAGCCTGTTCACGAGCTTTCTTTGGATCTTTCGCAGCCAGATCAAAGATGGCCGAGGAGCCAATGTTCGACGTCATGATGATGACGGTGTTTCGAAAATCCACGACGCGGCCTTTGCCGTCAGTCAACCGACCGTCGTCCAGAATCTGGAGTAGCACGTTGAAAACATCGGGATGCGCTTTCTCGATCTCGTCGAGCAGAATTACGGAGTATGGACGGCGACGAACTTGTTCGGTGAGCTGCCCGCCTTCTTCGTATCCCACGTAGCCGGGAGGCGCGCCGATCATCCGTGCCACGGAATGCTTTTCCATGTACTCGGACATGTCCAGGCGGATGATGGCTTTTTCGTCGTCAAACAAAAATTCAGCGAGCGCTCGGGCGAGTTCGGTCTTGCCGACGCCGGTTGGACCGAGGAAAAGGAACGAGCCAATGGGGCGGTTCGGGTCGCCCAACCCCGAGCGGCTGCGGCGAATCGCGTTTGCTACGCTGGCGAGCGCTTCATCCTGGCCAACAACACGGTCGCGGAGGCGTTCTTCCATGTGAATGAGCTTCTGGACTTCCCCTTCCAGAAGACGGCCGACTGGGATTCCCGTCCATTTGCTGACGATTTTCGCGATTTCCTCTTCGCCCACTTCTTCTTTCAGCATTGGATGGTCTTTCTGCAACTCCCCCAGGCGGTCCTGCGCGGCTTTTAGTTCTTTTTCAGCCGCAGACAATTTGCCGTATCGGATCTCGGCAACTTTCGAAAGATCGCCGGCGCGCTCGTAGCGCTGTTCATCTGCTTTCAATTGTTCGATTTGTTCTTTTAGTTTGCGAATCCGGCCGATGGCATCTTTTTCAGTTTGCCAGTGCGCTTTCAGGGCGTTAGATTGTTCGCGCAGGCCGCCCAGATCTTTGTCGATTTGTTTTAACCGGTCGCGAGAGTGCTGGTCGGATTCTTTGCGCAGCGCTTGCTTTTCGATTTCAAGCTGCATAATGCGCCGCTCGATTTCGTCAATCTCGGCAGGTAACGAATCGATTTCCATGCGCAGGCCGGCGGCAGCTTCGTCAATCAGGTCGATGGCTTTGTCGGGAAGGAAGCGATCGGTGATGTAACGTTGGGAAAGCATGGCAGCGGCAAGGATGGCGGCGTCTTTGATGCGCACGCCGTGATGTACTTCGTAACGTTCTTTCAGCCCGCGCAGGATGGCGATGGTGTCTTCTACAGAAGGCTCGCCAACAAACACGGGTTGGAAGCGGCGTTCCAGCGCGGGATCTTTTTCGATGTACTTGCGATATTCGTTCAGCGTGGTAGCGCCGATCGCGCGCAGCTCCCCCCGCGCAAGAGCGGGCTTGAGCATGTTGGAGGCATCCATGGAGCCTTCCGCAGCGCCGGCACCGACCAGGGTGTGCAGTTCGTCGATGAAGAGAATGATCTGGCCTTCCGACTCAGTCACTTCCTTCAGGACAGCTTTCAGGCGGTCTTCGAATTCGCCGCGGTATTTGGCGCCCGCCACAAGCGAAGAAAGGTCCAGTGTAACGATGCGTTTCGGCTTCAGGACTTCGGGGACGTCGCCAGAGACAATTCGCTGCGCCAGGCCTTCCACAATTGCGGTCTTGCCTACGCCGGGTTCGCCGATAAGAACTGGATTGTTTTTCGTGCGGCGGGCAAGAATTTGCATCACGCGGCGAATTTCTTCATCGCGGCCGATTACTGGATCCAATTTGCCTCGGCGGGCGAGGTCGGTGAGGTCACGACCGTACTGATCCAGAGCGCGATAAGTTGATTCGGGATTTTGCGAAGTGACGCGGTGGCTGCCGCGAATGGAAGTCATGGCCTGCAAGATCGCGTCGTGGGTGACGCCGTGACGTGCGAGCAATTGGCCCGCGGGGTCTCGAGAATCGGAAGCGATGCCAAGGAGAATGTGTTCCGTGGAAACATATTCGTCCTTCAGTCGCTGGGCTTCGTCGAAAGCTTTGTCGAGAACCTTGTTGGTCGCAGGACTCAGATACTGCTGCGAAACATCTGAAATTTTAGGCAGGCGGTTGATCTGAGCTTCCACTTCGCTTGCAAGGGCAGCGGGCGACACACCAAGCTTCTCCAGCAAGGGTGGGACGACCCCTTCGTTTTGAGAGATTAGAGCCCAAAGCAAATGTAACGGCTCGATCTGTTGCTGGCCGGAGCGCGCGCCCATCTCTTGCGCTGCTTGCAAGGCTTCCTGGGCTTTGATGGTTAGTTTGTCGAGTCGCGGCATGATGCGATTTTCTCACTTTCCTACCAAGACAGAAAGAGGGCCGGCAAAATCACGGCCCTCTTCGTCGTTTCCTGCTGGTTTAACTCAGTTGCCGTTGTTTGTTATGTTGATCTTTACTTGTTTCGGTTTTGATTCAGCGCGCTTGGGCATTTCGATGGTCAACACGCCGTTCTTGTACTCCGCCTTGATGGCCTCGGCGTTCACCGTGTTCGGCAAACCGAAGCTGCGGCTGAATGAGCCATAAGTGCGCTCGATCCGAAGGTAATTGTCTTCTTTCACGTCGCTTTCAAACTTCCGTTCGCCGCGAATCGTGAGCATGTTGTTCTCGACGCGAATGTCGAGATCCTTCTCATTGATCGCAGGCAGATCGGCTTTCAGAACCAACTCGTTCTCAGTCTCGTAGATATCAACCGCAGGAGCCCAAGTGGTCAATGCTGAGTTGTCGTTGCGGGTTTGCATGCCGGACTCAAACAACCGATTGACCTGCTCCTGGAGCGACGAGAGATTGCGGAAAGGGTCCCAACGCGTAATGGAATTCATGGCCTTAGATCTCCTCGTAGAAATTGTGTGCGCTCGTTAGCGCAATCAGATAATAAAATATGCGTGCGTCATTGTCAAGTATTTTTCAGAGGCACAAAACAACCCACCAACTGTTAATTTCCTCTACAATACTCTTATTATCATACACTTGAGATAGTGTGTTTCTGGCATGGTTAGGAGGTTCGGATGGTCGCGAGCTTGGCTACGACGCTCTACCACTGTAACTACCTTGCGCGCGTCTATGGCAGCCTCGGCTAGGACTTGAAGAAATAGAGGCTCGGAAATGTGGTAGGAACACGAGCAGGTGACCAGATATCCGCCGGGTTTTAGCAGCTTCAGGGCGCGCAGATTAATTTCCTTGTAGCCGCGCTGGGCCGCCGGGATGCTGGCGCGATTCTTGGCGAAGGCCGGGGGGTCGAGGATGATCGTGTCAAAGCGGCGGTCGACCTCGTCGTATTCCTTCAGCAGGTCAAACGTGTTTGCCTCGCGAAAAGTGACGTTGGAGATGGCGTTCGCTTCCTGATTGCGACGCGCAGCGTTTAGTGCCGACGGAGCCATATCGACTGCTTCGACGTGAGCGCTTTTACTTGCGACCGTAAGCGCGAATCCTCCCTGATAAGCGAAGCAATCCAGCACTTCCCCGGATGAGTATTGCCCTGCGGCGGCATGGTTCTCGCGTTGATCCAGAAAAGAGCCGGTTTTCTGTCCGTTGCGCAGGTCGTAGTAAAAGGCGATGCCATTTTCTCTGGCCAGAATTTCCTCGGGAACTCCACCGTGCAGCACGCTGACTTTCTGTTCAAGTCCTTCGAGTAAACGCACCTTTGGATCGTTGCGCTCGAGGATGCCTTTGGGAGAGAACTGCTCCACCAGAATTTCGCAAAGAAGGCTTTTGTAGCGCTCGCTGGATTGGCTAAGCGTTTGGATAACGAGGTAATCCCCATAAGCATCAACGACCACGGAGGGCAACCGGTCGGCTTCACCATAAACCAAACGATACGCGTCGGTATTTTCGACCACCGTTCTGCGATAGGCTGCCGCCTGGCGAATGCGCTCGGCGAAAAATGCCCGGTTGACGGCAACGTCTTCGCGCGTGAGCAGCCGGACAGCGATTTGCGATTTGTCGCTGTAAAACGCGCGGCCGTAGCAGCGTGCGCGCTCGTCGGTGACGCGTACGATAGCGCCGGCTTCCGCCGAGGCGCTGCGAACGTCGCTGCGATAAACCCAGGGATGTCCGGCGCGCAGCCGCTCGATTCCTCGAGTAGTTATGACGACAAAACCTTCAGCCACAATTGCTGCCTAGGGCGCTGAATGCGCGTATGGATTCGCTAAGATGGTACAGCATACTTAGAATCAGAGTGTATGGATCGCGGACGAAATCGATGGAATTGAGCGAATTTGATTTTGACTTGCCGCCGGAGTTGATCGCACAGCGTCCGCCAGAACGACGCGACGCAGCGCGGATGCTTGTGCTGGATCGAAAGTCCGGCGCCGGGGAGGATCGCAATTTCCGCGACTTTCCTGACTTGCTGCGCGGCGATGAACTCGTTGTGCTGAACAATACTCGCGTGTTGCCGGCGCGCTTGTTCGGTCGGCGCGAAGGTGTTCGTTCCCAGAAGGTGGGCGAAAACAATCCTGCGCGAGACGAACACCTGAAATCCTCCATTGAAGTCTTGCTGGTGCGGCAAATAGAACCCGGGCTTTGGGAGACTCTGGTTCGACCGGGGCGCAAGATTCCCGTGGGTGAACGAATAATTTTCGGCGAAGGAGAAATGGAAGCTCGCGTGGAAGACCGAGCCGGATATGGCTTGCGGCTTTTACGATTCACGACGCGAGGTAATTTCGCCGAAACTATCGCGAGGCTTGGCCATATTCCGCTACCGCCCTACATCAAGCGAGCAGACGAGCCCCTGGACCGCGAGCGCTATCAAACGGTTTACGCGCGGCAGGGGAATGCGGTGGCCGCCCCAACGGCAGGCCTCCATTTCACGCCCGAAATTCTTGAAACGATCCGCAAGCGAGGAATCGAAATTGCGGAGATAACGCTAGATGTGGGCCTAGGGACGTTTGAACCGGTGCGGACAGAGCGGTTGGAAGACCATAAGATTCACGCGGAATCGTACGAGATTTCTGAAGGTGCGGCGCAAGCCATCGTAGGAGCAAAGAAGGAAGGCCGGCCGATTCTGGCCGTTGGGACAACCGTAGTCCGTGCGCTGGAAGACGCCGCAGAAAAGGCGACAGGCGGCAACGAACTGATTGCTCCGGGCTCAGCGGACGCGGAAATTTTCATTTTCCCCGGAAAGCCAATCCGAGTCGTAAATCAGATGCTTACGAATTTTCATTTACCACGATCGAGCTTGTTGGCGCTGGCTGCCGCTTTCGCCGGACGCGAAGAAATCTTGCGGGCCTATGGCCACGCAGTGGAACAGGGATATCGTTTTTACAGCTATGGCGATTGCATGTTGATCCGCTGAACCGCCCATACTCGATTTTGCCGCCAGGCTTTATTCTCTTGGGAGTTTCGTGCAAAAGCCCCTCATGTTCGTCTATAATCCGCTTCCTGCCCACCGGGGTGGTTGAATGCGCTATCTAATTCTGAGCGATATCCACGCGAATGCCACAGCGCTGGAGGCCGCGCTAGAGGCTGCCCAAGGCCGCTGGGATAAGGTTTTGTGTCTTGGCGATGTGGTCGGCTACGGCCCAGACCCAAATGAAGTAATCGACAAAGTGCGCGAACTCGGCGCCACGACCATTCGCGGCAACCATGATAAAGCTGGAAGTGGGATCGCCAACGCAGATGACTTCAATCCGGTAGCACGGAACGTGGCGCTTTGGACCCGCAATCAATTGCGGCCTGAGAATCGCACTTGGCTGGAGGAATTGCCCACCGGTCCGGCCACAGTGGACGGATTCTCGCTCGTCCACGGAGCGCATCGCGACGAAGATGAATACGTTTTTGCGCCGGCGCAAGCGCTGGATGGCCTGCTCGACGCGCCCTCACCGATTACTTTTTTCGGTCACACACATCTGCAGGGTGGTTTCACGTTACGAGATAACAAAGTGGGCGTGCTGCATTTCAAGCCTGCCGACGGCGCTCCATTTTGCACGCTGACGATTGAGCCCGGCACAACTTACCTTCTGAATCCCGGATCTGTGGGCCAACCTCGCGACGGAGATCCGCGCGCGGCGTTTGCTATCTCTGATATTTCCAACAATACGGTGGAATTCTGGCGCGTGCCCTACAACATTGAAGCCGTTCAAAAGAGAATGGCCGCGGCGGGATTACCGGAGCCGTTGATAAACAGACTATTGTTCGGCCGCTAAACCAGCAGGAACTCATGGAACCCGGAGAAACCCCGTATCGCGAAGAGCGCAGGCGTTTGCCCGTGGCTTTTTTGGCGGGCGCGGTAATCGTGCTGCTGATTTTTGGGGGATTTCTTCTTTTGGCGCACGTGATGCGTTCCCATTCGGCCGCAACGGTCGTAAAGTTGCCCTTCGGACCCGCGGAACAGGCCTATGCTCCGCACGTTCAATTTCTGGACATTCAGTTGGCGCACGCTACGAACTTTTTGAATCAGGATTTCACTTACGTGGCTGGCGCGATATTCAACGATGGAACGCAAAAAGTGCGAGAGTTGGAAGTTACAGTGGAATTCCACGACCCCTTTCATCAAGTAATCCTGCGCGACACAAATCAGTTGGTTGGCTCCGCCGATGCGCCGCTGGACCCTGGAAAGCGGCGGGATTTTCAGATACAGATGGAACATCTTCCGGTGGAATGGGATAAGCAGTATCCTGCGATACGCATCACCGGGCTAGCTCTGGAATAACCGCACGGTTTTTTATCTTTCTTTATATAAGCGAATTGGTGATGGACTTGAACGCTTTTGCGGATGAGTGGGCAGAGCTTGGTCGCGTGTTGGGAGAAATGTCCGCGTCGGGCAGCGTGGAAGTACGCGAAGACGGCGAATGGCTGGCAGAGCTTGCCAACTTGCACTGCGACTTGCGATGCGAAGGCAAATCGGCTTTGGTGCACTTGTGGTCCGACGAGCGAAACCTTACGCGGCGCGTGGTGCGCGTGAAGGAACGCAGCGAGGAACGCGTTCTACTGGAAGTACAGCGTTTTGGCAGTGCGAAACCTGGGCGGCTTGAATTTGTAAGAACTGACTCGCCGCGATCTGCTGCGCGTATTACTCGTGAACAATTCCGCGCGCGGCTTCGGCGCATCCTGACTGAAAGTTTTCCCGACGCTACGATTGAATCGCTCAGCGCGTCTGCGGACCTGGAACATTCCTTTTCCGGATTGTATGTTCGCGGATTAATGCGGGAGGAAGAACGCGATTGGGCCTTCTTGGCGGTTTCTCCGTACGAAAACGCAGCGGTGATCGGGGGAATACTCGCGTACGGAATTTTGTGGCTGGACTGGGAGCGTGAACATGCCACTCGGCGAGCAGTAGCGGGGTTGCGATTATTTGTCCCGGGCGGCACTAGCAGGCCGCTTCGCGAGCGCGTGCTTGCATTGTCCTCGGGCGCGCACGTGGAGATCTATGAGTGGCGCGAGCCAGACGGCCCGATGAAGAAAGTGGATCCAGCGGACGCCGGCAACCTGGAAAGCCGGTTGGTGCCGCGACGCGAAGTGGAAATGGTTCTGGATGGTTCACGCGAGAGTGTTGCACGGATTCGGTCGCTCGTGCCAAGCGCATCGGCCGCGATCGAAACCCGCGTCACAACCGGAGTTGCCGAACTGGCGATCTGTTTTCGAGGATTGGAATTTGCGCGTTGGAATGCACAGGGCGTTTCATTTGGCCTCGGAGATGTTCGGAAAAGCTTGTCCGCGGCGACGAAGCCGGAGCTTACGTGGCTGATACGAAGACTGGAACGCCATCGCCAACCGGAAACAAAAAGAACAAATCATCCGCTTTATCGTACGGCGCCGGAGCGCTGGTTGGAGACGCTTATTTTGGAGGATCCCGCCTGCCTCGACGCGCATTTGGATGCGAAACATTTGTATTCGCAAGTGCCGGCTTTGGCGGCAGGGGATCGCGGCATAATCGATTTGCTTGGCGTCACGAAGCGCGGCCGTCTGGTGGTGATCGAACTGAAAGCGTCTGAAGATATTGAGCTACCGATACAGGCTGTGGATTATTGGCTGCGAGTTAGGCGGCATCAGCATGAAGGTAATTTTCAACACCATGGGTATTTCGCGGGAATCGAACTGGACGAAAAACCGCCGATGGCATGGCTGGTTGCTCCGGGATTGAGGTTCCATTCAGCGACAGAAAAATTATTAAAACATCTTTCTCCGGAGATTCAAATCACGCGTATCGGACTGAACGAAAATTGGCGGCATGGGATGGAAATAATTTTTCGGCAGTGACGCAAGTCAGTTAGCAGTTCGCGGAAAAACAATCCAAAAGTCTAGGGGCAAAAAATTAAGGGAAGCGGCCTGAGTTGAATCAGTACCACTTCCCGGGGTGTGTCCTAGAAGTATTTGAATGGTTAGACGTGAACCGGTGGAAAAGGTTGCACCTAGACTTAGATCTCGAAGGGGCTTGAAAAGGCTAGTAGAAAAGGTACTTGCGCCATTTCTCGTCACGATGACCGATTAGGCGCATCAATTGGCGCGAAGTATGAAGAGTGAAAGGGCGGGGGCGGCGCTGAAGTTTCAGGCCGGCTTCTTCCGGCGTGCGATCACCTTTACGATTGTTGCAGCCGTAGCAGCAAGCCACCAGATTTTCCCAGGACGAACGACCGCCGCGCGAACGCGGCATCACATGGTCGAGTGTTAACTCCGAAGCCGGCAAAGCATGGCCGCAAAACTGGCAAGTGTTGCGGTCGCGCAGCAAAATATTCTTTCGTGAGAGAGCGCGGCTCTGCTGCGGAATATGCCGGTAAGTCAGAAGGCGAATCACCGAAGGCACCTGCATAGCCTTGTGCGTGGTGTGAACTTCCGCGTGATTGGTTTCTTCAGCCTGAGCCACGCCTTTAAGCATCAGCACCAGAGCGCGGCGCACAGCGGTTACGTTGATGGGTTCAAAGGTGGCGTTGAGTACGAGAACCGGCGCTTGCATTACGGAAGGACGGCTCGCCGGCGAAGGCGACAACTTGGAGACGGCAGCGTCCGGCCCGACCCCGCCCAACCCGATCTTTGGTCGGGGACGTAAGCCGCTCTTGAAACGCTTGTCCATTCGCTCGCCTTTGACGTGCTGAAAGACTGCGTTACTTTTGGATGCTCGCGTTAGTCGCGCGGTTACCCGGCTGAATTTCAACCGGTAGCGAGGGCCGCGTTCGAAGGCGGCCAGCCTGTCACCACACGAGCTACCGTCAATCCTAACACGGCTTTTGCGCCGGCCCTCTTTAAAGCGCGCGAACACGAATCAAGAGTCGCGCCAGTCGTCAATACATCATCTACCAGCAGGACGCGGAGGTTGTCAACTCGGACACCTTCGCGGGTGGCGTAGGCGCCACGTACGGAATCCCAATGCTCTTTGCGAGAAAGCACCAAACGCGCCGGGCGAGGCTTCGTCCGCATGAGCAAATAAGAGCCGGTTTTTAGTTTTAAGCGGCGTGCTAGGGGCCGCGCGATTAACTCCGATTGATTGTAACCACGCTCGCGGAAGCGGTCGCGGTGAAGCGGGACCGGAACAACGACGTCGGCTTGGAATTGTTCAGCTTCGTGCGCCACAACTTCGGCCAGCTTTGCTGCGAACCAACCGCCGAGGCGGGTAACCGCTTCATACTTTAGAAGCAGGATCGCGCTGTGAAGAGCGTCGTTGTAAACCGCGTAGCTTCGGGCGCGCGCGAAGGAAAAAGAATCCAGGCGGCAGAGACGGCACAGAGGGCGGATGGCGTCGCCGGCGACTCGTGAGATAAACGGGCGGCCGCAACAATCGCACATGGGATCGATGATGGGCTGAAAAGACGCAAGACAATTTGGGCAGATGGGAATGCGGCAGGCAGTGACAAGCGTTTGACCGCAGATTCGACAGGGCGCAGGAAAAAGGACTGCGGCGAGTGCATCGACCGCGTTTCGAATGATCACAGAGGCACTGTTGGTCGTGAAGACAGCTAGACGCTAGCGCAATTACGAAGGCAAGTGAAGAAATGGAGTTACGTACGGAAATCTACGGAATTAAAGGTCTGGATCGATGCGGCTGGGCACACCGTCGGTCCGAGCGGCTGGCAAACACCAAAGTTGAGAAGGAAGCTTTACAGCAGGCCCTGCTCCATCTTTTCCTGGCAGGTGATGCAGTAGCGGGTCCACGGCACAGCTTCCAGACGCTTCTGCTGAAGTTCTTGGTGGCAGGCCACGCATTCGCCGAAACTGTCGTCTTTGATGCGCGTTAGAGCGTCATTCACGAGCTGTAAAAGCGAACGATCGTTATGCGTCTGCCCGAACAAGAATTCTTTGGTGTACGAATTGGCAGCCTTATCCGCGAGGTCCACGGTAGGGTCTTCGTCCGCTTCGCGGCCTTCTTGTTCGGTGCGCGCGATTCCCTTTACCAGCTCTTCGCGTCGCGTGACTAATTTCTTCTTATAGTATTCGAGTCGCTTCTTTTCCATTGTCAGGTCCCTAGGCGGGGCAAACCGCCTTACTAAAATCCAACGATTTTAACGACACCTTCTCTCCAATGTCAAATTGCGTCCGAACATTGAAGAGAAAGACCTGATGTAGATGCTTCGAGCGGCGGAAAGGATTCCGCCGAGCTGACTCAGGAGCGTAATTGCTTCGATGGAAATAAAAAGTGTATGGCAGCGGCCCAAATCAACAAAACTAGAAATACGAACGCGCTGCCTTCGGGTCCCACCGAGCCGCCAGTGAGCCAGGGTGGTCCATGGAAAGAAGAATTGAGCAGATGCCCTTGCGCGATGAGTCCGCTATCCGGAACTGAGTACATATAGGTTTCGCCCCAGTCCCATGAAGCATGCATGCCAATTGCGAACCAAAGATTTCCTGTTCGCAAGAGCGAGAAGGCAGCGACCAATCCGAAGCCGCCGGCCATGGCCGCACCGTAAATGGCTTCACCCGAGTTTTGAAGGTGTATTGCTCCAAACAAAATGCTCAGCACGATAGCCGCGGGCCAGAAACCTATTCCCGACGCGAGTGTGGATTGCATATAACCGCGAAACGAGAATTCTTCGAAGATGCCAACCAGAATAAACCCAATACCGTAAAGGACGCCGTATTTAATCGCTTCCGTACCGGTGATGGCAAACCCGCCGAGCGAAAAACCGTGAAATAGTCCGATCAGAGCCATCAGCAGCGACAGCATGGCGAGACCGAGCGGCACGCCTTGCCAGAACCGTTTGCCGAATGCTTCGCCGGGCGGCAGGCTGTAATCGGCGAATGACCGCCTCTCGATCTTCGTCATGATGAAGGCCGAGATGATTAAGACGAGGACGGTTAATCCTTCTGAACTAATTTGCCCCGCTGCCGTGAGCATGCCTTTGGGTTGAGCTTGCTGAAACGCTCGGACGGCGGGGATGCGTGAGAGCAAGAATCCGGCAGAGCTCAAAAGACCGATGAAGATGGCCAGGAAAATCAGAAGCCGCCAGCCGGCGCGAATACCGTTCGGACCTACGAAAACATTGCGAACCCCTGATTGTGGGCGGGGCGGTTCCGGCTGATTGCTAATCAAAACTGGATCGGCTTGTCCCGGATCAACGGTCATATTGTCTCCGATGTTTTACTACATTACGGGCCCAGACGGGCGATAGTTTCAGAAGGTCGCCGATTCCTCGCCAGGATATTTCCAGCGTGTTGGAATCCCCTGATTCCAAATTGCAAGATAGCCCGTGAGACACTTCTGAATGCGCTGCTGGCGCTAGAGCAAATATCAGAACGTGTTGGTTTGAGGTGCGGTCACATTTCTCTTCGAAGGATAGAGCCTGGCATGTTCCAAGCCGAAGTCCACAACGTCTGAGATGGAATTAGCATGATGGATTAGGAGAGCAGGGTTGCGGCTGCCGAGCGCGGCTGCTAAAATCTTGGGTTTGCGCACTCAGGAAGAGCCGCATCTTGCACATCCCTCGATGCATCTATACGCACGGCGGAATTAAGAATCGCGGGGAGGACTGGCTTGGCTAAATACGATGTGGTGATTATTGGCAGCGGTCCAGGCGGGTACGTGGCCGCGATTCGCGCGGCGCAATGGGGCCTGAAGGTCGCTGTGGTGGAGAAGGACCCTTTCCTCGGGGGCACCTGCCTGCATGTCGGCTGTATTCCTACAAAAGTTTTTTTGCACCACGCGGATATTTACGACCATTTCAAGCGTGCGGAAGAATTCGGCTTTGAAGTGAAAGACGTTAAAATCAAGTGGCCGAGCATCCTCGCGCGCAAAGATAAAATCGTCAAGAAGCACGCCCTGGGAATCGCCAGCCTGTTCAAGAAGCACAAGGTGGAGACGATCACTGGCTGGGGTAAAATCGCCGGACCTGGGCGAGTTTCAGTTGAGAAAGACGGCAAAACCACTGAAATCGAAGCAACAAATATATTGCTCGCGACCGGATCGGAAGCCCGTTCGCTGCCGGGTGTTGAAATCGATGGCAAAGTTGTTTTAACCAACCGCGAAATATTGGGCCTGCAGGAAATTCCGAAATCGATGATCGTGGTGGGTTGCGGAGCGGTGGGCGTCGAGTTCGCTTCGATTTTCCGCACGTTTGGTTCGGAAGTCACGCTGCTGGAAGCCGTCTCGCGTGTCGTGCCGCTCGAAGACGAAGAAATTTCCGCCGAACTGCACAAGGCGCTGACGAAAAAGGGAATGCGCATCGAGCTGGAAGCGAAGGTGGAATCAGTAAAGAAGAACGCCAATGGCGCGACTGTGACCTACAAAGACAAAACCGGGAAGTCTCAAACGATTAGCGCGGAGAAAGTACTAATCGCCGTTGGTCGCCGGCCGCTAACCGAAAATCTGGGGCTCGAGAAAACAAAAGCTAAAGTGGAACGCGGTTTCGTTCACACCAATGCATTTCTGGAAACGGATGAGCCGCATCTTTACGCCATTGGAGACATCGTGGCGGGCCTGCCTCAGCTTGCGCACGCAGCTTCGATGGAAGGAATCATTGCCGTGGGGCGAATGGCCGGGAAAGAAGTACAGCCGTTCGATCGCAAGCGCTGCCCAAATGCCACTTATTGCGAGCCGCAAATTGGGTCGATTGGCCTAACGGAAAAACAGGCGCGCGAAGCGGGCTTCCAGGTGAAGACCGGAAAGTTTCCTTTCATCGGCAACAGCAAAGCAACCATACTCGGCCAACACGAAGGGTTCATCAAAGTGGTGGCGGAAGAAAAGTATGGCGAGATTCTCGGTGTACACGCCATTGGGCCGCTCGCAACTGAAATTATCGCTGAGCCGGTCGCGGCGCTGGGCCTTGAGGCTACCTTAGACGATATGGCCGCGACGATCCACGCGCATCCGACGGTTTGGGAAGCCATGGGCGACGCGTTCAATGCGGTTCGCGGCATGGCCATAAACATTTAGCTCCACAAGTGGCATTCGAAGTCGAAACACTGATAACCGAAACGTGATTCAAAAAGAAAAAACCTGTTGGGTTGTCAACGTAGGCCCGGTGCCTTATGACTGGGCGAGCAATTTTCAGCTGAATCTCGTGCAAGCGCGGAAAGCGCGCGCGATTCCCGATGTGCTGCTGCTATGCGAGCATCCCCACGTAATCACGCTAGGGCGCAACGGCCATCGCGAGCACCTGCGTGCTTCGAGCCATTTACTGGGGCAAATGAATGTTGAGTTTCATCTGAGCGACCGGGGCGGCGATATCACGTATCATGGTCCGGGACAAACTGTAGGTTATCCGATCCTGGATTTAACGGAGCACAGGCGCGACGTACGCTGGTATGTTGAACAACTCGAAGAAGTGATGATTCGCGCCACGGCAGATTTTGGGCTCGATGCAAAACGTGTGGAAGGCCAGCACGGGGTTTGGCTCGATTCGCAAAGCGGGTCCCCGGACGAGAAACTCGGCTCCTTGGGAGTTCATCTGAGCCGCTGGGTTACGTCGCATGGATTCGCGTACAATGTTTCCACCGACCTGCGTTATTTTGATTTGATTGTGCCGTGCGGCATCGCAGGAAAGCGCGCAACGTCTCTGGAACGCGCGCTGGGCAGGGCGGTAAGTCCGCAAGAGGCCGAGCGATGCTTGATCGCTCACTTCGGAGAGATTTTCGAGCGGAAGATGATGGATTCCGTTTCATTGAGTAAACTTCAAGATATTTTGGATGGTTTTCAATCCTCGGTGCCAGTAGCGACCCCAGATCGTGATAACGTGCCGGTAGGAGCCGCAAAAGGGAGTGATGTATGAGCAATCCGCTGACGCGGGAGCAGCATTTAGACCTGTATTACTTCATGCAGCTCAACCGCCAGCTCGAAGAGCGCATGGTTCGCCTCTTCCGGCAGAACAAAATTGTAGGAGGGCTCTACTCCAGCCTGGGGCAGGAAGGCGTTTCCGTCGGGACTTGCTATGCGCTGGAGAAAAAAGACTGGATCGCTCCCATGATCCGCAATATCGGTGCGCTGTTGGTAAAAGGCGTACCACCGCGCGACATTTTTACCCAACACATGGCGAAATACACTTCGCCGACCCAAGGTAAAGACGGCACCAGCCATTTCGGCGATCTGAAAGTGCGCCACATTGTCTCGCCGATTTCGATGTTGGGAGATTTGATTCCGGTGATGACGGGTGTGGCGATGGCCGGCCGTTACCTGGGTCAAAGGATTGTTGCGCTCACATGGATCGGCGATGGTGGCAGCTCCACCGGAGCATTTCACGAAGGGTTAAATCTGGCGGCGCAGCAACGCGCGCCGTTTGTCTTGATCGTCGAGAACAATCAGTGGGCTTATTCCACGCCCGTTTCACGCCAGGTCCCGGTGAAGAATCTCGCTGACCGAGCGGTGGCTTACGGGATTCGAAGCTGGATTGTGGACGGCAACGACGTGGTGGCTGTTTACAATACCACCAAGGAGGCCGTGGACGAATGCCGCGCGGGACGCGGCCCAGCGCTAATCGAAGTGAAAACGATGCGCATGCGTGGTCACGCGCAGCACGATCCGGCTGAATACGTTCCCAAGCAGATGTTCGAGTATTGGAAGGCTCGCGACCCGATTGCGCTGTACGAGAAATACCTCACCGAAAATAGAATTTGGGACGCGAAAACGAAAGCGGAAATTGACGCACGGATCGAGCGCGAACTGGACGTGGATCAGAAGTTTGCGGAAGAATCGCCCATGCCTCCCGCTGATCTGGCCGAAGACGGCGTTTACTGCGAAGGTTGCCACGCGATAGAAGCAGCATGGCAGCGTGCGAAGGCAGAAGTTTCGCCTCCGGCATCGAGCTTCGAGCCGGGTTGGGAAGTGAAAGATTACGGAGCTTTTGCCGAGGTGGAAGCCATTCGCAAAGAAATTGCTGTGCCCGCCGTCATCGCGCCCGCCGGCAATGCCGGTGGCAACGGCGCGAAAATCTCCAAGCCGATAGTTAAATCGGGAGGGAAGCCGCAGCCGAAACCTCCCGTGCGCGCAATCGAACCCGAAGTGCCGGAAGTCCCGCGCGTTCCATTTGGACGCGGGCCGAAAGATAAATCGCTGAGAGAAGCGCAAAACCCGCGCGAGCGGCACGGCCACCAAAATCCACGCGATAAGCGCGGGAGACGCTGACATGGCCCCGATAACTATGATCGAGGGAATTCGACAGGCGATGTTCGAAGAGATGGCCCGGGACCCTGCGGTGGTAGCGATTGGCGAAGACATCGGCGTATACGGGGGAGCTTTTAAAGCCACCGAAGGATTGCTCGCGAAATTTGGACGCGAGCGCGTAATTGAAACTCCCATTAGCGAGACGGCTATCGTCGGCGCTGCTTGCGGAATGGGATTTCTTGGGCTGCGGCCGGTGGCGGAGATGCAGTTTATTGATTTCATCGCTTGCTGCTTCAATCAGGTAACTAATTTCGTGGCGAAATCTCATTATCTTTGGGGCGCCCCGGTACCCATGGTGATTCGCGGGCCTTCAGGGGGTGGAGTTCATGGTGGGCCATTTCACTCGGCAAACCCGGAGATGTATTTCGTTCACACTCCCGGACTGAAAGTGATTTATCCTTCTACACCGTCGGATGCCAAAGGTCTGCTAAAGTCCGCGATTCGTGACAACAACCCTGTTCTGTTTTTTGAGCACAAATTCCTATATCGCCGAATTAAAGAAGAAGTTCCCGAAGGCGATCACCTGGTTCCGATCGGGAAAGCTATCGTTCGGCGCGAAGGCAAAGATTTGACCATTATCAGCTACGCGGCGATGGCGCACACCGCGATAGAAGCCGCCGAGCAACTGGCGAAGGAAGGTATCGAGGCGGAAGTGATTGATTTGCGCACGCTGCTTCCGCTGGATCGAGAGACCATCCTGACTTCGGTGAAGAAAACGAACAAACTTTTGATCGTTCACGAGGATACGCGCACGGGTGGCATCGCCGGGGAAATCGCGGCCATCGTATGTGAAGGGGCCTTTGAAGACCTGGACGGGCCTATTACGCGTGTGACAGCTCTGGATACTCCGGTGCCGTACGCGCCGACGCTGGAAGAAAGATTTTTACCGAATACGGAAAAGGTTGTCGCGGCCGCGCGCGAATTGTCAAAATACTAACGCGGAGGAGGCCGGCATTCTGACATGGGAAAAACAAAGGGCGTAAACAATGCGGAGTTCGCGGTTGGCACCGAGGTGCGCATCGCAGATCGCGCATTCCTGGAAAAATTCATGGAAGCCGGCCAATATCACAATGAGCTTGAGCCGGAGCAGCTCGACTACGCCGGACGCACGGCACAGGTGAAAGACGTATCGTTTTTCCACGGCGGCGACGAGATTTATACGCTGCAGGGAGTGCCGGGTGTGTGGCACGAGGAATGCCTTACCGCGGTATAGGCAAGCATGGAGCGCATAGGAGATCACCATGGCTGTTGACGTCATCATGCCCCAGATGGGCGAGAGCATTTTTGAAGGCACCATTACCAAGTGGCTGAAAAAGGCCGGCGACAAGATTGAGCGGGATGAACCGCTGTTCGAGATCTCCACCGATAAAGTGGATGCGGAAATTCCGTCGCCGTCTGCCGGGGTGCTGAAAGAAATTAAAGTAAACGAGGGGCAGACCGTGCCCATACAGACTGTTGTGGCGATTATCGATGCGGACGGCGCGGCGTCTCAATCGGCTGCGCCTGCGCCGGCCAAGGCTGACGCTGCTCCTGCAAAATCTAGTGCTCCTGCGGCAGCACAGGTGGCGCCTGCGCCCGCGAAGGAAGCGGCAGCTCAGCAATCTGAAAGACCGGGACCCGCCCCCGCAACAGGTTCGGCCGCGGCTCCGCAGAAGCCTGCGGTTTCGGCTGGCGGTGAAAAAGTACGTAGCTCTCCTCTGGTGCGAAGAATCGCACGCGAGCACGATGTGGACCTGACCCAAGTTCCCGGCACTGGCGCGGGCGGGCGCGTAAGCAAGCACGATATTTTGGCTGCGGTGGAAGGCGGCGCGACTTCGACCGCTTCCGCGCACCCTGCAAGAACTCCTGGCGCAGCGCCTTCGCGCCCGCCGTCAACAGGCGGAGCGTCCGCATCCGCGGTGCTCGAAAACGCCGTGCCGCGCGAGAAAATGTATTTCGGGCATTATGACGTGCAGCCCATGTCGGTGATGAGGCAGCGCATCGCCGAGCACATGGTTTTGTCCAAGCGCGTTTCTCCGCACGTGTATTCAGTGGATGAAGTGAACGTTTCCGGCATCGCCGCAATACGCGCAAAGATGAAAACCAAGTTCGAGGAAACCTCCGGCACCAAGCTCACCTTCATGCCGTTTTTCGTGCGGGCTGCGGTGGAAGCGCTGCGAAAATATCCCACCGTAAATTCGTCCGTGGACGGCACGAATATCGTGCTGCACAAGGAATGCAACATCGGGATCGCAGTCGCTCTGGATTGGGGATTGATCGTCCCGGTGATTAAGAATGCCGAGGAGAAAAACTTTCTGGGGATAGCGCGGGCTATGAATGATTTGGCGGAACGCGCGCGCGCCAAGAAGCTCAAACCGGACGAGGTTGCCGAAGGCACATTTGCGATCACAAATCCGGGAGTCTTCGGCGGCCTGTTCGGCTTGCCGGTGATCAACCAGCCGAACGTAGCAATACTTGGCTTGGGCACCATCGAGAAGCGCCCGGTGGTAATTGATGACGCCATCGCGATCCGCTCGATGGTTTACCTCACGCTCTCCTACGACCATCGCGTGGTGGATGGCGCCGTGGCGCACCAATTCATGGCCCACATCAAACACACCCTGGAGAATTGGACCGAAAGCATCATGTAACTCTGCTGTAGCTTGCAGCGTCAAGAGGCCCTGGCTATAGTCCGATGCTTGTTTAGTCTGCCTGCGAGCTTTATAAGCTGCTAGCTCCTTTTGTCTTATGTACTCCGCTCCCAAACCGCCCAACTGGGGAAACCCGCCTTGGCAAATTGATTTCACTCCCTCCACCCGAGGAGCACTTCCGGATGTTTTGGATTTCGCCGTCATCGGCGGCGGCTTCACCGGCTTGGCTGCGGCGGCGTGGCTGCGAAAAATCGCCCCTGAGAAATCCGTGGCGGTGTTTGAGGCCTGGAAAGTGGGCGACGGAGCGAGCGGGCGTACCGGGGGCATGGCCCTTTCCGAGTCGGCGGCGGGTGATCTTCCGGGCTTGGGAGACGTGCTGTCGGGTTTCAAGGAGATTCTCCGGGAGTTCGGCGTGGACTGCTACCAGCGCTTTACAGGGGCCTGGGAAATAGCTCGCAAGAAGGACTTGGCCAAGTCGCCGGTCTGCTGGAGCGATTCCGGGACGCTTCACGTTACCAGGGAAGTGGAAGGCGGCACGGTTGACCCAGGGAAATTAGTAAGCGGATTGGCGCGAGTGGCCGATCATCTGGGCGCGCAGATACTGGAAAACCATCCGGTGACGGGCATCGCGTGGAACGATATTTCCGAAATCGAAGTGACACCGCGCGGGTCGATGGCGCAAAAAATTTCCGCACGCAAGATTATTTTTGCGACCAATGCGCTGTCGTTGAAATTAACAGAACTGGAACACGGCACCCATCCGAAGCTGACACTTGCAATCGCGACCGACCCGGTTAGTGAAGAGCAGCTAGCGCAAATTGGCTTGGCGCAGCGAAAACCTTTTTACACAGCGGATCTGCCCTATCTTTGGGGACGAGTCCGCGAGGACAATTCCATCATTTTTGGCGCGGGGTTGGTGCAAGCTGCGCACTCGGACGACCTAAATGATGTGGATATTTCATCTGCCGAGGTCCCGCAGATTTTCGATTCGCTCGAAAAGAGGGTTCGCGGACTTCATCCCGCGCTGAAGTCGGTGCGATTCACACACCGCTGGGGTGGCCCCATCCTGTTTCGCGACTCCTGGGAGCCTATATTCATGTGGCATCCGGAGGCCAGGAAAACTAGGAACGCAATCGTGATCGGCGCATTCGCCGGCCACGGCGTGGCTCTTTCGTCCTACCTGGGCCGTTGGGCCGCAGAAGCTCTGCATGAACATCGCAAATTGCCAACCTGGGGCAAACTCGACACTTAGCCGAAAAGGAATGGGCGAGCTGGGAGATACCCGCAAGGACCTTGATGCTTTTAGAGCATTAACACTACGCGGTGCGAGGTCTACTGTAACTTCATTCGTAATTCTTCTGCGAACTTCTCTACTTGGTTCATCGGGACGATCCGGATGTTTTGGTCTTCGAAAAGCTTGCCGATAAATAAGTGCTGCAAATTGCCGGGGATTGGCGGGGCCTCGGTAACGGCGGTGAACTCGGAAGTGGGCACGCGTTTGCGAATGCTTTCGACCGTATAAGCTAGGACTTTGGCCTGTGCCGCGTCCCGATTGAGCACCACGGAGTGGATGTAGCCGCGCTTGCCGTTCTTATAACCATAATCAAATTTAAATGGATCGCCCGTATGCGTGAACTCATCTATGCGCACGGCGGGTTTGAGTTTTGACGAAATGCGGTGGCGGTGGAAAACATCTTTGAGCTTGTTGCGTATCCAGGCACGCGTGCTTTCGACGATGCCACCGCGGGCATACGGGGGGGGCGCCACGTGCGCCTCGTAGAGGCGGCCCAGCTCGGTATTAAAATCATCGGCGAGCACGGCTTTCTGAGAACTGAGCTGCAATGCGTTTGACAGGGTCCTCTCAAAGTTCAGAAAGTATTTGCGAACATCGTCGCCGGCCATTCCCGGGATAGATTCAAAATCTGAACGGAGCGAGTGGAGCAACTGCACATCGGCGGCAGGATGCAGTTTTCGCACTCGGGCAAATTCGCGGTCTTCTTCAATGATTTTGATGGCGCGCCGCGAGCCACCCACCGCTTCGAGCTCCTGGAATTCTTCGAGAAGAATTCCGATGTTCACCCACTCGTCGCGGATCAGATTTGGTGCGTAGCGCAACACGCGATAGCGCAGTGTTTTTCTATGTTCTGACGGCATTATTACTCCTTCCGTTCGATTCACCGATTACTTCCAGTTAGGAAAAGGTTGCATGGACGACTTCCAGGCCGAAATCAGCAACTCACGCACCAGCTTTCGACGGCGCAAAAGGTGCTGGAGCATTTTCTCCAGAGCTTCGAAATCGAAGTCGTACCATTCCGCCGGTATTTCCTTCTGGATGTCGTCGAGAGCGGCTTCCGTAATTTTGGACTCCATGCGGGCGAGCCAAGGTTCGAACGATTCGATTCCACGCACTGACTCATACACACGATGGCGGGGGTACAAACCCCTGAGCGGCGCGTCAGGGAAATTCCATTCGCATGCGTTGAAACAAAACCCCTGGTCGATCATGCGCGCCTGATAATGCGGTTCGCCCTGCGCGCGATAAAAGATCGCCTGGCGGCCGTTTGTATTGCAGGTCCATTTGTCGAAAACGAGCATTCCGCAAAAATCCGTAAGGTTCACAACTTCGCGGAGCTGCTCGTCCGGAAGAAAATCGTAAACCACGACTTCCGACGGAGATCCCGGGTAGCGCGAGCCAAATTGCAATCCTGGTTTGCAGGGCGCGCGCCCGCGCCCTAGTTGGACCACCAAGTCTTCCGTATGTGCGATCAGCTCTGCGCCCACTTCCACGACGCTGGTCGCCGGCACTGGGAGACCGATACGCGCCGCCAATCGGGTACCGAGCAATTCGTTCGCCAGAATCCTGGCGCCTTGAGGATTATTTTGGAATTTTACAACATAATAGGAGTCTTCTTGCGCGCCGGTCCTAGATTCACACCTCATCAGATGCGACTGCGCCCCGCCACGCATTCTGCGAACCTGCTCAACGATGACGGGCATGAAGTGCGTATGCTATCGGCCCAGAGTGGTACGCCGCAATCAGAAGAATTACGTAAAAGGTGTACTGGATTGATACTAACCGTAGGTGACGACAAGGGAGGGACTGTACTTCACAAGACTACGGTGAATTCATTTTCGGAATTTGAACGCGGCAATGTTTCCAAAGCAGGCAGCGGGCGGCAGAATTCCTCCGTCCGCCATGAACTCGTCGCGATAAGGATGGGTTAGCGTCTTTTGCGCTTGCCGCCTTTCGCTTTCTTGGCTTTGGATTTGCTTTTCGGCTTGCTCTTGGATTTGGCTTTCTTTTTGGGAGCAGGCTTTTTGGCTGGCTTCGATTTGGAGGCCGGAGCCTGTCTTCGGGGAGCAGGGGTATCCTCAGAGTCCTCGTCGCCATCTTCGTTCTCGATGGCTATTTCCTCGATTTCTATAGTTCCCTCGTGCGGCTGTTCGGCGCCTTCGTCTTCCTCTTCCTCGTAGCGCGGCAGTTCGTCATCTTCTTCGTCGTGAAGTTTTGCGTTAAACATGCGACCCTCCCTATTAGGACGGATTATTAGTCCTTCGGCGCTTATAAACGGAGTGTAAGAACTTTGTCAAGCGCAATGCCTCGAAAAGTGGGCATTTTCAGCAGACCTTGAACACTCTAAAGCGAAGAGATTGCCGAACGCCGCATCCCTTGCGGGTCTAAGTGGCTAGAAACAAGTAGGATACGGGAGGAGAAGAAAAGATCCACTACTGGCTTAGCGGTTAACTTTGAGAACGTCGCCAGCGGCGAGCGTATGGCTGGCCAAGAACGGGTTGGACTGGCGCAAGGAGGCCACGGTGGTGCCGTAGGCGCGGGCGATGGAGTAGAGAGTCTCGCCGGGCTTCACGTGGTGCTCAACAGCTTCCGGTTGCCCAGAGGTTCGACTATCGACTTTCTGCATTGACGCGCTGGCACTGTTGCTCTGCGCTGCGGCCTTCGGCTTCGCGTGCGGCGCTGCGTCGTCTGGAGGGCCACCGGCATAGATGCGCAGCCGCGAGCCGCGGGGCACGCTGGAACCTCGAATATTGTTCCACTTCTTCAATTGCGGCACAGTTACGTCAAAGCGACCGGCAATGCCTTCCAGCGAATCTCCCCGCTGAACTTTATAGTGCACCAGATGAACCACAGGCGGAGCAGTCGGCACGTTCACTAGAAAGCCGGCCGGCAAGGACGCATGAGGTTGCAGGTGGTTGGCGCTTTCCAGAGCAGCGACGGTAACGTGGTAATGCCGCGCGATATCGGCCAGTGATTCGCCACCTTCCACGCTGTGAAGGCGCCAACTCGTCCACTTATCTTCCGGGACTTGCTGAATGTTCAGTTCGAACTCTTCGGCGGTGCCAGCGGGCACATTCAGCTCGAATTTTGGATCGTTGGGAGTCACACCGCGCAGAAGTTCCGGATTCAGGCCGCGCAGATCATCGATGTCGGCACCTGACGCGTCCGCCACCAAATGCAGATCGATGGGGTGCCCGGGCTTGACGGTTTCCACTTGCGCCGGCTTTTCAGGAGCCACTTGCACGCCGTAGAGGGCGGGAGCTTTGGCGACCAGCGCCATGGCGATAATGATGGGCACGTAGTTCTGGGTTTGCTTGGGAAGCGCGTGGAGTCTTTGAAGTTCCCAGAAATCCGCATAACCGGTGCGCTCGACAGCTTTCACCACGTTCATGGGGCCGGAATTATAAGCGGCCATCACCAAATACCAGTCACCAAACATGTCGTACAAATCGCGCATATGGCGCGCTGCCGCGCGAGTGGCTTTCTCCGGGTCACTGCGCTCGTCCACCCAATAGTTGCGGTCTAGATCGTATTCCTCACCTCGGAAAGGCATGAACTGCCACAACCCGCGGGCGCCGGCTCGTGAGACCGCCGCGGGTTGGAATGCGGATTCCGCCTGCGCCAAATAGATCAAATCCTGAGGCACGCCTTCTTGGCGGAGGACCCGGCGGATCATGTCGTTATAACGTCCGGCGCGTCCAAGGCCATGCTCCACGACGGCGCGGCCTTTTGGCGTGGTGAAAAAATTCAGGTATTGCAGGACCGAATCGTTCACCGTAAGCGGCAGGTCATGGGGAACGCTGATCAATTCCTGTTCTACTTTAGCGGCCAGCCGTGGATCGCCCTTGGGCAATTCCATATTCGCCAGCGAGTCGATTGGCGCAGGCTCTCCCGAGGGCCCTTCCTCTTCTTCTGCGTTGCGCTCGGCGTTTAATTCGTAGGAGTGCAGCGTCTCGCCGAGCTGATCGATTAAATCGGAAAGGCGCGGGTCGAAGTCGGCTTGAAAACCGCTTTGCACCACTAAATCCATGGCGCGGTCGAAATCCACGCGGGCTTGGTCGAAATGGCCGGCCTTGTACTTCTTCTGGCCTTCGTTAAAGCTGGTTTGAACCTGACCGACTAAGATATCGATTGCGGGTCTTGGGTCGTTCTGTAAAGAAACCGAATAAACTGGTTTTTCGGGGAACGGCAGGCTTTCGCGAACCTCGGTGGGAGCAGGCGCTGGAGTAGCCGCAGGCGGACGCGCCTTGGCTTGCTTGGTCGATACGACGTCGTTGCAGCCAGCGAGAAAGATCGCCGCGGCAGCGCTAACCGCCACGATACTCGCCTGCCTCTTCTTAACAATCACAAGGTCCCCGGTAATCTGTTGAGGTGTCCTTCTCAGCGATAATACCGCTCGCCAAGTCGATACAAAATCTTACGGACGCCCAGCGTTTCGGTCAATGGCACTTGATACCTATTGGTGACCCTCGCGCGGCATCGGGAGTAGGCTAAGCTATTGTTTCCGGGAACAGCCAAGCACGCTGGCCAGCCGATTGCCCCAATGAGTTCGATGTCAAAGTGTACACCCGGCTTCAGTGATATTGAAACGGAAGAGGAGGTCTGGTGCCTTGGGGAAGGCTTGGATTAGTTTTTCCGGCCGCGAGCGACTCGAACGGGCGGAAAAATCCAGAATGAGGGCCGAGAGGCACTAGCATCGGCTATCCCGCAGCCCTTCAAATCTTCGGCATATTGCCCGACGTGTTTGAAATCCATTAGAGCGACTTGCCCACCCGGCTTCAGCACGCGCACAATTTCAGAAATGGCCTGGCATCGTCCTTCGCGGCTCGAGATATTGTGGATTGCAAGATTGGCCACTATGACATCCACCGAGGCATCGGGAAATGGGAGTTTTCGCATGTCGCCATCACGTACTTCGACGCGATCTGAGACGCCTTCCAACCTCGCGTTCTGCAAGGTAGCCTCGCGCGAATTGTTTCCCTGGTCCACCTGAGACCACAGATCGATTCCGAGGCTACGGCCGCGCGGAAGTCTTTTGGCGGCGCCGATGAGCAACAATCCGTGACCACATCCTACGTCCAGAACGGTTTCATCTCCACGCAGGTGCAAGCTATCAAGAAGGGAGTTGCGCGCTCGAAATTTCCCGTAATAGCTGCTGGCCATCATTAGAAGCGATTCCAGGAAAAAAACGATTCCGGTATAGAACATTGCGGCGCCAAAACCAATCAGTGCTCCGGAGTTTTTCTCTTTCGCCCAGCCGGTCAGAAACCATCCGGCGACGATCAATGCAGGTCCGCCGAGCAGGAATCCCCGAACGAGACCGGGAGCATCGAGACCGTAGTCAGGTTTTTTCATTGCATCCGAGCCCGTCAAAAACAGAATGTGAAGCGTTTAATCGCCGCCGAGCTTTACGGGCAGGTCCATTTTTTTACCGTCGCGCACAATGGTGACGGTGACGGTGTCGCCGGGCTGAGAGCGGTTTAGTAAGAGGCTTAAGTCTGACTGGTTGGTGATTTGTTTTGCGTCAATGGCAATCAGGACGTCGCCACCGACACGCAGCTCTTGCATGCCAGCGACGACGGACTTGGTTCCACCGCGAATCCCAGCCTTGGCTGCCGGGCCGCCCGGCTCGACGCGTTCGATGAGGATTCCTTGTTGAACGGCGAGGTTGAGGGCCTCGGCCAGGCGGGGCCACAGCGCCCGTCCTTCGGCACCTAGTGTGGCGTGGCGCACACGGCCGCGCGTAATCAAGTCTTCGGCGACGCGCTTCGCGGTGTTGATAGGAATGGCGAAGCCGATACCCGCAGTTGTGCCGGTCGGAGCGTAAATGGCGCTATTAATTCCGATCACTTCACCGCGGGAATTCAGCAGCGGTCCACCGGAATTACCTTGATTGATAGAGGCGTCGGTCTGGATCGCTTCGTCGATAAATGTATTTTCGCGCGTCTGCACCGTGCGGCCCAGCGAACTGACAATGCCGGTGGTGAGAGTGCTCTGAAATCCAAAGGGGTTCCCGATGGCGAGCACTCGCTGGCCGACCAGCAGGTTTCGGGAATCACCCAGTGACAACGGAGCGACTTTTCTTCCGGCGAGATCGATTTGAATCAGCGCAATGTCATTATTTGGATCGGAACCGACTAATTTTCCCTTGTAACGCGATTGATCGCCGAGGGTGACCTCGATGGTTTGAGCGCCCTGCACCACGTGATAGTTCGTGAGGATGTGGCCGTCGTTATCAATCAGAAAGCCGGAACCGGCGCCTTCGACGGGGACCGGATTGAAAAAGAAATCGTATTCGACGGTACGAGTGACCACGTTGGCAACGGCCGGGGCGGCTTGTCTATAAATCCGGACGTTTTCTAGCTCGGTGGGATCCAGCCCGGCTTCACTGGGGGTCGGTGCCGGTGAGTGCAAGGCGTTCACGACGGAAGGAACGGGAGAACCCCATCTTGAACCTGCCCAGTAGGCTCCGAGTCCGATGATTAGCCCGACAGCCAATAAACGGATTGCGCGTCCTTGCTTTCCGGATCGATGCATGCGACGTCCTTTTGCGACAATCATCAATGATTGCGCAATTCGAGTGTTCCGGTACTTACTGATAAATACGCCCTCGCGTCACGTAATGTTTCTTTCAGACGCGGCCGATCTGAGTAGTTCCACTGCTTGATTGACCTGTCTTTCCGTCTCTTCGAACGAGCCTGAGCAATCAATTACGATGTCAGCCTTTTTCCGTTTCTCATCGAGCGGCATTTGAGCGGCGATGCGCTGCTGCGCTTCCTGCTCTGAAAGTCCGCGCTGCAGTAAGCGCTCCGTTTGTTGTTCTGGGCGGCACCAGCAAACTATGAGCTTGCTGAGCTTCTGAGTGTAGTTAGCTTCTACTAGGAGCGCAGCCTCCACAATGGCAAACGGCGGACCGTCTGGCTCATCCAGCGCGGAGAACCACTTTTGCACAACCTGTAAGATTCTGGGGTGCAGAATTTGATTCAACCGCGCCCGCTTTTCTGCGTCTGCAAATATCAAGGCGCCTAGTTTGGATCTGTTCACATTTCCGTAGCCGTTCAAAATGTCGTTTCCGAAAGCTGCAACAACTTCTTCGTAGGTGGCCTGACCTGGTTCCAGTAGTGCGTGGCCGAGCGGGTCGGCGTCAAGCACTGGAACGTCTCGTTCACGAAGCATGGATGCCACCGTTGTTTTGCCGGTTGCGATTCCGCCTGTAAGGCCGACTCTGAGCATAGCAAATTAGCGTTGAACGGCTGCGGCGGCCGGTGTGCGTTGGCCGCGACGCAAACGCGCGGCTTTTACGGTATTGCTCATGAGCATGGCAATGGTAAGCGGACCGACTCCACCGGGTACCGGCGTGAGAGCACCGGCAATGTTGGCTACGTCAGGATGCACGTCTCCAACCAGCGCAGTGCCTTTGGCGCGGAACTCGGCGAGCCGCTCGGGAAAATTGGCGAAGATTTTTTCTGCTTGCGAGATATCCGTGATTCGATTGATGCCTACATCGATGACGGTGGCGCCGGGACGGATGTAATCGGGTGTAATCATTGCGACGCGTCCCATGGCGGCAATGACGATGTCGGCACGGCGAGCGGTCGCGGGCAAGTCGAGGGTCCTCGAATGGCAAACGGTGACTGTGGCATTCGCGTGCATTAAAAGCAGCGCCATAGGCTTGCCTACAATATTGCTGCGGCCCACAACGACGGCGTTGGCACCTTCCAAAGGAATTCCGCTGCGGTGCAGGAGTTCGAGCACGCCCGCGGGCGTGCATGGGACCAGGGTTGGAGTACCTGCGACCAGGTGGCCGACGTTGAGCGGGTGAAATCCGTCCACGTCTTTTGCTGGGTCGACAGCTTCGAGGATTTTTTTGGCGTCAACTTGCGGAGGCAGAGGAAGCTGCACGAGGATGCCGTCAACATCATCGCGTCGATTCAAGTCTTCGATGATGGCGTGAAGCTCGGCGGTAGTGATCGTTGCCGGTGGAGTGATTTGGATACTGGAGAGTGCCAACTTTTCGCAGGCGGCGATTTTGTTCCTCACATAAACTTTCGAGGCAGAGTTCTCGCCAACGAGTACGGCAGCCAGCCCGGGACGAATTCCGACGGCGGCGAGCGCCGATATTTCGCCGGCTAGCTCAGCATAGATTTGGTCGCGTATAGCAATTCCGTTAAGGACGCGGGCTGGCAAAAGATCTCCTCTTTGCTCAGTTACGGAAAACGCTATGATAACAAAAACGAACGACGCATGAGGCTTAACTCAACTAGGGCTATCGTCACGTCGACGCACGTTGCTCGGTGGCCGGTTGCCAAAGATTCGTCCTGTGCTACGCCGAAGCTGGAGTATGCTTTGTCGGTAAAAATCTAAAGCCGGGTGGATTCGCGCCGTTCGTCCGGTGGTCAAAATCTTCGGGGGAGAGCGTGAAGTATGAGAAGCGGGACCGCGAATTGGGAATGGATCGACAGATCACGCGGCGCGATTTCCTGAATGGATTTGGGATCACAGTAGGCGGAGGTTTCGTTTTATCGAATCACGAATGGCTCAACGCTTTTGGTCTTCCGCAGTCCCCGTTTGCCGCAGAAAAAGATCCTAATTATTATCCACCGGCTTTGACCGGCATGCGCGGAAGCACGAATGCAGTGATGGAAGCGGGGCACGCGCTTCGCGACGGTCAAAAATGGGGAAGTGCGGCGGCAGATTCTGAAACCTACGATTTGATCGTGGTGGGGGGAGGAATCAGCGGGCTTTCGGCGGCTTATTTCTTTCGAAAGATCGCCGGGCCCAAGGCGCGCGTTTTGATTCTTGAGAATCACGACGACTTTGGCGGTCATGCGCGACGAAACGAATATCAGGTGGGCGATCGTACGATACTTGGCTACGGAGGGACGCAATCGATTGCCGGGCCGGGTCTCTACAGCAAACAAGCGAAGGGATTGCTGCGAGAGTTGGACGTGGACGTCAAGAAATTTTATAAATATTACGATCAAAACTTCGAGCACGCGAACGGGCTTTCCCGCGCCGTTTTCTTCGACAAAGAAACATTCGGAAGTGACAGGTTAGTACCCGGAATGGGGAAACCTTCGTGGCCTGAATTCCTGGCGAAGACTCCGCTTTCACAAGACGCGCAAAAGGATCTGGCGAGGCTTTACACCGAGAAGGTGGACTACCTGCCCGGGCTGAAATCGTGGGACAAAAAAAGTTTTCTCGCGAAGACGAGTTACAAAGATTATTTGCTGAAGTACGTGAAGGTTCACCCGGATGCGATTCCGTTTTTGCAGACGGAGACTTACGGGCTCTATGGTGTAGGCGTTGATGCGGTTCCGGCCGGTGATTTGGCGGGTTTGGGATATCCCGGATTTGCCGGAATGGATTTAATGGGGCCGCCCGGACCGGGACTGGGTGTGGAAATAACGAAGCAGAGCGGCGACGAACCGTACATTTTTCATTTTCCGGATGGGAATGCGTCGATCGCCAGGCTCTTGGTGCGGTCGCTGATCCCCGCATCTGCGCCGGGACACACGATGGAAGACATCGTGACTGCGAAGATGCATTATGCGGCGCTGGATGATCCATCGTCTGCGGTGCGTTTGCGGCTGAATAGCACTGCTGTTTCTGCTCGGAATGTTGGCGACCCGGCGAGCTCCAAGGAAGTGGAGGTGAAGTACGTTCGCGGTGGGGAAGCACGTTCGGTTCGCGGCGGGGCTTGCATATTGGCATGTTGGAATATGGTGATTCCTTACATGTGTCCTGAACTGCCGCAGAAGCAGAAGGAGGCGCTGGCGTACGGAGTGAAGGTGCCGCTGGTTTATACCAATGTGTTGATACGAAATTGGGAGCCGTTCAAGAAGCTCGGGATCAGTTACACGAGGTGTCCGGGAAGCTATTTCGAATCGGTCACGCTGGATTTTCCGGTGAGCATGGGCGAGTACCACTTCGCGAGCAAGCCCGAGGATGCTTGTGTGCTGCACCTGGAAAGGGTTCCCTGCAAACCGGGGTTGCCCGCTCGCGAGCAACAAATTGCCGGACGCGAGGAACTTTATCGCACGCGTTTTGAGACCTACGAGCGCAATATTCGCGATCAGCTTGGACGAATTCTTTCACCCGGCGGGTTCGATCCTGCAAATGATATTCAAGCGATCACGGTGAACCGTTGGCCGCACGGCTATGCGTACGAATATAATTCGCTCTACGATCCGGATTGGCCGGAGGATCAACAGCCGTGTGTGATAGGGCGGCAGCCGCTTGGCCGGATTTCGATAGCAAATTCGGATGCGGAAGCGTTTGCTTATACCAACGCGGCCATCGACCAGGCTTATCGCGCCGTTACGGAAGTTGCGCGATTCAGTCGGAGCGCAAAAAGCTAGGCGGCTTGATTCTTATTCGATGCGTGGCTGGGGAAGTGTTACGACGAAACGCTCTTGAGCCTTCTAAGGCAAAGGCTGCGCTGTATTCTTCCGCGGATAACCGTTATCCTGCGTGACGTAGTATCAAGGACATCGAAGGTTTGAGCACGCAACTTCCAACTTATCTTCTGGGCCATCTTTTCACGACTGAAGAGATGCGCACGATTTTTTCCGATGAGCGCCGAATTCAAGCTATGTTGGATTTTGAGTCGGCTCTTGGACGCGCGCTGGCAAGAACCGGAATTGCTCCTCAAGCTGCAGCGGCAAAGATCCAATCCAAGTGCGACGCCAAACTGTTTTCGATGGAAGCAATAGCACAAGAGGCGGCTCTTTCAGGCAACTTGGCGATTCCTCTGGTGAAGCAGCTAACTTCGCTGGTCACAAATGCGGACGAAAAAGCTGGAGGGTTCGTTCATTGGGGCGCGACGAGCCAAGACGCTATCGACACCGGAACAGTTTTGCAACTGCGCGACGCTTTGGATTTGACGGAGGAAGGGCTAGCAAACCTGTCCGACGTGCTGGCACGTCTGTGCGAGACTCACAAATCGACTTTAGTTGCCGGCCGCACGTGGCTGCAACAGGGACCTCCCGTAACTTTGGGGCTGAAAGCCTGCGGATGGCTCGCCGCTAACGAACGGCATCGCGAACGCCTGCGGGAAATCCGGAAGCGCGTGCTGGTCTTGCAGTTCGGTGGAGCGGTCGGCACTTTGGCTGCGCTCGGAAATAAAGGCCCGGCGGTAGCTGCGGCTCTGGCTGACGAGCTAAAATTGACGCTGCCAAATCTGCCGTGGCACACGCACCGCGATCGGTTTGCGGAGGTAGCTACAACCATGGGATTGCTGGTAGGGTCGCTTGGAAAAATTGCGCGCGATCTTTCGCTAATGGGTCAGACGGAGGTTGGTGAAGTGGCTGAGCCTGCCGCGGCGGGACGCGGTGGGTCATCCACGATGCCTCACAAGCGGAACCCGGTGGGTTCAGCGGTGGTTTTGGCCGCGTCGATTCGAGTGCCCGCGCTAGTATCGGTAATGTTGACGTCGATGGTGCAGGAGCATGAGCGTGGTTTGGGCGGGTGGCATGCGGAGTGGGAAACACTGCCGGAAATTTGCACGTTGACTGCGGGAGCGCTAGCCCATCTGACGACTGTTTTGAATGCTCTGGAAATCAATTCGGCAAAAATGAACGCAAATCTGGAAATTACGCACGGGTTGATTATGGCCGAAGCAGTCGCGGTAGCTTTGGCGGAAAAAATCGGACGTATGCCGGCGCACAAAATTTTGGAAAGAGCTTCGAAGCGCTCCGCGGAAAATTCTCAGCCTTTACAGAGTGTTTTGATGGAAGATGCGGAAGTACGGCAGCATCTTTCCGCTGAAGATATAAAACGCTTGTTGGAACCCAAAAACTACACGGGTTCGGCGGAAATGATGGTGGACAAAGTTTTGGCGGAGCGAAAGCAGAAGTAAGGACAGCCATCTAGAGAGTGCGCCGAAAATGCCTTTCGTCGAATCGGGCGACCTTCGATTGAATTATCGTTTTGACGGGCCGGAAAGAGCTCCGGTCATCGTTCTTTCTAATTCTTTGGGAACGAACCTGTCGATGTGGGACCCGCAGGCTACCGTGCTTTGCGAGAACTTCTGTGTGTTGCGATACGATACGCGGGGACACGGGCTATCGAGCGTTACTCCTGGGCCCTATTCAATCGAACAGTTGGGCCGCGACGTAATCACCTTGCTGGATGCGCTTAAAATCGAGAGCGCGTATTTTTGTGGACTTTCGATGGGCGGCATGACTGGGATGTGGCTGGGTGAGAATGCCGCGAGTCGCATGAAAGGGCTGGTGCTATGTAGCACGGCGGCCAAGATCGGAACCGCGGATGCCTGGAATGCGCGTATCAAAGACGTGAAAGAGCGCGGTATGGCGGCGGTAGCAACGAACGTAGTACTGCGCTGGTTCAGTGAGAATTTTGTGAAGAAATCACCTGAAGTGATCGAAGCCATGCGGCAGATGCTGCTGCAAGCACCGCCCGAAGGTTATGCGGCCTGCTGCGCGGCAATACGAGACGCAGATTTCAGGCACGAACTCTCGCGAGTGACCGCGCGGACGCTTGTGATCGCCGGGGTTCTGGATCCTGTGATTTCGACGGCGGATGCGCATCTTGTTGCCGAAGGGATTCCCGGGGCGAGCTATCTGGAATTGCAAGCGGCGCATTTATCGAACATCGAGGCTGCTCCGCAATTCACAGAAGCGCTGTTGAAATTCCTGAACCAGCCGGAGGCAAAATAATGGACGAGCGCGAGCGATATTCCTCCGGGATGCGAGTGCGGCGGGCAGTTCTGGGCGAAGATTACGTTGAAAAGGCGCAAGAGAACACTACTCCCTTTAACGAGCCATTTCAGGATTTGATTACACGTTACGCCTGGGGGGAAATTTGGGCGCGTCCGGGCCTTCCGAGGCATACGCGTAGCTTGCTGACATTGGCTATGATGGTAGCGCTGAATCGCAGCGAGGAATTTCGTATGCATGTGCGCGCAGCCGCAAACAACAATGTGACTCGCGAGGAAATCCAGGAGGTTTTGCTTCAGTCTGCGATTTATTGTGGTGTGCCGGCAGCAAATTCGGCATTTCATATCGCACAGGAAGTTTTTGCAGAGATGGATGCTGAGGTTTAACAATTTGGAATCGCAAATATTCTGAATTCCTTACCTTTTACTTTCAACTCGAGCGCAGTTTCAATTTGTAAGGCAGTGCCCGCTGGAGTGACATATAGCAATCACAATCATACGGAGGAATAGATGGCGATCGAGAAAGTGGGAGTAGTTGGCTGCGGACTGATGGGCTCGGGTATCGCCCAGGTTGCAGCGAATGCGGGATGCCAAGTAACCGTGCGAGAGGTTTCACCGCAACTGGTGGAAAAAGGTTTGCAGTCCATCGACAAAAATCTTCAGAGGCTGGTGGAGAAAGGCACCCTGACGCAGGCTCAGCGCGACGAAGTTCGAGCACGCCTGGGCGGGACGACAAACCTTGAAGATTTGAGAGATTGCGACATCGTGATTGAAGCGATCATCGAGCAGCTTCCTGCGAAACGCGAGTTGTGGGGCGCTCTGGATAAGATTTGCCCAAAGGCCACGATTTTTGCCAGCAATACGTCTTCGCTCTCAATCACGGAGATGGCTACGTTCACCGGGCGTCCAGACCGCTTTCTTGGCCTGCACTTTTTTAATCCAGTGCCAGTTATGAAATTGGTAGAAGTAATTCGCACAATCGCGACAGACCCGAAGGTGAATGAAGAAGTGGTGGCGTTCGCCGGACGATTGGGCAAAACGCCGGTTCGCACATCGGATCGCACCGGATTTATCGTGAACCGTTTGCTGGTGCCTTATCTGTTGGATGCTGTTCGCGCGCTGGAAGAAGGAGTGGGGTCGGTTGAAGACATTGATAACTCGATGAAGCTGGGCTGCGGCCATCCCATGGGGCCGTTAACGCTGCTCGATTTTGTGGGTAACGACACGACCTACTACATCGCGAATATTATGTTCGACGAATTCAAGGAAAAGCGCTTTGCTTCGCCGCCGCTGTTGAAGCGCATGGTGCTTTCCGGATGGAACGGCAGGAAAGCAGGACGCGGTTTTTATGATTACAGCGATCCAGCCAAACCGACACCGATGCAATTAACGTAGTAGGTTTCTCTCATTTCTCGCCATGGCTGCTCGAAACGGGGCTGCTGCTGGAAAGGCTTTCGATAACTTCCTTCGGAAGAGGCCGCGATTTCATTTTAGATGGATCGTTGGGGTCGAAGCCGGTCCAAACTCGCGTTGTGTATCCTTCTACCGCTAGTGCGCCTGCTTTTGTAAGCTGATGACGGATCACAAAACTACTTTTACCAAACTCAGTGACGGTTGATTCCGCTTTGAGTTCGTCGCCGAATTTTGAGGACAGAATAAATCGCGCCCGCACATCCACGACTGGTACACCGATCACACCGTGTTCTTTGAATAAAGACTGAATCGGCATTCCGGCGTCCAGAAACAGGGCGGTAGTGCAGTCGTCGAACCAAGCCAGATATTGCGGAAAAAACACGATGCCGGCGGGATCGCAGTGGCCCCATTCCACCAGTAGCTTTTTGTGACTGACGAGCATCGCGCCTCCCGAGAAGAACAAGTGGAGGCCGCATGGTAACATTCGCAACTCAGGGCGTCCAAGTTTTCGGAGGAACCGCCCGCTTATCTCATGCGCACACAGGTAGGAATTGTCGGAGCAGGGCCGGCGGGACTGGTGCTTTCGCACTTGTTGCATCTGCGAGGGATTGAGTCGGTGGTGCTTGAAACTCGCAGCCGCAAATATTGCGAGGAGCGTGTGCGCGCGGGAGTGTTGGAACAAGGCACGGTGGACCTGCTGAATGAAATTGGCGCGGGCGAGCGCATGATGCGGGAAGGAATGGTCCACTATGGCGTGAACTTGCGATTTTCAGGGCGCACGCACCATATCGATTTTCGAGAATTAACCGGCGGGCGCGGGATCATGATTTACGCGCAGCATGAAGTGATTAAAGATTTGGTCAAGGTACGGATAGCGTCAGGCGGGCAGCTTTTTTTCGATGTGGAAGACGTCAGCATCCGCGATTTCGGTGAGACGAAATCTTCGGCGAAACCAACCATCCTGTTTCGAAAGGATGGCGAAGC
>JBEKHG010000031.1:0-45398 GCA_050012395.1 Candidatus Acidiferrales bacterium
CATTCCGCCGCGCACTTGCTGGCTGCTGCGGTGCTGGAGCTGTTCCCTGACGTTAAGCTGGGCATTGGCCCGCCCATTGAAAATGGATTCTTCTACGAATTCGTGCGTGCAGAGCCTTTCACTGGGGAAGATTTGGAAAAAATCGAAGCCAAGATGCACGATCTGGCGGCGAAAGATATTCCCAACGAGCGCAAGATGATTCCAAAGCCGGATGCGCTCGAGCTCTATCGCAAAGGCAATCAGGAATTCAAATGCGAGTTGGTGGAAGAGAAAGCCACCGAGCCGATCGTGTCTTTTTACGCCACTGGCAAATTCCTGGATTTCTGCCGCGGGCCGCACATTCCATCCACCGGACGCATCAAGGCGTTCAAGCTGATGAACGTGGCCGGCGCCTACTGGAAAGGCCAGGAAGGCAATCCACAGATGCAGCGGATTTACGGCGCCTGCTTCATCGATCAAAAAGAGTTGGACGAGTACCTGCACAAGCTTGAGGAAGCGAAGCGCCGCGATCATCGCAAGCTGGGCCAGGAGCTCGATCTTTTCAGCATCCAGGAAGAGGCTGGACCCGGCCTTATTTTCTGGCACCCCAAGGGTGCCATCATTCGCCGGCAGATGGAAGATTGGCAGCGTGATGAACTAACCAAGCGCGGCTATGACCTTGTTTTCACTCCCCACGTGATGCGCCTCGAATTGTGGAAGACCAGCGGACACGCCGATTTCTATCGGGAAAATATGTTTACTCCGATCGAAATCGAAAAGGCCGATTACCAGGTGAAGCCCATGAATTGTCCTGGGCACATTTTGATTTACAAGAGCCGGCTGCGGAGTTATCGCGAGCTGCCTGTTCGGCTGGCCGAGCTTGGCACTGTGTACCGCTACGAGCGCTCGGGCGTGTTGCACGGTTTGCTGCGCGTGCGTGGTTTCACTCAAGATGACGCGCATATTTTTTGCATGCCGGATCAAATCGAAAAGGAAGTGCAGGACTGCATCGAGTTCGCCTGGGAAGCGCTGCGCGTTTTTGGTTTCGATCGCTACGAAGTAGAACTCTCCGGCGGCGATCCTTCGCGACCCCAGGATTACGCCGGCACTCCGGAAGACTGGGAAAAGGCAGAAGGCGCGCTAGTCAATACGCTAAAGCGCATGAACGTTCCTTACAAATACATTTCCGGCGAAGCAGCGTTTTACGGGCCCAAGATTGACGTGAAGCTTGTGGACGCCATCGGACGCCCTTGGCAGCTCACCACCGTGCAATTTGATTTCAATCTGCCGCGGCGTTTCAAGCTCGAATATGTTGGCGAGGACGGCGCTCGTCATCAACCGCTGATGGTGCATCGCGCGCTGTTTGGCTCGATCGAGCGGTTCTTCGGCGTGTTGATCGAACACTATGCCGGAGCTTTCCCTGCGTGGCTTGCGCCGATTCAAGCGACCGTGCTCCCCGTGAGCGGAAAATTCATGGAGTACTCGGAGAAAGTTGCAAAACATCTTAAAGACGCCGGCTTCCGCGTGCATCTGGACGACCGCAACGAAAAGCTGCAGGCAAAAATTCGCGACGCCCAAATCGAGAAAATTCCGTACATGCTCATCATCGGCGGCAAGGAAGCAGAAGCTGGCAGCGTCGCGGTGCGACATCGTTCGAAAGGCGACCTGGGACCGCGCCCGCTGGAACAGTTTGCCAGCGACCTGCGCGCCGAAATTGATTCCCGCCAAATCCTCTAGCACGAACTGCCCTTTCCGCGTTCGGTGCATTCCAACTGTTCGAATGCTGGGGCTTAGTCCGTCAGCTCACGGGCTTCCACTTCAAGATTTTGAACCCGATTTGTGGATGGTAAACTTGCGCGCATGATCGATGGAGCACATGTCCTACTCTTCAGTGCTGACGCGGAAGCCGACCGAAATTTTTTTCGTGACGCTCTGGGACTGAAGTCGGTTGACGCCGGACACGGTTGGTTGATTTTTGCGCTCCCACCCGCGGAAGCCGCCGTGCATCCGTCTGAGCAAAGCAACCGGCAAGACAAGCGTCCAATGCTCGCTGCGGAGCTTTACTTTATGTGCGACGACCTAAATGCAACGGTGAAAATGCTGAAGGATAAGAATGTCACCTGCGGGCCGGTCAGCGAAGAACGTTGGGGAACGAAGACGACTATACGTTTGCCTGGCGGCGGAGAAGTTGGCCTTTACCAGCCGAAGCATCCCACGGCACTGGACCTCGGTTCAAAGTAGTTACTGCGAGTGAAGGAAAAAATCCCCCTCTTACGGGTTAGATGGCGGACTAAAGAGCTTCAAGTTTTCGGCTTTCCACTGCATGGCGTCATGAATGCGATGCCGGCCGCTGGGATGATCGAAGAAAATCCATTCTTCCACCGTCCCCGGGCTCATTTTGCGGTACTCGCCCAAGTGAATGGCGGCCTGTGCGAAGCCGTCGGGCTGGCGGCTGGCATTAAGGCCGTACATATCGGCTTCGTGCTCGTTAGTGCGCGTCTGCGTGTTGAAGATGGGCGTAAGGACGAAGAAGAAAATAGAGACGAGCAACACGACCAGCGGGAGCACGGCCGTATCGCCGACAGCGCGAATCTGCCACTTCTCTCCCCAGCGATTCAGCGACCAATCGAGGGTCCATCGCAACAGCGCGAATCCGGCAAAAATCACCACGAAAAAGAAGAGCATATCCTTATAGACGTGATGGAGAACGTAGTGGCCCATTTCGTGTCCCATCACGGATTGGATTTCTTCAGGTGAAGCGCGGCTGAGAAGATTATCGTTCAGCGTAATGCGCATGGTACTGCCGATGCCGCTGACGTTAGCGCTCATCCGAGTTGTCTGGCGCGAGGCGTCGATTTCGAAAACGTCTTTGGCGGGGATGCCGTTAGCGCGAGCCATGCTGAGGATGGGCCGGGTTACTTTGGGATCATCCAGACGGGTAATTTTGTTAAATATGGGAAAAATGAAAACGGGAGCGATCAGAGCGGCGAAGAACACGAAAATAAAGGTAACAACCGCGCCCCAAATGTGCCAGGTGCGAGGCAACCGGCGGACAACTCCAAATAAAGCTACGGCTAAGATACCGCCCAAAACTATACCCACCAGAAGTCCTTTGACCTGATCGCCCATCCAGGGTCCAAATGTCTGGGTGGCGAAACCATATTTATGTTCGCGGATATAGTCCTCATAAACCGCCAAAGGAAAACCCAGCACAGTGGTGAGAACAAGATACTCCGTGTAGTAAATCAGCGTTTGCAGCGGCTTGAAGCGAGTGATGCGTTCGGCGAGATTGCGCATACCTGCAGACCAGCGGAGATTCAACAGCAAAAGACAAATTGCGGCGCCGTAGAGGAAGTCCCAGAGGATGAGCCAATAGCCCCCTTCGAAGTAGTCGTTGGAGCGCGCAGTGGCCTCGGCCGGAATTTGGGCCAGATAGGCTTCCGTGGCCGCGTCAATATTGAAGTTGGCGGAAGGTTGTGCCGCGGGCGGAACACTGAGAACGGAAGGCATGGCTGTGGCGGGTTTCGCACCTGGTCCCGGGGCTTGTGCACGAGCCGTAAGGACATTTAAAGACAAAATCAGTATCAGCAGGACGATGAAGAGACCTTTGCGTGAAGTCATGTTGTCCCCGTGAAATTCCTTCTATTGGCACAAAGTATACGCGGAGGAGGATTCAATAGTTTCAAGTTTGTGGCTTGCGGCAGAGCCTCTTAGCCGTGCTATAATTTTTGGCCCGCGCCTCCCATCGGGCTTTTATGACATTTGGGGGCGAGGGGATGCGGGCAGCGAACACGAATTCGCAAGTCCGGGGGGTGAGTTTATCGCGGAACGGGGCGGGAGTAGTGGTCTCAAAGTAAACGAGCGAATTCGCGCTCGGGAAGTTCGCGTAGTAGACGAAGACGGGAATCAGCTCGGCGTGATGACCCTGTTCGACGCGATGAAAGCGGCTCGAGAAGCCGGCCTAGATGTGGTGGAAATTTCGCCGAATGCCGTGCCGCCGGTTTGCAAGATCGTGGACTACGGCAAGTTTTTATACGAAGCCAACAAAAAAGCACACGAAGCCAAGAAACATCAGAAAAGTTCGCACATTAAGGAAGTGAAGTTCCGGCCATCCACCGCCGAACACGATTATCAAGTTCGCAAGAATCAGATCATACGGTTCCTCGGCGAAGGTTACAAAGTAAAGGCCATGATCTTCCATCGGGGCCGGGAAATGGCGCACCAGGACGTCGGCCGCGCGAAGATGGACCGGCTGATGAAAGATATTGTGGACCACGCGCAAGTGGAATTCGGTCCTCGAATGGAAGCAAATATTTTGCTCGCGCTTTTAGCGCCGAAAAAGGGTGCAGGCTCCGCCGCTCCATCCACTCGTCCGGCGGCAGGTGGGCAGGCTTAGTTCCGCAGCAGAATTCGAAACGCTGCCAAATCGGATTGCAGAGGAAATTGTGAAGAAGAATAAAAAGAAGAAATTGAAAACACATCGCGGCGCAGCCAAGCGCTTCAAGGTAACTTCCACCGGGAAGATTATGCGCTGGCATTCGGGCAAGCGGCATTTGCTGGGCACCAAGAAGCCCCGCCGCATGCGCAAACTGGCGAATGCGGTTGTGGTGAATCCCTCGGATGTCCGAAATATTCGGCTGGCCCTGCCGTACGGCATCCAGTAGTTTTTGTGGTAGGGCGAAAACGCGATGAATTTTAACCGTGCCAGGCGGAGCGTAACGGGTGCCTGCCGGCCGGTTGCTTCCGCGATTAAAACTAATCGCTGAGGCGTAACTGCGGTTCTACGAGACAAACCCGTCCTGCTATCCGCAGCTTGATTGCGGTCGGCTGGCCACGTTTGTCTCCCCGTGTTGTAATTAATCAAAATTTTCGTGAATGCGCCTTCGGTGGCGCACAATAGGAGATCAAGCTATGCCTCGAGTTAAACGTGGAACAAAACGGCGCGCGCGTCGCAAAAAGCTGCTGAAGCACGCCAAGGGATTTTTCCTCACTAAGGGAAAACTTTATAGGTCGGCAAAAGAAGCGGTGAATCGCTCGTTGCGGTACACCTATCGTGACCGCCGGGTCCGCAAACGCGATTACCGCACGCTGTGGATTCAACGCATCGGCGCCGCTGCTCGCAACAACGGCATCACCTACAGCCAGTTGATTCACGGGCTGAAAGTGGGCGGCATCGAACTGGACCGAAAAATCCTGGCAGATATGGCCGTGAACGATGCGGAAGGATTTGCCGCCCTGGTCGCGTCGGCAAAGCAGCATGTCGCCAAAGCGCCTGCGGATCCGAAGTCGCATACAAAACCGGAACACGTTCGCCACCGCGACGAAGGCTAGTCGCAAAGCCGAACGTCGTAGCGGCGGCTTTCAGGCCGACATATTTTCTGCGTGCAGCGGCACCATCCGCCATGGCCCAATACGGGTTCCAATGTTGATCGGGCGGCGAAGGGTGCTGCAAGGCGAACAGTTCCTAGATGACAACGAGCGATCCTACAGCGCAATCCCTTCACCAGCTTGGCGTGAAAACAGCCGAAGCCGTCGGGGCAAAGTTTGCCGAGGTCCGCCAGCGATTCGACGACCAATCCTCCCTTCATTCCGCGAACCGCGAGAATTGGCACATCTTTTTGGTCAGATGGACGGGCCGCAAGTCTGGAGTTCTGTCACAGATCACGAATAACTGGTTGAAGACGGCGTCACCGGAGCTGAAGCCTGTCGTGGGGCAGGAATTGAACAAGCTCAAGGCGCATGTAGAGTCCGTCATCGCGGAGCGGCAGCACTCGATGGCAGCTTCATCCGAACAATCGGCTGCCACGCGCGACAAAATCGACCTTTCGCTTCCCGGTATCGAGCGCTCCTTCGGCACGCGCCACTTAATCCGCCAAACATTCGAGGAACTTCAGCAAATTTTTATCGCCATCGGATTCAGCGTGGTCCAAGGACCTGAAATCGAAACGCCCTACTACAATTTCGAAGCGCTCAATATTCCCGAGCATCATCCCGCGCGCGACAACATGGACACGTTTTATATCGAGGGGGTGCGCAGCAGCCATTTGTTGCGAACGCACACCTCCCCTATGCAAATCCGCACGATGGAAAAAGAAAAGCCGCCGGTTCGCATCGTCGTGCCGGGAAAAGTGTATCGGCGCGATAATCCGGACGCCACCCACGGTTACATGTTCCACCAGATTGAAGGTCTGGCGGTGGACACCGACATTACCTTCTGCGATTTCAAAGGCACGGTGGAATATTTCGCGCGCGAATTTCTAGGACCAAAAACGAAAACGCGCCTGCGGCCGAGTTATTTTCCTTTCACCGAGCCTTCCGCCGAAGTGGACGCGACCTGCCACGTCTGCGGCGGGAAAGGCTGCCGCGTTTGCAAATTTTCCGGATGGATCGAGCTTTTCGGCGCGGGCATGGTGAATCCCGCCGTGTATGGCTTTGTGAAATACGATCCGGACCGGCTTTCAGGTTTCGCGTTCGGTATGGGAGTGGACCGCCTCGCCATGATGAAATACGGCGTCACCGAGGTCTCCCTGTTGTTTCAGAACGATCTGCGATTCTTACAGCAATTTCCTTAGAAGGCGCTTTGTAAGTAGCGACTTCCAAGTCCTGGACACAAAGCTGGAATTTTTACGATTTGTGGGCTGAGTCTTAAACAATGAAGGTTCTCTACAACGTCCTCACAGAATTCGTTGACATTAAGTCAGCGCCTGCTGACCTCGCCGCGCGGCTCTCCCTCGCCGGAGTTGCCGTCGATTCGGTCGAAGAATCGGCGGCCGGGCCAGTGCTCGACGCGGAAGTTACCGCCAATCGTCCTGATTGTCTGGGCCACTACGGCATCGCGCGCGAGGTTGCCGCGACTTACCGTACGCAGTTCAAGCTGGTACAGCCAAAGCTAAAAGAAATCGCGGACAAAGCTGCGGGCGCGACGCGTGTTGAAATCGAATCCCCAGAACTTTGCGGACGCTTTACCGCTCGGGTTCTGCGCGGCGTGAAAGTTCAGCCTTCGCCAGATTGGCTGCGTCAGCGTCTCGGAGCCATGGGCCAGAAATCGATCAATAACGTGGTGGACGTCACGAACTACGTGATGTTCGAGCTCGGCCAGCCGCTGCACGCCTACGACTTGGATAAATTGAATGAATGCCGGATCGTGGTGCGGCGAGCGCGCCCGGGTGAGAAACTTCGCACACTGGATGGCGTGGAGCGAACTCTTACGAAAGACATGTGTGTAATTGCTGACGCTACGCGCGCGTTAGGAATCGGTGGTGTGATGGGCGGTGCTGACACAGAGATTAGTTTCAGTAGCCACAATATTCTGCTGGAAGCCGCATGGTTTGATCCAATTTCTGTTCGACGAACCGCGAAAGCGCTCGGCTTGCGCACGGAAGCTTCCTACCGTTTCGAGCGCGGCGCCGATCCGGAAATGGCGGAGCGCGCTTCGAGGCGCGCCGCGGAATTGATTCAACAAGTCGCTGGCGGAGACATTTTGTCAGGCGTGGTGGATATTTATTCCTCTCGCGAACCGGAAAAGAAAATTCAGTTGGCGCGAAAGGAAATCCTGCGCGTGATGGGCGCGGATATTCCGGATCGCGATGTGGAAGAAATTTTGAGCGCGCTCGGATTTCATCCTACCCGTGTGGATGCGAATCGTGGCAGCGACGGCTCTCTCGCAGCCGTTTGGGAGTGCACGCGGGTTTCCTGGCGGCGCGATGTTACTCGCGGGATCGATCTGATTGAAGAGGTAGCTCGTCACTACGGTTACGACAAATTTCCGCCACGTCTGCCGCCTGCGAAAAAGCCGGCGCATCGTTTGCCTCACGCAGAGGCGCAGGACCGCTTGGTGGAACGCGCCATTGCACTTGGTTATCACGAAATTGTCGAAATCCCGATCGTCGATACACAACGCGACGCTCTATTTCGCGAAGAAGGAATTCAGCCTGCCGTAATTGGCAATCCGCTCGCGGAAGATGCATCGACTATGCGTTCGAGCGGGGCTGTCAGCATGGTTCGCGCCATCGAATGGAATTTGAATCATGGAAACCGCGATGTGCGACTCTTTGAAATCGGTAAGAAGTACGAATTGCGAGATGGGGCGCCCGTTGAAACAGCCGTTTTTACTTTAGGTGCGACCGGCTTGGCTCGCGAGAAAACAATTTATGGGGCCGCGCGAGAATTCAGTTTTGCGGACTTGAAAGGCGCGCTCGATCAAATTGGGGAACTAGCGGGCGGCCTGGAATGGCAAGCTGGTGGACCCGCCTGGCTCTCGGCCGCACGTTCAGCCCATTTTTCTGCGAGGAACAGAGGCGAGCAAATAGGCATTGCCGGTCAACTCGTTGGCCGCGTCGCGGACCGACTGAAGTTGCGGCAAGACGTATATATCGCGGAGCTGAAGCTGGAACCGCTATACAGCGCCATCGAGGCCACGCGTGCCGCGTTGCACTTTATGCCTTGGCCGCGCTACCCTGCCGTGGAAAGAGATTTTTCGTTGGTGTTAGCAGATGGCGTAATGTTCGCGCAAGTAGAAGAGACGATCCGGACGCTTGGTATCGGCGAGATTCAATCGATTGAGGCTGCTGACCTTTTTCGAGGCGGCCAAGTCCCTGCCGGAAAATATTCCCTGATGATCCGCGTGAGGTTCCAAAGCTCCCAAGGAACGCTTACGGAGTCACAGCTTGCTGAATTCAGTTCCCGGATTGTCGCCGCGCTCGAAAAAGGACTCGGCGCCACCTTGCGCGCCAGCTAGCAACACGACGAAATCGCTGGGCCGCTAAGCCGACCAAGACCGCCTATTTTGCATCAATATCATTTGCGTGCAACTGAATGATGGCCGACAATACGGAAGTTCAGCCGGGGAGCGCACCGTGAGAATAGAAATCTATGACCAAATCTATAACGTCAACGCGGAAGGTAATGAACAATACTTCAAAGATCTAGCTGCCTACGTCGACTCCAAGATGCGTTCCATTGCCGAAGAAACGCGTATGGTGGACTCGTTGAAAGTGGCTGTACTCGCCGCATTAAATATCGCCGACGAGACGTTTACCTTGCGCCAGCGACAACAAGAGATCGACGGGCCGCTGCGCAAACGCGTGGAAAAGTGCGTCGCAATGGTGGAAAAGGCGCTGGAACATACGAACTAATTTGCCGGCCGAAAACGGTACCCACCAGGCACAACCCATTCATATCAGCCGCCATCTGCTATATGATTAGTAGGAAGGCTAGTTTCAGTCCTTAAAATGCTAGAGCACAAGGCAACGCGGTGTCTGCTGATTCCCGTGGCGTTAATCGCGCTGCTGTTTCTCGCGATCACGCTCGGAAGCGTTTGGCATCACCACGCGAATTCCTCGGAAGCGAACTGCTCCATTTGCCATGTAAACCATCAGCCTATGGAGCGTCCGCTCGCCAGCGACCGTACACCGGCGCTCGCGCAATTGGGATCTCAGCCTGACCCTTTGGAACCTGCTGTTGAACCAAGTTTGTTATCACCTCGTCTTCCCGCGCGCGCGCCACCTTCCCTTTAGTTAGGCCTCAGAATTCAGCGCTGACCGCGCTCCGATCCACTCTTTATTGTTTCAGCAAAGGTTGAAAATTATGCGTGTAAGACGTGTGCGACTCGCGATGCTCACATTTTTGCTGTGTGCCGGTTTCCTTGTTTCCCCGCGGAACGGCAATGCGCAAAATCCGCCGCCACAGCAGCCCGCTGTCGCGCCGGCGCCCAAGATACAGGCACCATCGGTACAATCTCACGGCGCAGTACGCCTCTCACTCGACGAAGCCATTCAACTCGCGCTTCAAAATAATCATAATTTAAAGGCCGCGCAGACCACCATCCTGCAGAATCAAGCGCAAGAGATTACGGCAAACCTGCGGCCGAACCCGGTGTTCACGGCGGACGTTCAATTCTTGCCGATTTTTCAGCCCGAAAACTTCACGGCCACCTACATCGACAACGTCGTGCAGTTTGATCTGGGCGTTTCGTATTTGTTCGAACGTGGAAAGAAGCGTCAGCACCGCTTGCAAGCGGCCCAGGACACCACTGCGCAGACGAAATCGACTGTTGCCGATAACGAGCGCACGCTCACCTTCAACGTAGCTTCACAGTTCTTTAGCGTTCAGCTCGCTGAATCCACTCTCGATCTTGCGATCGAGGATATGAAGAGCTTTCAGAACACCGTGGACATCAGCCAAGCGCGTTACAAGGCCGGCGACATCAGCGAAGGCGACTACCTGAAAATCAAGCTCCAATTGCTGCAATTCCAGAGCGACGTCTCGCAGGCCCAGCTCGCGAAGATTCAAGCGCTTGTCGGACTCCGGCAACTCCTTGGATACCACACCGTCGGAGCGGACTTCGACGTCTCCGCCGATTTCGACTACCTGCCGGTCACACTTAAACTGGAGGACCTGCAGGTGAAGGCCCTGCAGAGCCGGGCAGATCTTCGCGCGGCGCAACAAGGCGTGGTGGCCGCGAAGAGCCAGTACGAACTGGCGAAGGCCAATGGAAAAGTGGACGTCACCGGTACGTTCAACTACGACCATGTTAGCGACACGAACACCGGTTCGCTTTTCGGCAGCTTCCAGATTCCCATCTTCAATCGCAATCAGGGCGAGATTGCGCGTACGAATTACGCCATCAATCAAGCGCAGGAGCTAGAACTCGCCGCGAACGATCAAGTGATGAGCGATGTGCTCACCGCCTACGAATCCGTGCGCGACAACGACCAAGTAGTCTCGCTCTATCGCTCCGGCTACCTCGACGCCGCAAAACAATCCCGCGACATTACCGAATATTCCTACAAACGTGGCGCCGCGAGCCTTTTGGATTTTCTGGATGCCGAGCGCAGCTACCGCGCTACGGAACTAGCCTATCGCCAGTCCCTCGCCGCTTATCTCACGGCTGTCGAGCAGCTTCGCGAAGCTGTGGGAGTCAGAAATTTGCCATGAAAAATTTATTACACATGAAGCGCACGATGCACCTTGGCTTGGCAGTCACTGTCGCGATTTTGGTCGCAGGTTGCAGCTCCGAGCGAGCGAATCAGATGACTTCGTTCTCTTCGAGCGAGGCGAAGACGGATACGCCGGGATTGTTCACTATTCCTCAAGATCAAATGTCGCACGTGCAAGTTGTGACCGTGCAATCGTCCAAGATCACGCGCACGCTGCGGCTAACTGGAGCAGTTGCTTACAACGCATTCAGCACCACCCCGGTGATTACACAGGTGGGTGGACCGGTCAGCAAAATCCTGGTGGTTCCGGGAGATCGAGTGAAACGCGGGCAGCCTCTTTTGGAAGTCAGCAGCCCGGACTATTCGCTCTTGCTGGCTTCCTATTTGAAAGCGCGGGACACCTACCGCGTAGCGGATAAAAATTACCAACGCGCCCAGGATCTTTTTGCCCATCACGCCATCGCCGACCGCGATCTGCTGCAAGCTGAGTCCGATCGCATACAAGCGCAGGCAGACCTGAGCGCGGCTGAAGAGGGCATGAAAATTTTGGGCATACCAAAACCGGAAGACCTGGAGAAATCTCCCATCTCAGCTCAGATTCCTTTGCTCGCCCCTATCGGTGGTGAAATTGTGGAGCGGCTCGTTTCGCCCGGGCAAGTGCTGCAGGCTGGCACTACCCAGGCATTTACAATTTCGGACATGAGCACCGTCTGGGTGCTCGCGAATATTTATCAGGGTGATTTGGCTTACGTGAAGGACGGCGACGCCGCGGTAATCACCACCGATTCCTATCCCGATAAATTTTCCGGCAAGATTTCTTTTATTTCCCCGGCGCTGGACCCTACCACGCGGACCTTGCAGGCGCGCATCGTCGTCGACAATCCCGGCGGAAAATTGAAGAAGGATATGTACTGCGTCGCGACTATCACGGCCGGAGTCATTCCGAATGCAATTGCCGTGCCCGATTCCGCTGTCCTGCGCGACGACCAAAATCAGCCCTTTGTTTATGTGGCCGCCAGTTCCAATCAGTTCGGCCGTCGTCAGGTGGATATCGGACAGAGCGACAACGGGGAAACACAAATTCTGAAAGGCCTTTCACCAGGCGACAAAGTGGTTGGCAACGGGAGCCTGTTTCTACAGTTCGCCAATTCGTTCCAGCACTAAGCTTGCGATCTAAATGATCAATCAAATCGTCCAAATCGCGCTGAAGCAGAGATTCCTTGTCCTCATGCTGGTGGCGTTCATCACCATAGCCGGCGCTATTTCATTCAAGCGCATGCCCGTGGACGCCTATCCGGATTTGTCGCCGCCGATGGTTGAAATTATTACGCAGTGGCCCGGTCACGCGGCGGAAGAAATTGAGCGGCTGGTCACGCTGCCCACTGAAGTGGAAATGAACGGCGTGCCGAAGATGGTTATTCAGCGATCTATATCGCTGTATGGACTATCCGATGTGATTCTGACTTTCGACGAAGACACCGACGATTATTTTGCGCGCCAAGTCGTTTTCCAGCGGCTCAGCGAGATTAACTTTCCGACCGGTGTACAGCCCACGCTTGCGCCCCTCTCCAGTCCCTCGGGGCTTGTCTATCGCTATGTGCTGGAAAGTCCCGACCGCTCGCCTCAAGAACTGAAGACTTTCGAAGATTGGGTGATCGAGCGCGAATACAAACAAGTGCGCGGCGTCGCCGACGATTCCGGATTTGGCGGCACGGTGATGCAGTATCAAGTGCTGCTCGATCCCGCCCGTTTGTATGGCTACCACATCACGGTACCCACTGTAATCCAGCAACTCAGCGTAAATAACGCGAACACAGGCGGCGGATTCTATTCACAAGGCGGTCAGTTTTATTACGTTCGCGGTCTCGGGCTAATTCGCGACGAAGCGGACATCGGCAGCGTGATCATCGGAACGCAAAACGGCGTGCCGGTTCATGTGCGCGACGTTGGCGACGTAGCCATTGGACACGCTCCGAGGCTCGGCCAATTCGGATTTAACAAAAACGATGACGCAGTGGAAGGCGTCATCATGATTCTGCGCGGCGAGCAGACTCAAACTGTCTTGAAAGGTGTTGAAGAAAAAACCAAGGAACTCAACGAGCACATTCTTCCTCCGGACGTAAAAGTGCGGCCCTATTACGATCGTAGCGATCTGGTGCAGCTCACGATTTCCACGGTAGAGAACAACCTGCTGTTGGGCATGACTCTCGTTCTGATCGTGCTAATGTTTTTTCTGGTGAGCGTGCGCGCGGCCGTAATCGTCGCGCTGACGATTCCGCTAGCGCTACTGTTTTCCTTTATCTTTCTCCACGCCCAGGGAGTGGCCGCCAATCTTCTTTCCATCGGCGCAATCGACTTCGGCATCATCATCGACGGCACGTTGGTAATGGTCGAAAATATTTATCGCGAGCTTGGCTTGCGCGAAGGACAGCAATACGACCTGCAGGAAGTAATTCTCGCAGCAGCCAAGGACGTGGACCGGCCGATCTTCTATTCCGTGGCCATCATCATCGCCGGTTACATTCCGATCTACGCACTCAGCGGCCCTTCAGGCAAGCTCTTCCATCCCATGGCCGACACCATGTCGATCGCTCTGGTCGGCGCTCTCATACTCACACTCACCTTCGTTCCCGTAATGTGTTCCTACTGGTTCAAGAAGGGCGTGCGCGAACCAAGGAACAGACCGTTCGAATGGATTAAACGGGAATACGCGTCGGAGCTTCGGTGGTGCCTTGATCGTCCCTGGCTGACCATGCTGTTCGCGACCATCATTTTCGGCGCTAGCCTTCTGCTGATTCCGTTCATCGGCGGCGAGTTCATGCCGCATCTTGATGAAGGCGCTCTCTGGGTTCGCGCGACCATGCCCTACACCATTTCGTACGAGGAAGCTGCCAAGATCGCGCCGCAGATTCGCGACATCCTAGCCAAATACCCGCAAGTCACGGAAGTCGGCTCCGAGCTTGGCAGGCCCGACGATGGCACCGATCCCACCGGCTTCTTCAATTGCGAATTTTACGTTGGTCTCAAGCCATATAAAGACGCTATATGGAAGACTGGAAAAATTCACAACAAGCCTGAGCTGATTGAAGATCTTCAGAAACAGCTCGCTGCGTATCCCGGAATTATTTTCAATTACACGCAGCCGGCCGAAGACGCCGTGGATGAAGCGCTCACCGGGCTAAAAAGCGCTCTTGCAGTGAAAGTGTACGGTTCTGACTTGAACGTCCTGCAGGAAAAAGCTCTGGAAATAAAGCGCAGACTTTCGCAGGTTCCTGGTTTCGCGGAGCTCACTGTAGTGCGCGAACTGGGTCAGCCGAGCCTGCTGGTTCAAGTGGATCGCGATAAAATTGCGCGCTACGGCATCAACGTCGCCGACGTTGAAGCTGTAGTACAGGCTGCGGTTGGAGGCCAAGCCGCCACTCAGGTAATTCAAGGCGAAAAATTATTCGATCTTGTTGTGCGCATGAAACCCGAATTCCGCGAAAACGCGCAGGAGATTGGGAATTTGCTGGTGGGCACTCCGGCTGGCCAGCAGATACCGCTGAGCGAACTTTCCGATATTCGCGAAGCCAGTGGCGCTTCCTTCATCTATCGCGAGAACAACTCGCGCTATATCGGCGTGCAGTACAGCATCGAAGGTCGCGATCTGGCGAGTGCAGTGCGAGATGGCCAGCGCGCTATCGCCAGCGTCGAAAAATCTTTACCTACCGGCTACCGCATGAGCTGGGGTGGAGAGTACAGCGAGTTCGTCACCGCGATGAGTCAGGTGCGGGTCGTCGGACCGCTCACTGTGCTGCTGATTTTCGCGATTCTGTTCTTTCTCTACGGCAATGTGAAGTTTCCTGTCACCGTCGTTCTTAGCGTCGTAATGACAGAACCGGTGGGCGCGCTACTAGCTTTAAAACTCACGCACACTCCTTTTAGCGTCTCCTCGATTCTCGGGCTTTTGGTGTTGATGGGAGTCTCGGTGGAAACCGCAGTGATCGACGTTTCGTATATCAACAAGCTTCGGCTGGAAGGTCAGGACATCGAGCGAGCCACTTTTCAGGCGTCCCTTGTTCGATTCAGACCTATCATGATGACGGCGCTCGTTGCTTGTCTTGGCTTGCTTCCTGCAGCGCTTTCCACGGGTATCGGCTCCGACTCTCAGAAGCCGTTTGCAATCGTCATTGTCGCGGGACTCGTCTCGCGTCTATTGCTAGGCCGAATCGTCAGTCCGGTGCTATATAAAATGGTGGCTCGTCAGGGCGACGTGTTGCAGGTCTGAGGGCGCAATTGCCTGATGTGCTGCAAAAATTATAGTCACGATTGTGCTGGAAGCTGCGTCTAAGTAACATCCGTGGAGGGTGTCTAGTTGTTCAAGCGCCGGCCAGTGGCGTACCGGATTGCGGCCATCGTGGTGGCCGCATTCGTATTGTCCTTCGCCTTTCAGGCCGCCGGACACTGGCACAGCCAATTTGAAGACCAGCACTGCCGCGTCTGTCATTTTGCCCATTCCGTAACTGTTGACCTCTCACACGGTACAACACTGCCAATTCCGCAAGCTGTCGCGCGGCTGAACGCAGCCAAGTCGTTTGATCCTCAGCTAGAACTTGTCTTTCATCAAACCTCTCCTCGCGCTCCCCCGGTCCAAGCGTAATCCATCCCTAGAAAAAGCCCGGCACGCGGATTTCTCATTTTAGATCGTTCGCGAGCGATGAGTTCCGCGTTAGCCCCACTCAACGACTGGACCAGCCCTGCGTGGGCTTAGGGAGATTCGTATGAACCGTGGGAACACATTTTATTTAGCAGCGGCATTGTGTGTTTTGATTCTTTTCTCTGCGAACGGCTTGCACGCGCAGTCTGCAGCCATCACCGGTACGGTGGTAGATCCGTCAGGCGGCGTAGTTCCAAATGCCGCGGTGACGATTCACAATCCTGTGAGCGGATTGGAGAGGTCCACCACCACCGACGCCGCCGGAAACTTCGCCTTCCCCAACGTGCCATTCAATCCCTACCACCTTACGGTGAACGCAACTGGATTCATGCCGTACGCCCAGGATGTGGAGATTCGCTCGTCGGTACCATCCAGTGTTCAGATCACGTTGAAGATTGCCGGTGGCACTAGCACAGTAACAGTAGAGGGCGGCGGCGACTTATTGGAGAACGATTCCACTTTCCACACTGACGTTGACCGTTCGTTATTCGAGAAGCTTCCTCTGGAAAGTCAATCCTCATCGCTCAGTTCACTGGTCACGCTGACGACTCCCGGCATTGCAGCGGACTCGAACGGCTTGTTCCACGGGCTTGGTGACCACGCTGAAAATTCCTTCTCCGTTGACGGCCAGCCAATCACCGATCAGCAGAGCAAAGTTTTTTCGAATCAAATCCCGATCGATTCGATAGATTCACTCGAAGTAATCTCCGGCGCCCCGCCGGCAGAATTCGGCGGCAAAACCAGCGTCGTGATCGTGGCAACTACCCGCTCCGGCCTTGGCGTTACAACTCCACATGGCTCGGTGACCGCTTCTTACGGCGCCTTTGGTTCCTCCAGCGCCGGATTTGACCTAGCCTACGGAACCCAGAAATGGGGAAATTTCATCGCGGTCGACGGCCTGAATAGCGGACGTTTTCTCGATCCGCCGGAATTCTCCGTCACCCACGACAAAGGTAACCAGGAAAACGTCTTCGATCGCGTGGACTATCAAGTATCGACTGGCGACTCGCTCCATCTGAATTTCGGCTTCACGCGCTCCTGGTTCCAGACGCCAAATTCTCTCGACTCACAAAATGCCACCATGTGGTTCGGCGAGGGCGTGCCGGGTGAGGGCGGCGTGGGCATCAACAATGGAGGGTTTGCTCCGAGTGCTGCTCAAGGCTGCACCAGTTCGCCTTTTTGTGGTCAGACCGTCGGCCCCGCGGACCAACGCTCGAAAATCGAAACTTTTAACATCGCGCCGTCGTGGACCCGCTTGATCAGCTCCAACACAGTTCTTACAACGGGTGCCTTTATTCGCCGCGACGCTTACAACTACTACCCGAGTACGGATCCCTTTTCCGATCTCGGGCCTCCGAGTCTTCAAAGAGAAACGGTCGCTCAGAATCGAACGCTTACCAACGCGGGTCTTCGCGCGAGTGTTTCTTATGTGAAAGGCATTAACAACATCAAGGCGGGCATCACCTACGAACAAACATTCCTAACCGAAAACGACAGCTTGGGAATCGTGGATCCCACACTCAACGCGCCTTGCTTGGCAATCGCTACTGAAACTCCGGTCATCGGGCCCGCAGGCGTCACCGCGCCGTCCCAATGCGCAGGCCTTGGATTTGCCCCGAATGACACTACCAATCTAAACGCGCCTGGTAATCCGGCAAATCCCAATTTCAATCCTAGCTTCGCCAACCAATTTCCCCTATTCAATCCGGTATTACTGCCTTTTGACCTCACGCGGGGGGGAAGTCTATTCCGAACGGCTTCGGCATTTCCTCTGCACACAGATGTGAAGGAACTCGCGATTTACCTGCAGGACACCATCACCTGGAAAGACTGGTCGTTCAATCTGGGCATCCGCGGCGACAAATACAATGGTTTGACCGCAGCCGGTCAAGTGGAGCCTCGTCTGGGCGTCGCCTATAACATTAAGCCCACTAACACGGTTCTTCGCGTTTCCTACGCACGAACTCTCGAAACTCCCTTCAACGAAAATCTGGTGCTATCCAGCATCGGGTGCACCAATGACGTTCTGAACCCTCTCTTGGGATGTTCCGCAAACTCCACAAATCCGATCTCGCCCGGCTTTCGCAATGAATTCCATGCCGGTCTGCAACAAGCCTTCGGGAAGTATTTTGTTCTCGACGGTGAGTACATTTGGAAGTACACGCACAACGCCTACGACTTCAGCGTTCTAGGCAACACCCCGATTACGTTCCCAATCGAGTGGGACCGTTCTAAAATCCCGGGATTTGCAATCCGCGGATCGGTCCCCAATTTCCACGGTTTGACCGCTCTCGTCGTGATGTCCAGCGTTGCGGCCCGGTTCTTTACCCCGCAAGTCGCGGGAGCCGGAGCAAATCCAACGGCGCCGACGGGCGTTTTTCGCATCGATCACGATGAGCGTTTCAACCAGACCACACACCTTCAATATCAACCCTGGAAGAAATATCCCTGGGTAGCCTTCAACTGGCGCTATGACAGCGGGCTGGTAGCCGGTGCTACTCCATGCTTCGGTTTGGAATCGTTCAACACTTGCCCCGGCTCGATCTTGATCGGCGGTGTGCCGAATGTGAGCATGGTTGCGAGTAACGTTGGATCGATTCCCTTGTCTGCCGATCAGGAATTCGAAGCCGGGTTCACCTGCAACGGCGTGCACGCGACACCCACGACGCCGCTCCCATTTAATTGTCCGGCTTCAGAGTTTGGGTCAACACTCATAAAGGTACCTGCGCCAAACGAAGAGAACGACGACAAGAATCCCCCGCGTATCCAGCAGCGCAATTTGTTTGACCTCGCTGTGGGCCACGACAATCTTTTCCACGGAGATCGTTACAAGTGGAGCGCTCGCTTGGAGGTGATCAACCTCACCAATAATTACGCTCTCTACAACTTTCTTTCCACCTTCAGCGGCACGCACTACGTTTCACCCCGGGCCATCACCGGAACCGTCGGCTTCCACTTCTAAGGGCCGGCTGTTTGAGACTGCGCGGACCGGTTCCAGCAACCGGTCCCGCGCCTCATCCTCGTTTATTCGCGCGAGTCAGTCGCATTTCGCATTCTGGCACGATACCCTTCCTTGACGCATATCTATTGCTTTTGTTAGGCTGCCTCACTACTCTCTGCATCGTGGGCGCGGTGTCAAACGCGATGCCAGAGTTTGAAGCATTCCCTTCCCCCTGGGAGAGTAATGGAAACATCTTCCGCGCTTTTTGAACTCGCGAGCGTGTCGCTGGCGTGTCGCGATCAAGATACATTGCTCAAGACTTTTGCCGCTCGAGTGGGTACCACACTCGGGGCGCGCGCCGTACTCGTCTGGATCGCCAATCCCGCGGGCGAAGAGCTGGTTTGCCGCATGCGCTGGACCGAGCCTGGTGAACGATTGCATCCCACAGAACTGCCCGTCAGCAGTGGAACGCTCGCAATTTTGTACCAATCAGCGGCAACTCGACGTTTGCCGGCTCGTGAAATTTCAGTCGAAGATCTCGAGCACCTCGATGAATTTAGCCGTACTCGCGTGAAATCGGCGCTTTACGCTTCCTTGCCCGGAGCCCTGAGGCCCGAAGGTGTCGTGGAAGTTCTGAATAAGCGCGCCGGAGAGTTCACTGCCGAAGACGCACATTTTCTGGAAGAGGCCTGCCGTCTCGCTGGGGGTGCTTTAACCAATTTGGATGCGATTGAGGCCGAGCGCCATGCCCAGCTTTCCACCCTCGAGCGCCTCACTGCTCTTTACGATTTGGGCCGCACGTTCACATCGACGCTGGAACTGGAAGAACTTCTCCCAATCGTCGCCGGTAAAATTCGCGACATCCTTGGCGCGGGCGCTTGCAACCTGTGGCTGGCATCCGCGGACGGAGAACAATTGACGCTTGCGAAACAAATCGGAGAAGATCCCACCATTGAAGAGGACGCCATCGCGCCTCTGAATGAAGGTCTTCTCGCCGACATCGCGCAACAAGCCAATCCCAAATTGATCGAGGATCCCGGCGAGGAACCCGCGCTCGCCGAGCGCATTGAAAAAGGGGGAGATTTCGAAATTCAGTCTTGGATGGGCGCGCCGCTTCGCAAGGACGATGAAGTTCTGGGCGTCGTTGAAATAATCAACAAGTCCGATGGCACGCTGTTCAACGAAGATGATCTGTTTTTCCTGGCCAGCATCAGCGAGCAGGCAGCAGTAGCGTTGCATAACGCCAACCTGCTCGAATCCGAGCGTAAGGTTCACGCGCTCGACGCCCTCTTGAAAATTTCGCAGGAAATTACCTCCACCCTGGATCTCGATCACGTGCTGACCACCGTGGTCGCGCAGTCCTCCAACGTAGTTCCGTTTGAAAGCTGTGTGATTGGATTCTACGACCGCGGACGCTTCATTCTAGGTGCCGTCTCTGGCGAAACTGAAGTCCCCAAAACCCGCGAAATGAGCGACCTGCGCGAGCGTATGGAATGGGTAGCCGAGCAGGAAAATCCCGTTTCAGCAAACTTGCATGAAGATGGCTGGCAAGTTGAGCCTGATGAAACGAAGGCGCAGGTTGTCTCGTTTCTCGAAGAACACGGCCACCAGGGCTTCTATGGCCTGCCCCTCCGCGACGACCAGGGAACACTCGGAGCCATGATTCTCCTTAGCAATGAGCCCGATTTTCTTTCAGAAAGCAATCTAGAGACGCTTGCCATTCTCGCCAGCCAGACCACCGTGGCCATTCGCAATGCGCAGCTCTATCAACAAGTGCCGCTGGCGAGCATCTTTCAGCCTTTCGCGCAGAGAAAGAAAAAACTGATCGCGGCAATGCCCCGAAGCCGGATTGTGGAGTACGCCCAACGCGCCGGCATCGTCGCGGCCCTTTTGATACTCATTCCTTGGCCTATGCGCGTGGGCACCGACGCAACCGTAGTCCCAGCCGACCGGCGAGTAGTGAGCGCGATGGAAGGCGGCACGGTGAAGCAGGTCTTCGTTCGCGAGGGCGATGCGGTAAAAGCCGGGCAAGTTCTGGCTCAACTGGACGACAGCGAGGATCGCGTGAAATTGGCGGAAGCGGAAGCTGCTTTGTCGCAGGCGCGCCGTGAATTGGCCGAAGCCGAGTTTCGAAACGATCCTTCCGCCGCTGGGCAAGCGCAAATTCGCAACGAACTGTATTTCGCGGAAGTCGCGCTGGAACAGCAACGTGTGAATGAAGCTCGATTGACCTCTCCGATTGCCGGCATCGTGGTCACGCCGAAGGTGGAAGACAAAACCGGAACGATGCTAAAAGCCGGTGATCCCTTTACCGAGATAGTCGCTCAAGATCACATGGCGGCGGAAATGAGCGTGCCGGAGACAGACTTTGCCCTCGTGCGGCCGGGAGAGCCCATCGCCCTGAAGTTGAACGCGTTTCCAACGATAACATTCAAAGGAAAAGTGGAACGGCTCGGCGCTCAGACCCATACCGACTCCGGGGACCAGTATTTTCTAGTGCGTGCTATATTCGAAAATACTGGCGGAAATGCACGCGATGGAATGGTTGGGAGGGCGAGGATTCAGTCACATGGCGGGTGGTTCGGTAGTGGGTGGTACCCCATTGGCTACGCCATTTTGCGCTCGCCGTTCCGTTGGATTTGGCAAAAGGCCTGGGCCTGGTTGCCGTAGCAAAGAGGAATAGCCCTTATGAAACGCGTTTTGCTCGTACTGACCGCCGCAATTGCGCTCGGCGGAAATGGTTGCGACAACTCTTCAGTAGCCTCTAACACCAAGGTTGCGCCTGAAACGCCTGCAAACTCAGCTCCTTCGCAGCCATTACCAAATGTGGGAGGTCCGAGGCCTTCGGAACCAGGGGATATCCTGAGCATTCTGACCGTGGAGCATCAGGTAGATCTCTCATCGCAACGCGATGGCGTTGTTACCTCCCTTCTGAAAGATGAAGGCAACGTTGTGAACACCGGCGATATACTTGGCCACTTGGATGACCGGACTTTGCAGCAGGAACTCATCAAAGCCCGCGACGATCTGAAGGTCACCGAGAACAACCTGCAATACAAAGCAGCCGAGCTGAAAGCGAAAGGTGCCGCCTACCGCCGCCAGCAGCAGTTGCGGGAGGCGGGGCTCTCAAGCCAGGCCGATCTCGAACAGGCCGAGTTTGAAGCGAAAGGCGCGGAGTACGATATGCACGGCTATGAAGCCCTGGTTGAAAGCGGCAAAGCCGAAATCCATCGCCTGGAAATCGAAATCGATCAAACTGTCTTGCGCGCGCCATTTTCGGGTGTGGTGGTCCGCCGTTACATTCGGGAAGGCCAAGCGATCGCGAAGGGCGATAAGTGTTTTCGCATTAGCCAACTTTCTCCGCTTCAAGTCCAATTTCAAGTTTCTGAATTGGCCGGGCCTCGCCCGGTCACAGGCGCGCCAGTGAGCCTGGTTCTACTGGACGGTTCGAATCGGTCCTTGAGTGCCAAGGTCGTGAAAGTTAGTCCAACAGTGGATCCTTCCAGCGATAGTTACGATGTAGTGGCCCAACTTGCCGGACCCGGGTTGGAAAAATTGCGCCCAGGCATGGCCGTGCGAGTTGGATGGCCATCGGCGTCGCAATCGAAGCCCTAAAAGGATTCACGATCGATGCGTTTCGGCCCTACCAGCCTTCAGGTTTCCAGCGTTCTCGCAAAAGGGCTCAAACGCCCCAAACTCCGCGCCGACCTGCGCATCAGCGAACAAACGGTCGCCGGCGAAGTCAGCTACGTAATCAAGAACCGCGAGACTAATTCCTATAACCGTTATGGCAGCACGGAATACGAGCTGCTTTCACTTTGCGACGGCACCCGTACACCGGCAGAAATTGCCCAGGCTATGTCTGAAGAAGATCCGGAATCGCAAACAAGCGAAGCCGAAGTGCTGGAATTCCTCGATTCCATCGAGCCTACCATGTGGGAAAGATCGGTCGGCGAGAAAAACCTCGCGGTCCTGGAACGAATTCGCGATGAACGCAAAGGCCGTATCGATCAATCGAGTGTTCTTTACATCAGCTTTAAGGCCTGGAATCCGGATAAAACTCTGGCGAAATTAGACGAATATCTTTGGTGGATGTTCACCAAGGGCTTTGTAATCTTCTCTTTATTTATAATGATCATTGCGGTGTACCTGCTCGCTGGTGATTGGACCCGCGTTCAGCAGGACACTTCTGCCCTCTATAATTTTGCAAATAAAAGCGCGTATGACCTGTGGGTCTTCTGGATCTTGCTTCTGGGGTTGGGAGCCATTCACGAATTTGGGCACGGACTCACTTGCAAGCATTTCGGCGGGGACGTTCATCAGATGGGGTTCTTGCTCATCTATTTCACGCCGGCATTTTTCACCGACACCACTGACATACTCCTGTTTAAGACGGGCGCGCCAAGGCAATGGGTGATCTTCGCTGGAATCTGGATTGAACTTGTAATCTGCGGCTTGGCTGCCCTCGTATGGCACTTCACCGCGCCCGGGTCGCTGGTGAACGACTTTTTTTACAAGATGATGCTGCTGAGCGGAATTCAGGGCGCCGTCGTTAACCTGAATCCGTTGATTAAAGCCGATGGCTATTACGCGCTGTCGCAATTTTTGAGCATCGATAACCTTCGCGAAGAGTCCTTTGCTTTTCTTGAGGCCTGGGTTCACAAGTATATTTTCCGCCGTGACATTGATCTACCGCCGGCCAGCAAGCGCCAGCGGCGCATTTTTTTTCTGTTTGGAGTTGCCGCCATCGTTTACAGCACCTCGTTGCTGATTCTTGTGCTTCTCTTCGTCAAAAATGTGTTGGTAAGCAAAATGGGCGACGCCTGGGGCTACGCCGCGACCCTAGGCATCGTGTATTTCTTTGCCAGGAAAAGCTTGCGAAAGGCTGTACCGGCGGCCCGCACTTGGATACGTGACAAAAAGGAGAAATATATGGCCTGGAAGATCACGCGCGCACAGGGCGCCTGGGCGCTCGGATTAATTCTCCTGTTTCTGCTCCCGCCTTTTTCGTCAAAGATCACTACCAACCTGGTCCTTGAGCCGGGTAGAGGGGCGCGGGTGAGAGCCTTGGTGGAAGGCCGAGTCCAAAAGGTGTTCGTCCACGAAGGCGATCGTGTTAAGGCTGGCCAATTGTTGGGTGTCTTAGAGAATCCTGAAGTAAATGCTGACGTGCAATCCCTCCAGCACAAGCTTGCTATCGCTAGCAGCAACCTCCGCAATAACCAGGATCGCTCCGATCTTGGCCAAACAGCGCAAGCCGCGCGCGATCGCCAGCGGCTCGCGCAGGAGCTAGCTGTAGGGCAGAAGAGAGCGCAGGAACTTGAAATTCGGGCGCCCATCGATGGTACCGTGGCGACCCCGAACGTCGACCAGGAAGCCGGCCAGTATCTCGGGGCCGGGGACGAGTTTGCCCACATAGTCGACCGAAGCACCATGAAGGCTCGCATTCTCGTCCAAGATCGCGATGTTCAAGACGTTCAACCAGGAGCTTCCGCTCAAGTGAAGGTGTTGCCGTATCCCTTCCGCACTTACTCTGGCCACATCAAAAGAATACTTCCGGCCGCAGCCGTGGACCATCCTGTCACACAAACTGAAAAACTTGTGCGTTTAGGCCAGGACTTGACGAACTACCTCGCAGTCGAAATGGACATCCCAAACTCAGACGGGTCCCTGGTCGAGGGCATGACAGGTAAAGCAAAGATTACCGGGAATAAAGAATCGTTGGCCTGGCAGGCGGGAAAAGGAATATGGCGTTGGATTCGTTCGCAATTCTGGTAGAACCTTCGGAAATCGCAAGGAAATAAAAAAGAGCTGCCGTTCCTGGGACGGCAGCCCTTTTGGTACTGCAACTGCTAACTTGTGGCGGGCATCGAGGCCCAGCCTTACGAAGTTAGAACTTGGTCAATGGCTTGTAGTGGTTCAACGGCTTTACTGTTCCGAGCTTCTTTCCCTTTTTCACCGGCTTTGCTTTTGCCATGTTCTTAAGTCTCCTTAGATCTTTTTGTTTTCCAACTTGCTACGCTTCTACTAGTGCAATCGACTCGCCAAACCGCAAACGAGCAGTCCAGCTTACCCACCCCTGATTTGAAAGCACTTATCAAGTCCGAGGAGTGAACGCGACCAAACCAGAGTCAGCGAAGTGTTTAATTTTTGTGGGTGAGTTGAATAATTCAACAAAAACACCCTCGAGGCCGGGTGGCGAGCCTGCGAAACTTCCTAAGACACGGCTTATTTGATACGGGGAGTCAAAAACGCGCAGAAGGCAGTGGCCAAAAAAAAGCTGCCACCCTTCGGTGACAGCCGCATTCCGTACTCGTTTTGTCAGTGGGTGAGAGATCTGAGCAAACTTCGCCTATGACGTGAGACCTTAATTAACTACTTCCAGGCCGTTCGCGTGAGAGGTTTCGTCGGTTCCAGCTTCTTTGCTTTCTTCAAGGGCTTCTTTGCCATACTTTTTCTCCGGGGGAATTGCTCGATTGCCGGGCTCACTCGCATTTTACCTCAATACGATGAGCGTCTTCGTCTGTTCCAGCTTCTTTGGTTTCTGCAGCGTTTTCTTGGCCATGTCGGTGCCTCCGTCTATTCGCGTACTCTGAGCCAAATCCATAGTGCAAAACTGATTCCAATGTGACTAGGAAATCGAACCCAGTCTAACATACGCATTTCAAAGGCTTTAGGATATGGGACAGCCCTGCCAGGCGGACGAATCGGCCAGATCTGTTGAAATTGTCACCGAACCGGTTAAAAAATCAACCCCCTAGCTACAAATTGTATTTGCGGCAGAGGTAGTTTAGGCGGTTCCGGTCCACTCCCAGCAATCGCGCTGCCTCCGCCTTCACCTGTTTAGTCTGCTCCAGAGCTTCCTGCAGCCATCGGCGCTCGAACGCCTCAATTTCCTTATCCAGATTGATCCCGCCCGACGGTAACCGAAAGCGGTTACGCGAATCGCGCCCCGACGCTTGTACAATTTCGCTGGGGAGATCCTTTAGCGAGATAACCTCTTCGTCGGTCATGATGACCAGCCGCTGAATCGCGTTCTGGAGCTCCCGGACATTGCCAGGCCATGGATAGCGCTTAAGCGCCAGCATCGCGTCATCGGCGATACGCTTCAGCGGGAAGCCATTGGCGGCACAATAGACGCTCACGAAGTAATCCGTGAGCACCGGTATATCTTCCACTCGCTCGCGCAACGAAGGCACGAAAATCGGTACCACGTGAATTCGGTAATACAGATCTTCGCGAAATCGTTCCTCCCTGACCATTTCCTCCAAATCTTCGTTCGTCGCGCTAATAAGCCTGAAATCCACCTTGATAGACTTCTTGCCGCCCAATCGTGTAAACGACCGATCTTCCAGGACGCGTAAGAGCTTACTTTGGAGCGCAGGCGTTAACGTCGCAATTTCATCAAGGAAAAGCGTGCCTTGGTGGGCTGTTTCGACTCTACCTTCTTTCGCCGCAACTGCACCGGTAAACGCGCCCTTCTCATAGCCAAAAAGTTCTGCCTCCATCAAACCTTCAGGAAGCGCAGCGCAATTTACGCTAACGAACGCGCGGTTTCGGCGCGGACTTTGCTCGTGAAGGGCTCGCGCAACCAGCTCTTTGCCGACTCCGCTTTCTCCCCGAATGATCACGTTGGTGGTCGCCCGGGCCATCCGCTTGATGGAATCGAACACGTGGTTCATGGCGTCGGTCGAGCCGATCAGGTCGCCATGCGCGCTTTTGCGGCTGATCTCCTGGCGCAGAATGCGGTTCTCGCGCTGAATGTGTAATTTTTCAACAGCGCGCTCAAGAAGATGCCGTAGGACGTCTGTGTCAATCGGTTTGATGAAGTAGTCGTAGGAACCGGCATCGATCACTTTCAAGGCCGTGGCTTTGGTCTCGTCCGAACTGAGCACAATAACCAGTGTGTCGATTTCGCTTCCCACCAGCCTGGCAAGCAGCTCCGTGCACTCTCGAACTCCTCCGTCGCCGAGCGGTAGACCCAGCAGAAGAACATCGAGTTCAGATCCTTGGAGTAGCCTGTAGGCTGCCTCTAAATCTTGGCCTTCGAACACTTCAAATTGTGATCGCAGCGCCGATGCAATCTTCGAGCGCAGGGAATGGTCGTCGTCTACTATCGCAACTTTTGGTTTTGTTACTACCGGGGTGATGGTGGTCTCCGGCGGGAAGCTGACCTTCTGGCCAAGCCCGCGTGGAGCCGATTCTAGGGGCCGAGAACGGGACTGTCAACGAGATCGAGTCGGCCCAACTTGTGCCGCCCGTCACGCCCGATGCCTTAGGCTAATTCAGTGCGACGCCTTGTGCGGAGGCAGATATTTTTTGTCAACCTTGGCGATCACCACGTAATTGGGGTCCACCATCTCGGCCAGATGAATTGTAGCTACTTTTGATAGCAGTTCGTACGCGTCAAGCTCCGAGAGTCCGTAATCCTGGTGAATCCACTCAATCAGTTGCGTAAACGCAATGCGCAAGCAATCGTCGAGCGGCCGGTAGATGCCCACGGCCATAATCTCGTCCCGATTCTCAAACCGCGGCCATTCGATTCGCTGTCCTTTGATAACTCGCACGCGCAAACGAACCCGCAAGGGCACCTCGATGGCAGTTCCGGCGATTTCGCCGTCCCCCATGGCAGCATGTCCGTCACCCATGTAGAGAAGCGCGCCCGGGACGTTCACCGGCAGGTAAAGAGTGTTCCCCACGCTTGATTCCGAAGCGTCCATGTTTCCGCCAAATTCAGCGGGAACGACCGAACTACGCGCCTCGCCTTTTGCAGGCGCGACGCCTATGCATCCCAGAAACGGATGCAGCGGAATTTTCACCGAGAAATTGGAATCGTGCGCTTGAAACGTCGCCGTGTTTTCGCTGGAATGGATGGGATAAAGCCATATGCGTTCGGGCAGTGCAGGTTGGACCATTGGCGTGTAGTCAGTGGAGTTAAGAGCGCCGAAACCAGGAGCAAATGCACCGACTCCCTGCGATGAGTTCACTTCCAGATTTAGAAATTCGACGGCGATCGTATCGCCCGGTTCTGCGCCATCGATAAAAAAAGGGCCGGTTAGCGGATTGTCTCCCTTCACCAGCGCCAGCGTGTCGTCCGGTTTCTGAATGGCATCGCCGAAGGCATCGAGCGTGTTTGTTTCCAGGATGTCATTTGGACCAAGCCGCGCCACGGCGGGCGCCGCTCCGTAAACATACCTCACCGTCTCAAGGGTCGCGTGATATTTCACAACAACCGGAACCTCTTTTTGAGCTTCGACTGTTGATGCACAAAAAAAAACGCTGAAGAAAATGGCAAGCAGAAGTAATTTAATCAAACGATCCTCCTAATCCTTAGCGTGCACAAAATGAGAGCCATACTCGAGCTCTCGCAATGGGTTCGCGGATTCGTTAGCTTGTACCTTATGTCGTACGGCGGCGACAAGACCCTCCTTTGAATTGAATGGCCTAGCCAACCAGATTTCTGGAACTGTAATGCCCTAAAAACTGAATTATCCTGGGTATGGAATTAGGGCCCGGGAGAGTTTGGCCATATATCCAACCGGTGCGACTCCTATCCAAGGATGGACGTAGGGAAATATTTTGGTGGATAAAAAGGCCAAGTGCTGCGGGCGAAACTTATGAGATCACCGGCTCGAGGAAATTCGAGTCGATTGCACAAGTATGAGCTTTTGGCTCTCTTTGTATTTTGTATGCTTGCCGGGTCTCCGATTCTGGCGCAAGAGCCCGGCATTTCGACCTCAACAGTATCTGGAATCGTTCAGACGACTGAAGGCGCCCCCATCCCTGGCGGAACGGTGCGTTTGATCAACACCGACACGAATAAAGTTTGGCTTAGCTGGAGTGACGAATCCGGCAAATTTGAATTTCCCCAGATCGCAGCGGGACGTTACCGAATAGAGGGAAGCCAGCTCGGATTCATGCAGACTTCCTCGATAGTCGAGGTCCCCGTAGTTCCGCCGGGACCAGTTCCCGTGGTTTTGCGTGTTGCAACCTTGACTGAGTTGTCCACAGCGCCAACGACTCCCTCGAATAAGCCCCGAGTTCCGGGCAATAGAAGCAATGCCCAGAACCTATCTGCAAACTCCGCGAATCCGCCCGGCCAAAGAGGAGCTCGAGCACAATTACCGGCCGGAGCAGTCAACGCCGTCCGCGAGGGCTTGGCCGGGGGGTTCGAAGAGACCGAGCTGACAGGTGAAGGAACAAACGCGTCAGGGGCAGAAGCAAATGGTGCTGCGAACGCGGGCCAGCAGCCGGAGGTTTCGCTTTCAGCTAATGCAAATTCGAACGCGACTTCCGATTCATTCCTACTGCAAGGCACGGTGGGCCAGAGCCTCACGTCGAACGGGGGAGGTTTCGGCGGCCCGGCCGGTATCGTGCCCAGCACGCCTGGCGAGAACGGAGGTCCAGGAGGTCGTGGCGGACGCGGAGCCGGACAACTGTTTGGTCAAGGTGGTCCCGGAGGACCGGGAGGTGGCCCCGCTGGCGGAGGCGGTGGTCCGGGAGGAATGTTCGGCGGACGCGGAAGATTAAACCGCCAAACCGTAAATCGAGTGCGATTCAGTTTTTACGATCGCTACGAAAATTCAGCGTTCGACGCCAAGCCCTACTCGCTCACAGGCAATCAGGTTCCCAAGCCCAGCCATTACGACGAACGATTCGGCGGAAATCTCGGCGGCCCGTTGAAAATTCCACGCATTTATAACGGCAGCGACCGCACATATTTTTTCATCAACTACCAGCATGAAATTCAATCCAGCGCGCTGGACACTTATTCCACAGTCCCTACCGCGGCCGAGCGCAGCGGAGATTTCTGCGGCCTCGGGGTCACCATTTACAATCCAGTTTCGAACTTCACTGGACCGCGTACTCCTCTAGGAAACGGCTGCCAGGTTCCCTCGATCAATTCTGCAGCAGCGGGACTTCTCGCTTTTTATCCCCTGCCGAATCTGCCGGGAACGGTGCAGAATTATTTGCTGCAGACCACCGTGCCGATCAACAACGATCTTTTAAATCTCCACGTGCTTCACACTATCAATTCCAAGTTCAGTCTGAATGGCGCTTACAATCTGAATTCTCAGCGTCAAAATACATTTGGCAATTTCCTGACCACAGCCGGAACTCAATCAAGTCTGAGTCAATCGGTCACTCTGGGACTTTCTCACAACTGGACTTCGCATTTGGTGGAAAGCACGCAACTGAATTGGAGCCGCAGTCGCGTTCAAATCCTGAGTGAGAACTCCTACAAGAATAACGTCGCCGCGGATCTGGGAATCTCAGGCGTATCCACCGAACCGCTCAGCTACGGCATTCCTGCAATCAATTTCAGCAGTCTTTCGGATTTGAACGATCCGCTCCCATCGCTCGTCCGCAACCAGACGCTCCGGTTTGGAGATAATTTGCGGTGGGTGCGCGGAAAACACACTATGACTTTCGGTGGCGAGGTTCGCCGCATCCAGCTCAACGCTGACGCCAATCCTCAGCCTCGCGGACTGTTCAATTTTACCGGCGTCATGACCTCACAGTTGACTTCCGCGGGCCAGCCCGTGCCGCCCAATCCTCAAACCGAGCCCTTCTACGAGCTCGCAGATTTTCTTCTGGGTCTTCCTTACAGCACGACAGTGCAATTCGGTCCAAACGCATACTTGCGCAGTTGGGATTTCATCGCTTATGCGCAGGATGATTGGCGAGTCAACAAGCAGCTCACCATCTTGTACGGCCTTCGCTACGAAGCCGTCACACCTCCGGTGGACGAGTACAACCGCATCGCTAATCTGGATCTGAATTCCACGGCCACGGCTGTCGATGTAGTTACGCCGGGTGCCGTGGGAATGTTTGCCGGCCGCTTTCCGCAAGCGCTGATCCACGGCGATTACGGTAACTGGGCGCCGCGCATTGGATTTGCTTGGGTCCCGCAGATGATCAAACCGAAGACGGTTGTTCGCGGCGGCTTCTCAATTTTCTACAACGAAGGAATTTACAACACTCTGGCGCAACAATATCTGGAATACGAACCTCCCTTCGCTACTTCGGAGAATCTCATCACCTCCGCTGCTCAAGTTCTGACGTTTCAGAATGGCTTTCCCAACACCAGCACCATATCCAACAAGGGCGGCGTAAATCCCTTTTACAAAAATGGATATGCGGACATCTGGACCTTAGGGACGGAAACGTCGTTTACGCAGAATTGGATTTTGGACCTGACTTATACAGGTACGAAGGGTACGAACTTGGATTTGCTTCGCGCACCAAATCGCGCGCCTTTGGGAACCAGCCCTCTGAATACGCAGATTTCTCTGCAAATCCCCTACGCCAATAGCTTCTATTACGATCAATCCGGCGCGAATTCAATTTACAATGCACTCCAGGTGCGCCTGGTTCATCGCTTCACGCACGGCATTTCGATTCAAGGGTTCTACACCTTTTCAAAATCACTCGATAACGCGAGCACTATTGGCGGCACGACTCCGGTCGTCGTCCAGCAAGATGGCAACTATGCTGCAGAGCGCGGACTTTCATCGTTCGATGTGCGCCACCAAGCCCGCATGTTCTCCGTGTACGAGCTGCCTTTTGGCGAGCACCATCGCTATGGCAATCACGGCTGGGCGGAACACGTGCTCGGCAATTGGCGTCTGCAGAACATCATTACCTGGCAAACCGGGAATCCGGCTACGGCTTATCTCGGCGGCACTGCTTCGGATAATGGGACCGGTGCCAGTTTTTCTCTTCGCGCGGATCAAATCGGAAATCCGAACGTCGGCATTTGTGGCGGAGGGCCGCTCACTTTTTTCAATACGGCAGCTTTCGCTACGCCGCCTCCCACGGAATATGGCAACGAACACCGCGGCTCGATTGAAGGCCCTTGCAAGTTCAACTGGAACGCTTCTCTCGCGAAATCTTTCCGGTACGGTCCGCAAGAGCGCCATCACCTGGACGTTCGCTGGGAGGTTCAGAATCTTTCCAACACTGTGAGTTTTTCCGGGCTCGCCACGCTGTTGGGCTCGTCAACATTCGGACGCGTAACCGGCGCGGCAACCATGCGAACCATGGATGTAATGATCCGGTATAACTTCTGATGAGATACTTAGTTCCAAAAATCGCGTGTCTGTTACTTGCGGCGATCTCTTTAGCGAGTATCGCCTTAGCTCAATCTCAGCAGCCATCTTCCAACCCGCCCGCGCCCTCACCTACAAACCCATCGGTGCCTATCGCAGTACCCACGCCTGCGTCGCCTCAGGCGCCCAAGCCCACTGTGCCTTCTGTGATCAGAGCCTCGTCCGATTTGGTGCGCATCGACGTCGAAGTGACAGACAAGTCCGGCAAACCCATCCAAGGATTGCGCGCGGACCAATTCACCGTCACCGACGATGGCAAGCGGCAGGATATTTCATCCTTCTCCTACTCCGACATCGAGGGCGTCGAGTCCGCAGCCGCAGAGGAAGACAAACCCATTGTGGTGCCAGTGGATAACGAAGGGCCAAACGCGCCGTCGGCCGATGCGATTAGCAATCAATTGCGCGATCGCCGCCTGATCGTGCTTTTCTTTGATCTAACATCCATGCAGTCGGACGACTTGATTCGCGCACACGACGCAGCCGCAAAATTTGTGAAAGAGCAGATGACCAAAGCGGACGTCGTCGCGGTCGTCGCCTTTTCTTCAAAGCTCATCGTGCTCGCCAATTTCACCAACGACCACGCCACGCTCGATAAAGCCATCGCGCAGCTAACCGCCACCAGCATTTCCGATATTTCCAATCCGCTCTACGCTGCGGCGGAAAACGGCGAATACGACGTACAGGAATATACTGGTGCGGCCTACACACCGGACGAAACCGAATTTAATGTTTTTAATACCGACCAGAAGCTCGCCGCCGTGGAAGGCATGGCAAACGTTCTTGGCGCGTTCCCCGGAAGGAAAGCCCTGGTGGAATTCACCGGCGGCATCACTCAGACGGGCGAAGAAAATCGCACGCAGCTTCGCGCCGCCACGGACGCCGCTAATCGCGCCGACGTTTCGATCTATTCGATCGATTCGCGCGGATTGTTTGCCACGCCGCCCGGGGGTGACACCACCACAAATGCTGCCACGGGGACTTCCATGTTCACGGGAGCGTCCGTCTTTCATCAGACCGACCAGCGCGAAGATTCGCGAGATACTTTAGCCACTCTTTCCACCGATACTGGCGGAAAAGCATTCTTTGACTTGGGAGATTTGAGCCAGGCGCTCCCGAAGATTCAGCAGGACAACATGGGCTACTACCTCATCGGTTATCGTCTGGGCGCTGATGTGAAGCGCGATGGCCGCTGGCGAACTATTCGCGTGAAGGTCAACGCACCCGGCGCTCACGTTCGTTATCGCGAAGGATATTACGCACCGCGCGATTTTCAGCATCTTCAAAAAGAAGACCGCGACCAGCAGCTTGCCGACGCGGTCAACTCCGACAATCCCGTGGTCGAGTTGCCTGTGGCAGTGGAGACAGCCATGTTCCGGCTGTCCGATCAGCAGACTTACGTTCCCATCGCCGCTAAGATTTCGGCCAGTGCGCTCGATTGGGCTGAAAAGCAGGGGCACCGCCAGGCCGAGTTTGATTTTGCCGTCGAGGTCCGCGCAGTTCCTTCCGGCCAAGTGGTTGCGCAGTTGCGCGACACGACCCAAGTGAAACTTGACCCTCAGCGCTTTCAGCAGATCAACCAAAAAAACCTGCTCTACCAGGGCGGCGTTGTCCTTGCGCCCGGAAATTACCGCCTGAAATTTGTCGCTCGCGAAAATGAATCGGGAAAAATCGGCACTTTTGAACAGAATCTCTCAGTTCCGGCGGTTCAACCGGGAAAACTGGTGCTAAGCTCACTGGTCCTTTCCAGCCAGCTTGTGCCGGTGCAGAAATCGTCCGAAGTCCAAACGAAAGGCCAGGGTCTGCGCGCCAAGTTGCCCAATTCGCCGCTCGAGATGAATGGAGAAGCGATTGTTCCCAGCGTGACTCGCCTTTTCGCGCAGAATCAAACGCTCTACGTTTTCTTCCAGGCTTACTACCCGGGGAAAAATGAGAGTAAAGAAACGTTTGACGAAAATTCCCTTCGCGCTGGATTAGTTTTCTTTCGCAATGGATTGCAGGTAAACGCGACTCCCTTACTCGCCCCCTCGGAAGTAGATGCGAAGAAGTTCACGGCATCTTTTCGCATCAGCTTGCCCTTATCGAAGTTGCAAGGTGGACGGTACACCGTCCAAGCTGTTGTAGTCGCTCCCGGAACGCAGCACTCGGCGTTCGGACGCAGCTACCTCGCGTTGTTGCAAGCGCCGCCCTCTCCCGCCTCAGCGCCCGCTAATAGCCCTGAAAGTTCGCCGGCCGCGAGCGAAAAGCGGAAGCCGCCGTCGCCGTAAACGCCGGATGAGTTCGTAAACTCCCGCATGTTTGGCAATTCTTACTCAGATATGGCACGCTGGAGGAAGTGCCCAGAAAAAGCATTACTCATATCCTGATCCACGATTCTTTTCGTGTCGGTATTACCATCAAGGGAATCGACGGCATTCTCGAAGCCGTGGGTGGTGTGCTGCTATGGTTTAAAGTGAACACATTGAACGCGTGGCTGCAGGCGCTTTGCCAGCACGAACTCGCCCGCGACAAGCACGATGTTATTTTTTCCCACCTGAGTATTGCTTCGCAGAAACTGGCTAGCGGTAGCCCGATGTTTGCGTCGCTGTATCTTCTTTCGCACGGGCTGGTAAAAGCCTTACTCGTGATTTTTCTTTGGTTCAATAAGCTATGGGCTTATCCGCTGACTATCGGCGTTTTCGCGGCGTTTGTCGTTTATCAAGTCTACAGATTCACTCACACGCATTCTGTGGCGCTCGTGATTCTCACCCTCTTCGATTTGCTCCTAATATTTCTGACCTGGAAAGAATATCAAGATCAAAAATTGCTGCATGCAAAGAAGAAAAGTTAGTTAAAACTGCCTGCGGCATATGGCCTTGTATCGGCTTTTCGTTTAGACTTTTATGTTGTGACAGCGCCCGCTAAATTTAAAGTTGGTCTGGTTCAGATGGCTGTCAGCCCCGAGCCGGAACAAAACTTGGCCCACGCCATCGCTCGCATCGAAGAAGCCGCTCGAGGCGGGGCCCAAGTGATCTGCCTGCCCGAACTTTTTCGTTCGCAATATTTCTGCCAGCGGGAGGACACCGCGAATTTCGAATTGGCCGAGTCCGTGCCCGGTCCCACTACGGAAGCTTTAGGTCGAGTAGCGCAGAAAACGAAAACCGTCATTGTTGCACCAGTCTTCGAACGCCGCGCGCCTGGTGTGTATCACAACACCGCAGCAATCGTTGACGCCGATGGTCGAATCGCCGGCGTATATCGCAAAATGCATATACCCGACGATCCCGCTTATTACGAGAAATTTTACTTCACTCCGGGAGACCTGGGGTTTCGCGCCTTCGAAACAAATGTCGGGAAAATTGCCACGTTAATCTGCTGGGACCAATGGTATCCGGAAGGAGCGCGCTTGGCCGCCCTCAACGGCGCCTGCATTGTTTTCTACCCGACAGCTATCGGCTGGCATCCCAGCGAAAAAAATTCCAATGGAGAAGCGCAGCGCGATTCCTGGCGCACTATCCAGCGCAGCCATGCGATTGCTAACGGGGTGTATGTCGCCGCCGTCAATCGTGTTGGACACGAAAAACCTGCCGAAGGTGGAGACGGCCTCGAATTTTGGGGCAGTTCGTTCCTTTGCGATCCGCAGGGGATTATCATCGCGGAAGGTTCCACCGGACGCGAAGAAATTTTGTACGGCGAAGTGGACCTCGCGCACCTGGAAGACGTCCGGCGCAATTGGCCGTTCCTACGTGACCGCAGGATCGATGCATATGCCGGTATCGAACAGCGCTTCCTCGACGAAAAGCCTTGAAACCATCGAGCCTCATCAGCCGCTCGTCCGCGGAAAATACTCCCGCAGCGTCAGGCTTCCGCATGCCTGCCGAATGGGAACCCCACGAAGCCACATGGCTCGGCTGGCCGCACAATCCAACCGATTGGCCCGGCAAGCTCGAACCTATCCACTGGGTTTACGGCGAGATCGCTCGGAAAATAGCGCCAGGCGAACTCCTCCGCATTTTGGTCAACTCATCAGCACACGAATCGCTAGCGCGCAAAGTTTTGAAAAATGTCGGCGTTGGCATGAGCCGAATCCAGTTTCTGCGATTTTCGACAAATAGAGGTTGGACACGCGATTTCGGTCCCATATTTATCAAACGCGCGAAGCCCCGTCCGGAAGTTGCTATCGCTCGATTTCGTTTTAATGCCTGGGCTCGTTACCCCGATTGGAAAAAGGACTACGCGATTCCCGAACGTGCCGCCCGCCGATTGAAGATGAAAATGTTCCGCGCTCAACTAGGCGGCCGCGGCGTGGTTCTCGAGGGCGGAAGCATTGATGTAAATGGCTTGGGGACCGTACTCACCACGGAAGAGTGCCTTCTCGATCAGAAACGTCAAGTGCGAAATCCCGGATTCGACCGCGGCCAGACGGAAGCAGTCTTGCGAGAATATCTCGGTGTAACCAACGTTATATGGTTAGGCAAAGGAATCGCGGGAGATGACACGCACGGCCACGTTGATGATTTATGCCGTTTCGTGGACCGCCGCACGGTCGTGATTTGCCGCGAAAAGAACCGCACGGAGAAAAATTATGGCGCGCTCGAAGAAAATTGGGAACGCTTGCGCGGAGCGAGACTCGAAGACGGAACTAAATTGGATGTTGTAGGTTTGCCGATGCCGTCGCCTTTATTCTTCGACGGCGTCCGCCTGCCCGCCAGTTATGCAAACTTTTATATCTCGAATGCCGCCGTCCTGGTGCCCACTTTTAACGATCCCAACGACCGCATCGCTCTGGGAATCCTCTCTGAACTTTTCCCCAAGCGCTCCGTGGTTGGCATCCATTCGGTCGATTTAGTCTGGGGATTCGGCACCATCCACTGCCTTACGCAACAGCAGCCCGCGCACTCCTAGTTCCCTTCAAATATTTTTGCTTTTTTCCGAATATCAAGACGCATTCAAGGTCCTTCCATCCTCCCCCCATATATTCGAAAATTCCGAATTTACGTAGCTCGCTGTTGGTAAACGCGTTACTTACACGAAATGCCGAGCGACTCTCGCCAGGCGAGCAAACGTGCCGCACTTTCCGACTTACAACTTGCGGCATGCTTTTTGTACTCGACTAAGTTGGGTAGCACCGGATGCTGTAATTCAACGGGCCATGCGTCAAACGAGCCCCAAGGCAAAGCGCGGTATCAACTCGGCACGGTCGAACAGGTTCGCGAAGCTGTGGAGGAAGCGAACCAACAGGTACATGGCGGGAGCGCTTCGGTCAATTAGGGCGTCTTCATGACATCTGTACGACACTCGCGCAGTCCAAAGACAAAAGCTGAGAAGGGAGGTTTCATAAGCAACTGAGAGAGAAGGAGAAGATGGCTCCCCGGGCTAGATTCGAACTAGCAACCCTTCGGTTAACAGCCGAGGAGAGAAAAAATCTAACTGCCCTATCTGGTGTCGCTTGCAACAATTGGAGAGCCATTTTTCCCCCACGTAGCTGCACCCAAAGATGCACCCCAAACTCAAAAAGGTCGCGGGAGAATTGGGTAGAAGAAATCCGATTTTTCTGCTGGTCGTTTTCCCCATTCGCCTTTGCTCTTCGATCCTTATCGGGAGGGTTGTGACTTCATCTTATGCAAGGCTGATGGTGATCCAGGAAAGTTTCAACTCGCCATCTTCGAGCTCAAGCCTGCGCCAGTGGTAAGAGATCTTCCTGCCCATCAGATCCCTAAGCGCGGAATCGATGTTTAGTTGATTGTCTAGGTGCCGGCAGATTGCGAACTCTGTGAGGGGCTTGCAGCGTTGCTATTCTTCGCCTTTGACTTTCCTACCTTGCTAATAAGAGCTTTAACTGGAACCTCGACTCCAAACAATGCCTTCGTCGCATGCACGAACCTCTGATCAGATGTGAGCTCCGCTTGGGTGGTAGGGCTGTCGCTCACAATCGACGTTTTCATATATACAACACCCGCAAAGAAGTTCAACGTCGGTAAACCGCTCCATTTCTGGAACCCGTTCCAGCCTGTTAAGTTTTCGGATATCCCGAAAAATGGGCGGTAGAAAGTCTGATTAGTAAGAGGTAGACCCACGGCCAGATGAGGGATCGGTGAATCCTTGGTCTTGTACTGCGCGAATGGATAGATATCGAAAAGTGCATACGCGTTGGTATGAGTCGTGACAGTTTTATTCAACGAACCGCTAACTATGCTGTATTTAGTTTCACGAACTCCCGGAATTGTTACGCCTATTCCTACGTCCCACCATTCTTTATCTAAGCTCGTGAAAGTGCGACTCAAGGTGCATGGACTACCTTTCGCGATTGAGGAACAGTCCGCCACTCCCGGCGTCGCGTTTTGCGCGGGCCCACCTGTCCCCTTGGAAGAGTCGCTATCCTTTACGCTAGTTGAATCATATGCTGATTCGGCAACATTTAAATCGAATGGTAAACGCTTGGTTCCGTTTTGAAAGGAGGCTCCGGCTAACACGGAACACCCGACCTCAGCAGTTATGTCTGCAGTTGGAACAGCGAGCCCAAGCAATGCGGCAATGAGCTGACCTAAGGCTTGAGCATTTTCTGGAGTCCCCTGAACCGCCGAAACCTTGTAGTCAAAGTGGACGGGACCTGAAACACCGCTATCGAAAATTTCTATACCTATCAGCAAGGCTCTTCTCAGACCATACAGCAACTGGTCACCGTTAGCAGTGAAACCACTTGGCTTTAGTTTTCCAGCGCCGGTCGCTTTATAGACATACCAATCACTGGAAACTAGAACGTGCGAAGATGTCCAATGATCGACATGAAAGATATAGGCCTGTTTAGGGTCGACGGTCGCAGCAGTTCCGGGAACTGAAGCTTGAGCAATCTTCAAAAGCGCGCTGTCGGCCCAGACCAATTCTTTGTCGTGAGCCAGAAGATCCAGTTCCGATTGCATTTTGACCAGATCTGCGGATTTCGCCGGATCGCAACTGGCTGAAAATGTAGTTGAAATGACGTCGTGAACTCCTTTTTGTTTCGAGGACTTCTGAGCCGGAGGCTTAGTTGGTTGTTGTCCCGACACAACGGACGATACGGGCAAAATGAATGTTAGAAACAGAAGTGTTCGGAAGGGTTTGGTAAATCGCATCGATCCCCCCAATAGAATGTAACTAACTACTAAGTGACGTGAACTTATGTTAATAAATACTAAGTGTCAAGGCAAAATGTCAGTTCGCAGGACCTTCACAGGAATTCATGGGGTTTCGGGGGTGTGATGCTGGCTGCTAAGATCGCGCCTGAACATATCACGAAATAGTTAATAACTGACTCTTATTAATCATGGTAGACTTCGTCGGTTCATTTGAAAAAAGGGAGTCGCCGTTTTAAGAAGAAGAATTCCGCCCAGGAATGGGATCATAGGTTAATTAAGGCTCGGAGGTTGGATGATGGCAAATGGTCAAGATGTAGGTAACGATGAACCTTTGACCACCGCACAACGGGACGCACTGATAAACCGGATGAACGCTGCATGGTCAAATCTCCCTCGTGACAAACGAGTTGCTCTAAAACCTTTAATCGAAGAAGCTGACGAACAGCTCGCTAATTTTCTGTATAGAGGAATTCCGCCAAGTCATCGGGCTCATCAGATTCTGAGGATGAAGAGCTACTTAACCGATGATTGGAATGGTCATGTGGAGCGCCTTGATTATCTCTCTGCTGCCGAAGCCATTGAGGTCACAGTAGGCCCTGGAGGCCAGATCCTCGGCACCGGCAAGTACGAAGAGTTCGATCCCAGGTGGACCCTCGTGGGAGGCACGATTTGGCTCGAGAACCTGTTGCACAAACATCCTTTTCCTCGGGGCACCCCCGCCCCAGTCTCCATTGATGACCATGTGTCGATCGTTTTGGCAGGCGACTTCGGGACGGGGAATTTCGGAGCCAACGATTCTCCAAGTACGAAGATCTCAAAAATTATTACCGGCTTGAAGCCGCACGTATCTATCCATTTGGGCGATGTCTATTACGCTGGAACGAGTGGAGAGGAAAACAGTAAGCTTATAAACTATTGGCCAAAGGGTTTGGTTGGTTCGTTCACGCTAAACTCGAACCATGAAATGTACTCCGGTGGAGGACCCTACTTTAATGACGCTGTGGGAGGTCCGGTCTTCAACAAGTTCCAATCTCCATTCAGTTTTTTCGCCCTAGAGAATTCCAAATGGATCATTGTCGGACTCGATTCGGCTTATAACGCTGATGTGCTGAGCCTCTACATGGATGGCTCGCTCGGGGACAATGTACAATTTTCGTTCTTGCAGGAGTTGGCGCAAAGAGGAGAGAAAGAAGAGAAGAAGTTAATCATTTTGACCCATCACAACGGACTCCCCGAGAATGGTGGGCAGCCGTCAGAACCTCTGAAGCTTTTCACTGAAGTAATGAGAGCTTTCCGGGGAGTTTCTCCACCAGCTTACTGGTATTGGGGGCATCTGCATGCGGGCATCGCCTACAGACCTTTAAAGGATCTAAAGGGAATGCTGTGCCGTTGTGTCGGTCATGCGGCGATACCGTGGGGACTTGCTTCTGATCTCCAAGCGAGCCCAGAAGTCGAGTGGTTCGAGAAGCGCAATGCAAAAGACCCTGAGATTCCTTTGCGTGTATACAACGGCTTTGTTTTACTGCAACTCGACGGCACGAACCTGACGGAAACTTATTACGACGAGACAGGTCATGTCGCCTGGATGCCGAAGGGCGCAGATCAGCGCTTCCTAAAAGGAGAGATAGGACAGTATGGCGGTCGATGATCTCGAAACTGAATACCACTTAACGCCCACAGGTTGGGTAACAGGCACTTCATATTTCTTCGGCAAGACCAAAGAAGAAATTGCTCCACCGTCTGATCGGCTCGTTACAATGGTCGAACGAATTTACCAATCAAGATTTACAACTTGCGGCATGCTTTTTGCACTCGACTGAGTTGGGTAGCACCGGATGCTGTAATTCAACGTGCCATGCGTCATACAAGCCCCGAGACAAAGCGCCGGTATCAGCTCGGCATGGTCGAACAGGTTCGCGAAGCGATGGAGAAAGCGAATCAACAGGTGTACGGCGAGAGCGCTTCGGTCAATTAGGGCGTCTTCATGACACCTGTATGACACTCGCGCAGTCCAAAGACAAAAGCTGAGAAGGGAGGTTTCATAAGCAACTGAGAGAGAAGGAGAAGATGGCTCCCCGGGCTAGATTCGAACTAGCAACCCTTCGGTTAACAGCCGAATGCTCTACCGTTGAGCTACCGGGGAACGGGCAAGTAGGACCTTTAATTTACAACAGTTTGCAAACCGACGCCACTCTCCTCATTTTGAATTTGAGTCCAACTTGAGTCCAACAACGGCTTCACTTTGGCCATCTCCGGGGCGTGGTGCTGACGCAACGTTTTGGTGTAGTGGTCAATCATCTTGTCCGACGAATGCCCGCACCAATCTCGGATGACCTGACGGCTCACCCCGGAATACACAAGGTGAGAAATCCGACCTCGTCGAAAGGCGTGCATTCCGACACCCGGTTGCATCAGATTCAACTTCCGTAGGATGGGATAAAGTTTGTCTTCCAGTACGTTCGACAGCCGCAAAGGTGTGCCGTTTCGAGTTTGAAACAGGTACCCAAACTTCCTGGCCTTCAGATGCTTCTTAAGTTCTTCGACTACCGAAGCATCGATCGGCACAGTCCGGGTCCTGTCTTCATCTCCCGTATCGCTCTTCGAGGTGTTTTCCTCTCCCTCAAAAACAGAGCGCCGGATTGTGAGCGTCTGCTCGTTCAAGTCAACGTCAGTCTCGACTCTCAAAGCGAACAATTCCCCGGCTCGCGCCCCAGTGCCGGCTGCTAAAGCAAACAAGGCGCGATGCATCTGATTGTTCGCCGTGTTCACAATGGCCGCCATTTGCGCAACGGTGAAGTGCGGTTGCTGCCGCTGCACGGTCTTTGGGGGTGCGACCTTCTTCCATTTTACGAGCCACGGCGACAGGGCTGGCTTACCGCTCTGCGCAGTTTCGTCCAACTGGAAGTTATAAATCGCGCGCACGATACCGAAGAGGTTCTTGATCGACTTGCGAGAGAGGCGTTCCCGCATCCACATCTGAATCAGATCCCGAACGAGCGGATACGTGATTTCCTCTAACGGGGTGCTTTTCAAGTGTGGAAGGATGTGCTTGTTCAATTCGCAAGACATGCTGCGTTGAGACGAACGCTTCTTGTTAACGATCAGGTGGTTCTCTCTCCATCCGCGAGCTGCCAGATCAAAAGTCACGACCGGCGATTGCGAACGAACAAGGTGACCGGCATCATTGATGCCTTGCTCTTCGACGAACTTCGCCAGCCACCTTTCGGCTTGCGGCTTGGTGATCTGGTTGGTGTTTGCGATTATCACTGTACGTCTGGCCCTTTTGATTTGGCCCGGCACATCAACGCGGTACCGGCCGATGTACTTACTGCCTACAACACAAACGGAACCTCTTTGTCCGGATCTGCGAGACATAGATCTCCTGTCCCGCTGATTCGGCACCGTAACCGTCACTACGTTATCCGGTTTGCCATTCGGTGGCAATGGTTCGGAAATCACAATCAATGTCCTTCTCTTTATCTCTCGCTGACGTGCGTTGATTCGGGATTCTTGGAGGCGCCGAGGTTTTGACGCTCCTGTTCGAGTTGCGCATGAGCTTTGTCTACGGTGTGACGAGCGTAGTAGTCTGGGTCCGATTTGTCTTGCGAGCGGTAATCGGCGATGCGCTGGACCACGAGTTCCGGGTTGTCGCCGCGGGCGAGGGCGCGCTTCGCGTAGGCCCAATCCTGCTCGGACTGGCTTTTGTGTTCGCTGTTTGGTTTCCGGGGGTGTTCTTGGTCGTCGCCCAAGTGGCTCGGTGCTTCCGGTGAATCCTCGTGAAGCGTGAAGTCGCGAAGCGTGTAGGTCGCGTCGCTTTCCTGTCGCGCGCCGACGATGAATTCCTCGGAAAGCTTCCGGTTGGCGAATCCCGGCAAACGCAGCACCCGCGTCGAATCCGTTGCCGCTCGATCGCCCTCGAATTGATTCGCCAGACTGTGCAGAAGTGACTCAGCCTCACTCTGATTGATTCCGGCCACTCTCCAGACGACTTGATGCTTGCCAGGCGAAGTGTCGAGCACAAAGTTGGGTGCGGGGACTTCGGTTGAATTTCGGATCGCTTCGAGAACTTCGTCGCCCTTCGTATCAAGGTCGAGATAGATGTGGCGGATATCCTTTATATCGTCTTTGGTTCGGGTGTAAGCGCCTTCCTTTATTGGATTCATGCCGACGTACACATCGGAACCAGCGGCATTGCGGGCTGCCAGCCACGCTTGAAATTCGGGGTCTGCTATGGTTTCGGCCTTTGTGATCCGCTGGACCGTGCTGCCGGTTCGACGATTCCTCACCAGGACCGCGGCGTTGTCGCCGGGTTCGAAGAGCTCTCGGACGTACTCCGAAGCGGTGAGAGAGCGCGGTGTGAAAGCGGTGTCGGTGCTCATGGTTGTTCCTGTTTGGCCAGGAACACTGAGCCGTAGTCGAATAAGTCCGTGTCCGGGTCATACCCGTTGATGAAGAGAACTTCCGAGATGTATCTGCGACCTGGCCGCCGCTCGACATGGACGACTACATTCAACGAGTCAGCGATGTTCGTCTTAACGGCGCGATAGGGTAAATCGATGCCGCTTTGCAGAACACAACTTGTGAAACGTGCGAGGCCCTGTTGCGCCGAGTTCGCATGAATGGTCGATAGCGTGCCAGAGTGTCCCGTATTCAGAAGTTGCAGCAAGTCAAATGCTTCCCCGCCGCGGATCTCTCCGAGCACTATGCGGTCCGGGCGATGGCGGAGTGCGGCCTTCAACAGATCGCGAATAGCCACTGCCGGTAGACCGTTTTGCTCACGGCGTGCTTCAAACCGGACGAGGTTTTCCTGCGTGAGGTGAATCTCGGCCGTGTCTTCAATGACGAGAACCCGTTCTTCCTGCGGAATGAATTTGCCGAGGATGGACAGGAGCGTGGTTTTTCCGGTGCCGGTACCCCCGGCGATCAGAATATTCTTGCGGGCCAGCACGTAGTCTTCGAGGTGGTTCGCGAGCGCATGGTCGAGAGTGCCAGCCCGAATTAGATCCTCCATTTCGAAGTGCCGGGTGTTGAACTTGCGGATCGTGAGCGTGACGCCGGCGAGACTGCAAGGAGGGATCACTGCTGCTACGCGGCTGCCATCGGGCAAACGCGAGTCGAGAATTGGTTTTGATTCCGAGATGTCGTCACCGAGGCGTCTGGCGATATTCTTTACAGCCACCATGAGGGATCGCTCGCCGATCGAGACGCCCGGCACCTGCTGAAGGAAACCGGCCTTTTCTATGAATACGCGGTCGGGACCGTTCACCATAACTTCGCTAATCGAGTCGTCCAGAATGAGGTGCTCGATGGGCTTGAGAAACGGAAGGATCATTTCAAATCCGTTCATTAGAGTTTTCCTTGTGCGAGCTGGACAAAGTACGAATCGTTGGGGTTGTTGTAGTGGGGCTTCAGGTAGCAAAACATCGGTGGCGCCGGGTTGATTCCGTCGTAGGCAAGGATTACCGACTGCGCGTTGCGCAACTCCATGAAGGTTTTCATGTCGAAGCGGTAGTCGCTTTGCGTGCTGTAGCTCTTCGAGGCGACGATGTTGGCCTTGTGGGAGAGCGCCTTGCCGGTGAGCCAACTGATCTTGGTGTCGTGCCCGCTTTCCGACAGGCTATAGCTGACTTTGAGCTGGTCTTCGCGTCCGCAGAGATCGCTCGCTGTCTTTGCGGAGAAATCGTCCGCCAGCGACAGGAAAATCTTGGTGCGGAAGGTTTGCAGGAGCGTGCGCCAGCTTTCGCCCGGCAACGCGGAGCGCAGCGAGCTGATGCTCTGCGTGGCGATGATTGGGATGCATTTCGGTTGGCGCGAGAGGCTGAAGAATTTCTCGTCGCCGGTCGGATCGCTTTCGCCGACGGTTGCGAAGTGCTGGTATTCGTCGCAAAGGAATAAAACCTGGCGGAAGTATTGTTCGGGATGCGCTTCGATTTGCGGAACTCGATTAAGCACGGCGCGCTCAAAATCGAGCTTCATCATGACTCCCAGCGCCTTGGCAAGTCCGGCGTTCATGCCGATTGGGAAATTTAGAGCGCAAACAGCCCCGTGTTCGATCAGCCAGCCAAACGAAGGCAGAGGCTTGCCAAACCGGTTGTTGGCATTTTTCTGGGAGTCGTAACATTCCTTCTTGGGGCAGAAAACTCTCTTCACTTTCGGGTTGTCATCGAAGAGCGAAAGAAAGACGGATACTCCCTCGACGATGGAGGTGCGGAGCTTGGTCTCAATGCGTCTCCAGTCATCGTTGAACCATCTTTTCACGGCCTCAAGCTGTGCTAGCTTTTCGGGGTCTGCCTGGGACGGGTCGAGGACCGTGCGAGCCTCGAATGGAATGCCTCGTATCCTTAATATTTCCCGCAGCTCAGACGCAGCAGGCGCGAGAAAGCGGTCCTCCTTCTCATCATGGACAAAACCAAGCCCCGCGAGATCGGCGGTGCGTTCCCCATAAACCTCTGGAACGACGGCGACATAGTGGCGTCCGAGAAGGATGTCCTCGGCTTCGGCGATCCGTTCTTCGAGAAGCGGTGGGGAGATCGCGCACTGATAGACATCGAAGAACGTGACGTAGTCGTAGGCGACCTTGTGGAGAAGGATGATGAACTTCACGAGGTTGGTGTAAGCCTGCTGCCAGAAAGGTTCCTTGCC
>JBEKHG010000032.1:0-45386 GCA_050012395.1 Candidatus Acidiferrales bacterium
GTGGAAACCGTGTTCGAGGCTATGAAGAACGCGTTGGGCCGAGGGGAACGCATTGAGCTTCGGCGTTTCGGCGTGTTCAACGTGAAGCCGCGGAAGACCGGGATTGGCCGCAACCCGCGGACTGGACAGCAGGTTAGCATTCCTCCGGGCAAGGCAGTACGCTTCAAACCCGGCAAAGAGCTCCAGACGCTGCCGGCTCCCTCTTCGACGCCTGCACCCAAATCGTGAATTAATCAGATGCTGTTGTTGTGTTGACTCCTGCGTAAGGCGGCTGACCGCTTTTCAGTGCTAAACTTGTAATCTTCATGGATCGCCTTCCCGGCAACGGACACTCGCGCACCCCTGTCGAAGTTCTTGATCTTGGTTACCCACAGATCATTGAACTGCCTCCGCCGCGCATAGTGCGACCTCGAAAGCCTTTGTGGCCAGCAGTGGTTCTTTTTTTGGTTACGCTGGTTACTACGCTGGCGGTTGGATCGGGATTCGCGATCTCATATGCGCACAATGTTGCGCCGTTTTCCGGCGACGACAATCCTTTCGCGGCGATTCTGGCGCCGCTGGCGCATCCTCATTTGCTGGTGCTGGGAATTCCGTTTTCGTTTGCGCTGCTGGGATTTTTGATGGCGCACGAGATGGGCCACTACATTGCGTGCCAGATTTACGGCATCGATGTGAGTTATCCGTATTTTATTCCTTCGCCATTTTTGTTTGGGACTTTCGGGGCGTTTTTGCGGATACGGTCGCCGATTGCCACGCGGCGGGCGCTTTTTGACGTTGGAATTGCCGGCCCCATTGCGGGATTTGTGGTCGCGGTGCCGCTGATGGCGTATGCGATATCAATTTCGAAAATCGTTCCCGGTGTACAGCAGAATGCCGACATTATCTTTGGCCAACCGATGCTGATGAAGATTTTTATGGGAATGTTTCATCCCGGCGCGGACCCCACGTCACTTTTGCTACATCCGATCGGGCAGGCGGCTTGGGTGGGATTGTTTGCTACGGCGTTGAATCTGCTGCCCTGCTGGCAACTTGATGGTGGGCACATTCTGTACACGCTGGCGAACAAGAAACACAAGGAAATTTCACTGATGGTCGCGCTCGGGCTAATCGCGATGGGAATTCGCTGGTGGCACGGGTGGGGAGTGTGGGGAATCGTTTTGCTGGTGCTATCGCTGAGATTCCGGCATCCGCCAGTATATGACCGGTGGGAGCCACTGGATGCCGGGCGGAAATTATTGGCGGTCCTGGCGCTGGCGATATTTGTTTTGTGCTTTACGCAGTGGCCGACGAACAATCCTTGAAGCTGTCCTCGTAGGAAAATCTAGTAGTGGGTCAGTTTCCGATTATCTGATTTACCAGGAGCTAGCCGCCGTTTTCATGACCGATTGGTTGTTACAGCGTCATTTTCCAACAGTTATTCGGCTGAATATAAGAACCCCAGCAGAATTTCTGTTGCGCAGCCGGCGTTTATTTCTGACTTAGCAGGTAGAGATCGGCGTGTCCGGCGCGGCGCGCGTAAACCACCGAGGAGAGATCACGGGCGAAGTCGTACCCGTTTCCGCCGGAGCTAAAGGGAATAGCAAAGGGTAGTTTCACTGCGATCTGCGGCGAGCCAATTAGTTTTCCGTCCTGCCAAGCTGCGCGGTAAATCGTGACTTCGTGCTGAGACGGAATGGCGTACAAGAGCGATTTGCCATCAGGAGCAAATATGGACTGGAAAGTTGCCACACCCGGTAACAGCGCAATGCACTTTTTTTCAGGGATGGAGAACTCGTAAATTCCGGTTCTTTCGCCAGCCCACACCGCACCGATCAGGTATTGTCCGTTGGGTGAGATTTCCGCAATATTGCCGCAATCGCCGCCGATTTTCTCCTGGCCGGAGCCGTCCGGGTTCGCTTTCCAAATCGTGGGCAACGCAGAGTCCTTCTCGAAGCCGCTGATGTAGAGAGTTTTCCGGTCACGGGTCCACAGCACAGTAAAGATATTTCCGCTGGACCAAGGAATCTGGTGCAGGTCGCTGCCATCGGCTCCCACGGTATATGGTTTGTCGATAGCGCCGTTTTGCGATACCACAAAAGCCAGGTGAAAACTGTCTGACGCCCAGGTTGTAGTTGCCAAGGATTCTCCGGTGGCGATTTTCACCGGGTTGCTGCCGTCAATGTTTGCGGTCCAAACCTCGGTGCGGTCCCTGGCGGGCTGGACCACGTACATCAAGCGCTTTCCGTCAGGGGAAATGGAGGGCTGCGTCGCATTTTCCGAGGCGATGTCGGCGGCTTGCTTGGTGCGGATATTGTACGCGGTCAAAAAGCCGGTGGCTTTGCCGTTCACGAAATAAATTCCTTTTCCCGACGGGTCAACCATGGGCGAAAGATCCGGTCCGGTTCCCTGGGTTACTTGCGTGAGCGATCTGTCACTCAGGGTGTACTTCCAGATGTTGGTCAGGCCACTAACCGTGCGGCTGAACAGCACGGTCTTGCCGGGCTCACCCCAGGCAAGCTCCACGGTATGCGCGGGCATGTCACCAAGCGCAACGATCGAGTGATGGGATAAATCCAAATCGTACACGTGAGCGAGCGGGCGCAAAGAGATGTTGTCGTTCGTGAATACCAGTAAGTGGTTGCCGTCAGGGAAGGGCAAAAGTCGCCTTGGCGGAGACAGCGCAGCGTCGAGAGCATAAATCTGCTCCTCGCTGAGTCCGGATCTTTGCGTGCGGAAGATGCCGCGGCTGTTTGCTTTTAGGTAGTAGATGAAGTTGCCATCGGGAGATGGAACTAACGCGAAGCCCGACGCCACGCGATTGGGTTTTCCGCCGAGTGTGGGGACGGCCCAACCTTCGTCGTTACCTTGGTATCTCCCGTAATAGATCTCGGTTCCGTCAGTGGAGAAGCTATCCACAATCTTGTCGCCTCCGTCATTTGTGAGCTGTAGAGGCTCGCCGCCGGATGTGAGTATGACGAAGACCTGCGAGATGCCGGCCACTTCCGAGGTGAACGCCACGGTATGGCCGTCGGGAGAAATCCGGGCAAATTCCATGGGTTTGTCCCAACGGCTGATCTGCGTAATCTTCGCGGGACCGCTCGGAGCGCTGGAGCCGTGCAAGAAGTGATACGCAACGAATGCCGCTACGACGAGCACAAGAGCGGCGCAGGCGATAACGATCGCAGACTTCCTTCCTGCAGAAGCGGCCGAAGGCAGAGCAGCGGTCGTCGCGATACGGTCGCTCCCGCTTCCAGGTTCCAGAGAAAGTTCCTGAACAGCTCTGCTTTCGGTGGAGGAAATTCGGCCGGAGCCGCTATCGCGGCGCAGGCGTTTCAAGTCCGTGCGGATATCCGCCGCGGACTGATAACGGAGGTCGCGATCTTTTTCCAGCGCCTTGTTGATAATGTCTTCAAGCTTCGCCGGAAGATCCGGATTCAAACGCACGGGAGCCACGGGCGCGCGATTCAAAATCATGTCGGTAATCACGCCAGAAGTCTCGCCGCGAAACGGTACCGCGCCGGTGGACATTTCGTAGAGCACCACGCCAAACGAAAACAGGTCGGTGCGCGCGTCGAGTTCCTTCCCGCGAACCTGCTCGGGCGACATATAGGCGACCGTGCCGACTGCAACGCCGGGACTAGTTAGATCTTCCGGGCGTACTCCCGCAGTCAACGTGGCTGACAGAGTTGCGTCCCGCGTTACCGTATGTACGGTGGCGAGGCGAACCTGCTTGGCAAGGCCGAAGTCGAGAATTTTCGCGTGGCCGCGCTCGGTGACGAAAATATTTGCGGGCTTGATGTCGCGGTGGACGATTCCTTTGCTGTGGGCAGCATCGAGCGCGTCGGCGATGTCGATACCGAGATCGAGGAGCAATTCCAAATCCAAGGGACGGCCCGCGATGCTGTGCTTCAGCGTTTTGCCGTCGAGACATTCCATGGCGATGTAGGTTTGCCCATTTTCTTCGCCAATTTCGTGAATGGTGCAGATGTTGGGATGATTCAACGCGGAGGCGGCTCGCGCTTCGCGTCGAAATCGTTCGAGCGACTGCTGGTCTTTCGCCATTTCCTCGGGAAGAAATTTCAGCGCGACGTTCCGGCCGAGGTTAGTATCCTCGGCTTTGTACACAACACCCATACCACCGCCGCCGAGCTTTTCGATGATGCGGTAATGGGAGATGGTCTGGCCGATGAACGCGTCGGTGCTGGGCATGTGCTGCACATCTTAGGGGGCGTCACATAGCAAGTCAACGAAGAGAAACTGCCTAACGGGCTAACTCCTGATAAACAGCACGAAAATCTCTTCACGTTGACGATTCGCTTGAGACGTATATGATGCGCGCATCGTAATGAGCCATCCTCCGAGTCGTTTGCAGAATCCTCCAACACTTGTGCGCACGCTTGGTTTGCGCGACCTAACGATGCTGGTTATTGGAGGCGTGATCGGGTCGGGAATATTTTTGGTGCCTGGCGCGATTCAGCGGCGCGTCGGAAATTCAGTTGGGCTCGCGATACTGGTTTGGGTGGCGGGCGGATTTATGTCGCTGGTGGGCGCGCTTACGTATGGCGAACTTGCGGCGATGAAGCCAGAAGCGGGCGGGCTGTACGTTTATATACGCGATTGTTTTGGCAGGCTGACGGCGTTTCTCTATGGGTGGACGCTGTTCCTGGTGATTGCTTCGGGTGGCATAGCCACGCTGGCGGTGGCGTTCAGCGCTTATTTGGGGCAGATCATTCCGCTCAGCGCCGTTGCGATGAAGGTCGCGGCCGTGGGAATGATCGCTGTGATAACGCTGGTGAATATTTATGGCACGCGCGAAAGTTCGGACCTGCAGAACTGGACCACGTATGTGAAGGTCGCGTTGATTCTGGCGATGAGCGCCGTGCTGTTGGCGATGGGGCGCGGGTTTCACGGCTCACAAAATATTTTGTGGCCGGCCCGCGTGAATGGCTCGATGCTTTCGAATTTTGGGTTGGCGATGATTGCGGCGATGTGGTCTTACGAAGGCTGGCAGTTCGCTTCTTTCAGCGCGGGCGAAGCGGCGCATCCACAGCGTGATTTTCCGCGGGCGTTTTTTTACGGCACGTTCGCGTTGACGATCATTTATGTGCTGGCCGCTTTGTCATACGTGGCTGCGCTGGGGCCGGAGGCTGCGGGACAGTCGGATACTATTGCCGCGGCCGCGATGGCTGTGATCCTGGGGCCGATGGCGGCGAAATTCGTGGCGCTTCTGATTATGATTTCGACGTTCAGCTCGGCGAACAGTATTCAGCTTACTAGTCCGCGTGTTTATTATGCGATGGCCCGCGACGGCCTGTTTTTTCGCAGAATGGCGGAAATACATCCGCGTTTTCGAACGCCGGCGTTTGCGATTTTCACTTCGGGAGTTTGGGCTGCGATCCTGGCGTGCCTGGGGAGCTTCGAGCAGCTTTTTACTTACGTGATTTTTACCGGCTGGATTTTCTACGGGCTGGCAGGGGCGAGTATTTTCGTTTATCGAAAACGAATGCATGGGGCGGAGCTTCCCTATCGCGTGCCGGGATACCCATGGACGCCCCTAATTTTTGTGCTGGCTAGCGCGGCGCTGGTGGTGAATGCGATTTCTTCGCGGCCGGCTGGGGCGATTGAGGGAGTCGGAATTGTGTTGGCGGGACTGCCAGCTTATTTGATATGGCGCACGCGGACACAAAAAGCTAGTTCTTAGAAGAGGCTGGTGGGATCTACGTCAACGATCACGGCGGTGTCTGGAATTTTTTTGGCGGCGCAGAAATCAAGAGCGCCGCTGAGAGCCTGCGCAAGAGCCGCGCGTCGCGGCGACTTCAAAACAAACTGAAAACGGTAGTCCCTGCGAAGACGCGCGAGCGGAGCGGCTGCGGGACCCAGAATTTTCACTCCGCGATTTTCGAAGGGAGCGAAGTAAGTTTCGAGAGCTTTGGCCCAGCGAATTGCGTTTTCAATTTTGCGATCGCGCACCAGGACGCTTGCGAGTGCGGTAAATGGCGGGTAGTGCAGCATGCGGCGGAAGTGCGCTTCCTTTTCGTAGAACGAAACGTAATCCTGCTGCACGGCGTACTGGATGGCGTAATGCTCGGGGTAGTAGGTTTCCACCAGGACTTCGCCGGCAAGTTCGCCGCGGCCTGCGCGTCCGGCGACTTGGGTAAGCAACTGGAAAGTTTTTTCGGCTGCGCGGAAATCGGGGCGTCCTAAGGCGAGATCGGCTGCGACTACGCCAACGAGAGTGACGCGCTGGAAATCGTGACCTTTGGCCACCATTTGAGTGCCGACCAGAATGTCCAATTCGCCGTTGGCGAAAGCGCCGAGAACCTGCTGGTATTCGCGCTTGGTGCGAACGGTATCGCGATCGAGGCGCGCGATTCGAGCCGCGGGAAATTTTTCTTTCAGATATTCTTCCACGCGTTCTGCGCCGTCGCCTACGAAGTAGAGGAACTCGCCATTGCACTTTGGGCATTTCTTCGGAGGGCGAATCGAGTAGCCGCAGTAGTGGCATTCCAGGCGTTGACGGCTTTTGTGATAGGTGAGCGCGATGCTGCAATTTTCGCACTGCACGAAAGCACCACAACTTCGGCAAAGCAGCGACCAGGAATAGCCGCGTCGATTGATCAGTACCATGGCTTGCGTTTTTTCTTCCAGGCGCAAGGCAATCGCTGCGCGCAAAGCTTCTGAAACGGGGCGGGCTTTGAGTTGCCGGCGGAATTCTTCGCGGAGATCGACGACGCGGACTTCAGCTAACGGGCGGTTTTCTACGCGAGAGGTGAGTTCAAGAAGGCGATACTTTCCGTCGCGCGCGTTGTGGTAGGTTTCGAGCGACGGAGTGGCGGAGCCGAGTAATGCCACAGCGCCTTCGAGGCGCGCGCGATAAACGGCGACGTCGCGGCCGTTGTAACGCGGAGTTTCTTCCTGTTTGTAGCTGGTTTCCTGCTCTTCGTCCACGATGATGAGGCCGAGATTTTCGAGCGGGGCGAAAACGGCGGAGCGAGTTCCGACCACGACAGTTGCGTGGCCGTGGCGAACACGCCACCATTCGCGGGCGCGCTCGACATCGGGCAAACCGCTGTGGAGGATGGCGACCGTCTGGCCAAAGCGCGCGCGCACCAAACGGCCGACCCACAGTGTGAGCGCGATTTCGGGGACGAGGACGATGGCGGTCTTGCCGCGTGAGATCGCCGCTTCGATGGCGGCGAGATACACTTCGGTTTTGCCGCTGCCGGTGACGCCGTGAAGCAAGCCGGCTGTAAATTTTCCGGCTACGAGCCAGCGCCAAATTTCGGCTAGGGCCTGTTTTTGTTCGGCGTTCAGGTCATTTGTGGGCGGAGTGAAGTCGGTGTCCCAGGGATCTTCGTCTGCTACCAGCGGTTCTTCCCAGGCGAGCACGCGGCCTTGTTTTTCGAGGCGTTGGATGAGGGCGCGCGATACTTCCGCTTTTTTCATCAAGACCGCTAGCGGAAGCGGGCCGCGAGTTGCTGTTAGGACTTCGCGAATTTTTCCTTCGGCCGGATTTGTGGAGGGCTCATCTTTTGCGGGATTCCAGGCGATGATCTTTTGCGTTCTCGTTTTGCGGCGGTGGACCATTTCCTGCGCGGACAGGTAGCCGCGACGCACAAATTTTTCTGCGAGTGCTTCTCCTCCGGGCAGCCGGCGCACGGCGGCGGACTGGATTGCGTGGGATTTTTCGATGGCTGTGTCGAACCGGCGCAGAAATTCAAATTCAGAGCTTTCGACGTCGGTGTTCTCGCTGCCCGCGGCTAGTTCGTGCAAATAAGCGCGGCCAGCGCCGGTGAGCCAATATTCGCGGTCGTGGCGCAGTTCGATTTCGGGAGGAAGCATGGCACGAAATGTTTCGCCGATGGGGGCGATGTAGTAGCGGCTGATCCAATGGCCTAGTTCGATTAATTTCGGCGGGAGGGCGGGGACGCGGTCGAGTAAACCAGAGATTTCTTTTATTTGCGCGACGGCGGGGGGTTTATCGGAGACGGAGAGGCCGACTCCGACCATTGCGCGATTGCGGAACGGGACTAGCATGCGGCGGCCGACGAGATCTTCGTCGCGCAGAGAATCGGGAATGGCGTAGATGAACGTCGAGCGCAACGGAACGGGGAGCGCGACATCGCAATAGCGTTTAGCCGTCATGCTCGCAGTAGTGTAGCAGGGTGACTCGCGGCGGCTTAAGTATGGCTGATGTTGCGAACCGCTGGATTGAACGATTACTCGCACAAATAATGATTCTCTTCGTGCCACAGAGAGCAGATTCCTCGCTGTGCTCGGAATGACAAATTAAGAGCTAAAAGCGTAAACCCGAGATTCCTAAGACAAACGTCGCCGACAAAATTGAGAGGATCCTCGGCTTCCACCACAAACAGCAGGTTTCTCGCTGCGCTCGGAATGACAAACTAAAAGCTAAGGCGAGAACCGCAGATCCCGGCGTACAACTACAAGCTAAGGCGGATGCCTCAGATACTCTTGGAAGCACATCAGATGCTGACGCAGATGATGCCGGCGAAGATTAGGGCAATGCCTAGCCATTGGGTACGTTCCAGGCGCTCGCGCAGAAAAATCCAGGCAAGCAGGACGGTGACGGCGCCGTACAAGGATGCGAGGACGCTCACTACGGAGACTGGGCCGATGTGCAAGCCGGCATTATTGGCGACGTAGGCGGCGGTGTCCATCACGCCTACGGCGGCGAGCTGCCACCAGATTCGACCGTGGGGGAGACGGAGGCTTTGGCGCATTGGCAGCGCGAATATCGCTAGCGATACGAGTGCGGTGAGGCGCATTGCCCAAACTGAAACGGCGTCGCCGACGAGCGGGATTACGTGGAAGCCGAGGAACCAAAACATGAAACCGAAACCTACGGCGGCCAAGACGGCCCAGCCGACACCGCGCGACAATCGCGAGGTGGTTGAGGGGTTGGCTGCTTTCGCGGGGTCAGCTGCGCCCGCAGAATCGGCTGAGTCTGCGGGATTAACTTTGTCCGGGGGATTGGGTGCTTCTGCGGAATTCGTCGGCTTTGGCGCGAAAGACATTGCAGCCAGGATTACACCGGTCAGAGTAACTGCGATTCCAATTCCACGGAGGACGTTAATTCGCTCGCCGCTCGCGATGGAGAGCGCGACCGTAAGCGCGGGATAGCTGGACGAGACCGGGCCGACGATGCTCATCACGCCGATTTCGAAAGAATAATAAAGCGAGAGCGACGCGGTGACGTTCAGCAATCCTGCGACTGCTGTGAGCGCCCAGGGTTGCCATCCCGGAGCTACATGCGAAAAACCACCGGCAAATTTGAGGTAAACGCTAAGGGCAATGAAGCCAAAAAACTGCATGAAGAAAAGCGTGGGATACGCGCCGACTCGGCGGGATGCAAAACGCGCGGCAAAATCGGCCATGCCCCAGCACACTGCTCCGGTCAATCCGAGGATTACTCCCAAAGAATTCTCCACTAATTCAACTGATCTCGATTAGTTTTGATTATTCCCGACTATTTTCGTCTATTTACGAAAGGTGGAAGGCTACTTGCGTTTTGGCTGCAGACCCAGGACCGTCATTACTTTTTGCAAATCTTTCCACACTTCGCCTTTCGCGTTTGGATTGCGCAGCAGGTAAGCGGGGTGATAGGTGGCAATCAGTTTCGAGCCGCGAAAATCAAACCACTCGCCGCGAAAACGGGAAATGCCTTGCGTTGTTTGCAAAAGCGTTTGAGATGCGCAGCTTCCGAGACAGCAAATTACCTTCGGCCGGATCACGTCAATCTGACGGAAAAGAAAGGGCGAGCAAGTAGCGATTTCATCTTTTTCCGGGAGGCGATTTTCGGGCGGGCGGCATTTCACCACATTGCAAATGTAAACATCCTCGCGGCGCAGGCCCATGGCTTCGATCATTTGGGTGAGCAATTTTCCGGCGCGGCCAACAAAAGGCTCGCCTTTGATATCTTCGTCGTGGCCGGGACCCTCGCCAACAAAAACCAATTCCGCTTTCATGCTGCCAACGCCGAAAACAATATTGGTGCGGGCTTTGTGCAGTTTGCAGCGCGTGCAATCGCCGATAGTTTCTCGAATTAGCTGAAACGTGTCGCCGGCGATACGGTCACTCGCTTCGAAGAGTGAGGGCGCTTGCGCGAATGGCGCTGCGGCAGAGGAACGCGTGGATGCTGTTGGTGCCGGCATGGCTGGTGAAAGACCCGCGGAGGAGCCTGCGCCAGCTGCTCGAGCCGCAGCCGCGATTGGAGCTTGCGGCAGATCAGACGATTGAGCAACGGCGGCCTGAGCTGCCTGCACAACGGGGTTGGAAGAAACTCGGTCGCGATAGTACGGGCCCAACTCCATGTCAGCTGCGTAGCGAAGCCAGGCTTCCACACGTGCACGCTTGTCAGGTTCCAACGAAGCCCTCCCAATTTTGAATTGAACGGGAGAACTTTATCACAGCGAACGGAGTTGCGCAGCGCGTAGGAAGAAATCGCCTTACAAGATATAGAGAGAAAATAAAGACGCTTACTTCGAATTCTTTTGGATTCCGAGGACGCGATCGAGGATTCGATTTGCTACTTCCAGCTTTGACATCTTAGGCAGTGGAATTTCGCGGCCATCGCGCGAATAGATGGTTACGATATTGGTGTCGGCATCGAAACCCGCGCCTTCCTGAGTGACATCATTTGCCACGATCAGGTCCGCGCCCTTGCGCGTAAGCTTTCCGCGAGCATTTTCCGCGACGGCATTCGTTTCCGCGGCAAAACCAACCAACACGCGACCAGGCTGCTTGTCGCGCCCAAGCTCCGCGAGAATATCGGGCGTAGGTTCCAGGTCGAGCGTAAGCCGCCCCTCGTTGCGCTTTAGTTTCTGATCGTACTGCGCGGCAGGACGGTAATCCGAGATGGCTGCGGCCATAATCACAACGTTCGCATTGGCAGAGCGTTCGCGAACGGCCTGATGCATTTCCTGGGTGGCGCGGACCGGGACCCAATCCACTCCATCGGGAATTTTCAAATCGGTTGGTCCACTGACCAGAATGACGTGGGCGCCCCGGCGGGTCGCCGCTTCAGCGAGAGCGTAACCCATTTTTCCGGACGAGCGATTGGTGAGGAATCGAACAGGGTCGATGTCTTCGCAAGTAGGGCCGGCGGTGACGAGAATTGTTTGACCGGCAAGATCGTGACGCAAACCGAGCACGTCGCAAACTTTTTTGGCGATGGTCTCCGTGGCGGCGAGGCGTCCTGCGCCTACCATCCCGCAAGCGAGGTAACCTTCATCGGGATCGACCAGGTGAACGCCGCGCTCGCGCAGAATAGTCAGGTTGCGTTGGGTCGCGGGATGATCCCACATATTGACGTTCATGGCCGGCGCGACGACAACGGGAGCCTTAGTGGCGAGGTACAAAGTTGCGAGAAAATCTTCGGCAATGCCATTGGCGAATTTGGCGAGAATGTCCGCAGTGGCAGGCGCAACAAGTAGCAAATCAATTCGCTGCGCTACAGCGATATGCTCGATGGCGCTTTCAACGTTCGCGGGAGCAGCAGAACCGCCGGCGCTGAACATATCCGTGATTACTTTTTGTCCGGTTAGAGCGGCGAAGGTAAGAGGAGTGATGAACTCCTGTGCTGAGCGGGTCATCACCACTTGCACGTCCAACTTTTCGTGCTGCAAGCGGCGAACCAGTTCCGCGGCTTTGTAAGCCGCAACGCCTCCAGTCACGCCGAGTGCGATTTTCATTTGATACGCGGAGGAAGTTACTTCTTCCGCTTGCCGTCCTTATCCTCAGGCTCTCCGCTCAATTCCTTGGCTTCGTATTCGAGCAGACCTTTCAGCAATTCCTCTTCGGCGATGCGCGTAGTCTTGCGCGATCGCGGGTTATCGACCATGGGGCGCCCGCCGATCATCAACTGCCGTGCTCGGCGCGCGACCACTACAACGTATGCAAACTGGCTTTCCGGTGGATCTCTCAACACGGCCATATTCAGATCAGCCTCCAAAGGACTTCAAGATTTCGCGAATTCTTTCTTCGTTACGCGGCACCCGGCATCGCGAGCCGAGCGCAATGGCCTGGACTTCTTTTCCTGCGCGCTCGATATCGTCGTTGATGATGGCGTAATCGTAGCTACTATAGTTCAACATTTCCTGCCGTGCACGTTCGAGCCGCCTGCGAATTTCATCTTCCGAATCCTGGCCACGCTGCCGTATGCGATGTTCGAGCTCGGTGCGAGAAGGCGGCAGGACGAAGACGGCTACAGCTCCGGGCAGCTTTTGTTTTACCTGCAAAGCGCCCTGTACGTCAATTTCGAGAACCAGATCTTTTTTTTGCTCCTGGGCTTCGGCTACAGATTTGCGTGGAGTGCCGTACCAATTCTTTCCGAACACCTGGGCATACTCCAGGAAATCACCCCGTTCCACCATTTCCTGAAATTGAGCTTCGGAGACAAAATTGTACCATTTGCCCTCGCTCTCCGTCTTGCGCGGCATGCGCGTGGTGCACGAAACAGACAGCATGGTGCCGGGGAGCTGCAAAATTTTCTCCACCAGAGTGGACTTCCCGGACCCTGACGGGCCGGAAACGATGAGCACCAACGGTTCCGCTTTGCTCATTCTATGTTTTGCACCTGTTCGCGCAATTTTTCGATTTCGGATTTGATCTCGAGGCCGATACGAGTGATTTCGAGGCCTTCTCCATCGTTCCCGGGAGTTTTTGAGAGCAGGGTGTTGGCTTCGCGCTGCATTTCCTGAAGTAGAAAATCAAGTTTTTTGCCGGCTTCGGAGGAGTTGGCGAGCAGACCTTCAAATTGTTGCACGTGGCTACGCAGGCGCACCAATTCTTCGGAAACGTCGCTACGTTCGGCGGCCAGCGCGGCTTCCTGGGCCAAACGGCTTGGATCGATTTGCGTTTCGCCGAGGAGCTCTTTCATGCGTGCTTCAAGGCGTCTTGCGAAAGCGGGGCGCGCGCGCTCGGCCAGTGTTGTCACGTTCGAGGCTAAGGCCGCAATGTTTCGAAGCCGCGCGGACATTTCCTGGCGCAGAAGATTTGCTTCTTGCTCGCGCATGCGGTCAAGCTTGTCGAGCGATTCAGCCATGCAGCGCCCGAGCACGGCTTCGAGGCGTTCGAGTTCGTTTTCAAGCGATGCGGCGGGCGCGCCTATTACACCGGGCAAGCGCATGATGGACTCGACGTCAGGCTCGGACTGAATGTTGAAATCTTTTCGCAGCGAAGCCGCGGCTTTCAGATAGGCAGCAGCCACTTCGTAGTTCACGCCGATGGCGGATGGGGCAGCCAGCTCGTAGTGCACTGTTACGTCCAGGTGGCCGCGACGAACGCGCTCGCGAATAATCTGACGAATGCGCGGTTCGAGGGGTTCGAAACCTTCGGGCATGCGCAAATGCAAATCGAGGAAACGGTGATTGACGCTGCGAATGATTACACGCAGGTTCCAGCCATTTTCCGCGGCTCGAGACTGAGCGTATCCGGTCATGGATTTCAGGCCGGCGCTCGAAGACGACGCGGAAGAGGTGTGAATGGGTTTTGGACTTGAGCCCGACATTTTTATACCGGACCTGCGGTTCGCGTCACAGTGTCAACGTCGCGGAATTGCATTTCGTAAAGCCGCGCATATACGCCGCCACGCGCTAGGAGTTCTTCATGCGTTCCGCGCTCACGGATTGTGCCGCCTTCCAGCACAGCAATCAAGTCCGCGCGACGAATAGTGGAGAGGCGATGGGCGATCACGAATACGGTGCGGCCGGTCATCAGATTATTCAGCGCGTCTTGAACGAGCATTTCCGATTCGGAATCCAGCTCGGAGGTAGCTTCGTCAAGAATGAGGATGGGAGCATCTTTCAGCAATGCGCGGGCGATGGCCAGGCGCTGGCGTTGGCCGCCGGAAAGCCTTTGGCCACGGTCGCCGATGAGGGTCTGGTAGCCATCCGGCATTTGCATGATGAAATCATGAGCGAGGGCTGCTTTGGCAGCTGCAATTACTTTTTGTTCCGGCATGTTCGGGCGGCCGTAACACAAGTTGTTCCATATGGTGTCGTTGAAGAGGATGGTTTCCTGCGTGACGATGGCCATCTGTTCGCGCAACGAACGCAAGGTGACTTGGCGAACGTCCTGGCCGTCTATCAGCAAGGAACCTGAAGTGGCGGTGTAAAAACGAGGGAGGAGATTCACCAGGGTGGTTTTGCCGGCACCGCTCGAGCCGACAATAGCGACGACCGCACCCGCCGGAACTTTCAACTTCAGATTACGGAGCGTCGGCGTATCGCTATCGTCGTAAGTAAAGCTGGCGTCGGCAAATTCAACGGACTCGGAGAGGCGCGGCAATGCTTTGGCGTTCGACATGTCGAGCTTTTCTTCGGGCAAATCGAGAAGCCTGAAAACCTGCGCAGAGGTTCCCAGCGCCTGCACGAAAAGTTGATAGATGTTGCCGATGCGTTTGATGGGTTCGTAGGCTTTGAACAGCGCGAACGTGAACGCGCCGAACGAACCAATGGACATGCGGCTGGCCTTGATCTCACCGCGCGCGAAGAAAAGGATCATGGCTACGACAACCGCGCCGAGCACGTCCATGATCGGTCCGGTGGCGGCCATGGCGCGGACCCAGCGCATATTTTCGCGGAGCAAGCTACGCGAAGCATCGCGGAATTTGCGGATTTCGAAACCTTCCATGCCGAAGGCCTTTACAACGCGGTTTCCGCTGATGGTTTCTTGAAGTATCTGGCTTAGATCGGCAAGGCGAGAGCGGCTTCTTTCGGTGGAACGGCGAATTTTGCGCGTTAATTTCGCAACCGGCCAAACTACCAGCGGCACAAGGACGGCAGAGCCGACAGCCATGCGCCAGTCGATGAGCAAGAGCACGCTGACGAAGGCGATTAGGTTGAAGATCTGGCGGAAAAAATCTGACATGTAGTCGGAAAACGCGCTACGCAGCTGTTCGACGTCACTGACGACCGCGGACATTACGCGGCCGACGGGGTTGTGGTGGAAAAAACCGACGGGCTGCTGCACGACCTTGCGGTACACGCTGTTGCGCAGATCGGTAACGGCAGAGAGGCCTACATATTGGATTAATGTGCTGCCAAAATATTCGGCAATAGCCTTGAATAAAAAGATAAAGAGAAGAGCAAGAGCGAAAACGGACCATACGTGATGCACGCGCGAAGGAACGAAGTCGTTCATGTAAACGACACGATTTGACCAGGGGATGGTGAAGAGGACGAGTTTCTGGAGGCCGGAGCCGGGACTCAGAACTACGTCGATGGCGGGCTTGATGGCCAGCGGCACGAGGCCTTCGGCAATTCCCATGGCGGCCATCAGCAATACGCCGAAGGCAAGAATTCCGGTGTAGGGCGACAAATAGCGGAGCAGTCGACGGAATTCTTCGCCCTGCGTCATGGCGTTCACGTTAACTTTTATTTCAGAATTCAATTGGCAACCCTCAGCAAAAATCGGCAAGATGCGCAAGTCTAAGACGCGGTCTTATCCAGATCGCGATGAACGACTTTAGCTGAATAGCCTTTTTTCTTAATGGCCCGGCTGATTACTTCCGCTATCGCGACGGAACGGTGGCGTCCCCCGGTGCATCCGAGCGCGACGGTAAGATAGCTTTTTCCTTCCTGAATGTAATGCGGGATCAGGTATAGCAGCAAACTCTCCACGCGGCGCAAAAATTCTCCGGTTTGCGGGAACGATCGAATGTAACGCGTCACGCGCGGATCTTTTCCGCTGAACGGCCGCAAACGCGGTACGAAAAACGGGTTAGGAAGAAATCGCACGTCGAACACCAAGTCTGCATCCGCGGGAATGCCATAGCGATATCCGAAGCTTACGAGGGATACCAGAAGAGGGCGCCTTCCCGGTTTTTGAAAGCGGTCAATAATAAACTGGCGCAGCTCGTGGACGTTGAATTTTGTGGTGTCGATGACCACATCGGCCAAGCGGCGAATTGGCGCCATACGGCGGCGTTCTTCGCGGATACCCTCGGCGACCGAGCCACCGCGACCGAGCGGATGTGGACGGCGCGTCTCGCTAAAACGGCGCATCAGCGCTTCGTCGCTGGCTTCGATAAAGACGAGCGTTGCGGGGTGCTCGGTAATTAATCGGCGATAGATGCCAGGGAGTTTTTCGATCTGCTCGCCCTCGCGGGCGTCGACTAGAAGCGCAGCGCGTTCGATTTCGACGCCTTCGGCATAGAGTTCACCGAATTTTGGAATGAGCGCGACGGGGAGGTTATCTACGCAATAAAAACCGAGATCTTCAAAGGTATTCAGGACCGAACCTTTTCCGGAGCCGGAAAGGCCGGTGAGAAGAACTAACTGGTGGGCATCGCGGGTTCGGTTTCTCGGCGTGCGCTTCACGGCAGCGGCGCTAGGCCTTTACACGCCGGCGATGCGTGCTGGGAATACGAAGGTCTTCGCGATATTTTGCGACGGTTCGACGGGTGACGTGGATGCCTTCCTCGCTGAGCTTTTTGGTGATTTGCTCGTCGGTGAGCGGGTGGGAAGTATCTTCGTCTTCGATCATTTTTTTCACGCGGCGCTTCAGAGACAGCAGCGACATCTCGCTGCCTTGCGGGCCGTTCACCGATTCGCTGAAGAAATAGCGCAGCTCGAGGACGCCTTGCGGAGTGTGCACATATTTATTGGCTACCGCGCGGCTCACCGTGGAAGGATGCACGCCTACTTCTTCGGCGACTTCCTTGATCATCATGGGCTTCAACTGATCCGCGCCGTAATCGAGGAAATCACCCTGACGGCGGAGAATCGATTGGCAAACACGTTGAATGGTATGCTTGCGCTGCTCGATATTTTTCATCAACTGGATGGCGGCGGTAAAACGCTCTTTCACGTAGTTGCGCACGTCGCGGTCGGCGGCATCGCGGGCCAGGAGACGCCGGTAAGTGGGATTCAAGCGAAGCTGAGGCAAGTCATCGTCGTTCATAAATGCTTGCCATTCGCCGTCCACTTTTCTGAATTGGACGTCCGGCTCAACCAGGCGAGGCTCGGTGCGGTTATATCGCAAACCGGGGCGGGGATCGAGACGCTTGATGACGTCCACCGCGCGTTTAACCAACTCGACCGGCCGGTTCAACGCGCGCGCCACTTCTTTAAGCTGATTGTTCTGGAGAAGCTTCAGGTGATCGGCAATGATTTGCTGGGCCAAAGTGTTCTGTGGATCGACTAGCTTGAGCTGGATGAGCAGGCATTCCTGCAAATCGCGCGCGGCAATTCCGGGCGGATCGAATTCCTGCACCATGGCCAGCGCTTCTTCCACATCTTCCATCGAATAATTTGCGGCTTGGGCGATTTCGTCGAGCGAGGCGGTCAGGTAGCCGTTTTCGTCGAGGTTGCCAACGATGGATTCGGCGATCTTGCGAACGGTCTCGGTGCAGATGCTTACACTGAGTTGCCAGTTGAGATGGTCGGCAAGACTCTGCGGAGAAGAAAGAAACTTGTCGAAGGAAGGCTTCTCGATTTCCTCGCGTTCGCTGTTGGAAATTCTTTCGGCGCCGGAATCGAGGTACTGGGTAAAGAACGAGCCGAAGTCGAATTCGTCAAATGGATTTGCCGGAGCTACTTCGGGAACTTTTTCGGTTTCTTTTTTGAGGAAGGCTTCATCGGTGTAGCTTTCCGCGGTAACTCCGTCGTCTTCGGTCGCTTCGTCGAGTACGGGATTGGCCATGATCTCCTGATTGATCATTTCCCGCAGCTCCAGACGATTCAGCGCCAAAACGCTGACCATCTGCACCAAGCCTGGTGTGAGTATTTGCTTTTGCGCGACGCGTAAGTTGAGTTTGGGCTGGAGCCAATTCATAAATGTCGTTTCAGTTTAGCCGGAAACCTTCGCCGAGATATATCCTTCTTACTTCGGTATTCTCGGAAAGGTCCCGGGGAGTTCCCGCAAATAATATTCTCCCATCACTGATGATGTAGGCGCGATTTGTTACCGCCAGCGTCTCGCGCACGTTGTGGTCAGTTACCAGCACTCCGATTCCGGCTGCGCTTAAATCCGCGATAATTTTCTGGATGTCCACCACAGTCAGGGGATCGATTCCCGAAAATGGCTCGTCTAGTAGAACGAACGAGGGCGACAATACCAGCGAGCGCGCAATTTCCAGCCGGCGCCGCTCGCCGCCCGACAGCACATAAGCCTGGCTGTATCGCACTCCTTCAAGCCCCATTTGCGCCAACAACTCCTCGACTCGGTCGCGCCGCTGCTCCGGAGTGATCGGCAGCGTTTCCAGCACAGCGAGCAAATTCTCTTCGACCGTTAATTTCCGAAAAACCGAAGGCTCTTGAGGAAGGTAGCTGATGCCGCTGCGGGCCCGGAGGTACATCGGGAGGTCGGTAATATCCTCGCCGTCCAGTAAAACACGCCCATAGTCCGGACGCGCTAGACCGACCAGGATGTAAAACGTCGTGGTCTTTCCGGCGCCGTTCGGCCCGAGCAACCCAACCACTTCGCCTTGTTGAATTTCCAAGCTGACATCGTTAACAACTTTTCGCCCTCTGTACGACTTGCTCAGAGCGGCCGCCTGAAGTTTCAACATGCCGGTTCATTACTCAACTCGGTGCCTGGTTAACGTGCGCGAACCTTCTTTTGAATCTATTAAAATCGTATCATTCGCAACAAAGAAGGTCAACGAATGGCCCGTAGTTGTGTCGCTAGAAGCATCGGTAATTGTTGGTTTTCCGCCGGAAAGGACGAATTTTCCGTCACTTGCGGTGTATTCGGCCTGCTCGGCGGTGCCGCGGCGGTCGGCCTGCTGGACCACTACGCCTCCCGTGGCCAACGCGCGGTCAAGCTGGCGGGGCCCCGTAGAGCTCGCGGGAGGCTTGCCAGCGGCTGCGGCCCCGGTCTGGGCGCCTTGCGCTGGGGTCAGAAAGACGTCAAGAACGGGCGACCGTAGGGAGCCCTGTTGGGAGGTAGCGGTTACCCCCCCCTCCAAGTGGGCTTTTCCAGAGTCGCTCCAGTAGGTTAGTAGCGGAGCGCGAATTTGCCAAAGCGTGGGGCCCGAGGGCAGCTCGGCAGCGGCCTGCGCAGGCTTGGGAGCCTGCGTGTGGATTGAAGGCTTGAGTGGCGACTTAGGTTCGCTTCCCGGAATTTTCGGGATCTGTCCGGAAGCCTGGGGGAAAACTGCTGCCACGCCACCAGTAGCCACCAGTTTCTTTTCGTCACGCCAGACTTCGATCTGATTCGCATCCAGCACAGATTCGCCTTGCCACATTCGAGCATGGCCGGAGTAAAGCGCGCGACCAGATGTGTTCGAAGCCGTAAGTGTGGCGGCCGTAACATGTGCCGGACCGGAGCCCAGGCTTACAGCGGTATTTTGTTCCGACGATAGATATGTGGACGCGACTCCGCCGGTGGCTTGAATTTCTCCGGACTTTTGATTGATCGATACGCTATGCGCGGTGGTACGGCTGGTGGAATCAAAAAGCACGGGCGATCCGTCCATGGAAAGATTGTCGGTCTTGCTGACCATTCGCGCGTGATCGGCGGTAGCTTGTCGATCGGCCTGCTGGAAATGCACGTTGCCGGTTTCGTCGAGTGTTTCCCACTCGCCGCTCGGGCCGAACGTGGCGATGAGTTCGTTGGCTGTAGTCACTTGCGGCGCGCCGGGGGAAATCGTTCGTTTTATTTCTGTCCCGGAGTGTCCTAATAATTTTGCCAGGCGGCCATTGGCGTCGAACGCCGTGACGAATTTCTTGGCGTGCAGCGCGGTCAGTTCATTCCCGCTTTTCATTTCAATGGTGGCAGGGGCTAGGGTCTCAGCGCTCTGGGCGCGCGGCTGACCAGCTTGTTTCCCGGCGCCGAACAATACACGTAACGAGGCCGTCTTTAGGGTACGCGACTCGCCGGCTTGCACCGAGTCGAGAACCGTGCCGCCGCTAGTGGTCATCGTGCGGACCACATTTTGAGGAGCCATGGCAATTTCCACGCGCCCGCTGGAGAAATGATCGGTTCCAGCGGTCGCCTCGCGCGATCCTTGAACGTTTCCATCGGCAAGCATGCTTTCGATCCAACCTTGCGGATCGAGCGAAGCTTCAAACTGGTTTGCCGCGATGGTTACATTGCCTCCCGATTCGGTGGAGTGAATGACCGGGCTTCCTTCTGCGGTGACGTGCTGTGCTTTGAAATCGGAATCCAGATCGATGGTAATTTTACCGGCAGTGAGTTCGCGGGCGCCCTGGCGAACGTCGGCAGGCGCGGTGAGCAAAACTTTGCGCTCGTCGCGATGAACTTCCAGGCTGCCGCCGGTTACATTGACGGGCAAACCGTTCGTGCGATCGGACGCGGCAAGGTCCATGTGCACGTCGTGTTGCAGCACGATAAGAGAATTTTGAGTGCTGTAGGTGACACCGACGGCGTGACCTTTTCCTTGAGGGAAGCTGAACGCGACGGGTTCGGGCGTCGAAGCGTCGCCGGTTTCGCGATTGAAGGTGAGGTCGCGCGTGTTGACCTGAATCGTTTTATCCGCGCTGCCAGCAGGGGGATTGGCGCCGGCAACATCAATTTGCACATCGCCCTGGCAGCGGACTGCGCCCGTCTTGGGCTGATAGCTGCATTCGCGCGTGTGTATATTGTCGTTGCGATTCCCGTCGCGGCCATAAATGGTGACCCAGACGTCTTCGAGAAGGTAGCTGTTCTGGTCTTTGTATTCGGTGGCGTGGGATGCGCGCACGGTAAAGATGGTGCGGTCGCCTTCCACTTTCGAAAACGTCATTTCGTCGGACTGCTGCTGCACGGTGGATGGAACAGATTTGGGACTGGACTTGCGGGCTTCGGAGTCAAGGATCGCACGCCGCGAATATACGCCGATAACAACCAGCGCAATCAGACCAGCCACCATGGCGGACCAACGTGCGTATCGCGCTGCTTCTTTATTCTGCAACTAAATCTCCCACGCCCTTGCAATCTGAAAACTACAAACGCATAGACCAGAACCTGTTAGTGGCAACGGATCGCTCTTACCTGTTAGAAGCTGAGTATAGGTGAGAGGTTTCCAGCGGACAACCGCGGGTGGAGATACTGCGCACGAAAGGCGAGAGTTTCAACTATTCGCCGCCGGTGAGGACTCCAAGTCCCGTAGCGGCGACGCTATCGCGGGTAGTATTTTTCACCAAATACATGGCCTCGTCAGCGAGATGCAACAGCTCAGCCTTGGTGCGGGAATCCGTGGGATAGGAAGCTACGCCGACGCTGGCAGTGATGTGAACGTTGATTCCGGCATCTTTCAGCCATACGGCTTCGCGAATCAGTTTGTGGAGACGGCGCGCCACGCCGTATGCGTTCTCTTTGGACGTCTGCGGCAGCAGCACGACAAATTCGTCGCCGCCATATCGGAAGGCGAGGTCGATCAGGCGGCATTTATCTTTGATGGCTTGCCCGATCTCCGCGAGCAACTTCGATCCTGCCAAGTGGCCGTAGGTATCGTTGATGTTTTTGAAATGATCAAGGTCGATGAAAATCAGCGAAAACTCAAAAGCGTAGCGGTGCGAGCGATATATTTCCGTGTCCAGCATGAAATTCAAATGCCGGGCGTTGTAGAGCGTGGTGCAATCGTCAGTGATGGTCAGTTCGTGAATTCTTTGAACGTGACGCGCGTTTTCGATGGCGATCGCGGCGTAATCCGCCAGCGCTTCGAGTAGCGCCAGATCACGTTTACTGAAGCCTTCGGGGCCGACGCAATTTATCAGCTCGATTACGCCGAGGCACTGTTCACGAAAACGTACAGGGACGGCTACGATGGAGCGCGTCTCCATCTTCGTTTTCGAGTCCACTTGCTTGAAAAACCGCGAATCCGTGCTGGTATCCGGCACGACGACCACTTCGCCGGTTTGTGCCACCCAGCCTGCCAGACCCTGTCCCACTTTGATTCGGACATCTTTGAGGGCTTCGGCGCCTTTGCCGGTCGCGATCTGGAAGAAAAGTTCGCCCTTTTCCAAATCCATCAAGAGCAGCGACCAAGTATCCGGGCGCAGCACCTCGTTAATTTTTTCCATGATGGTGCGCAGGACTTGGTCGAGCTGGAGCGAAGATGTGAGTGCTTTACCGAGCTCGTGGAATACGGTTACTTCATTGGGATTTTCGGGCAGGTCCAGACCCATACCCGGGCTTCGACGTCTTTCGACGCCGGTGAACGGTTTCCCGTCCGTGGCTCGGCGAATGGTCTCGCCGGAGACACGTTTCTTCGGATCTGGAGATTCTGTGGGCAACATATTCATTATAGAGAACGCTTTCTGGTATCCGCAACGGCCTTGACGGCGGTGATTTTCAATTGGCCAACAGCGAAATAACACGGTCTGTCAGCGCGCATTGACACACTCTCGACCCGCGCCTATATTTTGTGTGGGAACCGGTCTCGGTCGGATGTCTTCTACGCCCTTCGGCGAACATTTAAAACGCGAGCGGGAAATGCGCGGTGTCACTCTGGAAGAAATTTCCACCGCCACACGCATAGCTCCGCGCTTTTTGGTCGCGTTGGAGAACGAACACTGGGACGAGCTGCCTGGCGGCGTTTTCAATCGCGGATTTATACGCGCGGTGGCGCGGTTTTTGGGGCTTGATGAAGACACTCTGGTATCTGAATATGCGCTGCAAACCAAAGGGCGTTCAGAACCGGGGGTAGTGGCCGATCCTCCACTGGAATCCAGCCGGCGTTGGCCGGCGATTGTTCTGGTAATTGTTGCAGCTATTTTGCTTGTCGCGGCCGCGGTCGTTGCCGGGCTGCATTTCGCGCCACAGATTTCTGCTCGGCTACACAAACACTCGGCCCCGCCGGTTACAGCGCCACAGCCGGCGTCTGGAGACCCCCATTAGCGCCGAACTTCGCGAAAGCGTTCGCAGCGGAAAAGCGACCACGGAACAAAAAACCACGGTTTTCTCGGGAGGAGCTGCATTAACGCCTGAGGACCGCGCGGAATTACTGACGATTCTTACCGCCGATTCCGACCCGGCGATTGCGGAACGCGCGCAGAGCGTTATTTTGACTCAACCGATTGAACCTTTTGTGGCTGCGCTTGCGCGTACGGATACCGACTCGCGCATGTTTTCCTATTGTGCCGACAACCTTTCCCAAAAGGCTGGGATTGCCGATGCGCTCGCCAAGAACGCGGCGTGTCCATCGGGCGTGATTGCGCATGTTGCTTCGCGTTTAACTGCGGCCGGGGTGCAAGCGCTTTTGGATAATCTGGACCGGCTTAGTTCTGACGCGCAGTTGGTGGTTGCTGTAACGCATTGCAAGAACGCGACGCCGGAGCAGCAAGAACTTTTGGCGTATTTACAGAAGACCGAGGGGCTAAGCCTTCCGGACATCGAAGAAGTAGCCGCGGAAATCGAGCCGGACAAGAAAAAACGAGTGACACTGCTTCAACGGCTCACTCAAATGAATGTGGTGGAACGCATTCAACTCGCGCTGAAAGGCGGGCGCGAAGAACGCATGCTTTTGATTCGCGACCCCAATAAAATTGTGCAACGAGGTGTGCTGCAATCGCCGCGTCTTACTGACCTGGAAGTGGAAAATTTCGCGGCCATGGCGAATGTTTCCGGTGAAGTTCTGCGCATTATTGCGGCGAGTCGCGTGTTCATGAAGGCTTATACCGTGGCCAGGAATCTGGTGAAGAATCCGAAGACGCCGCTGGACGTATCGCTACATCTCCTGCCAAGAATGAATGCGACTGATCTGAAACTTCTTACTACCAACAAGAATATTCCCGAGACACTTCGTTCTACGGCGATGAAGCTCCATCGCCAGCGCTACGCTCCCAAAGCCCAGGACTAAATTTTAAGCGGGATTAGTTTTGCTTCGACTGCGCTGGCTCGTATCTCGTATCCGATATATATTTAGCCACGTGACAAAGAAGGACCCACAGCCAACGTGGCCGCTGCGACTACTTCTTGTTGCAATCGGAGCCGCGCTTACGGCCTTCGGCTTGACTGCGTTCAAGTTGGGACATTTATGGGCGTTCAGCGAAACCACATTCACGGGCCCCGGTTACGGGCCGACCCTCGCTTACGTTTGGATAGGATTGCTCGCCCTCATAATCGGGCTCATTCCATGGGCGAAATCGAGCGGGTCAAAAAGAAACTAGTCCTTACTTTGGGTGGGCGCTGCGAGCGAGGAGGCGATTTTGGCTTTGTATTCCCGAGCTTTGGCGAGGATCTCTTTTTCGTCTAGCGTTAGCATCTGGCGGTCCTTCATCACGATTTTTCCGGCAATCACCACTGTGCGAACATCCGAGGCCTTCAGTGCGTAAACAATTTCAGAGTAAACGTCGTACATCGGAGTGGCGTGGGGCGCGCTAGTGTCCACCAGGATAAGATCGGCTTTCTTGCCCGGTTCCAGCGAGCCAATCATTTTCTCCATGTGCAAGGCGCGGGCGCCGTTGATGGTGGCCATCTCGACCACTTGTTTCGCGGGCAACGCGCGGGGGTCCATGCGCGACACTTTTTGGAGTTTTGCGGCGAGATCCATTTCTTCGAAGAGGTCTTGGTTGTTGTTGCTGGCGGCGCCGTCGGTGGCTATGCCGATGGGTTCGCCTGCGGCCAGCATCTCTGGTAGCGGCATCACGCCTGCGGCGGTCTTCATATTGCTGGAGGGATTGTTGGTGCAACCGACGTTGAAATGCGCGAGCGTGGCGATGTCTGCCTGGTCCACCCAAATGCAGTGCGCTCCGACTACGTCGGGGCCGAGAAAGCCGATGCGTTCCAAATAGCCGACGGGTGTTGCTCCGTGTTTTGCGCGGCTTTGCTCCAGTTCAAATTGGGCTTCGGCGATGTGAATCAAGATTGGCGAATTATTTCGGCGCGCCAGGGCTGCGGAATCCTGCAAAGTCTTTTCCGAGCATGTGTAAATGGAATGCGGGGCGACTGCGGCAAGGATTAGAGGATCGCCTTTCCAATGATCGAGGTATTTTTGCGTGTAGGTGAAGGCTTGGTCTAGAGTTTTATTATCGGGCGCGGGAAAATCAATGATGGTTTCACCTAAGACGCCGCGCATGCCGGCTTCTTTGGTCACGCGCGCCACGACGTCCTCGAAATAATACATATCGGCGTAGATGGTGATTCCGCCGCGCAGCATTTCCAGCACGCCGAGCTTGGTCCCCCACTCCACAAATTCCGGGGTGACGTTGCGCGCCTCGGCGGGGAAAATGTATTTTTGCAGCCATTCATCGAGCGACAAGTCGTCCGCCAAGCCGCGAAAAAGGCTCATGGCGGCGTGGGCGTGGCCGTTAATTAAGCCCGGCAGGACGAGCGCGCCATGCGCGTCGATGGTCTGCGCGGCTTCGAATTTGCTTTCGATTTCCGCGCGCGGGCCGACGGCGATGATCGAATCATCTTTGACGGCGACGGCGCCATCTTCGATCACCCGGCGTTGGCCGTCCATGGTTACGACAGTTCCGTTGGTGACGAGGAGATCGGCTTTTTCGTTTCTAGCTTGGGCGGCTAGTGCGGGTGGAAGCAAGAACGCTACGCAACAAAGGACGAATAAGTACAGGATCAATGAAAGCGCGTTTTTCTTCTGCATCGTTCCTCTGAGATGATCTTCGTCGCCCGCACGTTTCTAAAGAAATGATGAATCGAAAGGGCGCGGCAGCAATTTCGCGGAACTCTCGCGCTCGATTTTTCCTTTTAAGTTGGCGAGGATTACCGGAACGTCGCCGCAAAACTCCCAGATAATCTGGCGGCACGCACCGCAGGGAGGCGTCAGCGTGTCGGTTTCCGTCACGACTGCGATAGCGTCAAATCCGCGCTCGCCTTCCGAAAGTGCTTTGAAAATTGCCACGCGTTCCGCACAGCAGGTAAGGCCGTAGCTTGCGTTTTCGATATTGCAACCGGTGTAGGTTCGTCCGGAGTTCGCACGCACGGCGGCTCCCACGCGAAAATCCGAAAATGGAGCGTGCGCGTTTTCCCGGGCTTGTTTTGCGGCCAAAATCAAAGCGTCATATTCGCCCATGCTCGACCTTCCCATTCAGAAATGCGGTACAGCGCTGACTTAGTTTTTCTCTGCGGCGATTCGCGGTAAGACCGCTCGCAGGAGCGCGATAAATTGACCTTTTACACGTTCGCCTGTCGCAAGAACCTCGGCATGATCCAGCGGCCGGTCGAGGATCCCGGAAGCCATATTCGTGACGCAGGAAATTCCGAGCACGCGGATTCCCGTGTGCCGCGCCGCAATCACTTCGGGCACCGTGGACATGCCCACCAGATCCGCGCCGATCGTTCTCAAATAACGAATCTCCGCCGGCGTTTCGTAACTCGGCCCTAAAAGCGCGGCGTACACGCCTTCCTGAACGTTGATGCCCAGCTTTTTCGCCTCGGCGAGAGCGATTTCGCGATAGGAAGTCCAGTAGGCTTGCGTCATGTCGGGAAAGCGGGGGCCGAAGCGCTCGTCATTCAGGCCGACCAGCGGATTCGCACCCTGCAAATTAATATGATCGCGAATCACCACCAGCGCACCTTGCGTGAAGTCCAGATTAATCCCCCCGGCTGCATTTGTCAGGACGGCAGAGCGAATTCCCAGCCGGCCGAATACTCGCATGGCGAAGGCGACTTCTCGCGCAGAATATCCTTCATAAAGATGGACGCGGCCTTGCATCGCGGCGACCGCGATGCCGTCAACTTTTCCGACGACTAAACGGCCGGCATGTCCTGTGGCTGTCGAGCGCGGAAAATTTGGGATTTTTTCATACGGAATCCGCACAGCATCGGTCAATTCATCGGCGAAGGAGCCGAGTCCTGAGCCCAGCACGAGCGCAATCTTCGGGCGCAGCTTCGTCTTCGATAAGATGAATTTCGCGGCGCGTTCGGCCCGCGCGAATTCCATGGTAGCAGCGTTCGCAGCAGCCTTCGAGGCACCTGCTTTCATCGCAGCATAACTCCTACGATGGATGCGGACATCAGATTTGCCATGGTCCCGGCCAACATGGCGCGAATTCCAAGCCGAGCAAGGTCCGCCCTTTTATTGGGAGCCAGCGCGCCGATGCCACCGATTTGTATTCCGATGGAGCTAAAATTGGCAAAACCGCAGAGCGCAAAAGTGGCGATGGTAAAAGAACGCGGGTCCAACGAATCTTTCAGCGGACCAAGCCGCTGGAACGCGACGAGCTCATTCGTTACCATGCGCAGTCCCAACAAATTGCCGATGGTGTGGCAATCTTGCCAAGGAATTCCGATCACCCACGCAATCGGCGAAAAAAGCCAGCCGAAGATTTGTTCCACACTGGATGGAAACCACGAAATGCCGAGGTGTAACAGCCCGTTGTGAATCACGCCAAAGATTCCGTCCACCAGATAAATCAGCGCGATAAAAGTGATCAGCATGGCGCCGACGTTTACAGCGAGATTCAAACCATCAATCGTGCCGCGAGAGATTGCACCCAGCGCATTGGTGTCGCGTTCCAACGGAGCCATTTCCACGCGCCCGGAAGTGACGGGAATTTGCGTCTCCGGCACCAGCATCTTCGAAAGCAAAATGGTTCCCGGCGCGGTCATGATTACGGCGGCGAGCAAATGTTTGGCTTCGATTCCGTAGGCGATGTACGCGGCCATGATTCCGCCGGACACGTGCGCCATGCCGCTGGTCATCACCGTCATCAGCTCAGAGTGCGTAAGCTCGGGAAGAAATGGCCGGATGGTGAGCGGCGCTTCTGTTTGCCCCATGAAAATACTGGCGGCGACGTTGAGTGACTCCGCGCCGCTGGCTCCCATCAAGCGGGTCATCACACGCGCGGCTTGTTTGATGATGAATTGCATCACGCCGTAGTAATAGAGCAGCGCAAAAACAGCGGCGATAAAAATAATGGTGGGAAGCACCTGGAAGGCGAAGAAAAATCCCATGGGCGAGCCTTTTTTGCCGAGGTCGCCAAAAACAAACTGCGAGCCGAAGAATGCGTAATCCAGCACCCAATTCACCGCGGCGCCGGCTTTCTGAAACAGCAAGCGCCCGTACTGCCAGCGCATCACCAAAAATGCGAACACGATCTGGAGCCCCAGGCCCCACGCCACAGTTTTGTAGCGTATGGCGCGGCGATTCGTCGAAAAGAGGAACGCCAGGCTCATCATGGTAATCATTCCCAGGAGGCCTATCAGGCGATGCATTCCACGCACGCTCCTTTTTTGTGCAGCATTCGCTCAGTGAGTTTCTGTTGCGCCAAGAACTTTTCGCACCAGGGGTAATCGGGGCGGCGGCTTCTCGCCAATTTCAAAACTTTTAGATAGCAACTGCACCGCGTGCACGAGCCGCGCATCCAGATTGTAGTGCACGGTGCAAAGATTCTCGCCGGCTTCAACCTTATCGCCGATTTTCTTCTCGAGCGTTAATCCGACAGCCGGATCCACGGAATCTTCTTTTTTCTCGCGGCCGCCGCCCAACATCATGCCGGCGACTCCCACGTCTTCCGCGCGAATTGCGGTAACAAACCCAGACCGTGGCGCGTCTATCCGCGCCGTATGCTTCGCGCGCGGCAGCCGAGACGGATCGTCCACCACGCCCGCATCGCCTCCCTGCAAACGAATGATCTCGCGGAATGTATCACGCGCGCGGCCTGATGCAATCATTTCCGCAGCGAGTTTGCGACCTTCCTCCACTGACTCGGTTCGCTTCCCCAGGAAAAGCATCCACGCCGAAAGCTCGTCGCACAACTCGCGGAGATCCGCGGGGCCTTCACCATGCAGAACTTCGATGCACTCTTGCACTTCCAAAGCGTTTCCCACTTTGCGCCCGAGCGGCTGTTCCATATCGGTGATCAGCGCGACGATTTTCGTGCCCATGCGCGTCCCGGTCTCAACCATTAATTCCGCCAGGTATTCAGCGTCAGATTGATTCTTCATAAACGCGCCGTTGCCCGTTTTGACGTCTAGGACCAGCGCGTCAATTCCCTCCGCCATTTTTTTGCTCATGATCGACGCGCAAATCAGGTACGGACTTTCTACTGTCGCGGTCACGTCGCGCAAGGCGTAAAGTTTCTTATCGGCAGGGGCGATTTCCGGCGTTTGTCCAATCAAAGCGCAACGGCACTTTTCCAGCACACGCTGAAAATCTGGGAGCTCTAAGTTGACGTTGAAGCCAGGGATGGATTCGAGCTTGTCCAGCGTGCCGCCGGTGTGGCCCAGTCCGCGGCCACTAATCATCGGCACGTACAGCCCAGCGGCGGCCACTACAGGAGCAATCACCAGCGATGTTTTGTCTCCCACTCCGCCGGTGGAATGTTTATCCACTTTGGCTGCGGGCAAATCCGGCCAAGCGAGGACCAGGCCGGAAAGAAGCATGGCCTCTGTCAGCGCGGCAACTTCCGCGTTGCTCATTCCCCGCCAAACCACAGCCATGAGCCACGCTGCAATCTGATAGTCGGGGATACGTCCGCGTGTAACACCTTCCATGAGGAAATCAATTTCTTCGCGGGAAAGTTCCGCGCCGTCTCGCTTTCTACGGATGAGGTCAACAGCTCGCATGAAGAAGGATAGGCGGTCAAGCTAGCATCGAGGGCGAGGCGCGTCAATGAGTGTGACTTGGCTTGCCAGAAAAAGATCGAGCGATCGGCAGGCCGAATATTCGCGATTGGCAGCTACCCACTCGTATCTAGCGTGATAAACTGGTAGCAATCGTTATAGAAGCCGCGCGGTAGGGGCCACTGAAATGATTCGTTCCCGTCCAAGCTCGTTGAAGCCCGAGAGGCGAATCGTCTCGCCACTCGGCGCTGCTTTATTGCTTTTAATCTTCGGCTTGTTCTCGCACGCGCTAAATACGTCAGCTAAACCAACCCAGAAAAAGGAAAACAAGAAGTCTGAATTGCGCTGGAATCCGCCGCAAGTGGATGCTGCCCTGTCGTCGATCTCCGCTACGCCGCCCTGCCAGATCGCCAACGTTCTGAAGCAGGCTGGAGACCGTGCTGAGGAATTCATTACGCATCTGCAGGATTTTGACGCTCAAGAACAGCTTCGTTATGAGCAGACGGACGACCTTGGCGTGCCGGAGATGTCGACGACCGCGAGATTTGATTACCTTGTCGATTTCGGCGAGAAATCCGACACGCCGAAGGTGCATGAAACTCGCACGCTTCTTTCGGGAGCCGAAAACGCCGACCTCAGTGCAATTCTCGATCGAGGCTTGCCAGCCCTGGCGCTGATTTTTAATCCTTCGCTACAAGGCGATTACGAGATGCGCTGCGAAGGTTTGACCGTGTGGAACGATCAGCCTGCCTGGGTGGTTTATTTCCGCCAGAGCAAAGACAAGCGCGCGCGAACTTTTGGAGTTCGAAAGGCTACACAAGTTATTCCGGTAAGTCTTAAGGGCCGCGCCTGGATCGCTACTGCTTCCGGCCAAGTGATGCACCTGGAAACGAATCTTGTGAATGAGGTACCAGCAATTGGAATGCGGGGCAACTCGGTTTCCGTTGATTACGCGCCGGTAAAATTTCGCTCGCAGGACATTGAAATGTGGTTGCCGCAATCGGCGACGGCGTATATCGATTACGGCAGTCGCCGCACCATCGTGATGCATACTTTTTCTGACTTTCGTTTATTTTCCGTGCAGACCCAGCAGGTTATCGAGAAACCCAAGACCCCGTAGGCATAATCCTGGGCATAATCCGGGTGATTAGAACTTGGCTGGGCGAGCAGCGATCTCTGCTGCAACCTGTTTTACCTCGTCGTGCACCAGGCCGTTGGTCACCAGAACGGACGGACCACCGGGTTGATAGGGCGCGCCGGCAATATCTGAAACTTTTCCGCCCGCTTCTGTAACGATCAGCATTCCGGCTGCGGTGTCCCAGGATTTCAAGCCGAACTCCCAGAAAGCTTCAAACCGGGCGCAGGCTACCGAACATAAGTCCATCGAGGCGGCGCCGTCACGCCGCACGCCGTGCGAACGCAGCGTGAACTCCCAATAATAATGAATATTCAAATTATCAGCGCGCTTGTGCACGGGGAATCCCGTGGATACCAAACTTTCCGCCAAGGTATTAACGGAAGACACGTGAATCGGTTTTTGGTTTAGGTAAGCGCCATCGCCTTGCGAGGCATAAAACAATTCATTGGTAACCGGATTGAACACCACGCCGACTAGCGGCTGGCCATCCTTGAACAAGCCAATCGATGCGGCGAAACAAGGATAACCGTGTGCGAAATTCGTGGTGCCATCGAGCGGGTCCACGTACCAGACAAAGGAAGAAGTCGTGCTGTCCTTGCCGGAGCCTTCTTCCGCCACAATCGTATGTTCGGGAAAATCGCGCCGCAAACGCGCAACTATTGCAGCTTCGGACTTGCGGTCCGTCTCGGTGACTAAATCCACATCGCCTTTGTAGATTATTTCTTTTGGCCGGGCGTGTCCGGCGAGGATGATGGCACCCGCTTCGCGGGCGGCTTCGATGGCAGTGCTAAGAAATTGGTTCATAATTTTTAGTGGCCGTCGTTCGCATGTAACGAACTTATCGCGGTGCGTAGGCGGTGAAATATTCTTTGCGGTAACGCACTATGTCGCCTGTTGAAACTTTCACCGTAACATGGCGGCGGCTTCCCGGCGGCGGCACCGGAGTAGGATAGTATCCCAACAAGTATTGGGTGCGTAGCTCGCGGTCGATGCGGTCGAACACGGCGTCAAGCGAATGGGTTTCGTCCACCATGAACATAGCGCCGCCCGTGCTATCGGTGATGGTAATCAAGGCGTGCTCACCGGCGGTATTTCGCCCGCTTTCGTTTGCCGCGCGAATTACGATGGAATAAAGCAAGGCCTCCGAAGCAATCGCGGCGCGCCGGGCGTCGTCAAATTTGGAAAGGCTGGTGGTTTCGCCGCCATCGGTGACTAAGACGATTGCCCGACGCCGGTCCAGTGGGCGCCGTCGAAGCATGTTCGAACCCAGTACGATTGCATCGTATATGGAAGTTCCGGCACCCGGGGTAATTCGGCGCGTCGCCGACTGCAGCCTCGGGACGTCCGACGAAAAATCTGACAGCTGCGTAACTTTTTCGTCGAACTCGAAAACACTCAGGGTGTCGCCTGGCCGCACAACCTGCCCGATAAAGTGAGCGGCTGATTCGGTCTCGAACTTCATGTCCTTGAACGTGCTCATGCTGGAATCGACCATCAGAGCAAGATCGAGGGGGCGGTTAGTCTGAGGTTCGAAGCGCTCGATTTTTTGCGCTACGCCCTCTTCGGAAAGTTGGAACACATCTTGTTTGAGATCCGGGATGGGCTGTCCGTTGGCATCAATTACGCTGGCTAGGATGCTTACCAGGTTGGTCTGCACGCGGATCACGCCTTGCTGTTTCGTTTGCGATTGTGGTGCTTGCGGCGATTGTTGCGCCCGCAAGTTAAGGGCAAGCGCGGCGCAGGCTAGAAATCCTAAAATTGCGCAGAGAAGGTGGAATCCATCCGGCAGGGGTCGCTTCATTTGTTTGTAGGGAACTTAGATTCATCCGGCTGTGAAATGGCTTCCTGCGAAGGTGTTTCCCCTTCCGCCCAAACTGCCCCACCTGCAAAAAATTCCTTCTTCCAGATGGGCACGGCGCGCTTCAAAGTGTCGATGGCGTAACGGCAGGCATCAAACGCCGCATTTCGATGTGCCGAGCTTACGGCGATCCACACGCTGGTCTCGCCAATCTCCAGGCGCCCTAAGCGGTGAATAATAGCGAGGCGGCGGATCTGGAATTTTTCGCGGACTTGTTCGCCGATCTCGCGCATTTGGGCCAACGCCATCGCTTCGTAAGCTTCGTACTCCAAGTAGAGTGTGCGCTCGCCCTTAAAATGGTTGCGCACGAAACCGTCGAAGACGACCATCGCGCCATCTTCCGGAGCTTTCAATTTTTCCAGAAGCTTGCCCGGGTGAATGGGCTCGCGCACAAGCTGGAAGATGTCGTCGTTGTTGGCGGTTCCGTGCCCTCCACTGACGGGAGGCAGGAAAGCCACTTCATCTCCGTCCGCTACGGTAGCCCGCCATTCGGCATATTCCTGATTCACAGAAGGCGCGATCGAGTTTCGAAATTCGGCGAGTTTTGGAAAACGTCGCGCGTAACGCTCGAAAAGATCTTCCACGCGGGCGCCTTCCGAGAGTCCGGCGTCTTCGGCGGCTACGCCGACGATTTCTTTAAGTTGTCCAAAAAATAGTACCCGAACGCGCATCTGAGTGATTCTATCGCGCCACACGGTTCAAAGCGATTCCAGAGTCCATCGCTGAGGCGGACGAAACACGAGAGGAAGAGCGTTTCTTTCGTCCGCCTTTGTGCGGAAATTGCGGTAATATTTGCATAATGAAGTTAGCGTGGAACGCTACCCCCAGCGTCATACCGCTCGACTTCTTCGATAGACAGAAATGAATCGCACGGAAAGAATAAGGCACCGACGAGCGCGGAGTCCTCATTTGTACCTTTTTCAGTTGATGCAATCTTCATGGCCGACGCGGAGGCTTGCTGCATGAAAGTTCTGGTTTCGGGTGGCTCGGGCCTGGTGGGAACGGCGCTAACCGAATCTTTGCGAAGGGAAGGCCATACGGCGGCTCATCTGGTCCGGCCTGGGGGCGAAACTGCGCCGGGCGACATTCGCTGGGACCCGGCCAGCGGTTTTATCAACACGAATGCTATGGAAGGTGCCGACGCCGTGGTGAATCTCAACGGTGCGAGTATTGGAGGAGGCCGCTGGACGCCTGCACGAAAGAAAACTCTCCACGCCAGCCGCGTCGGCGCCACCCGCGTTCTTGTGGACGCTTTCACTCGGCTGAAGCAAAAACCTCGAGTGTTTGTTTCTGCTTCGGCGATTGGATATTACGGAAATCGTGGCGACGAAGCTCTCACGGAGTCGAGCGCTGCAGGGAACGATTTTCTCGCGACCATAACCCGTGAATGGGAAGCCGAAGCGCTGCGCGCACAATCGAGCGGAATACGCACGGTACTCGCTCGCTTCGGAATCATTCTTTCGGCGAAGGGCGGCGCGTTGAAACAGATCATTCCTCCTTTCAAACTGGGTGTGGGCGGACGACTTGGGAGTGGTCAGCAGTGGATGTCGTGGGTGGCGATTGATGATGTCGTCGGTATACTGCGCGCGGCCATTTCAGATGAGAAGGCCAGCGGTCCGGTTAATGTGGTGGCTCCGAACCCGGTGCGAAATTTGGAATTTACGCGCGTGCTCGCGAGCGTGCTGCATCGACCGGCAATCTTTCCTGCGCCTGGGTTTGCGCTGCGTTTAATTCTGGGAGAAATGGCCGACGCGCTCTTGCTTTCCAGCCAGAAAGTCAGCTCCGAGCGGCTACCTGCTGCAGCGTTTCCTTTTCGATACGAGAATCTCGAGCCGGCGCTTCACGCAATCCTCGTCAAGAAGTAACCCTCACCGTTGATTCCGCTCGATTGGTAATTGCTGAGGGTCTTGAAAATGAAGACCAGGACGGACTACAGGTCGAGGCGTTCCAGTAGCGCAGGCAAGTTCGACTCATCCACTACGAGGTCTGGTCGCTTCGTGGCAAAATCTTCCACTTCGTCCAGGGCTTGAAATAAGCGCATTTTCGCCACTGCGTACTCTTCGGTTCCGGTCAATACGCGTCCAGTTTCCTTGGTCCAATTATCCAGCGCGTCTCGCGGGACGAAAATGCGCACTGGAAACATGGTTTTGCGATCGGCTGAGACGTAATAAATAAATTCATTCCCGGGCACACCTTCTTTCTCCGCGGGGTGTACGGCCTGGAATTGATACTGGTAAACGTATCCGGTTTCGGCTGAATAGGCCTTGATACGCCTAACGGTTTCCGACTTGGTCATACCGGCATTATTCGGCGGGAGCCATGAAGTGTCAATCTTGGCTTCTCGGCTCTCGGTCCCGAAATGGAATGGCGCGCTGCCGTTCCGGGAAAGAAAAAGTCAAAAATTGTGTGCATTCGCGCGCGCAGAAGCAGCTTTGCTCCGCATTTATTCCATTTCCAGAGAGACGTAAGTCAAGAGCGCTTCGCGGCTTACAAGAAAATATCTGCGCTTTCGCGGAGCCAGGATCGAACTTAGGGAATTGTGCTCCGCTTTGGCACACATCTTGCCCTTGTAGTTTGTGCAATGAAAATCTCGGTCGAGTGTAACTGGCTCAACTCACGACTTTCGCGCATTTCGGAGTTTCTGATCTGCGACGAAAAAGCAGGCAGAGATCCAAAAATCTTACGCCTTGGAATTCTAACTACACTTTCAGCACTCTTCGCGATCCACATCAGTGGCTGCGGATACGCCTTTGCGCCGCCCAAGCCACCACCGCCAAATGTCGTGGTTACCATTCAGCCCGGCGCAGCAAGTCTGTTCCTGGGTCAGACGCAGGCATTCCAAGCCACTGTTACCGGCGACGCGGACACCAACGTCACCTGGCAAGTAAACGCCGCTACGGGAGGAAGTGCGTCCACTGGAACAATTACCGCCGCTGGGCTTTTCACTGCGCCAGCAATTCTGCCGCCGGGCGCCAGCGTTAGCGTCACTGCCGTAAGCCAAGTCAACCCGAAAGACAGCGCTTCGGTGATCGTGACGCTGAAAGACAATATTTCGATCAGCATCGCGCCGACCGCCGCGACGATTTCAGTTTCGGCAGCGCAACTTTTCACGGCAACGCTCACCACTGGATCGGGCAGCCCATCAACAGCAATCACCTGGGCAGTGAACGGCGTCACCGGAGGAAATACCACGGTCGGCACCATCGTTGCGAATGGCTCTACAGCAGCCTTGTACACGGCGCCTGGAGCGACGCCCACTCCGCCCACGGTTACTGTGACAGCCATCAGCGTGGCGGATACTACAAAGTCCGCCAGTGCGAGCGTCACTATCGCGTGCTCCGGGACAAATTCCATCTCACCAGGTGCCGCGAACGTCGCGCTTGGTATCACGCAGAATTTCGGCGCAACATTTTGTCCTACGGCCACCGTAGCAATCGTCTGGGACGTGAACGGAATTCCCGGCGGCAACACAACGCTCGGCACCATCATCAGCACCAGCTCGAGCACAGCTCAATACACGGCTCCCATATCTTTGCCCACGAGCAACCCTGTAACGGTTCACGCAGTCGCGGGCAGTGCGACAGTTTCTGCTGCCGTTACAATTGTCAGCAACGTCAGCGTCACCGTTGCGCCCTCCGCTACGTCTGTTGCCATCAATCAGCGCGCTACGTTGACTCCCAGTGTCGCTAACACCTCGAACACCGCCGTTACCTGGTCGGTAAACGGTATCTCGAATGGGAACACAATCCTCGGCCAAATTTGCCAGCACTTGACTGTTCCATGCGTCGCGCCGACAGGACCAGCATCCGGCGCCATCGATTTTCTGGCGCCCGCAGCGGTTCCCACATCAGATCCGGTCACCGTCACGGCGACCAGCGCAGCCGACGCTACGCGCAGCGGGAACGCAATCGTGATCATCACCGGCCCTACCGGCGCCATATCCGTTTCCGTTTCGCCTGCATTCGCATTCATCGCGCCTTCTACCGCTGCACTTTCTCAACAGCGGTTTTACGCCACAGTTACCGGGAGTTCGGACACGGGCGTTAGCTGGACGGTGCAAAGCGCGGTGGCCGGGCAGGGCTGCACCGGGGCCGGCTGCGGCTCGGTGGATGCGAGCGGCCTTTACTCCGCGCCCACCGCCGCTCCTTCGCCCAACGCTATATCGGTGATCGCCACGAGTCTCGCTGACGCCACAAAATCCGCCACGGCCACGGTCGCCATTACCAGCGGGCCCGAGATCGAAGTGATTCTTCCATCGAGCGTGATGGCTGGTGCAGTGGAAAGTTTTCCTTTCTCGGTTGCGGGGAACAATTTCGTGCCGGGGTCCGGCGGCGAAGCTTCTTCCATTCTGATCAACGGTATTCCGCGCTTGAGCACGTGCCCTAATACAACCACTTGCAGCACGGCGCTCAATCCATCTGACGTGCAATCGGCCGCCACGCTCACGATCCAAATTCAAAATCCGCCTCCGCTCTCGCAACTCTCCAATCCTGTGCCATTCGTTATCGTGCCGTTCGACGCTTCGGTGGGGGTGATCACGCTTACTGCCGGGCAGCCTGCATCTACGGGGACGAACATCATTGTCACTGAACCCACCACTGCTGCAGCATCCGCGCCTATCAACGTGGATTTTTTCGGTCCGCTCACCGGCGGGAACACATGTGAGATACAGGCTTCGCCTATTACCGTCACGCGACCCACTTCCGGCACGTCCAACGTGAGCCTTTGCGTTCACGGCAACCTGCTGGATCCCACGTTCACGTATGTTTTCACCGGGCCGCCGGGAGGAGATATTGCTGTAACCGCTTCGGCCATCAATGGTTTATTTCCCAACACCATCGAGCTCGACTTGCAAATTTCCAGCGCCACGCTTCCCGGCGTGCGAACTCTATTCATTACCACGCTAAACAACGACCGCGCTGCAGCTACCGCAATGATTGAGGTGGAGTGAAAATGACATTCACCATCGGATCACGCCGCTCTTTTGTATTTGTGCTTTGCGTTTCGTTGCTGCTATGCAACGCGGCGGTTTCCACCACGCTCGCGCGCATGTCGGTTGCGAGGCTAACACAGTCGTCGCGCCTAGTCGTTCGCGCACGCTGCGTGGAAAATAAATCCGCCTGGGAAGCCGGGGAAATCTGGACGTTTACTGCGCTGGAGCCAACGGAAATTTGGAAAGGTTCCGCACAATCACGTGTGAACGTTCGGCTGCTGGGCGGAAGAGTTGGTAATTTAACTTCCTACGTATCAGGAGTGCCGCGCTTCCACATCGGCGAAGAGGTCGTGCTGTTCCTTGCACCGACCACGCGGGGAGATTTTTCCGTCGTCAGCTGGGTGCAAGGAACATTCCGCGTTCACCAGGACCCGCGAACGGGTGCGGACACTGTCAGGCAAGATAGCGCGTCGTTCGACACGTTCGATCCTGCCACCAAAACATTCGCGGCTTCCGGCGTTCGCGGTATTCCGCTGAACGAATTGCACGCGCAAGTAACCGCCGCGTTAATCCAAAAACACGGAGCACAAAAGTGAAACAAGCCATCGCGTGGCTCACCATTGCGTTGTTTTGTTGGGTGACAAGCTTTGCGCCTGACGCGCAAGCTTACACGTATGTATCCACTGTTCCGGAGTCCGGCGGATGTCCGCAGCTAAACCACTGGAATTTGTCGGTAAGCTCGCCCCTCGATCGCCAATGGAGCACATCGTTGCCCACCACGGCTTCACCGGTAATCATCACTGTTGCGCCGGCGGGGTCGTCTGCTCAACTGGATGAGATTGAACAATCTATTTCGGATTCATTTTCAGTATGGGCCGGAGTTACCGGCACCACGTTTAATTCCGTGGCGTATCCGGGGCTCGAAGCTCCCATCGCGCGCGTAACCAACGCGGATTCCTGCACCGATGATGCAGGCGACAATGTCGATGGACTGAACACGATTTGCTTCAACCAATCGAGCGACGCATTCACCTCCGGAGTGCTGGCGTTCACGCGTACGTTTGTCGCGAATGCCGCGGGCGTCAGCGTTGGCGCGAGCGGGCCATCAGTCTTCGCGGGCCAAATCCTGGATGCCGACACCCTTTTCTGCAACACCGGTGAGGTGACCTTCGCCACACCCGCAGCGCTCGCCACCACGCAGGGTGCCGCTGCGTACGATTTGGAATCTCTACTGACACACGAACTCGGCCACTGGATGGGCCTGGACCATTCCGCCGTTATTCGCGCCATGATGTTTCCCTACGCTCCGCCGCCAGGCCAGTTCCTGGGTCTGCGTCCCACGGCGCAAATGCCGGACGGGCCGCTGAGCGACGACGATCGCACGGGCATACGGGTGCTTTACCCGGACCCGAACGACACGGTGAATATTGGCGCAATTCGCGGACAAATCCTTCCTGCCAACCCATTCGCATTGGCTGCCTTTCCGAGCACATCAACAGGTTTGTCCGTTACTGGAATGGTTGGTGCGCAGGTAGTGGCGCTGGACGCAGATACCGGCGCCATCGTTGCTGGAGCATTTTCCAGCGGTAGCTGCAACGCGGCGAGCCCGCCCACTCAATTCGACGGGACGTACGATCTCGAGCGTTTGCCGGTCGGGCGCAATTACAATTTGTACGCCGAGCCGCTGGTGGGCATCGCGCTTCCATCTGATTTCGATGTGCCGGCGGATTTGTGTTCGCTGGAAGTGACGCCTTCGTGTACGGCTCCCGCCGCAAACACCAATTTCAACGTGCGAACTTTGCCGGCGCCGCCGTGATTTTCCTTTGAGGCGTGAGGGATTGCGAGGATTCTCGAATGGCGCAAAACGCACAGAGAAATTCGATTTGCACCCGCGTCAAAATGAAAACGGCTCCCATCTTGCGGGAGCCGCCTTCATGTCCCTTCGTGTAAACCGGATCTACTGGGTGGCCAGAAGCTCCTGCGAGAATCCAATCGTATTGATGGAGCGCAACGACGGAGTTCTCGGAGGCAAATATTGCGGGCCCAGGGTGAAGTTCTGATCGAAGAAATAATGCCGGCTCGGCGGGCTATAAACCGCACCGCTGTTTTTGTAAACTCCGACCGCTTGCCTGTTGTAATAAAAGCTGACAAGCGAGCCTTCGTAATAGCAGTTAATTCCGCTCCAAGTTTCAAGGAACTTCAAGAAATTGTGAACTCCGCCATCGGTTCCGAAGTCCGCGGCTTCTCCGGCCGGCTGTATAAAGGGAATTCCCTTACCGCCAATCAACGCTGTGCGGTAAGCGGTCTGCACGGCCTCACGGTCATTTGCGGAACCGCCGATGGCATAGGGCCATACGAATGAGTTCACGTCGTTCCAGTTGTCTGAGAGCAAGCTGATGGAGTCCGCGGCGATCGCAGCGGCCACGCTAGTACCGCTCCACGAACCATCGGGCGGGGCGTTATAGTCGCCCTGCATATATACCGGGTTTTCAGACGCTATAGTCAATCCGCATGCAATTGCGCCGCAGGTGGTGCCGAGGTTCAGAACCTGACCATCGACGATTTTCAGAGCCCGGCGGAAAAATACCGGGGGATTTTGTCGCGCCTCCTGAGCGTTCACGTACATAACTCCAGGCCAGTTGGTGCTGCTCATTGGCGCCGCAACTGTCGGAGCCGGGCATTCAGAGCTTGCTTGCAGAACCGTAGTCAGGTTGGTTCCGTTCCATAAGGGCGAAACCGTCCAGTTGGTACCTGCGCTGGCGAGCGGGTAGAGCGGAATAGTTTCCGTGCCGCCATAGGTTCGGAGGATTCCGTCGCCCTCAAGATCTTCGCCCTGCTCGATAGCGCCATTTGGACAGCCCGACCCGGGATTGGATGCATTGACGACATCGTTGAATCCGAAACTTCCCGTGTACGTGTTCCCTGACGCCGGGTCCGGCAGTTCGCCGCGACGATCCGAGAAATAGACGGTGAATCCGCCTGTATTATTGTTGAGTGGCAGTGCGCTGGTATTAAACCAATTCGCCAGGTTTTTCGCGTCCAACTCAATGTAATTCATCACGCCCATGGCGGTTACGTTCGCGGGGTTGGTTACCGTTCGCAAGGTTCCTTCTCGAGAATCGAAGAGCACCATGGGCCAGTAGTCTGTCGCGACAGTGGTTCCGGCGGCAACCGTATTACCACAGTAGGCGTTTGCAGCCGAGGCCGTTGACGGGTTGTCTCGTAAACGCTCAATTCGGATGATGGCGTTGGGGCTCGGGTCGATGCACGAAATCTTAGTCGTGACGTTGGTATTAATCGTGGGCCCCTGTGCGGCATTGCTCGTTAACGAAGGAAGCGCTGGTGGCGCAACCCACGACCCTGGACCGAGCGGATTGATATTCCGTCCGGTAAATCCGAGAGCCAGAATTTGTGATGTGATATCGGTCCAAGCGCCGCCTAGATTCTGATATTCGATTTTGATGCAGCCGGTGATCATAGGCTCACCGGTTTTGATCCAGTACCCATTGGCGGCTGAGTAACTACCACCAGCTCCCGACAACGGAAGGGGAATCCTCAGGGCCGGCACGTTGCTTGCGCCAGTATTCCAAGCGAGCGAGCCGGGGCTTAAACCGAGCACCGCCAAATCGACAGGATCGACTGCGGTGGTGACCGTCTGTTCGGCCATCATGTTTGCGTTATGGCAAGCACCTGCTGCGCCCGGCGTTACACCGGCTGGATAATCGTCGAGCAAAATCCGGAGTGAAGCCTCTGTAAAATATTGTTCGTTCAAGACTGCCTGGCTCGCTCCAGGAGTCGGCCGGCGAACGAGGGAAATGGGGTGGACGAGACCGCCAAGAGCTGTAGTTGTTAGAGTCAGAATCGGGACACCGCTGTTTAACTGGCCGTTATAGCGATTTTCTACCGCAGGCCACCCTCCATTCGCTGTCCCCAAAGCCACGTTAGTGATGTTCAGAGTATTGCCTGCGTTCGTGACGCTCCCTTCTGTTAGCGCCAGAGGAGACCATTGGGCATTCGCGTATGTCGGACCAGGCGGCAGGGTAGCAGGATTAGGCGTAGTCGCTATGGAAACCACTCCGGTGTAGTTGGTACCGGTGAGCTGCGTGCCATTTTCCAAGTTGGTGCGAACTACCTGGCCTGCTACGGTTACTTTGTCGGCCAGATACAGGGGGCCGCTGTTCGCCGCTAGCCACAGATTGCCATTCGTGTGAGTGCGGCCTCCAAAATCAAAGGGAGGACCTGCGAAGAAGCTGACATCGGAATCCGAATAAATACCGAACTGGAAAACAGGAATGGCTACCACTTGCACTTGACGGGTCAACTTCACTTCCGCGCCTGTGACTACACCGCGCGCGGTAACAGAGAGCGTGAACGGGGTGATGAGTCCTTGCATCCCGGCGTAGGGGCTCGGCGGAAGCATGGTGGCGTTGGACGAAACCGGAACGCACGGGCTGACTAGTGGAGTCCCGCACATAATCTCATACGTCGAGTTTCCCGAAGGGTCCAGATATTGTATGCCGGTAAGTGTCGGCTGGTTAGCGAGCGCAGTTATGTTAGTCATATCCGCGGTGGAGAGCGAGCCTTGGTTCGCAAAAGTAGTTCCTACGTCGGCGGTCAGCTTCTCCATGCCCGCTTCCGCTCCGTAGAACGCCGTCTCGCGGAACTGGTTATTGCCGCCCAAGCGCTGGTCGGTCATTACCATCCAGACCATTCCCACCGCTAATGCGCTGACTAAGATCAGGACAAACAAGGCGGTTAGTAGTGCAATTCCACTTTGGCGTTGAGTTCTCACTGCAAGTCTCCTTTGAAAAAACCAATTAGAACTATGCGAGCGTGTTTTACGGAGATGTTGACGATGACGCAGTCGTGAAAGTATTTGTAAACGAAAGGCTGCGAATACTGACCTGCGTACTTAGGTTGTTGCGCAGATATTGCGGATACCCTTCTCCGAGATAAGGCGCTTCCGATCTTCCGGCCAGGAACACGTTCGCCGCGCGAATTTGAGAGGCGGTGTCCGGGAGAACAGGTGTGGGAGCGTTTCCCGGCCCTGCCGGATACGTGCCTATTCCGGGCCAGTTCGAGCCGGTAATGTCGTAGCTGAACCCAAGATTTTCAACGTTATCCGCTATGGCTTGTGGCGGATTCACGGCGGCCGGACCTGGAGGATAATTCGGATAGTTCACTTGCCGAATTAATTGAGGGTCCGCCGGATTCGTCGTCGAATCTATGTAATACGTGATCAGCCAAACTCGCGTAATGGAAGTCGGCGGGAAACCGCCACCGGAGTTCTGCAAATTCGCCACCGTGCCGTTAGGCAGCCCCGTTGCGTTCAGACCTGCCGGATCTCCCGCTCCGAAATTTATCGTTTGCCCGTTAATGCTTGTCACGTATTCCAGAGCAGTTCCGTTGGAATTGTGAAACATGATCAGGTTGCCGACGGTAATGGGCTTTGTTACTCCCGGCATTGCAAAGCAACCCGCGTCCAGGGTCACAGACGCTCCGGTAGCGTTGATAGTCCCCGCGCAAACCGGAGGACCCACTGGTTGGGCGACTGGATAGCTGTACAGATAGTGGCCGGCCGCGTCCTGAAGACTATTGTCTGCATATAATATGTTGATGATGTCGGTCTTCCAATTACCGTCTAGAATCGCGCCGTTGGTCGGGTTAACTGTTTTCGCGTCCTGGCCCTGCTGGGAACCGGGGCTTAGCGCCGGGAGCACCGTGAAGCCGTTTGGAGCCGGAGGGTTCACGAAAGTCAGGGAGATCGGCGCAAAGGCGCCTGGACGAACAATCGCAGAGTTCCCCGCAGCGTTATAAGGCACTGAAACTCCACCTTGCGGAATCCCTTCACCGGCCTGCATCAAATCTTCCACCATGAAATGCATTCCGGCGCGCAGGTTTTCCTGGGTGTTGGCTTCGTACGCGACGCCCTGTGTGGCGTGCTGCGCTTGCAACAGCGCGCCTACTACAACTCCTACCGTGGCGACCAAGATGGCCATGGAAACCATCAGCTCGATTAAAGTGAATCCGTTTTGCCGCTGCATTCGCTCGCTCCTGGCCACGTTAGAATTCCGAAACATAAGTTTCGAGTTGATATTGGCGCGTAAATTTGCCGGTGGTGTAGTTGATCGTTATCACTACGTCGCGAACGTCGTTTGTCGGTTCGCTCGCGAGATTGGTAATCGTGATCGTGCGTGTGAAATTCGTAAGCGGCGCCTGAATATCATCCGCGGTGCCGAGCTTTCCGTCGGGTCCGGGATAAACGACGAAAGCCGGAGCGGAGCCGACGTCATTGATCGAGCCGACAAGTCCATCAGGTCCGGGTTGCAGCAAGGGCTGCGGACCTGTCAGGAACAGGCCGCCAGGATTTCCGCCGGAGTTATTTGAAATTTGCGCAAACGTTGCGTTGGCGCTGTACTTCGCGGTGAAAATGGCCTCCGCGGCTTCTTCCGCCTTCTGTTGCGCGATGAAATCGTCCTGCGAACCCTGCATGTAAGACAGCGAATCGTAGAGCAGCGCCGCCAGGCCTAGAATTCCGACAAACAGAACAATCAGCGCGATCATCGTTTCAAGTAAGCTGAAGCCCGCTGCCATCCGCCGTCTTTTTGTTTGCTGCATTTTCCTGATCTCCTTCAGAATTGAAACCATGACGCCCCCGTATATTTCCAGCCGCGAACCCGGCCAGTACCTCCCAAAACTGTTACCGCCCGGGAAGCTGTCGCCGCGTTAGGGAAACCAATGAAGACGGTTCCGTTGATCGGTTGGAAGGTCCCGCCGTCAATCAGTTCACCGTCACTCTGAAACATCATCCCCAGAATTGGTCCGCCGTTTAGCCCTTCGAAGTCAATCGCGCTGGCGTTTCCGAAACCATCCGGGGTGTCAGGAGAGCCCGGGTACACAAAGTATTGCGCCGGGATTTGTATAGGAACGGTGCTGAGCACCACGTCCGCTCCCGCGCCCACCGGCCCGTATGGCGCGACGTTTTTCTGTGTCGTCACCACTTGATATTGAGTAGGTTGTCCGCCGATCACCACAATTGGAAATGTGACTTGGACGTAGCGACGGTTCGCGATGGCGTATTCACGCGCTTGCCGCAGTTGACTGATCACCTGGCGCATGGCGTTGTCGTACTTCGCGTCTTGCATGGCGGGTTGCAGCTGGAAAACGGCCATGGCCAAAATGGTTATGATGATGACGATCACCACGCCAAGCTCAATCATGGTGAAGCCGCGCTCTCGATTCGCAGAACGCCGAGTGCTCTCTGAATTCGGTTGCGGAAGGTTCACGTTTACGACCTCGAGTCGCCCGGTAACGGCGCGGGCTGACCTTAAAATCTGCTATCGGAAGTGCATTTGGCAGGCCAAGGCGAGCTGGCAGCAAGTGCAATGTTATCTGTTGATTGCATAGGGATAAGACGGACGACGAGGTTCGCAGCAAATTTTATGGGGTAGAAACGTTACCGTTGCGGAGGGCACCTGCCGGACGAATTTTGTCTCACGAGATCGCAAAATCTTGAGAGATATTTGCGATCTGGCGAAGAAGTCTTAGTTGCGGCTCCGCAATTTTGAGAGCAAGCGAAGGATTTCGAAGTACAGCCAGATCAGTGTGACCATCAAGCCGAACGCGGCATACCACTCCATATATTTTGGCGCGCCCGCGGCGACTGCGTGCTCGATAAAATCGAAATCGAGCACGAGATTCAGCGCCGCGATGATCACCACAAAAACGCTGAAGCCAATTCCGATCGGTCCCGACCCGTTGATCGTCGTGAAGTGGACGCCGAAAAATCCCAGAACCATTGTCACCACATAGAAGAGCGCAATGCCGCCGGTGGCAGCCACGACTCCCAGCTTGAAATTCTGGGTAACCGGGATCAGTCCCGAGCGGTAAACAAGCAACAGCACAGCTAGCGTGCCAAACGTCAAACTCACCGCCTGAATCGCGATGCCCGGAAAACGCAGCTCGAACATAGCGGAAATTCCGCCGAGCGCCAGGCCTTCGAGCAACGCATAAATCGGAGCCGTCACCGGCGCCCAGGT
>JBEKHG010000033.1:0-44267 GCA_050012395.1 Candidatus Acidiferrales bacterium
CGCGGAGAGACAACCGTAGTGTTGATCACCCCAAAAGTCGGGTTCTCCGATAGAGTCTGTGGATTGCCAAATTGGGGGTGATTAAATAAGTTGAAAAACTCCGAGCGAAACTCCAAATTTCTGGCTTCGCTTGAACCCAGCGGCGTCCGCTTGATAATTGCGAAGTCGAAGTTCACCTGACCGGGACCAGCAGCAACACCGGGCTTGGCATTTCCGAACGCAGTGGCTCCATCGGCGGAGATGACCGGAGGAGTTGTGAAACATGACGTGTTAAAGTAATTGCTAAGCTTGCTCTGCACTGATCCCGGAGTCACTAACTGACTATTGCTGCATCCCGGGGCAATCTGGGCAGGATCCGCATTCAAACCTGCGCCAGTAATTCCAAAAGCATTATTCGGATCGACGATCGTGAGTATGAGCGGCTCGCCGGACTGAATCGTGGTGACTCCTGAAACTCCCCAGCCCGATAGAGCTCGCCCTCGCAGCGAGAACTCATTCGCTGGCTTTGGAAAGTCATAGACATAGCTGATTACGAGCCTTTGCGGCCGGACGAATGTGTCGGGGCCATAACGGGAGGCCGGATCATTCTGATTGCCGACGAGGTTTGCGCCCTGAGCGGTTGCCGAGCTGTAACCGCTGGCATCTGTCAACGATCTTGCCCAGGTGTACGCCACAAGAAACTGGAGTCCGTGGCTGAATCGTTTGTTCAAACTCACTTCGAGCGCGTTGTACCACAAGGCTCCTTCCGTTTGGAGTTCAGTGGCGCCGGTGGAGAATCCCAGGAATGGAATTCGTTCTGGAAGGTTCGCCAAAGTATTCGTGGTTTGTCCGCGAATTGGCGTGACCGTAGCATCGAGAGCCTGATTGAACGCACGTTCCTCGGCCAGCTTCGTTCCGCGAACACCGTCATACCCGACTTCCAAAACGAGATTTCGGGCAAGTTCAGTTTGAAGACTCGTGCTGTACTCTTGAATGACCGAGGGTTGGTAAGTCGGCGAGAAAATCTGCGGGGCGAGGGCCGTCGCCGGCGAGTAAGCCAACGGTGAGAAATTCGGAAACGTTGGCACTGGAGCGAAGGGGGCAGCTATGGTAGTTCCAACTGCAGGAATCACCACACGAAAATCAGAGAAGGGAGGCACCGCGATTAGTTGCAAAAATAACTGCCCGGTCGATCGCGCGAAGTACATACCGTATCCGCCTCGCAGTACAAAACGGTTCGTCCACGGAAGCTTGTAGGCATATCCCAATCGCGGCCCAACCCGGTTTTGACCATCCCCGTTGATGGCTGCCGAATTCGCAGCGTAGTTGACCCCAAACGGCACCGTGCCTTTATAATTTGAAGCGACCACAACTCCCTGCAAAGTGCCTCCTCCAGGAGGATTCGGATTCAGAAGATTCGGATTGATGTTCGAAGACCGGCCGAGGGAATCGCCGATGTCTCCTTCGCGGTCGTATCGTACCCCCAGATTAATTGTTAGCCGCGGAGTGACTTGAATATCGTCTTGGGCATACAGGTTGCCGTTCGTTGCTCTCCAGCCGCGATTCACGAGACCTTGCAGGTCCGCGAGCAAGTATGGATTACCCGTCAAAAAATCTGACATGCTGGCGAAAACAATCAGCCCTGGAAAAGTGAAGTTTGTGAAGTTTACTTGCTGCTTGGAGAGGCCGCCTCCGAAATGAAACGTCTGGCGGCCGTAAACGTAGGAAAGCGAATCCTGAAAGCTATAATTATTTTGATAAATATTGTACCCCTGTCCATTTCCTCCAATGGCGAAGCCTCCTAAGACGGCAATGGATGGATGGATGTCGTCGTTCGGCGGCGCGTCGATCCCAAGGGCTCCCAAAGTCAAAGGCGCGGCAGTTCCCCCGGCCACCGAGACCGTGGGCTGTTGTGCTCCGGTTAAAGACACCGTGCGGCCATATCCGACCACTATCTGGTTCACTAAATTTGGAGAGATAACGTAAGAGTTGGATAAGCTTGCGAAACGATATTGACTAACAATCGTCGTGGGAAATCCCGGTACGTTTCCCCCTCCAGTGCCTGCATTCGTGGTGAAATTATTCGCGAGATTATTGTTGGCCCAAAAAAAAACGTCGTGTTAAGCAGCGCTATCGCCTGAGGACTAATGTTCGAACCGTCAGGCAATACTCCGGGGCCAAGCACGCCGGGTTGTCCTGTAAAGGCCGCGCCCAATGCTGTCGCAGTGCGGCTAGTAGCGCTGGATGTGATTTCCGTCGGGGTGAAAAAGCTCCCAAGGCATGTGGGGTCTAAGCCATTCCTTTGTCTAGTCCCCTGATACGAGCCAAAGAAAAATAACTTATCCTTCACAACGGGTCCACCTATTGTGCCCCCAAATTGATTTTGTTTCAGGACGCCCCGCGGCAAGCCTGCTTGGTTCAAGAAGTACTCGTTTGCATTTAAATCCTCATTCCGAAAGAATTCGAAAGCGGTGCCGTGGAATTCATTCCCGCCGCCCTTGGTCACTACATTGACGTTGGCACCGGCGTTTCTCCCGAACGCGGCGTCATACTGGCCAGTCTGCACTTTGAATTCCTGAATCGTGTCCGGATTCGGTATGGGAACCTGCAGCGCACCACTGAACAGGTCATTCGCCCCCAAACCATTCATTTGAAAATTGTTGTCACTTTGTACCTCGCCATGAGCCGAGAAAAGAGCAGTTCCCGATCCTAGAGCCGCAGCGTCATTCACATCGGCAGACACTCCCGGAGAGAGGCCTAGAATTTGAGTGTAGTTGCGTGTAACTAGCGGCAGGTTTTCGACCGTCCTCTCATCAGTTACGTGCCCCAATGCCGGGCTATTGGTCTGCAGAATTTCTGGCTCAGCGTTAACCGTCACGCTCTGGGCCATTTCCCCAACTTGCAGCCGGACATTAGTTGTTCCCGTCTCCGTGACTGACACAGCGATTCCATTTAGCACCGCAGTTTTAAAACCGCTCTTGGAGACTTCCATTCGATAAGTTCCTGGCAACAATAACGCAGCCAAATAAGTCCCGTTCGGCTGGGAAGCGAGCTCGTGGGTATCGCCGGTCGCCTCGTTTACGACCTTGATCGCGGCATCCGGAACCGCACCGCCACTGGGATCAGTGATCGTTCCGGCAAGCGCTCCCGTATCCGCTGTCTGGGCCGACGCCACCGGAACGCTCGCGAACGCACTGCACAGCGCCAAAAGTCCGAAGACAAAGGACAGGTATCCGTTACAGCGGGTGGCTCGGAGGCCCGCGCAAACTCGGTTCGTTTCAATTTTCATCGAGATCTCTCCTGAATGAAAACGCGAGAAAGGCGACACGCCTTATGCGCTCAAGTGTTCAATTCACGAATGAAATGCGTGTTTCACAATGATGCTACTGTCCTGTATGGCGTGAAATCTAGTCACACAATGTTGATTTGTCAAGTTGTTTTCCATTATTACCGCACCCGGATTAAGATGTGAAACAAATGGAACATATCAAAAGAACCTTGATGAGTACGTGGCAGAAACGCCCGGTTCAGCTTTGCTGAAGGGGGAACACTGGGATGTTATAGTCCCATTCAATTCTTATATTTCAGGAGGGTCGCTGATGTCGCTTTCGGTAACTCGCAGAGACTTTTTGAAGTTGAGCGAACGGGCTGTTGCCGGAGCCGTTGCGACTCGCTTTTTCGTCCTGGAATTTCAATCGCAAGAAGCCAAGAGCCAGTATGCGGACTGTTTCAAGACTCTGGACACTTTCGTCGAGCAATACATGCGGGCGATGAGTGCTCCTGGAATGACATTAGCCATGGCCGATCGCGATGGAGTGCAGCGTGTTGCGACCTACGGCTTCGGAGACACGGAATCGCGCGTTGCCATCCAACCGCAGGACCTTTTCGAAATCGGCTCGATCAGTAAATCTTTCGTGGCCAACTGCCTGTTGCAACTTCATCAGGAAGGAAAGCTCGACTTACAAAAACCAATCGCGGAGTATCTTCCCTGGTTTCGAATTGAATCCAAGTTTTCACCTATCAACACTCATCATCTTCTTACCCACACTTCTGGATTACCAGGCGATGGTCCGCTTTTCCTGTCGGATCCAGCCGCGAAACATCGCGCGGCCTACGCCCCGGGAAACCATTTTCATTATTGCAACACCGGTTACGTGGCTCTTGGGCATTTGGTCTGGACCTTGGATGGCCAGTCGCTGGCAGAAAGTTTTCGCAGGCGGATCTTCAATCCTCTCGGCATGAGCCGGACTGAACCGTTCATTTCACTCGACATTCGCGAAAAACTTGCCAAAAACTACATGATTTTTAAGAACGATCGCCCATATCCGCGTCATGGCCGGTTGGCCGAAGCGCCCGCTATCGTTATGACCGACGCCGCAGGCTGCATCGCTTCCACTCCCCACGACATGGGACTTTATATTCAAATGATCGCTAATCTTGGCCAGGGCCCCAAAGGTTCAATCCTCTCGAAGGATAGCTTCGATCTTTTCTCGCGACCGCATATCAAAGCAGACGAGTTCGGTCCCACGGCCAGCTACGGTTACGGTATTGCTGTGGACACGCTGGATGGGCACAGAATTTTGCGTCATACGGGGGGTATGGTGTCGTTCGCATCGGCTCTTCACATTGATATCGACGAAGGCGTAGGCGCGTTCGCTTCAATAAACGCGATGCAAGGATACCGACCAAATCCCGTGGCCCAGTATGCCATGCAACTCATGCGAGGCCACCGCGCCGCCAAGCCTTTACCAGCGATGCCGATAACGGATTCGCCAGCCTCGGTAAAAAATACGTCCGACTATGTCGGAAAGTATGAGAGCTCTGAAGGACGTAGGTTCGAGGTCGTAGCTACGGACGGAAGTGTCTCCCTAATATATCAAGGCACTCGCGTTGCGCTCGATAATGTGGACGGCGATATGTTTAGCGTGCCGCTTCCGGATTTCCAGCATTTCATGCTGGTCTTCGGCCGTGCCGACTCCAAGGACCCCCACAGTTCGGTTGTGGAGGCGTCATCCGGCAGCCAGTGGTTTACGAATTCGAAGTATTCCGGGCCGAAGACCTTCGATTATCCAAAAGAATGGGATAAATATGTGGGCCACTATCGCAATGAAAGCCCTTGGGTCGGCAGCTCTCGCATCGTCTTGCGAAAAGGAAAGCTGATGGTCGATGGCCTCATTACGCTTGAGCCAGGGGAAGACGGCGTCTTCATTTTGCAGGACGAAGAGAACAGCCCGGAGTGGATTCGTTTTGATGATATTGTCAACGAGCGGGCCATGCATCTAAAGTTCTCTGGCGAGGACCTCTGGCGCGTAATGGCGAGTTAATCTCGTCATTAGTATTCATAAAGATGATTATGGGCGCGTCACGATTTTTTCGGCCATTCACCATCTGCGAGCATTTCTAATTCATGGAGTGAATATGCAGGCACCGAAGAATCCTTGCCGTTCAACACTCTTGTTTTGCGTTCTGGCCATTGCGGCCCTTGGACAACCCCGCCAAGCGATCGCTCAGACTCTCTCACAGGCTGGAGCTTCTGATTCGACCGTCAAGACGGTGGATCAAGCCATCGATCGCATCATCGCTCGCGAACGTGACGAGGTAACTACCATAGAACGCTTCCGGCCCATCGTGGAAACCTACATTCAGGACATGAAACCTGACCCGAACATGGGAAATGTTCCCTCCGGTGATCACTATTTGCTCGGCCAGGCGGATCTATCGAACGGCGCAGTAGAACATTCCCTGCTAGCCTCTAAAAAGGGAGCGCTGGATTCCCTCAATCCAATGACGCACGTCGGCGGTTCTTCTAACTCGCCCCACTCTCCTGAAGTTTTTCTGCGCATGATCTTCATCGATACCAAGGGATTCGATCGTCAGACCTATCAGTTCGAATATGTTCACCGTGAATTTCTTGGCGAGGTCCGTTGCGTTGTCTTTGACGTTACGCCGATGCCGGGAACAGGAAAAGGAAGATTCACAGGCCGTATCTGGGCGGAAGATCAGAACTTTACAGTCGTGCGTTTCAACGGCATGGATACACCCGTTGCCGAAAAAAACGGTTTCAATCTTCATTTTGATAGCTGGCGTTTGAATGTTCAGCCTAATCTCTGGGTGCCTGCCTATATTTTTAGTGAAGATTCTGGGCACGAACATTCCGTGGGCAGCGTGATTCGCTTCAAAGCCCAGACGCGCCTGTGGGGCTACAATCTGAAAAATTCCGGAGGCCGCGAAGAATTCACCGCTATCACGGCTACGCCCGTCCCGGGTTCCTCAGGGCAGCTCTTGGATTCGGAGTCGCAGGCGAAACAAGGTTCTACCATCGATGCAGAGCGTGAATGGCAGCGTCAGGCTGAGAATAACGTGATGAACAGTCTGGAGCGAGCGGGCTTGATCGCTCCTCGTGGTCCCGCCGACAAGACTCTCGAAACTGTCGTCAACAATCTGGAAGTCACAAATAATCTCGACATCCAGCCGGACGTTCAATGCCGCGTGCTTCTTACCGGCACGTTGGAAATGTTCACGGTGGGCCACACCATTGTCCTAAGTCGTGCTTTGATCGATGTGCTACCCGATGAAGCCAGCCTCGCCACCATGCTGGCTCAGGAACTAGCGGACATTCTTCTCGCCAAGCCTTCCACCGATCAATGGGGCTTCAACGACACCACCAAAATTGACGCAGCCGATGCTTTGTCCCACTTCACTTTCAAGGATAGTCCAGCGCAAATTCAGCAGGCCAACCAGAAAGCGCTTGAGCTTTTGAAGAACTCTCCCTATAAAGACAAGCTCGCCAGCGCCGGCCTTTTTTTGAAGCAAGTGGACGCGGATTCCAAGACGCTCCCCGCCTTGATTAACCCTCATCTCGGCAACCGCGTTTTTCTAGCAACTCAATTGATGAGCTTGGCTCCTAATCTCGATCCCACGAAACTTGAACAGATTTCAGCCCTGCCCATCGGTGCGCGTATTAAGGTGGATCCCTGGACTGATCAGGTTGAGTTGATTAATGCCAAACCCGTGCACATCACATCGACGCGCGAAAAAATGCCGTTCGAGATCACCCCGTTCGCGCCTTATCTCACACGCTTTAGTAGTACTGGAACCGGCACGCCGCAAAAGTAGACGAATATAAAGCGGCACGGAGACATAACAACAGCGTGCGGCATGATATGTACTATTGACGGACTGCCCGGTTCGACCCTAAGCTTTCCACCACATTGACAGCCGGCCTCTGCCGGCGAGGCATCCTGAAAACGAAAATCCCGTGTCTTGGCCGCCTAGGAGAATTATGATTCGAAGATTGAGCGCATCTCTGCTGACCATTGTCGCGTTTCTGGCTGTGAACATCGTTTGCCAAGCGCAAGCAGTACCGCTAATGACGCGCCACGTCCGCGAAGCCGTTCGCAATGGCCAGGCCCGCTCTGTCGGACATCTGCCCGGCACGCAGACTATGCGCCTCGTGCTGGTTCTCCCGCTGCGCAATCAAGCCGAGCTCGAAAATTTCCTACAGGAACTCTACGATCCTTCCAGCCTCTCGTATCGTCAATTCCTCACCGTCGAAGAATTCACCGGGAGGTTTGGCCCTACTCCGGAAGATTACGACTCTGTAATTCATTTCGCCGAAACGAACGGCCTCACTGTCGTCGGTACCTCGCGCAATCGCTTGGACCTGGACGTGACTGGCTCGGTTGAAAATATTGAACGCGCCTTGCACGTCACCATGGGCGTTTATCAACACCCCACCGAAAATCGAACTTTCTACGCCCCCGACCGCGAACCCACCCCGTTTTTGTCAGTTCAGCTCTGGCATATTGCAGGTCTGGAGAACTACTCGATCCCGCATCCGAACATTGTGCGTAGAAATAATTCCGCCGAGAAATCCAATGCCTCCACCGGCTCCGGCCCTTCCGCTTCTTTTTTGGGTAGTGACATGCGGGCAGCGTATTATGGTGGTACAGCTCTCACCGGCAGTGGTCAGTCGCTAGGTTTGCTTGAGTATTACGGCACCGATTTGTCCGACCTTACCGCTTACTACAAGAACGTTGGCCAAACAAACAATGTTCCAATCACTTTATTATCCACGGACGGTACCAGCATAAGCTGCTTGGATTCCCAGGGCTGTGATGACCTCGAGCAAACGATCGACATGACTCAAGCTCTCGGTATGGCCCCCGGACTTTCCAGCCTGGTGATGTACATCGGGTCCAGCGACGCCGCAATTTTTAATGCGATGGCCACGGCTAGCCCACTCAACGCGCAATTAAGTTCTTCATGGACCTGGGCACCGTCAGACGCCAGCACTGACAATCCATACTTCAAGGAATTTGCAGCCCAAGGTCAGAATCTATTTCAAGCGGCTGGCGACAGTGGTGAATGGACGTTTTCTTCCGAAATTTTTCCCGCCGACGATGTATACATCACTTCGGTGGGTGGAACCGACCTGGATTCAGCGAGTGCGGGCGGCCCCTGGAGCTCGGAAACAGCCTGGTCCGACGGTGGCGGCGGCATCTCACCCGACGGCTATGCCATTCCGTCCTGGCAGACGGCCACTGCCGCTGGTTGTTCCGCGTGTTCGCAAGCCTATCGCAACGCGCCCGACGTTTCCGCAAACGCAAATTTCAGCTTTTACGTCTGTGCCGACCAAACGACCTGCACTGCCAACCTCTGGGGCGGAACAAGTTTTGCTGCACCCATGTGGGCGGGCTATCTCGCTCTCGTCAACCAACAGGCAGCCGCGAACGGAAACAAGCCTCTCGGATTCATCAATCCCGCTCTATACATCCTCGGTTTGAGCTCGAGCTACGATACCGATTTTCACGATATCACCAGCGGCAGCAATGGTTTTTCGGCTACGACTGGTTATGATTTAGCAACCGGGATAGGGAGCCCGAACGGCGCAGCTCTTATCTCCGCGCTTGCTGGAGGCTCGGCAACTTCGGGATTTAGCCTTTCGTCCTCACCCACTACCCTATCGGTATCACAGGGCAACTCCGGGACCTCTACCATCACCAGTGCGGTGACGGGCGAATTCGACTCAGCTATCTCCCTGTCCGCGACAGGCCAACCAATTGGCGTCTCCGTGGCCTTTAATCCGACTTCGATCACCGGTGCCGGAACTTCTGTTATGACGATGAGCGTGTCCTCAACGACTACGGTCGGTACCTACAAGATCACCGTTACCGGAAGCTCCGGCGGGACCACTGAAACCACTACCGTCACGCTGAAGGTAACCAAAGCCGTACCTAGCTTCGCCATTAGCGCATCGCCCACATCGATTACAGTCTCCAAGGGTGCCACCGGCAACGCTACAATTACCACCACGGTTTCGAACGGATTCAACGCAGCTATTGCCTTGACTGCCGTGGGAGAAGGAAGCGCGCAAACGTTAACTTTCTCCCCCAGCACGATTCCGGCGCCGGGTTCCGGCTCTTCCACAATGTCAGTCACCGTGGGCGCGAAAGCCACAGTCGGCAATCATAAGATCACCGTAAGAGGCATGGCCGGATCTGTGCTTCATACGACCACAGTCACTCTCGTCGTCGTAGATTAGCGGCGAAGTGCTGGCTGTCGTCGGCCCTCTCCAATAAAAGCCCGGAGTGCAAAGTCCGGGCTTTATTCGACGGACGAAGTGGACCTCTGTCTCGTCGCCGCATTCAAATGGGCGCTGGGTCCTTGATAGAAGGTGCCCGGCTCCCCTCAAATTCGCGTGGGCAGTTCGGCATTCACCGCGAAAGCTTTTGCGTCCACGCGCTTGTCGTGTTCGCTAATTCTTTAAGAACAGCAGCGTCGCTTTTGCCTGAACTTTTCAGGACATGGAACGAGTGATCGGCGGTTTCGATTACGTGCAGGGTCGCTCGCGGTCCAAGGGCGGCGCAAATTGGATGTAAGAGGTTGAGATCAGCCAGGGTGTCGCGCGTTCCCTGGAAGAAAAGCATGGGTTGATTGACTTCACCGAGATGCTCGGCACGCTTGGTTCCCGGCTGGTTTGGCGGATGTAGCGGGAATCCGAAGAATACGAATCCGCGAACATCGCCTAATTTTTCTTGCGATGCTGCGAGTGAAGTCATGCGTCCTCCGAGGGATTTGCCCCCGGCGAATAATGGCAAATCGGGAGCGGCTTTCGCGGCAGTTTGCACGGCTTCAACAATCGCGGCCGTAAGTAGAGGCGGCCGGTCGGGAACCTTTCGCTTTTGCTCCATATAGGGAAATTGGAATCGCAGCGTTGCGACTCTCACCGCGGCGAGTTCGGTCACGAGCGATTCCATAAACGGATGAGTCATTCCTGCGCCCGCTCCGTGTGCAAGCACCAAAAGCGATTCAGCGCTTGGCGGACGCAGCAGGATCGCCGAAACCTCGCCAGCATCTTGAACGACGAACTGAATGTTTTTGTGCGCCGCCATTTTTTCTCCATTCCGTGCTAATTGCGTCTGCTCAAGTGTCGCATCTCTGCTGATTTTTGATAACGCTCTCCCGGTCAAGAAGATTGGCATTACAATGCGCCGTGCGCGAGGCTCAAAACGTGAACCTACAAAAAGTATTGACCGATTTAGCGGGGCGTTCTGCGCGTCCTCAGAAAGGAAAGTGGTTTGCGGCGGCCTGCGTCGTCCTCATCTTGTGGACGTCGGTGATGGCAGTACCGTTGGGCGCGCAGAAGGGCGAGTTTCCTTCCGAGAAGCGCGTTGCGATCGAAAAAGCGGTTTCGAATTTTATGGCGGCAAACAGCGTGCCGGGAGTTTCTGTTGCGGTCGTCCAGAGTCGGGAATTGGTCTGGTCCGAGGGATTTGGAATGCCAGACCTCGAAAGCTTTGTGCCGGCGTTGTGGTGCTCGCGAACTTGGACGACGTGGGCGCATTAGAGCTGAGTGAACAGATTGATCGCGGTTTTTGGAAACGGCAGACCCAGGGATTCCAATATGGAGCTTGGCATCCCCTAAAGATGTTCTTAAGATGCGCGCCATGCCAGAGCGGTCAGCGGAGCGAACAGCGTGGAGCGGCGCGATCCTTTCTTGGTTGCGCGAACGCGAAGCGGAGATGGCGACGTTGGTGGCGGAGCTTGTCGCGATTCCCACAGAAAACCCACCGGGGAAGAATTATCACACCTGTGCGGATTTTTTGGAGATGTGTCTGCGGAACGCCGGACTTGATTCTGAACGTTTTGCGACGAGCGGTTCGAGCGACAATCGGGACGATGCTCCGGAATGCCTTTTGGCCACGCATGGAAGCGGGGAGCAGGCGTTTTATTTTCACGGTCACTACGATGTGGTTCCCGCGCAATCCCAAGAACAATTCCAACCTTTGAGAAAGGACCACTTCTTGTTTGGCCGCGGCAGTTGCGACATGAAAGGCGGGATCGTGGCCATGCTATACGCGATACTGGCGCTGAAAGAAGTAGGTGCGAAACCAAAACACAAGATTGGTTTGACGCTAGTTCCCAATGAAGAGACCGGAGGGAAAGGCGGCACAGCCTGGCTGGCGCGGCAAGGACTGTTGGCACGCGGGGGCGTCGGGATGCTGACGGCAGAGCCGACCAGCGGTGTGGTGTGGAATGCAAATCGCGGCGCGATTTCTTTGCGCGTGCGCGTATTTGGAAAAGCCGCGCACGTGGGGTTGCAACATCAAGGCGCGAATGCCTTCGAACGCATGCAGGAAGTGGTGCACAGACTGCGCCAACTTAAACGCGAAGTGGAAGCTCGCACCACGGAATTCAATATTGGCCCGGAACAAAGGCGCAACTCGATTTTGATGCTGGGAGGCCAGAGCGGCGGCGGGACAAACTTCAACGTGGTTCCGGGGGAGTGCTGGTTCACAATCGACCGGCGAATAAATCCTGAAGAAGACCTTCCAACGGAGAAAGCAAAGCTCGGAGACATTCTAGAGAGTTGCAAGCGCGATGGAATTCCCCTTGATTGGGAAATCTTGCAAGAAGGAAGCTCAGCGTCGAGCGCCGAAGAGTGGTCGATCGGTGAAGCATTGTCGCGCAGCATCTTAACGGTGACCGGCGAGACCGCGCGGTTTGAAATGTGCCCCGGGCTGCTGGAGACACGGTTCTACGCCGCGCAAGGAATACCAGCATTTGCTTATGGGCCGGGATTACTGTCCGTCGCGCATGGCCCAAACGAATATGTGGACATGAGAAAAATAATAGACACCGCTGCGATCTACGCTCTGACGGCGATGGAACTTTCTTGAGCCGTGGCGCCAGGTTTTCCACGCCCTCGGCGGGATCGGAAAGTGGCTGCTTTAGTGTTTTGGGGGGACATAGCTCTCGGGGAGCTTTGCTCCTTCACCGAAGAAGAACATTTCCATTTGTTCTCCCATAACCTTTTGAGAATTGGGATCGAGCGGATTCAGGCGGAATTCGTTCATCAGCATTTTGGAATGCTCGACCCACAACTTCCAGGCTTCCTTTGAAACATTGTCGTAAACCCGCTGGCCAAGCTCTCCTTTCCAGGGGATGCGGTCCAGGCCGGGCATCTCGCGGCCGAATTTAACGCACTTCACCATGTGTACGCCCTGTGTGGCGGGCTGCGCGGCTGCTCCGGTGCTATCTGAACGCTTCTCGTCTGCCATGAAGTCCTCCGTGTAAAAGTGTGAATATTGAAGATACTTCAACGGCGCGGGAAATTCCAGTTGGTGCGGCAGGTTCGTTTGACGCCCGCGCCACATGAAGGCGGCGCGTATCGATAATTATGATAGGCTCTTTGCGAAAGTTTTTGGCGCGCTAAGAAGCAAGCCTCGCGCCCGGCTGCGAGTGACGAAACTCCGGGAGATTCCTCTTATGAACGCTCAAGCATCCGACACTGCCGAAAAACCGCAGACCGACGCTTATTACTGCGAGGTTCCGTCTCAACCCTGCGCAATTGTGCTATTTGGCGCTTCGGGTGATCTGGCTCAGCGAAAACTTTTACCCGCACTATGGGACCTCGCCTTTCACGCATGTCTGGCGCCGCGATTTCGGCTGGTGGGTTTCGCACGCACAAAAATGGCCGATGATGAATTCCGACGCAAGACGGATGAAGCTCTGTCAAAAGCGAAAGCGTCCGGCTCGGAAGACAAAAAGCGGGCTGATTTTTTAGCAAACCTTCATTACTTCGCCGGGGATTACAACGATCCTGACGCGTTTCGCGGTCTGGCGAAGCGTCTGGACGAACTCGATGCCGAAGGGCAACTGGGCGGTAACCGGCTTTTTTACCTGGCAACGCCCCCGGAAATTTATTTAGAGATTATCGAACAATTGGGGAAGGCGGGGCTGAACCGGCCGAAGTCCGATAAATCCTGGACGCGCGTGATTATCGAGAAGCCATTTGGCCGCGATCAAGCTTCTGCGCGCGCATTGAACGAAAAAGTTCTCAACGTTTTTGATGAATCGCAGGTTTACCGCATTGACCATTACCTCGGCAAAGAGACGGTTCAAAATTTGCTGGTGTTTAGGTTCGGAAATGGAATTTTCGAGCCGTTGTGGAATCGCAACTACGTCGATCACGTGCAAATTACTGCGGCGGAATCGTTGGGAGTAGAGCGGCGCGCGGCTTTTTACGAAAACACTGGCGCGTTGCGCGACATGATACAGAGCCACGTGCTGCAGCTGACGTCACTGGTGGCCATGGAATCTCCGGCAAATTTTGACGCGACGTCGGTGCGAAACGAAAAGATCAAAGTGCTGCAATCGATTCGGCCATTCGCTGGGGACAGCATTTGGAAGAGCGTTGTGCGCGGACAATACGGGCCGGGACAAGCGGATGGCAAACCCGTGCCAGGTTATCGTCAGGAGCCGGGAATAAAACCTGATTCCGCGACGGAAACTTTTGTGGCGATGAAGCTCTTCGTGGATAACTGGCGCTGGAGTGGCGTGCCGTTCTACTTGCGCACGGGGAAGCGTTTGAAGAGGGCGGTCACCGAAGTGCTGATTCAGTTCAAACCGGCGCCGCACAGAGTTTTTCGTGGAGAAAATTCAGAAATGAATTCCCTCATTCTGAATATTCAGCCGGATGAAGGAATTTCGCTTTCTTTTGGAGCGAAAGCGCCAGGCGGCCAGATGCATATCAGTCCGGTGACCATGGATTTTCAGTACAAGTCCACGTTTGGCGGAGTAACGCGCGACGCTTACTCGACTCTGATCAACGACTGCATACGCGGGGACGCAACGCTTTTCGATCGTGCTGACACCGTGGAGGCGGCTTGGGCGCTGGTGGATCCGATTTCGCAAGCGTGGGAAAGCGCGTCTCCACCGCCGTTTCCAAATTATCCCGCGGGCAGTGAAGGTCCGCGCGCAGCGGATGATTTAACCGGGTCGGAAGGGCGGCACTGGCGTCCATTGTAAACAGGTTCTGAATCGAGAAAGTACGGAGGATTTGATGATTCTGGCGGGCGACTTGGGAGGAACCAAGTCCAATCTCGGGCTATTCGAAGTACAGCGCGAGAAGCTCGTGCGCGTGGCACAGAAGCGTTATGCCAGCCAGGAACACTCCGGCCTGGAAGAAATTCTGACCGATTTTCTTAATCAAACGAAGGCAAATGTTACTCAGTCCGCGTTTGGTATAGCCGGCCCGGTAGTTAACAACCGCGTACGCGCTACGAACCTGCCGTGGATCGTGGACGGTGCGTCGCTGGCCAAGCATCTGGGCCTCAGCTTTGTGCGGCTGTTGAACGATCTGGAAGCCACGGCTCACGGTATTGAAGTGCTGGAGCCGAGCGACATCGAGACAATTTATCCCGGGGTGCCTTCACCGCAAGCCAATCGGGTTGTAATCGCGGCCGGAACAGGATTAGGCGAAGGCGTTTTGTTTTGGGATGGCAAACGGCACTTGCCGATGGCGACTGAATCCGGCCACGCAGATTACGCACCAAATACTGAGCAGCAAGCCGATCTCTGGAAATTCATTAAGCAGCATGAAGAGTTCGTAAGCGCTGAAAGTATTCTGGCAGGCCCTGGATTCCTGCGCGTGCATGAATTTCTGGATCCGAAAGTGCGGCATGCTTCGTTTGACGGTAACGGTGCCGACCCAGCGCCCGAAATTACGCGGCAGGGTTTAGCCGGTACGTGCCCCGTTTGCGTCGCAACATTGGATTTGTGGGTCGAGATCTACGGTTCGGAAGCGGGGAATTTAGCATTGCGCAATGTCGCGCGCGGAGGAATCTACGTCGCGGGCGGAATCGCGGTGAAAGTGCTGCCGAAGCTGAAAAATGGAAGTTTCGTTGCGGCGGTCAGACATAAAGAAAAGTTGGGAGATTTTTTGGCGCAGATTCCGATCCACGTAATTCTGAATGAAGATTGTCCGCTGATGGGCGCCGCTAAAGTTGCCTGGAAGAATCTCTAGAGCGCGATTCGCCTCGTTCGTCCGCAAGGCCTTGCAGAAGCCGAGGTAAATCATTCGTCTTTGGAACGTCTGGTTCCTTTCACAAAACAGGACTCGCAGACACGCGTGCCATCTTTCAGAGTGAAATCAACACGCCGGGTAGGATCGATATCCACACCACATTTTCCACATCGATCAATAGTCTCGGTCATAGGAACTCGCCAGCATTTCTATCTTAGCAGGTGCTGTCGGGAAGGTCGAAGAGAGCCCGTTCGATTCTTAGCGGCAATTGTGCGTTTCGGAGGCGTTTCAATTGCGTTCTCGGCGCACACTTTTCGAGATTATCCCACGGTAGCTGGGCCAGATCCTGAGCTATGTTTCTTTACGTGCGCGTAAATGGCCACGCGGCAATTTCCGAAGGAACGCTTTGAGCCGGAAATGAACTGCACACCGCTCGAGTTTTATGGTCGCCCGCGATCCAGCGCGGACTGCCTTTCTAGAATTTTTCGAAGCTGCGCCTGGGTGTCCGCCGCCTGCCACTTGATTCCCCTCAATAATGTGCTAGTGTGAAATTGGGGATTTTTCTACTCCTGCGGGGGAGGTTATATGGAGAGTCGCGCGATTTGCGGCTAATTAGACCCGCCCTCGTCTCTGGAGACGATATGAGCATCTGGATCCGGCGTGCCCAGAGAATATTTCACGAAGGGAGCGAGCAACGCGGCACCAATTGATCAGCTTTGGACCTCCTAATCGCGTCCTTTCAACCGTCGCAAAAAACGGCTCAAATGCACTAAACTGGAAATTATAGGAACCATATAAACAGGAGAATTCCTCCGCGAATGACTCGCACATCGAAAAATTCGTTTTCCACACGAGGCCCGTTGCGCGCCGCCGACGAGTCCTTTGAAATCTACCGCGTGAACGCCCTCGAACACACTGGCGTGGGACATGTGGCCCGCCTCCCCTTCTCGCTGAAAGTCCTGCTGGAAAATCTGTTGCGCCACGAAGACGACCGCTTCGTTTTCGCCGACGATATTCGCGCTCTCGCCGGGTGGGATCCTTCCGCCGCCGAAGGTGCCACCGAAAAAGAAATCTCATTCATGCCTGCTCGCGTCCTGCTGCAGGATTTCACTGGCGTCCCCGCGGTAGTGGATCTTGCAGCCATGCGCGAAGCCATGCGCACCCTTGGCGGCGACCCTAAAAAGATTAATCCGCTGCTCCCCGCCGAACTCGTCATCGACCACTCCGTGCAAGTGGACAAATTCGGGGCCGCCGGAGCCTTCGCCTTCAACGCCGACCTCGAAATGCAGCGCAACATTGAGCGCTACGCATTTTTGCGCTGGGGCCAAAAAGGCTTTCAGAATTTCAAAGTCGTTCCGCCCGACACCGGCATTTGCCATCAGGTAAATCTGGAATATCTCGCGCGCGTTGTTTTCCGCGAAAAACAAAACGGCGTGTGGACCGCGTTTCCTGACACACTGGTCGGCACCGACTCGCACACGACTATGGTCAACGGCCTGGGAGTCTTCGGCTGGGGCGTGGGTGGAATCGAGGCGGAAGCCGCGATGCTCGGCCAGCCGCTTTCGATGTTGATCCCGGCTGTCGTTGGCTTCAAATTGCACGGACGTTTGCCCGAAGGTGCCACCGCCACGGACCTCGTCCTAACCGTCACCCAGATGCTTCGCAAAAAAGGTGTCGTCGGAAAATTTGTCGAGTTTTACGGCACCGGCCTTTCCAGCCTCACGCTCCCCGACCGCGCCACCATCGCCAATATGGCCCCCGAGTACGGCGCTACCATGGGCTTCTTCCCAGTGGATTCTGAGACGCTCGCTTATCTGCGATTCACCGCGCGCAATGAAGATCAGGTCAAACTCGTCGAAGCTTACACAAAAGAACAAGGACTGTTCCGTACTGACGCCACGCCGGATCCAATTTTTTCCGATAAATTGGAACTTGATCTTGCAACCGTCGTCCCCACCATGGCCGGACCGAAACGGCCCCAGGACAGCGTTCGCCTAACCGACGCCAAAACCTCTTTCGAGAAATCCCTGGGAGCCGCTCCAAAATCCGTGAGCGTGCAAAACAACGGCGCCCGTTTCGACTTAGCCGACGGTTCTGTGGTAATTGCCGCGATCACCAGTTGTACCAACACATCGAATCCGTCGCTGATGCTTGGCGCCGGACTTCTGGCAAAAAAAGCAGTCGAGCGTGGACTAACCTCCAAGCCCTGGGTAAAAACAAGTTTTGCGCCGGGGTCGAAAGTCGTTACCGACTACATCGAAAAAGCCGGGCTGTGGCCTTATTTGAATTCCCTGCATTTCAATCTCGTCGGTTATGGCTGCACCACATGTATCGGCAATAGCGGCCCGCTTTCCGAGCCCATCAGCCAGGCCATCAAAGGGAATAATCTTCTCGCCGTTTCCGTGTTAAGCGGCAATCGCAATTTTGAAGGCCGCATCAATCCGCTATGCCGCGCGAACTATTTGGCATCTCCGCCCCTGGTGGTGGCCTACGCGTTGGCTGGCCGCATGGACCTCGACATCGTGAACGAGCCTCTCGGCAACGACAAAGCGGGCAACCCTGTTTACCTTCGCGATATCTGGCCAACACCGGCAGAAGTCGAATCCACCATGCGCTCTTCAGTTTCCAGCGACATGTTCAGGAAAGAATACGCCGACGTATACGCCGGTGACGAACACTGGAAAGCGTTGCCGATCCCAGAAGGCGATCTCTACGCCTGGGATCCCAAGTCCACTTACATACAGGATCCTCCGTTTTTTCACGGCATGCCACGAACCGCGGGTGCTCTGAAGGATTTAACCGGCCTGCGTGCGCTCGCTGTGTTGGGCGACAGCGTCACCACAGACCACATTTCTCCCGCCGGCTCAATTCCACCGGACTCGCCCGCAGGTAAATATTTAATCTCGCGTGGAGTACAGCCAAAGGATTTCAATTCGTACGGCGCCCGCCGTGGCAACCACGAAGTGATGATGCGCGGCACTTTCGCAAACATCCGCCTGCGCAATGCTCTCGCTCCCGGCACCGAGGGAGGCTGGACCATTCACCAGCCCAGTGGCGAAAAAATGTTTATCTACGACGCGGCCATGAAATATCACGCGGAACGCGTCCCTCTCATCGTAATCGCCGGCAAAGAATACGGTTCAGGTTCCTCACGTGACTGGGCTGCCAAAGGCACCTTGCTCTTGGGCGTCCGGGCCGTTCTCGCGGAAAGCTTTGAGCGCATCCACCGCAGCAATTTGGTAGGCATGGGCGTCCTCCCGCTCGAGTTTCTGCCGGACGAAAACCTGAAAACGCTTGGCCTCACTGGTCTTGAAATATTTGATATTGACGGCCTGGAGCACGACTTCGCTCCTCGCAAGAAAATGAAAGTCCGGGCACGAGCAGCGGATGGCAGGGAGAAAACATTTACCGCCATCACTCGCGTCGATACCCCCTTCGAACTCGCCTATTACCAACACGGCGGAATCTTGCAATACGTCCTTCGCCAAATGTTATAGTCCACAATCCCAGTCTAAGATCGCGGTAGCACCTTCGCGATAAATTGAACGCGATCTGAGTCGGTGAAATTTTTCGCCGCTTCACGAATCTAAGAGGTTTTCTTTGCGCAAGGAATTGTCTTCGTTTAAAAGGTCATCATTGAGCAAGTTGAAGTGGGCAGCGCTAATTTTGCTTGCCGTTCTGCTCATCGCTTACGGCGTGCTGAGCCATTTCATGGGCGGCCCGCGCGACGTGTACGGCTTCCTCCGCTATGCGCTTCTGCAATGGCATCGCGGCGATCTCCACGTCGGCGATCGCGCTCCGGACGTCCCGCTGATGAGTCTCGACGGGCAAACCCAGTTCCATCTCAGCGACCGCATCGGCCAGCGCCCGCTTGTTCTCGTGTTTGGCAGCTACACCTGACCGCCATTCCGGCGCGAGGTAGGCTACCTCGTCAATCTCTACAACGATTACAAAACCCAGGCCGATTTTCTGACCGTTTACATTCGCGAAGCGCATCCGCAGGACGAATGGCAAATGAAAAGCAACGTGGACGAAAGCATCTGCTATCCGCAACCGCAGACTCTGGCGCAACGTGTCGCTATCGCCAACGATTTTATCCAGCGCTTCCACTTTCCCTTGCCTATCAGCGTGGATGACATGCACGAAACCGCCGACCTTGCCTACGGAGGCTGGCCCGAGCGAATTTACATCATCGACGAGTCTGGGAAAATCGCCTACCGGGGCGGACTAGGTCCGTTTAACTATCATCCGGAGGAGGCTCGTCTCTGGTTGGAGAGAAAATTTGGACCACCGCACGCCGGCACCGCCGACGCCGATGCCAAAAATTGATCCCTGAACCGTGGCGTAGGCGCGAATAGTCGAATCCTAACTCTGCGAGCACCGCTTTTCCAGGCAAGATAGGGTTAGGCCAGCACGTCAAAACATGCTATGCTTAGGCTGCGTTTGTTGCTCTTGTAACACCTTTAGATTCGATTGAAGGGGCTGCAAGCTCACACTTGCGGCCTCTTTTGCTTTACGGCTGGAGGCGGTCGAGAACTACAAATAGCTTAAAAAGAAGGAAGTACATCAGTGAGAGAACAAGGAACAGTAAAGTGGTTCAATGCCAGCAAGGGTTTTGGATTCATCCAGCGCCAGTCCGGCGAGGACGTTTTCGTCCACTTTTCCGCGATTCAGGCGGAAGGTTATAAGTCGCTGAACGAAGGCCAAGCGGTTGAGTTCGAAGTGACCCGTGGCCCCAAGGGCCTGCAGGCTGCGAACGTAACCAGCCTCTAGTCAAGAAGGGCGGACCGGCATAACCCGGTTCGCCCTTTTTTTTTCGCATACGCAGTTTCGGTCTCAGGAGCCCCGTTGAAAGCACTCCCCGAAGGACAATACATTAAGCACTTTCAGTATGGTTTGGGCGTGATTACGGAGTCCGATCACGACCGCACTTCGATCGATTTCGACCTTCATGGCATGAAGAAATTCGTCACCAGCATCATGGTGGTGGAAATTGCCGAAGGCACACCTCCCAAGCGCAAACGTGCAAGGCGCGTCAAGAAAGTGGTCGCCGGAGTTGTGCCTGCGGTAGCTTTGCCTGGAGCGAAATGACGGCGCAGATCATCGTCCAGTTCGTCGGTTTCCAGTCCAAGCCGTCATCCCGCGAATATACTTTTACCGTTCGAGAGCCTCAGACGGAGCCGCGCGAATTCACGCTTTCCATTCCGAACGAAGCGTTCAACACTCGACGTGTGCGTTATCAGGATGCCCCGGACATTTGTTCACACAGGCTCCACCGTGAACTCGCAGCCGCCGAAAATCATCCACCGGATACTCATTTCGATCTTACGGATGCCGAGCTAGATGAATATCGCACTACGCACATGCACAAACCTCCCAAATATCCTTACGCTCCGAAGCCGGACCAGGACGCTTAACGCGATCGCTGCCCGCTCGCAACTCTCTGTAGAACAAACCGAAACAGCCCCTTCTGCTTTTGCAATTTCAGCGCTTTTCGTGCGCCGGAATTACATCAAGATTCTCGCCACATCTGCCCTCGTGTTGATTCCCTGCTTTTGGCACAGACACATTGCTGCGGGCGATTTGGCCAGCCACATGTATAACGCCTGGCTTGCCCAGCTAATCGAGCGCGGCCAAGTTACCGGCTTGTGGCTCGATTCGCGATGGAACAACGTTCTCTTCGATCTGCTGGTGAGCGGATTGGGAAAGTTTTTCAGCCTGCAAGTGACGGAGAAACTCGCCGTATCCGTGTGCGTTCTGATGTTCTTATGGGGTACTTTCGCATTGGTTGCCGCCGCCGGCAAGAGAGCTCCGTGGTTTCTAGTGCCCGCCTTCGCGATGATTGCCTACGGCTACACGTTTCACATGGGTTTTTTCAACTACTACCTCTCGCTGGGCTTGTCGTTTTTCGGGATTGCACTTTTCTGGCGCGGGAAAAAATGGGAGAAGTTGTTGCCGTTGGTTCTCGCGCCATTAATCGTCCTCGCACACCCTCTCGGACTCGCTTGGATGGCTGCGGCCATCATCTACGTTGCAATCGCTAAATCGATCCCAACGCAGTATCACCCTGTATTGCTGCTCTCAGCCGGGTTAGCTCTGGTGCTGATTCATTTCGAATTTTGGCGGCACTACGAGATCATGGCCCAATCCCAGCGGTTTTATTTTTTTAACGGTTCCGATCAATTGTCCCTCTTTGGCCCGCGCTACGATATCACCCGCATTGCGCTAATCTGTTTTGCGATCACAGCTCTAGCAATAGATATCTACGGCAGAATCCGCAAGCGCGAAAACTTGAAACAATACGCAATCCCTGCACAGCTTTATACCGTTTTGATCCTGGCAGCGTGGCTGCTACCCGACGCCATAAGATTCCATCCCGGCAACTCGGCAGTCTTAGCTCTGTTGACCGAACGCTTGACCTCCGTTTCAGCCGTCGTATTTTGCTGCGTACTCGGCATCATGCGTCCGCGTTGGTGGCACTTGCTCGGATTCGCAGCCATCGCCGCCGTATTTTTCACCTTTGTTTATCAAGATACGAAAATTGCAAACAACATGGAACTCCAAGCCGAGCAGCTCGAAAGAACCGTGCCTCGTAATTCGCGCATTCTGGCGACCATCAAGCCTCTGGAGGGCTCGCGCATTTTGGTTCAACACGTCGCCGACCGCGCGTGTATTGGCTATTGCTTTAGCTATGGTAACTACGAACCCAGCTCCGAATTTCGCGTGCGCGCAATGCCCGGCAACCCCTACGTGATGTCGGATTACGATCTTGTAGTTGATATGGAAGACGGCTCGTATGAAGTGCAACCCGAAGATCTCCCTGCTTACCAACTCTACCAATGCAGCGATGACGGAACGAAACTGTGTATCCGGTCCCTCGCAGCCGGCGAAGAAAACGATCGTTTGGGTGTTCACCCAAACGAATAATTCCTTGACCTAATTCTCGATGTTTGGACAAATAGACAGGCTTGCGCGATTGCGTGACTTCTTGCGATTCTTGTATCATTCTCGCCATGTTCCCGGTGCCGAGGCTGGGAAATTCGACGGAGGCACCATGAAGAACGGGAAGATTCGCAACCTACGCACGTATTTTTTGAGCTTGGTGATTTTGCTGATGAGCGCATCGCTATTCGCCGCGGGAAGTATTTACGACTTCACGCTCAACTCTATTGACGGCAAACCGATGCCGCTCGCGAATTTCAAAGGTAAAGTGATTCTTGTGGTCAACGTGGCCAGCCGTTGCGGGTTTACGCCACAGTACAGCGCACTCGAATCCATCTACGAAAAGTACAAAGACCAGGGCTTCGTGGTCCTGGGCTTCCCGGCCAATAATTTCGGCAGCCAGGAACCCGGCACCAATGCGGAAATCAAAAAGTTTTGCTCGGCCAAGTACAACGTAACTTTTCCGATGTATGCCAAAATTTCGGTGAAGGGCGATGACCAGGCTTCGCTCTATAAGTATCTAACCGAAAGCGCGAACCCCGCTTATGCTGGTGAGATCAAATGGAACTTCACAAAATTTTTGGTGGATCGTAACGGCCATGTGATCCAGCGCTTTGAGCCGGACACCACGCCCGATTCGCCCCAGGTTACTTCGGCAATCGAACAAGCTTTGAAAATGTAAATTTGTTTACAGTGAGCCGAAAACTACTACGCCGGTGGGCGTGCCGACGTACACTTTTCCATTGGCGATCATCGGAGTGATGAATTTGTTGTCGCTGAAGCTGTCACGGCCGTTGGCAGCTTGAGTGCTGTTGTACAACTCATTGCCAAGATTTGTCGCGTCGTAGGCGTGCAGAACGCCGTTTCCATTTTGATTTTCCACCGCCCATACGATCCCGCCCGAAGTCCCGTTCGCCGAAATGCTTGGAGTAGTTCCGGGATAACCAAATCCGCCGGGGCTTTGCGATCCTGCCGGCGCCACCAGTTTCGCATTCACGATCGAGAATGCTTTCAGGGAATCGTTGACCGCGCCATAGTAAACAGCGTTATTAAAATATGCCGGCGTCGCATAGGAACCGCCGCCTAATCCATTCGAAGAAATTTCCTGATAGATGGCATTGTCGTTATTCGTGTTGAACTTCCCCATCAAATTGCGGTTTACAACGTAGATATGTCCATCCTTGCCGGCACCTACCGCGAGTTGCCATGTATTGCCAATGCTGTCGGTCAGATCCGGCAGCAATATCTCTCCGCCAGAACCGAGATCTTGGTCCATTTCCGATTCGGACGCGGTGTTGTGCATCGTGAAATAATCAGCAACTCTCAGCGTGTTGCTGGCGGTGGAAATCTTGATGAACGCGTTGCCGTAATCTGAATTGATTGGAAATCCGTTGACATCCAGCGTGTCGTCAAACGTTCCATTGGCATCGAGAAAGTAAAAGTTCCCCGAGGAGTCCCCGGCCGGGCCGTCGCCGGCCATCCATACCGCCCCTTCGCTGCCGTTCGGAATTACATTTAGCACTGTGGTCTGCTGCAAAGTCGTTTCGTTATAACCCATGATCCAGCCGGTATAAGGGCTGTCGTCACAGTGCGAAGCCCATGTGGTGTAAACCACTCCGTTCAGGAGGAGCAGCGCCGCCCTTTCCTTGTACTGTTTCGGATCGAAAGTGGTCGTTCCACTTTGATTCGGATAAGTCGCCTGAATGGTGACCGGACTGCCCGATATCTCCGCGCCAGTCGTAATGTCCAAAGCGTGCAATCTCTGGAAATAATTGCCGTTGCCATCCTTTGACATCCCCACCAGATAAAAAATGCCGTGCGAACCCGCGCTGAGATCGATGACCGGCGTCGAAGTGATACCGATTTGCGGCGTCACTTGCCCGCAACCTCGATCGTCGCTCGCCGTCTCATTTGCGCCCAGTACGGAGACCTTCCAAAGCTGCGTGAATGTGTCGGCATCAAAGGCGTAGGCCGAGTCGTTCTCCGTAACAACAAACACTACGTTGCGCGTGGCGCCAGACACCGTTAATGCAGAAGCATAAAGCGGCTCGGCATCCACCAGTCCATCGACGGACAAAAATCCAATTTTTCCGAAAGCCGACGAGTTGAGACTTGCAGGAGTCAGAATCGTCTCATTCAGATTTTGCCCCGAGCGCGCAACATCGTTGTGGTACGTCAGCACATTCACATTGCTCGGTGGAGGAGCTGAATTCACATTAAGCGTCACAATATTGCTGGTAATCGTACCGGCGGTGTTGCTAATGGTTACGTCGATTTGCGCCGAGTTGTCGGTGATCGGCGTCTGCATAATCGTCAACGTGCTCGAATTTGTTCCGACGGCGGTTGCATTCATGAACCACTCGTACGACAGAGGTGCCGTGCCGGTGGCGCTCACCGTGAACGTCGCAGTTTGGCCCGTCGTAACCGTGAGGCTGGTGGGCTGGGAAGAGATCGCTGGCGCAGTCGGTGGGGTATTTCCCCCGCTCGAACTCGAGCCGCAACCACAAACGCATCCCGCAACAGCGAGGAGAAGCACGGACAATTTCAGCCTGGCGCTGGATTTCAAAACGCCTCCGCGCAAAGACTCCGATCGGCGACAACGCGAGTTGCCCGGAAAAGTCCTTTGCAGCAGCTTACAATCCTATCGCGCCCGCTGCTCGTTTGCACCTGCTCTATAGGCCAGATTTTGACCGGTCTGGCGAAAGGCCTTCCACGTCGGTTTCCGGATCCCACACCGCGGATTTAAGTGGAATAACCCTTGGGATGTTGTTGCCGCCAATTCCATGCAGACTGAACGATCGTGCGCAGATCGGATGCCGCCGGCTTCCATCCCAGAACTCTCCGAATCCTCGCCGAGTCTGCAATCAACGTGGTGGCATCGCCCGCGCGTGGCGCTTCAATGCGAATACGTATTTCGCGCTTGGTGACCTGACGCGCGCACTCGATTACTTCCAGCACGGAATAGCCAGATCCAGTTCCAACGTTTAGCGCTTCGGATTCTCCTCCGCGGCGGAGATGATCGAGCGCCAGGATGTGGGCATCGGCAAGGTCCGAAACGTGGATGTAATCGCGAACAGGTGTTCCATCCGGCGTCGGATAATCATTTCCAAATACCCCAAGCTCCGGTTTTTGGCCGGCGGCGGCTGCCAATACGTTCGGAATCAAATGCGTTTCGGGTTCGTGGTCCTCGCCGCACTTTTCCGTCGCTCCTGCAGCATTGAAATATCGCAGCGAGATAAACTTGAAACCGTGCGCCAAGTTGTAACTTTCCAAAACCCGCTCCATGCAAAACTTAGACCAACCGTATGGGTTCTTCGGCCATTGCGGACATTTCTCTGAAATCGGCATTTCTTTCCGATCGCCATAAGTGGCGCAAGTCGAGGAGAAGACCACCACGCGGACTCCCGCACGCACCAGAAATCCCATGAGCGCGATTCCTTGCGCCACATTGTTTTCGAAATATCTTGCCGGGTCGGTTACAGATTCGCCCACCGAGGTTAGCGCCGCGAAATGGACGCAGGCATCGAGCTTATGTTCCTTCGCGATTCGCGATAAAAGCTCGGTATCGCCCGCCTTCCCCTGATAAAAAGAGACGTCCTTATCAACCGCGCCACGGTGCCCGTAAACAAGGTCATCCAGTACCACGATCTCGTCATTGTTCGCGAGCAATCGCTCCACTGTGACGCTGCCGATGTATCCCGCACCGCCTGTAACAAGGATCGCCATTACACCCTTTCGAGCACTTGCGTTCTGTCAGATTCCATTAGCATGACCCACACAGAATACAACAGGCGGTTGCGCCCGCCAGAGAATCAGTCTTCGATGCGGAAATACAATAAACTCGCAAACTTACGAAATGATTTCGCCCTTGGGTGATAACATTCAAGCTCACGAATGAAAGCTCCCGCTGAACGCCAGGACTCTCGCCTGATGCGCGAGATGTTTCACACCATTGCGCCGCGTTATGATTTTATTAGCCGCGTTCTTTCCTTCGGGATGGACCGCCGTTGGAAACGGCTTGGGGTGGCTAAGGCTTCGCTTTCGGAAAACGCCGTGGTGTTGGATCTCGCTTGCGGTACGGGGGATTTCTCGAAACTTGTACTCGAACGCCGGCCGCACTCAACACCTGTTGCCACGGATATTACTGAACGAATGGTTCAGCTAGCGCGCGCGGCCGGATTGAGGGACGGAGTCTGCGGCGACGCCGGGGCTCTGCCTTTCGCCGCCAATACCTTTGACTGTGTCTTTATCGGCTATGGCTTGCGAAATTGTCCCGACGTTAAAAAAGCGATTCACGAAATCCAACGCGTCACCAAGCCGGGCGGCTCGATGGTGAACATTGATTTCTTTCTGCCTTCCAATTTGATTTTGCGACGCATTTATCTTGGATATTTATTTGCGCAAGGTGCCCTCTGGGGATTATTGCTTCATGGGCGCGCGCGTGTGTACACCTACCTTCCTGATTCGCTGCGGAATTTTCTGACCATGCCACAGTTCTCGGCGTTGTTGGACGAATCGGGATATTCAGTCGTAACGGCGCATTCTTATATTTTTGGCGGAATTGGCCTCTACTGGGCGACTAAGAAATAGCGCTGAACGGAAATCAGCGATCAAGGAACCTGGCAGACCGTCACTGCGGAATTCTCGTAGGGACATGGCATTCCGACCGAGCTGCCGTTTTTGACGACCACCCAGGTCACCCCGTATTTCTTTTTTAAAGATTTGAAGTCCGACAAAGTGAAGTGCTGCCAATTTTTGCGGGCGCTGACTTCCAGCTTCCATTGCCAGGCGAGCTCAGGAAATAACGCGACGACTGAAGCGTCCTTGTCACCGTCAGCAAGCATGCTGCGTTCCGCATAGGCGCGAAAACCGAAATAATCTTCTCCCGGCTGTTTGGCGTAATCCGGGTCCAGCGCGAACAGTGCATCCTGCGGAGTGTTGTAGCGGACCCAATCAAAGGCTTCCACCCATTCGTTGCGCGGAACCCTGCCAGGCCATTCGACGTGATAGCTCGACGGAAACTCCTGCCTCTGCGCGTAAAACATGATGGAAGCCAATGGCACAAATAGAGCGAGCCAGCGCAGAGGGCGTTCTCGCAGCAAATATTTCCCCAACATGGCACCCGAAAACAGTATGAAGATTACGTAAGTGAAATGAAGAATGCGCATGGGTTCTAGACGCGCCCAAGTTTGCGTCTGCGTTTGAAGGAATTGGCAAACCACGATGGCGATCAAGATTCCTAATACAGTGGAAATTACCAGCCGGCGGCAAACGCGTTCCAAGGTCGGCATATTGTCGCGTTGCGCTACCCGCGCAAAATATTCCAGCAAGGCGATCGGTGCGAGGGCTCCCAACCATTCGTACCAAGCCCAGGAAAATGGATAGTGATAGCTGCGGCCGGCCATCACCTCGCGCCAGATCGGGTTTGGAGGTGCTCCGAACGGAATCGCGCCGTAAGCAAGAGCTGGTTGCGTCCAGGTCTTGCCCGGTAGCGCGAGAATGAATAAGTGGAACGACCCATAAACCGCCATAGTGGGATGGCAGAGAGCCGTTAGAAAAATCCAGAGCAAGGCGATGGGTCTTTTTTCCAGCACGGCTGCGGCGGCGAATAACAAAAACGCAGTCGCGAAAGTACGCGGGTGCAAGTGTTGATCGACCAAGAAAAGCGCGGTGCCCGCAACCGGCATGGTTAGAAAAGTAGCTACCAGCGCGACACCACTCCACTGCGCGTAAGTTTCGGAAAAACACTTTCGGGCAAGATGCAGACACCCCAAAAGCACCAGGAAAACGCTAAGGACGTGCAGATAGAAAAGTAGCGCCTCCAGCGGAATATGCGTAACGCGAACAACTCCCGCTACTGCTTGGTGAAATAACGTCCAGCGAGTAAATAGCAGAAAGAAATTTGCGTCGTAAGGATACAGAGCCGGGTTGATTATTTTTTGGATGGCCGGCAGGTATATCCCCATGTCTTCAATGCCGTAGTGATAGCCGTTCACCAGGATTGCCGCACAGGTGAGAACTGACAGAAACAGAAAATCCCGAATCTTCAGGAATTTTGAATTGGAGAAGATTTTCACTGGCGGCTAAAGAGACGCGCTTGCAAAGCGATCCCCGATTCGCATTAATTCTTCAGGCCGTAAACCACTACACCGTAATTTTTCGGGAATTGTGTGGGCCGCGTTCCACAATACCGTTTGAGTTCTTCATGATCTCCGGCGTTCGCCACAAATACTTTCCCGTTCGCCACTGTCGGCGGAACGAAACGCGCAAGCAATCCGAAGCTATCCGGGGTATCCGACTCGGCGTCAGCTCCTTGACTGCGCCACAATTCCTGCGAAGCATCTTCCGCATTCAGCGCCAACAGCATTCCCTTCACGCCGCGAAACGTGTTGGAATCGCCATCCGCAGGAACCAAGGCCCATACAATACCAGTGCCCGCTTGGTTCGCGTCACTCGAAAGCGCAAGAATACCTCCGGGCATCCAGTTACGCGCAGGTTTGTGACAGATAGCAGGCGCTTGGCGCGGCGGTTTCCACGCGCTTGTTTTTATGTCATCAGCGCCAGTCTTTAATCTGCCGCCGGCGAACGGGAAAGCGGTCAAATTTTTCCCTTCGGCCATCACATATATCCATTCTTTGCCTTCCGGTCCATTCCAATAAATCGGAGAACCATGAATGTGGCCGCGATTTACGGAGACACTCTGCAGAACGCTTTGCGAATCGGTGCATTCCTCCTTGTGCCACCCGCCCGAAACGTAGCCTCCCAAGTGATCGCGATCCATCAGATAAAGATTGCCGTATTTTCCTCCGCTCAAAAGCAAATTGCCTGGCAGCAAAAGAGGCGCGGCGGACCCCATATCCAAATCTTCATGGTTCAAATATGACTGGTTGCAGGGAGTAAAGGCGTCCGTCACATCCAGCTGATTGTGATTCATCTTTAATCTGACCAGGCTGTTGCCATATTGCCCCTTCTTTGGATCGTAGTCGCCATTTCCCGTTTGCAGAAAAATATTTCCAGCCTCATCTGCGACGGGACCGGTTCCAGACATCCAAATTCCCCCGCTCTTTCCTCCAGGCTCTGGAGACCAGACTGTGCGAAGCTGCAACGTCGCGGCATCATACGCAAAGAACCAGCCCGCAATACCTGCTTCATTGTCGCCACCAAACGCCACATAAACCGAGCCACGATCCAATAACACGCCCGCGCGCTGCTTTCGCAGCTGCTTCCAATTCTTGCCGTGCTGGATGAACGAGCTTTCTCCTACCGAACCCTCGATTACGACAGGCCCTTTCACTGTTTCGCCCGTGCGCAGATCGAGCGCGTAGATCCGATACATCTGGTCGCTGTTCCAAGCGACCACGTACATCAGGTTGTTCGCAAGATCGATCGCCGGAGTACTTAAGATTCCCCATGTCGGATCATCGAGGGCCGCCTCATCAATGTCGTGCGCGCCAGCGCGAGGAGGTCCTAAAGACCGTGACCATATCAACGTGTCATTCAAACTCGCAGGCTTCTGGTCCGCAATGTAGGCATAGACCGTGTTATTCATAGATGCGAACAAGACTGTGTTGCAGCCCTGCGGACATTTATTGCTTACGAGCTTAGACACGTACAGCGGCTGCGCCATCACCTTGGCATCGGAATACAAAGTCCAGAGCTTTCCAAACCGAGTTTTCACATTCGATTGATTGAGTTCCCTTTCGACTAAATTAACTCCGCTACGCTGGTTATCAACTCGCTGCGTATAAATATTAATCGAGCTCGTTTTACCGAAGTCGTGCCGCAGGATTACGAGTACGAACAGTCCAAGAATCAACCCACCCTTGTTACACGCCGTCCACATCCAGCCGCACCTCGGAAGATCCTACGCGGTCACAATTCTATTCTCCCTGCAAAGTGATGACAAACAGAGTTCAACCCACAATCCTTGTTAAAAACAGGTCCGACGCAAACTAATTTCGACCTACTTTGGGAACTTACGTGTCATCTTTTTCTGGACCATTTGGGTTGAAGCAAACATCTTCTATTGCGACAATGGATTTTGGTACGGCCGATCATGCGTTGGCCCAAATCATTCGCGGGCGTTTTATGCGTCATTTTCGCAGCGAGGATTTTGATTTTGACCTCTACACGGAGCGAAACGTCTTATAACCGTCCATCGTCCCGATTCCCGACTATGACCGAAACTGCGCATCCCCTGGAACAAATTAAAAAGTACATTACGTCGAGCTGGGAACATTTGACTCGCTCCCTGGCCATTTGCAAAACGTTCGAGGACATCAAAACGGATGGCGAGCCCTACCTTTATCTACCGTTAGGGTTTCCTGAGCCTGCTGACATAGTCGAACTCCAGAAATACTGCCCGATCCGTGTAGCGCGCTTACCAAAGAAAATTGCCACCGCCGGTGACATCGATCTCAGTGAAATTCCTAACGAGGGCGTTCTGTTTCTCCCGCATCCCTACGTAGTTCCTGGCGGACAGTTCAACGAGATGTACGGCTGGGACAGTTTTTTCATAATTCTGGGATTGCTCCGGGACAACCGCGAACCCATGGCCAAAGGAATGGTCGAAAACTTTTTCTTTGAGATCGAGCACTACGGCGCAATTTTGAATGCCAATCGAACTTATTATCTTACGCGCTCTCAGCCTCCGTTCCTGACGTCCATGATTCTTGCGATTTACGATGCGGCAAAATCCAAGAGACCAACAGCACTAACAGATTCCTCGTGGCTAGAAAGAGCCTACAAATTTGCCGTAACGGACTACGAGGAGTGGATTCGCCCTCCGCACCTAGCCGGTGATACTGGACTCTCTCGATACTTTGACCATGGGGAAGGCCCCGTTCCCGAAATCATCGGCAATCCAAAGGATTACTATGGCGGCGTCGCTCGATACATGCTCACCCACCACGAAGGCGACGAAGCTTCCTACGTTGTGCATCTGGGAAAGAATCCGAACGCGCCACACGCCGGCCCCGTATTTGAATTTGAGTGCGATCCGGCGTCGCAGCCGGCTCCTGCCCCTGATTGCCTGAAGGATCGCGTCGCGTTGACCGCTAATTATTACGAGGGCGACCGTACCATGCGCGAATCGGGATTCGATGTCTCATTTCGCTTTGGCCCCTTCAGCGCCGACACGCACCACTACGCTCCCGTCTGCCTGAATAGCCTTCTTTACAAAGAGGAAAAAGACTTGGAAGAAATGGCCACTATCCTCGATCGCCCCGAAGATGCCAAAAAATGGCGCCGCAACGCTGCCGATCGCCTCCATCGCATGAACAAATATTTGTGGGACGAAAACCGCGGTCTTTACTTTGACTATGACGTCGTCACCAACAAGCGCTCCACCTACGAATACGCAACTACGTTTTATCCGCTTTGGGTCGGCGCCGCAAGCAAAGCGCAAGCAGACGCCGTGGTCCGTAACCTTCCGTTGTTCGAACATTTGGGTGGCCTGGCAATGAGCCGGCATGAAACCGGTGCGCAGTGGGATTTCCCGTATGGCTGGGCTCCGATTCACTTAATTGCGATAGAGGGAATGAAACGCTACGGATTCAATGCCGACGCAGATCGCGTTGCATTTCACTTTCTGCATATGGTGCTGGACGATTTCGAGCGCACTAAAACTATGTTCGAAAAATACGATGTGGTCTCGCGAGTTTCAAAAACGCGCATCCGCGTGGGCTACAAGGAAAACGTCATCGGCTTCGGATGGACCAACGGTGTTTTCCTCGAGCTATTGCACCAATTGCCGGCCGATCTGACCGAAAGACTCGAAAAGCAAAAATCTTCGAAGCGCTGAGTTCGGAAATTCCTTTCAGCATCCACTACAGTTACGTCTCTGACCACCTACAGTATTTCCCTGATTGATGAAATCCGGCTCTTACGCGAATATGTGCGCAGAGAGAAGAGGAACACTGGGAATCCTTAATTAAATAAGGGCTGGGCCCGTATGCTCTTCTTCTCTCAGCCAAATCCCTCCCTGATCCATTACGCTAGAACTTAATTTCTGGATATCTCGATCACCCTCTGACTGCAGCCCGTATTTTCGGCGCACCTGCTACCGAGGCCTTCAGATCAGCATTGCTGTTGATCACTTCAAGAAGCTTCCGCGTAATATTGTCGTCCACTTCGGGAGCTTTGCGTATTTCCACAGGGTAGCGGACCATGAGTTCTAGTCCGCCCTCCGAAAACTGCAACTTCGCTTCCGTCTCCGGCGCCCGCAAATCGATTTCCACTCGGCGCTCGATATCGCCATACTGTTTTTCAATTCCGGTACGATATTGTGCGTACACGGAATTCACAACTTCCGTGAGTTTGTCTTGCACCAGCTTATGGTTCGCGCCTTCCGCAAGCGAAACCACCACTTCGTGCCAGGCATACGAAGTACCGGGAATTTGCTTGTACAGCGGCGTGCTTGCCTGGAATAGCACTGCGTTGGAGAAAACAACAATTCGGCCGGTAGGATAGAGCTCGATTCCAGTTCCCGCAAGTTCCACCAAATACATGCGGACCAACCCAATTTCGATCACGTCTCCCGTCACCCCCGCAATACTGATGCGATCTCCCACGCTGATGCCGTAGCGTCCCACCACGAAAAAATAAGCTGCCACCGATAAAATAACTGCTTGCAGTCCGACCGCGATTCCTGCCGTAACAAACCCGGCAAAGGTCGCCAGCGAACTGAACTCGCTGATGAATCCCAACATCAGAACTATGGCGATCAGAAATCCCACGACGAAGCGTCGAAGAATCAGGAATTGTCGTCGCCTGCGCACATCGCGTATGTAGCGAAATGTTAATCTGCGCCACAATTCGGAAAGAGTCAGAACAAATCCGAGCGCCAACGCCAGCGCAAGAACTCGCATCAGCAGCGAGCGCACCGCATACCCGGATTCGCGTACCAACGCCCTGCGCCATTCCAGAAAATTCGCGCGGCTCTCATCCAGCAAGACGATCTCCTGGTTCAGCGGAATCAGCGCGCTCGACAAATGTTTGAATTGACTTGTCAGCTTCCGGAAATCCTCAGGTGTGGCTGGTGACGGTTGCGTTCCCGGAGTAGCGGACAAATTAGACATCTCGCGTCCGCGTTGCACCGTTGCGGACAAGTTCGCGCGTAACGGCTTTTGAATGTTAGTGGCAGTATCGCGCAATCTGGCCGTCTCTTTAATCAATTGATCGAGCTGATGAATGCTGCGCATTTCGTCATACACAGCTCTGGCATCGCCGCCCAATCCTCCCGAACTCAGGCTTAATGTTTGCGCACCGGCCGCCGCCTTGGCAGCAGCACTCTGGGCCGACGCCGTGCCCAGCACTTCGGGAATCGAACGCGCCAAATCGTTAATGCTTCCCTGCAATCCCTTCGTGGACGCCTCGCTGTTGTTCTCGATAAAAGTACTCATACGCTGGACCGCATCTTGCATCGCTTTATTCAGCTCCAGGTCGCCTTGCAACTTTTCGCGTTGATTCATCAGATTTTGTTTTTTGCCGCCTGCTGCGGAGGCGATCTGTTTATCCAGCGCGTCTAATTGCGTTTGGTCCTGATCGATTTTCGCTTTCACTTGCGCGGCAAACTGGGCCAGTTTTTCTTCTTGCGTGGGTGTTTGTGCCGCTTGAGTCTCTCCGTCGCCGGCGCCGCTACTCGCGGGCGAGATTAGTTGCGCTTCGGCCCTGGCGGACTCGAACGCCAGCCGTACGACTTGAGCGGCAAGATTTTGGGCGTTGTCCTGATAAAGCTCGTCGCTCGGCAAGCCGACCGTTTGCACTTTGCCCGACGCATTCCGATACCAATTAATTGCCGCGTTCAGATGGCCGAGGACGGCGTCGCGATCGAGAGTCCCAGTGCCTTGCGCGAGCAGAAAGAGACTTAACGGACAAAGCGCAGCGAACCCTATAATGAAAAGTCCTCTGCAGCAAGACGCGATCGAAACACGCCACTTTTTGAACACTCTCATGTCCCTTCTTCCGTTTACGCTGGGTGCAAAACCTGATGATTCTTTCTTGGACTGCGAATTTCGCAGGGCTGGGCGTGGAGCGCGTCCAACAACAACCACAAATCACGCTAGCACGTCACCAGCGGAAATTCCAGCGGCAGCGGGTCTCCAACGCGATTCTCTACTCAAAATACTTGAATGATTAAAAGCTACGCACAATCAATGACGTGTCTTCTCGAATCGAATACTATGGCGCGCGCCCGAGGGGACGATCTTAGAACTTTTTTAGGAGGGGCTATGTCAAGTTTGCCTTAGTTTGCTCGCCCCGGAGTGCAGGATCTAAGGCGTGTTCGATTGACTCCTCATTGACTGCCAACCTGTGTTGAACGTACCAATGCACAGAGCATGTGGCAACAGCAAGGCTGCTCATCTCGTCTTAACCAGCGGGCGAAATAGGTTCTGGCGGGAGTGCCGATGAAATCACAACAGTCAATTACAATGAAAAAACACTGCGACAAAGGGGAGAACGCAACCGTGGCAAAACGCAAAAGTAGTGAAGTAGACGAATACATAGCAAGATGTCCGAAAGAGGCGCAAGGCAATTTGGCGAAGATCAGAGCGGCCATACGGACCGCAGCGCCCGGTGCCATTGAACGCACCGATTATTTCCAGTTGCCCGGATATTCCTATCCAGGACTTGCTTATTATGAAGGGATGTTTGCTTGGTTCAGCTTCAAGAAACCACACATACGCCTACATGTACCGCCTTCAGTAATACAAGAACATAGGAAGGAACTTGCAGGTTATGCCAAAACGAAAGCCATTGTTAGCTTCCCAAAGGGTAAACCAGTGCCAATGACATTGGTGAAGAAACTGGTGAGAGCAAGTCTAAAGGCAATGAAGCATAAGAGCATCAACCGCATCAAAACGTGACTGCCTGGGACTGTGAACTCTTTTTGGCGACCGCTACGTTCAATTTTGGTTCGAAACAAAACTAGGGGTATCAACCGAAGCTATTGAATACACACTGTCTTTGGAAGTGGCGCGCCCGGAGGGGTTCGAACCCCCGACCTTGTGCTCCGGAGGCACACGCTCTATCCATCTGAGCTACGGGCGCATTCCGAATCGACTGGAGTTCAGTCATTGTATTACGTTTTCTTCTAGCCTGCTACGAGGCACGGCGATCCGTTCCTCGCTTTTGTTCCTCGAACCGCGGCAGTTTAGTAAGCGCGCGTGAGGTTCTTTACCTGCTTCGCCAGTTTTTCGATTTGCTCCGCTTTTTGAATCAGCGGAAGCGACAAAGTATTCGTCGCATCGGTCTTTTCCACTTCGTCTTTCAGTTCGGAAGCCAGCTTATACAGCTTCTCCACGTCATCGTGGATTTGTTGTTGATTCTGCTTCAAAATATCTTTGGGGTTCGGCTTGGGCAGATTATCTGGTCCAGCGGAGTCCTGGTGTAGAGGAGCGGTTCCCTGTTGCTCGGCGGAAGATGGCGGGATAGGCATGGCCCTTTGCGCGTTAGCTAAATCAGCGCTGGAAAACAATGCTAGTGGCATGCCGACCGCCACGGGAATGATCGCCGCCAAGAAATTACGTTTGTTTGCGTCCATATCGTATCCACTCCTTCCGCAAAAATAGGATGCAATCTCGTGCCCCACAGCAGCTTTGTCCGATCGCATCGAAGCGCGCGGCCTCATGCCGGGCGGGTGTATAATTCCGCTCCCCTTATCTTATGACTGATTCGTTCAGAACGTGGCTGGAAATTGCGGGCATACGCGCTCTGCGCGTCCTCATAATCGTCCTTGTGGCTTTCGTGATTGCGCGGCTCCTGAAGTCGTTCACTGGCCGCCTGGTTCAATCAGCGAAATCGCCCACTCGCGTGGCGCAGATGCGGGAGCAACAAACGCGCACCATGGCTGCTTTGCTTTACAGCGTGGGAGTGGGCCTGATCGTCGCCATCGCCTTCCTCACCGCGCTGCCTGAACTTGGATTTAACGTCAGTCCGGTGGAAGCCGCTGCGGCCGTGGCCAGCTTGGCCTTAGGGTTCGGCGCACAGAATCTGGTAAAAGATCTCATCAATGGCTTTTTCATTGTCTTCGAAGATCAGTTCGTCATTGGCGACCTGATTCAGACCAGCGGTGAAATAGGACGGGTGGAGCACCTGACTTTGCGCCGAACCGTGATTCGCAATCCCGCGGGGGCCATCGTAACCATTCCCAACGGCTTGGTGGGCCAAGTCGCAAATCTCAGCCGCGATTGGTCGCAGGCTTTCATCGACGTCATCGTATCTTCAGACGAGATGGTGGGCCGCGCTCTAACGGAGATGGAGAAAATCGCTGCGGAATTCCGCCATGATGCCGACTGGTCCCCGGCTCTCGTGGATGGGCCTCGCGTACTCGGTGTCGAGTGTCTCGCGCTCGACGGCACTACCATTCGCCTGCAGGTCCGCACTGCGCTGAATCGTAAAGAGGACGTGTCGCGTGAGCTTCGCCGGCGGATCAAACTTGGCTTCGAGCGAGCCCGCATCCCGCTCAGCCATACGCACAATGTCGCTGTGCGCGAGGTTGCGGCGCCGAGTTCGTCATAATTGTTTAACAATAGGAGAAAAATCATGGGAGACGTTTCGCACGAACAGGTAAATCTGATGTTACGGCTGTACGACATTCGCCGCGAACCTCGACTTCGCGAGGCGCGCGAATGGTTCATGAATAATTTCCGTCCTACTTCGCCGGAAGACGTGATGCGCCAGTATCCTCCCGCAAGCCAGGAAAACGCCTACTTCCGCATGGTAATGAGCTACTGGGACATGGTAGCGGGAATCGTTAATCGCGGCCTGGTTGATGAAGAAATGTTCTTCGAAAATTCCGGTGAGCAGTGGATTGTTTGGGAACGCCTAAAGCCGGTGATCGGGGCCTGGCGGGCTCTTTTCAAAAATCCGCACATGCTGTCGAACCTGGAAGAGCATTGCAAACGATTCGAAGCCTGGCGTGAAAAACGCGCTCCTGGAACAAACCAAGCCATTCGTGACATGTTCGCGCAAATGGAAAAGCAGGCCGCCGCAACCAAGAAATAGCGCTTGCCGTAAATCAGGGCCTTGCCTGTCCGATTTGGACGGGCGAAGGTAGCTCTGGGAATTCACCAATTTCGCTAGGTCTTCGCGGCGAAATTGTGATAGTTTTTTGCAGACCCCCGCGATCGGATTTTTTCTGACATGGAGAAATCTGAAGCCGTTGGCTTTGTTCGCCGTCTTATAAGGCGCCCGGTGAGGAATATCTAAATGAGCTTTCGCTATCCGATTGCTGCCGTTCTGGTCCTCGTAATCTGCTTCGCGATGGTCTTTCCTCCGGACGTTGTCGCGCAGGCCGCGCAAAACGCCGGAAAAATCACGGCAGTAGTGCCCATCGTCAATGTAGTTCGCGGCCCGCAGCAAGTTCCTGCTTCCGCATCTCAACAAGTGTTCTGGGGCGACGTAATTAATACAGGACATTTGGCTCGCACACGCATCGCCCTCAATGACGGCTCCATCCTCAGCGTTGGCTCCGATTCCAACTTAACCATCGCCAAGCACGACGCCTCGCAGCAGCAGACCGATCTGGACTTGAATTACGGCCGCGTCCGCGCCAAAGCCGCCAAACTCGTGAAGCCCGACGCACACTTCCAAATCCGTACTTCTGTCGGCGTCGCAGGTGTCGTCGGCACCGACATGATCGTGATTTTCGACAGCACCGGAAAGATGGACGTCATATGCGTCGAGGGCGCTTGCAAAGTTTGTGACCTTGCCGCGCACTGCGTTCTGATGAAGGGCGGCGAGCAGTCAACTCTTCGCAACAATGAGCAACCGTCACAACCCTCCCCCGCCACACCTATGAATATGACGGAAGCCGTGAATACAACCGCGACCACTGGCGCGGGCGCTGTGGGCGGTGGAATCGGCGTTGCCGGAGGGGTGGCCGTTGGCGTGGGTGCGGCGGTAGCAGCCACAGTGGCTGTAGTAGTCGCTCGCGTTGCAACCAAGACGCAATCCTGCAGCACATCCTCGCCGACGAAAGTTCATGCCGATTGTGTAAAGATCAATGGCGCTGCTGAAAAATTGAATGGTCAGCGCCTGCCCTAGGACAGTCCACGCACGGGGAACCTATCCTGGACGATCCGGGCATTGAGAATATAAAAACTCATTGCTAGTACAACTGATTAGTCGCTTTTTCATTGGCGGTATTGTCGTGTGTGCCTTCGCGGCCATCGGCGACGTACTGAAACCTAAGAGCTTCGCGGGTCTTTTTGGCGCCGCGCCTTCCGTAGCTCTGGCAACGTTATACCTGACGATCTATTCCCACGGAAAAATCTACGCTGCCACTGAAACTCGCTCGATGATTGCCGGGGCGATGGCTTTTTTTATCTACGCTACTTGTGCGAGCTGGCTGCTAATGAAGCGTAACGCGTCGAGTTTGTTTGTAACTGTGACTTTGATGCCGGTATGGCTTGGTGTCTCCTTTGGGCTTTGGTTTTGGCTGTTGAGGTATTCGCATTGAATGTAAGCGTCAATTTTGCGGCTCTGCGTCAAGCGAAATGGTATCAATTCGTTCTCCGTTTTTTCTTCGGAGGGGCCATTTGCGTCCTTGCAGGCATAATCGCCGGCGAATATGGTCCGGCAGTCGGGGGACTTTTCCTGGCCTTCCCGGCTATTTTCCCGGCCAGTGCGACCTTGCTGGAAAACGAGCAGAAGGAAAAGAAAGAAAAAGTTGGATTGCATGGCACGATCCGCGGAAGAAAAGTAGCGGGCGTTGACGCAGTTGGTGCATCTATGGGAACCGTAGCACTGGTGGTTTTTGCCGTGATAGTTTGGAAGCTCTTGCCGGATCATTCGGCTGGGCTGGTCTTACTGGGTGCGACGATAATTTGGTTCGCTGTTTCCGTTGCGATTTGGCGAACGCGCAGCCTACTGGTGCATTGGTTTAAGCGGCACAGGACGCAAGGAGCCCAAACCTAATCCGAAGTTGCGCACGCCTAATCCTTCTCGAACGGATGCGGCGGCAGCAAAAATTGCATTCCAAAATAACCGACGAAGTAAGGCTGAGTGGGTCCCGCGGGTGCCAAGCTCCGTCCCGCCATTATTAACAAAATGAACGGCGGATGTATTTTGTAGCGAAGACCTCCTTCCAATGTCTCCTGGTTCGTGGCGGGATGAAATGTCCCCGTGGAATAAAATTCAGCGTCTAACTCCAGCCTATTTGTGAATTCGTGGCCGACTACAAGACCCGCAAGCCATCCATCCGGCCCCTTGTGAACCCAATTGTAACCGCCTTCCCAATTCACATCGATCGGGCCCAACTTTTTCGTAAATTCCATCGGCAGTATCAGGCTGGCTCCGCGCGGAGTGATTCCGCGTTCCACCGCGTGATTCGGATTGTTGATGGAAAGTTGGGGAAAAATCGAGATGGCGAATCCCGAATCTTTATTGTCGTAAAATCGCCACTTCACTCCCAATTGATCCTGCCCTAGTCCGTATTTCGCTGGAGAAGGATGGTCCACGCGCAGCCAGGCATTTTCGTAGGTCAACTGGATGCGATCACCCAGACCAAAGTTGATATCAACGTCCGGCGTGTGCGTAATCGACGAGTCCGGAAAGAGGAACGGCATGTACCCCAGATTTATTTCCCACAACAGGTTGCCAGGCGTGCCGGGATCGTTGGTGTAATAAGGCGGGCCACCCTGCGCAAAAACCTTCGGACAAGAAATCAGGAAAAACACGATCAGACAGGAAATTCGCAACAGATGAGTGGAGGCGCGGGTGGGAATCGAACCCACGTATAAAGGTTTTGCAGACCTCTCCCTTACCACTTGGGTACCGCGCCCTGGAATGAAGTATAGCGAAAGTTGGGCTTCGTTTCAGCCCGTAAAGCGGGTGTCACGGCCCGTTTGCCGGTAAGCAAGCGCGGCATCCGCTTTGCGGCCAGAGCTGGCGCGCCGAGCAATACAGTCGGGTGTCGCGGGCGATTCGCTGCTGAAGCGCGCAGCGCTGTGGCTGATTTGCTGACTGAACGCCCTGGGGTCGGATCGAAAGTTGGCGTCACGGTTTTTCGTTTTTATTTTATGTGGAGTTCGTAGGGGAGGCGGGCTTGCACCGGCTCCATCACGGTTAGGATATGACGCAGGGTCGCTTCCAGGGATTGCGACTGGCGCATCTGCTCTTTTTGCTTTTCGAAAATTTGCTCGAAGAATGTTTTTTCTTCGGGCAGCCGGACGATGCGTATGGAGTTGCTTGATGGGATATGCGCGAGATGTTTGGCTACTTCTATTGCGCGGTCCGTTCCACCTAGTTCGTCCACCAGCCCAATAAGCTTGGCTTGCCTTCCAGACCACACGCGGCCTTTACCGATTTTATCTACTTCATCCGGGGACATTTTGCGGCCGGCAGCGACACCTTTTAAGAACTGGTCGTAGGTTTCGTGCATGGAGCGTTCAATATAGGTCTGCTGCGCGGGGGTGAAATCCTGCTGCGCGGAGAATAGCGTGGCGTTATCACTCGTAGCCACGTAATCGGTGCTGATCCCCAATAAATTAAAAAGGCCGGAGACGTTCATCTTGCCGATCAGAACGCCGATGGAGCCGGTGATGGTATTTGGCTCAGCGATAATTTTATCGGCGGGCGACGCGATCCAGTAGCCGCCTGAAGCAGCCACATCGGACATTGATACGACTACCGGTTTTACTTCGTGCGCGAGTTCCACTTCCCTGCGAATCACTTCGCTGGCTACCACCGAGCCGCCGCCGGAATCGATGCGCAGGACGATGGCTTTTATACTGGAGTCCTGGCGCGCTTTGCGAATGTCCGAAGCAACCGAATCGCCGCCCATGATGGATCCACCGGCAGCCGTGGTTCCGGAATCACCGGAAACAATCAAGCCGGTGGCGTGGATGACGGCGATTTTATCAAGCGCGAAATTGGGAGGCGTGGGCGCAGAACGATATTGGTTCAGCGAGATTGGATTCCATCCGCCCGAGCGGTGTTTGAAGTAGTCCTGCACCTGGTCCCAGTAGGCCATGCGATCGACGATTTTGGCTTGCACCGCTTCGCTTGGGGAAAATGGACCCCGTTTAAGAATGGAGTCGAACTGATCGTCAGTCATGCCGCGGGCGTTGGAAGTCTCGGCGACATACATCAGGTAAAGATCGTGGAGCAGTGATTCGACTTCTTCTTTGTGAGCGGGGGTAAATTTCTTTTCGGTGAAAGTGTTGGTGGCGGTTTTGAATTCGGCGATGTGGTAGAACTCGGGAACGACTTTCAGTTTGTCCAGCGTGCCGCGAAAAAAGACGGCTTCAGCCATCATGCCGCGAATGCTTACAGGAGCGGTGGGTACCAGCCAGATTTCTTTGCAGGCGCTGGCGAGATAGTATTCCGGGTTTTGAATGCCGTCGTAGCCCAGGTAGCAGATGCTCGGCTTCCCACTGTCGCGAAATCCAAGGAGGTGCGCGCGAATTTCTTCAAGTTTGCCCCAACCGGTTTCCAGCGGGGCGATACGCACGACCAATCCGGTAATGTGCGAGTCAGTACGAGCCTGGTCGATCGCGTCCAGGTAATCGTGGAGCACCGGAACGGTGCCGTTGAAGGCGCTGAAGAAATCCGGAGCGCGCTGCTCTTCGATCTGTCCGCTCGCGTCGATCACCAGGACTGAATTGGAGGCGATGCGCAGGCCCGACTTGCTGGAAGCAGACCAGAACATCAGGACCACCAAAAATACAAGGACCAGGATGATTACGATTGCTCGACGTTTGCCCCAGGTCATCGTCATTCACCTCTTCCCCGCGCGTGTGCTGAAAAGTCTGAGACCGCAGGTGGATCGTGCCGAATCCACGGTAGCACTGGGGGCTGAAAATTCCAATTGGCAGCAGTGGTGGTGTGTTCACTGGAACCGAACCGTGTTTTGCAGTTTCAGCAATAGAAAATGGCGGAAACCGTAAAGTCCTAATGTGTGTTCTGGCCCCGGTTAGAAATTTTTCTGTCGTTTGTTTTCTGGAGGTTACGTCGAATTCTGTTTGCAGTGCTGTGCCGGTTAGAAGTGGTCTAGACCACTTGCAAATTTGTGCCAACGGCGGCAGCAAAATTTGAAAATTGTTGCTGCATCGTTTGGTTGGAAGTTCGCGATTAGAACGGGGTCGGTTCGTTTGTTTTCTATCAGTTAACGAGGGTTCTAATAATTCGGGTTCGCGATTAGAAAGTGTGGAGCGGATCCCTCGCACCACGCCGTCCGTTTGGGACGCCGATGATCGGAGAGGCGTCATTAACGCGGCGCGAACGAATTTGGAATCTTCCTGGCGTTGCTTATCTTCTTCTAGCGTCACTGTCGCTTCCTCCAAGATTTGAAAATTGATTTCTATTGTGGGAAGTACGCAGAGAGGTAAGCGCAAGAAAAAACTGGAGCTATCTGTTTTTTGTAATTCTATTTCGCAAGGAAATGGGGGTACGCAGACTTGCGTAGCGTAGTTTCGCGCGAGGATAGTCGGGAATCTCCAGGGATGGCGAGCGTTAGGGGAGTGGTCGAAAAGAACATTTGACAGCTATTTAATGGGCTTATCGACCGATGTTCGGCGGGACATACTCAGTTAATATGATACTGTTTTGGAACTTTGCGAGGCGTCCCCTTATGCCCCTTGCAGATAAATTTGCCCGCATCCTTTGTAAGCAATTGAACCAACTTCTTCCATCATGCGATTGGAGGTGCAATGGACGAATTGGCCACGGGCGTGAAGCTGTGGATGTATATGGGAAGATGACAGACAAGCCTATCTACATAGAGGTTGAGTTGCGGCGGGACGAACCGCTCACGAATGTAGTCAAACTCTGGCGCGCGATCGAAAAAGACAGTCACACAAAAGAAGTCATTCTCATACATGCCTTCTCCGGGAACTATCCTCAAAGTGACACGCATCGCTTGAATGCGATGTTCATTGGCGAAAAGATGCAGCATTCTTGCGGGGCGACTTACGTACCGCTGGATTTTCCTTACCGGCCCCGTAAGGGGGCAACAGTCGTAGGTGATTATCGTCGTCGTGCGGCGAAGTCGTTGGCTTCCTTGATTCGGGAACGCCTTACAGGCGTTTTGATTCCGTGAGAATTTATCCGGGTTATATTTCACAGATTTTCATTTCAATCCGTGGCTTACCTGTGATGACGGAGTTAGCCTCCGGGGTTGAGGTCTTACGGCCTCCGGGAGCGAACGCTCGTTTCATCGCGCCCTTTTTGTTCGCGTGGGTGCAGCAAAACGTGTACATGCCTTGTCGAGCCAGTAACTTCATAGAATGATCCGCACGGAATCCCCGACCGTCATGGCTGAGGTCAACGACCGCGTCAGGGTGCCGGTCTATAATGGAGTTCCGGATGCGTTCGTTGAAAAGTTCGCCGCAGGCAAGAACCTCTATTCTCTTTCCAGCGACAGAGAGAGTCTGAGGTCGATTGCAATCTTTTTCAGGCACATCCCATTGGTCCGTAGTGTTGGAAGAGCGCTGAGGCCATGTCTCGGGTTTCTGTAGACGGCTCCATGCTATGGCGAACGACTGATAATCAGTGTTCGACTTTGAGGTTTTCTTCTTGTTGGTCCTCCTGCCTTTAGAACGGTCGATGCCAAGGGCGACGGCTACCCCTGCCTGCTTCGCTGCTTGGACGATCCGGCTCTCTACCTTCTTGCGCTCCGAGTCTGACCTGACGCAGAAGTATCCGCCTGGCAAACAAAGAAGCCGAGCCTCCTCCCGTTTTGCCCTTTCAAGAGCCTCCTTGAACGCTGCAAATCGAGCGTCGGACGAGCCTTCTTTCGAAACCGTCGTTGTCGCGATTTTCATTTGTTTTCCTCTCGAAGGGCAAAACAGTTTGCACCGATTCGACTTTTTTGAGTCTGGAGACAATGTACTACCGATGCCACGATACAGAACATTACAACAACGCCCGCCTGAAGGCGGCCGCTACAAAATCTCACCGAACAAACCGAACAGCAGGTCCCTCACCGCGTCCGCGAAGAGCGCGGATGGGATTCGGGATGACAACTTAAAGCGAAGAGCGGAGGCAGAAAACTTTAGGAGGCGTTGGAGGGGTGGCGGGCTGGGGCGCGGTG
>JBEKHG010000034.1:0-40192 GCA_050012395.1 Candidatus Acidiferrales bacterium
GGCGGGAGGTGGAAGCGCAGTAATGCGTGTAGCTAACCCGTACTAATCGGCCGTTCGGCTTAACCATAAAACTTTCCCAACGCGGTGACCCTGAGAGACCCGCTCACGCGGCGACGAAGGGTACTCGTTGATAGGAAAGTCGCTCTTTCCACATTGCGATATTCTCCATGCGGAAATTAGCGGTTGTTGTTCCAGCTTCCATCAGTTTCAAATTTTCCCGGAAATTTCTTGCTTGCTCGCAACTCGCAAGCTCACAAGTTTCCTGGTGGTCTTACCGCAAGGGTCACACCCGTTCCCATCCCGAACACGGAAGTTAAGCCTTGCCGGGCCGATGATACTGCGCGGGTAACTGCGCGGGAACGTAGGTCACCGCCAGGATTAAAGTTCAAAGGCCGCAACGCCCAACGCGTTCGCGGCCTTTTTTATTTGGCGCCCGCCGCGCCTCTCGCTTGAAAAAAGACCCCTTACGCTGTAGTGTGCGCCGAGGAACGCGATGAGTTCTTACAATAAATCTTGGCTTGCAGTTGGCACACCAGAGAATTGGCACACGGCATTTGACTATGGGGGCATCTGGGGGCTGAAGGGAAGTCAAAAGCGGTATTGGGATCGAATGACGGAGAATTCCGACGTCTTATTTTTCTATGTTACGTCCCCGGTCTCGGGTGTCGTTGGAAATGGAATTTTGAGGACCAAACTACATCAGCTAAGTCCTCTATGGCCTGAGGAACGGGCTAGAAATCAGGTAATATGGCCATTTCGTTTCGAGTTTGACGTAATTTCATGTCTCCCACCCGCGATTTGGAAGGATCAAAGTGTAGCACTGGAAGAACTGAAAACGCGAGTCAGATCAGGTTTTCAGGAGATTGAGCCACAATTAGCAGAAAGACTGATAAAGCTGATGCCGTCGGCTAGACCTAATGGCCTTGTACTTTCTCCCCCAGTCGGCGTACCCGCTCTCAGAAGTCCCGCGCTACAGACGCTCGCAAGTCAAAGACCGGATACTCACCAGCACATCCAAGGCTTGATAGCCGAAATCGGTCGCCTTCAGAAGTTCGTCGTGGACGTTGAATTTCCGATAGAGAATCGAAGAATCGATGTCACGTGGAGACGAGTTCAACGGTCTGTTCCGAGTTATGTTTTTGAGGTGCAAGTAGGCGGCAACCTCACAGAGGCGCTTGCGAAACTCAAGCACGCGTACGAACTCTGGAACAGTAATATCTTTTTGGTTGGAAAGCCGGAGCATAAAAATCCAAGCTCGCAATTATGTGACAGTAGCTTCCATGAAATAAAAGACAGGATGCGCTTCCTAGAGCTTAGTCAAGTTGAGGAATTGCATCGCCGCAAGCTCGCGTACCGCAACTTCGAGGACCAGCTTGGTATTCTTGGCTGACGATCCACGCATGCGCGTACCGATTCTTACCATCGTCGCTCTCAGTGTTGCAATTCCTCTGCGTGCTCAGAGCCAGACGCGAACGCAAGGACAAGCGCAGAAGAAATCCTCCTCGGAGCCGGTTTACGAGGGTCCACTCGGGCTTCCCTGCGCGAAGATTCTGGCAATGCCGTCTTCCGATTTCATCGCGCAGGTAGTAGCGATCGACGATTCCAATGTCGACGGACAGTTGCGCGGCATCCGCCGGTACGGTGCCTGCTACGACGCGCGAACAGACCGATTAGCAGCTTCACTTGGAAAACAAGGCAAAGGACCGCTGATGGGAGCCCATGGAAATTTTGGAGACTTCGAATTGGCGCTCAAGGACTTCACCGCTAAGGCGCTGGAGGAAGCTCAACAGTCGTCCAAAGTTCCATTGGCTCCCGTTAAGACTGAGTACGCGGCGTTGTATCAAAAACAATTCCGCTACGCGTTTTACGAGAGCTACTTTCAAAAGCTCCAGAAGCATCCTTCATCTGAAACAACCGAAAAGACCGGCGGTTCAGCGAGCGCTTCGCCAACAAATGCGCAGCCTTCGGCCAAACCTGAAACAGATCCTATGACGCTGGCGAAAAATCATTTCGGCGAATTGCTGGCGGCAATGCCGGAAGACAAGCGGCACGAAATCCACGCGGCCTTTGGACAAATCTTCGAGCGCAGCACGATTGGCGAGCAATGGAAACTAGAAATCTATCGTTACGCGATCTTCCTGCTCGAGCCGTCCACCGGCAAACCTTTTTCGCCGCCACCGTTTTAGTGCGCGCAACCGGGGTGGCGCGGTCAGCATCTGTCTGGTAGGCTTTCCCGTCCTAATTTTGGAGATGAAAATGACCTTGCGGCTCCTGGCCGTTTTGGTAGTGCTGATTTCTTTGTTTATCGCGGGACCGGCTGTTTTTGCGCAGGACAACGACGCCACGAACAAACTGGCGCGCGATATTTATAAGCAGCTCATCGAAATCAATACGACGGATTCAGTCGGCAGCACCACGGTGGCGGCTGAAGCGATGGCTCAGCGATTGCGCGATGCAGGCTATCCGGCGACCGACGTGCAAGTGCTCGGGCCTAATCCTCGCAAAGGAAATCTCGTCGCGCGTCTGCGAGGAACCGGAGCGCGCAAGCCCATGCTGATGATCTGCCACCTCGATGTGGTGGAGGCGCGCCGCGAAGATTGGTCCATGGATCCGTTTCAATTCGTTGAGAAGGACGGATATTTCTATGGCCGCGGTTCGGGCGACATCAAGGATGGCGACGCGATCCTGATGGCCGCGATGATCCGCCTGAAACAAGAAAACTTCCAGCCTGATCGGGACATTATCCTTGCGCTGACCGCTGATGAAGAAGGCGGCAAGTTTAACGGCGTGGACTGGCTGATGAAAAACCATCGCGATTTAATTGACGCGGAATTTATCTTGAACCCCGACGCAGGTGATTTCGAATTAGATAAGGGAAAGAAATTGCTCGTCGGAATTCAGGCAGCCGAAAAGCTTTATCAAGACTACGACGTGAAGGTCACAAATCCCGGAGGCCACAGCTCCCTTCCAGGAAAAGAAAATGCGATTTACGAGCTGGCCGACGCTCTAACGCGTCTGGAACATTACCAATTCCCGTTTGAGCTAAGCCAAGTAACGCGCGAATATTTCAAGCGCGAAGCGGATATTGTGGGCGGCACAACAGGCGCGGACATGAAGGCGATCCTCCAAACTCCGCCCGATGCGGCCGCAATCGCGCGACTTTCAGAATCGCCTTTTTACAACGCGCGTCTGCGAACTACCTGCGTTGCGACCAGATTGGAAGGCGGCCACGCGAATAATGCTTTGCCTGGAATGGCGCGAGCGAATATCAACTGCCGCATTCTACCGGGGCAGACGCCGGATGAGGTTCAGGCCACGCTCGAAAAAGTTATGGCTGATCCCAAGATTTCCATCTCACAGGTCGCAGCACCGGGGGCGGGCCTGAGATCGAATCCGCTCTCTACACTTCAGCCGGAAGTGATGCACGCGATCGAAAAAGTGGTCAACGAGTTGTGGCCGGGCGTTCCGGTTGTGCCGGTGCTCGATGCGGGAGCGAGCGACGGAGCCATTTCGCGCGCTGCCGGGTATACAACGTACGGAATACCGGGGGTGTTCATGGATGTGGATGACGATCGTTCGCACGGACGCGACGAGCGCATCCGCGTGGCATCCTTTTACTCCGGAGTGGATTTTTACTATCGCCTGATCAAGACGCTTTCCACGCCTCAATAATTTCGCGGAGAAATACCGAAGATGGGCTTGATGAGACGCTCGCTGCTGATGGCCTCGCAGAGCCAATGGCTGCGGGAACGTGCTCCACGTTACGGCTTCATGCGTCGCACAGTGAAGCGGTTCATGCCCGGGGAAAATGTGGAAGATGCGCTTGCTGCGGCGCAGGCGCTCGCTTCCGCCGGACTCGGCTCGGTGCTGACTCACCTCGGCGAAAATATTACCGACGGCGCCGAAGCTCAAGAAGTCACCAAACATTATATCGATGTTCTCGATCAGATTCGAAATGCGAACCTTCCAGCTGAAGTGTCCGTGAAACTGACCCAGCTCGGTCTCGATCTAGACCAGGAATTCTGTTTCGCTAATCTTGCAAAGCTCATCGAACACACGCCGCCGGAAAAAACTCTGTGGATCGACATCGAGCAGAGTCCCTATGTGGACGCGACGCTGGAACTTTATCGCCGCGCACGCAAGGCACATCCAAACGTGGGAGTTTGCGTGCAGGCCTATCTCTATCGCACGGAAAAAGATCTCGATTCGCTGATTTCGATCGCCGCTTCCGTGCGGTTAGTGAAAGGCGCGTACAACGAACCAGCCGAGATAGCCTTTCCGCTGAAGAAAGACGTGGACGAAAGTTATTTCCATCTCGCGCAGCGTTTGCTGAGCCCCGAAGCACGAAACGCGCGTGTGAGAGCGGCGATTGCCACGCATGACCGCTCGCTTATCAAACGGCTCACCGAGTGGGCTGCGTCTCAGGGCATCAAGAAACACCATCTCGAATTTCAAATGCTTTACGGAATTCAGCGAGCGGAGCAAGTGCGTTTGGTGCAGGAAGGCTATCGCTGCAACGTGCTAATTTCGTATGGCTCGTTTTGGTTTCCCTGGTTCATGCGCCGGCTTGCTGAACGGCCAGCCAATGCTCTTTTCCTTGCACGGAATTTCTTTTCTCGCTGATCGTAGTCTATCCGCTTGCGGATTTCTCTTTTGCTTTATCGGAGAAGGCTTTCACTGCTGCGCGCATTTCTTCTTGTGTCGGAACGCGCTTCCGCGTCGCGATAGCCCACTTATGGCCGTAGGGATCGACTACCTGGCCATATCGATCACCCCAAAACGCATCCATGATTGGCATGCCAACTTTTGCGCCAGCGTCCACTGCTCTTGAAAAGGCTGCGTCGGCATCTTCCGTGTAGATATGTAGAGACACGGCTGTGCCGCCGAGCCCGAGTGGCGACAGCGAATGGTACTCGGGAAATTCATCACTCAACATCACGATCGAATCGCCGATTTTGATCTCGGCATGCATTACTTTTCCGCGATCGTCCTTGCTGACGTTGCGAATTTCCGCGCCCAGAGCGCTCTTGTAGAAATCGAGGGCCTTCGATGCATCGCGGCATACGAGGTGAGGCGTGACAGAGTGGTATCCTTCGGGAATTGGTTTTACGGCTTCTGACATAACGTCCTCCTTTTTGTGAATTATTTCTTGCGGGTGTAAGTGGTTTCCTGAAATGCGGCTTCCTTGCCGTCCGCTCCGGTGCTCATCAGCGTGACGACGAACTGGTTGTCATCTATTTGGCGAATCGTGGCGTGAATTGGAATCTTATCGCCGCGATGATTCTGCGACATGCCGGTAAGATCGATGGTCTTGCCGCCGTCGGGGCTGGTGCCGGTGAGAAACAGCATCGCGGTTGACATGGTGTACATCCACACGGCTTCATATTGTTTTGTGATGTTGTTGTAGCCATAGATGCGCGTCCCCGAAACGGGACGTCCAAAAACAGTGTCGGTGTTTTCTTCGACCATGAATCTTCCACCCAGAGTCACGGAAATTGTCGCTGTTCCGGTGGAAGCATTCGCATCCGCGTTCGACTGCGCGACGAATTTCACTGTTCTGGTGTACTCGCCGGCGCGTTTTGCCAGAAATGCTTGCTCTGGTCCAGGCTTTGCGACTTCAGTCGCCGCCGGAAAGATGGGAGTGGATTCAGATTTTTGAGTTGAACCCTCTTGGGCGAATGTGGCAGTCGCCGCAAAAATCAGCATTGCCAGGGTCGAAACTCCTCGAATCAGCCTGGATAGATTAGTTGTACAACTCATGGACCTCCCTCCGCGAGTAAGGAGCCGGAACAAAACGCCGCTCAGAAATATCAAATCGCCTGGAGATTAGTCTAATTTTTATCGGGTACGTTCGTCTTTTTCGACTTTACCGTCACGCAAACGGACCACGCGGTGCGCATGGGCGGCGATGTCAGGTTCGTGCGTTACCAGGATGATGGTATTGCCTTGCTCGTGCAAACGCGCAAAGAGCGCCATGATTTCTTCGCCAGTCTGCGAGTCCAAGTTTCCTGTTGGTTCATCGGCCAGCAGGATTGAAGGAGTGTTTACGAGAGCGCGCGCAATTGCCACGCGCTGCCGCTGTCCGCCGGAGAGTTCGTTGGGCTTGTGCATCATGCGATCGGCTAGATCGACTTGGCTCAGCGCTTTTTTCGCGCGGCCTAGCCGCTCTTCGGAAGGCGTGCCGTTGTAAATCATGGGTAATTCCACGTTGTGAAGCGCGGTCGCTCGAGCCAACAAATTGAAGGTCTGAAAGACGAATCCAATTTCCTTGTTTCGAATATAGGCAAGTTCGTCGTCATCAAGTTGGCTGACCAATCGTCCCGCCAGCCAATAACTTCCTTTGGTAGGAGTGTCCAGGCAGCCGATCAAATTCATCAGTGTGGATTTTCCGGAACCCGAAGGGCCCATGATGGCCACGTACTCGCCTTTGTGGATCTCAACGCTGACGCCGCGCAGTGCGTGCAACTTCTCCGCACCCATTTCGTACGTCTTCCACAGCTCTTCTGTTTGGATGACAATGCCGGCGTCTACCAGGTCTTTGCGGTATCCCTGCGGAGCGATAATTTCTTCGACGGCCACGTTCAGTGTGCTCCTGGGTTCAACTCTAGCTAGTCGAAGAATCTTCGCGCTTGGGCTCGGAATTATCTACTTTAATCGCGGCGCCTGGCCGCAATGTGCGTAGCGCTTTGTAGCTGCCAATTACGATTTGGTCGCCATCTTTCAAGCCGTTGGTAATCTCAATGTCAGTCACTCCGGCCACGCCCGTCTGTACCGGCACGAATTCGGCTTTCTTTCCGCGGATAACGAAAACGCCTTGAACGTCGGCCTTCTGGGCATTGGCGCCCGTATTCGCGCCCGATGTTGGCTTAGAAGCTGCAAGCGTAACACTACTGCTATTTTTCCCCAGCGCTGCTTCGTCAATTTCTCGTTGCGTTCGCACTGCGATTGCTTGAATCGGAATGGTCAGCACATCTTTCTTTTGCTCGGTCTGAATCCTGGCAGTAGCGGAAAGCCCGGGACGCAGTGAATCAGGCGGATTGTCAACCGTGACGACTACTTTGAAGTCGCGTGCTTCCTGGGTATTGGCGGTAGTCTGTGTTGTGGCAGCTTGGCCGGAAGAGCGCAGGATGGCGAGCTCGCCGACCTGGCTTACGTGGCCTTTGAAAGTCTTGCCGGGAAGCGCGTCGATGGTCACTTCGGCCGGTTGGCCCTCGCGGACATTGGTGATGTCTGTCTCATCCACTTTCACTTCCGCGGTAACAATGCTCATGTCGGAAATCGTCATTAAGAAACTGCCTTCGGCGTTCTGAATTCCAGGTACGACGTTTTCGCCGACCCGCACAGCGATATAGCTGACTATGCCGTCAATCGGGGCTGTATAGGTCGTTTTGCGGAGAATGTCTTTTGTATGTTTCAGCACCGCCTCATTCTGATTCATGTTTTCGCGCGATTGGTCACGCGCGGCACGCGCCTGCTCCACTTGCGCTTTGGAAGCGTTCAGCGCGGCTACCGCGCTGTCGTAAGTGGCTTTGTTTGCGTCAAATTCTTGTTTGGCGATGAGCTGATCTTTGTAGAGTTCCTGGGTCCGTTGCCAGTCAAATTTGGCCTTTTCCAGGTCGGCTTGCCTCTGGGCTAGCGTCGCTACCGCGGAATCGTAACTGGCGGCCGCCACGCGCATGCCAGCTTCCGTGGAGCTGATGCTGGCCTCTTGCGCCTGGACGTCCGCACCCGGCTGGATGTTCTCCAAATGCAGCAGGATGTCGCCCTTTTTTACGTGGTCGCCTTCCTTGACCACAATGTTCGTAATCTTGCCAATGCCTTCACCGAGAACGTTGGTGTAATTCTTGGGGCGTACCTCTCCAGCGGCGGTCACAATGGACACCAGATCCTGTTTAACGACTTTCCCGCTCTGAACGGTCACTACACCTTTGTTCGACTGGTAGATGCTGTACCAGGATATGCCGCCCAGGACTAGTACTGCTCCCAGGCTGATTCCGAATTTTTTCCACGTCTTCATGCTTTTACCTCTAGGCCCCCACGCTTGCGGACAGAATCGTCCGCTCACTGTTGCATACGTCTGGAGGAGCCAGAATGTTTCTCGGATTAGACGAACTTAAAGAGATAAAGACAGTTCCAGCTACCAAAGTTCGGAGAGCTGCTCTTCTCTTAGGTTCCTGTACGAGGCTTCCAGTCCCACGATGAGCAAGCGGTCGAGCTCGGCTCGTCCACAGGTGCGGCCAAGGTGGGGTACGCCTTTGCGGGAACCATTTTAGATGCAATGCAGCCGGAAAGAAATAGTGTTGATTGGCTGCCTTCCCCCGCATAAAGAACAGGCAACCCCATTCCATATAACGTGCTCATACACGTATACGTGTCCGGAAACTAGCGTTGACCTGTACCTTGGGACAGGTTAGAATTTTTAACCAAATAGGGGAAAAAGGTTAATTATGGGCCGTTGCGCAAGGGTGTTTCTTGTTGGCATTTTGGCTGCGACCTTCGGGTCTGTACAGCTGGCCTACGCGCAGGGCGAATCGCAAAATCAGCAAAATCCTCCGGTTGACCAGAACTCCGCGAAAAAGTCCGCAAAGCAAAAAGCCAAGAGCGATAAAGAACTCAAAAAAGAACTCGATTCCCAATATAGGAAATGGCTCGACGAGGATGTCGTTTATATCATCTCGCCCGAAGAGCGCAGCGCGTTTCTCCACCTTGCCACGAACGAGGAGCGCGAGCAATTCATCGAACAATTCTGGCAGCGTCGTAATCCCGATCCCGATTCAGCCGACAACAGTTTTAAAGAAGAGCACTACCGCCGCATAGCTTACGTGAACGAGCACTTTTCCTCGGGCATCCCTGGCTGGAAAACCGATCGTGGCCGCATTTACATCATGTGGGGACCCGCGGACGAAATTGAGTCCCATCCTTCGGGCGGAAGCTATGAGCGGCCCGCGGAAGAAGGCGGCGGCGAAACTTCCACTTATCCGTTCGAAGATTGGCGCTATCGCTATCTCGAAGGGATTGGAGAAAACGTCATACTAGAGTTTGTCGACCCCACCATGAGCGGCGAATACCACCTCACCATGGATCCCAGCGAAAAAGACGCTCTCCTAATGGTTCCGGGCGCCGGCCTTACGCAGATGGAGTCTATGGGATTGGCCAGCAAGACCGCGCGGTTCAACAACACCGACGGCACGCACGACGCTGCTCCGATCGGAATGGCCACCGAAGCCATGAACGAGTTTACCCGGCTCGATCTTTACGCCAAGATTCAGCAAGCGCCTCCTGTTAAGTTCAAGGATCTGGAGGCGGTGGTTACGTCCCGTCTAGTGCGCGATCAGGTGAAATTTGATTACCGGTTCTATTTCTTGCGCATCACGTCCGACACAGTTCTCGTCCCGATCACCGTTCAAATTCCGACCGGCCAGCTTAGCTTTCAAGAGAAGTCGGGCGTCGATTCCGCCACCGTGAATCTTTTCGCTCGAATCAGCACATTGAGCGGCCGCATCGTGCAAACCTTCGAAGATACGGTTAAGCGTGACGTTCCGGCGAGCTTGCTGCAACAGGCTAAGGCCGTTCCCTCGATTTACCAGAAGGCCGTGCCGCTGAGCCCCGGCCTGTATCGGCTGGATATCGTGCTGAAAGACGTGAACAATGGAAACGTTGGCGTAGTGAATACGCGGCTGGCGGTTCCACGCTTTGAAGACGATCATCTTTCATCGAGCTCGCTCATTCTCGCAGATCAAATTACGCCGGTTTCGTCGAAGGACATCGGCCTGGGTCAGTTCGTCTTGGGTGACGTAAAGGTTCGGCCCAAGCTGGATGCCTCGTTCGCGGCTTCGGATGGCATGGGCGTTTTCCTGCAAATCTATAATCTGAAAGTGGATGACCAGACGCACAAATCCGACGCCACTGTGCAGTACCGTGTGATGAAAGACAAAACTACCGAGCCGGTTCTGAAGTTTGATATCCCAAAGGAAAAACTCCCTGAGCACGGCGAGGAATTGACTCTGGAAAATATTATTACTCTGGGCTCGCTGTCTCCCGGTGCGTACAAGCTGGAAGTGGCGGTTACAGACAACTTAACGAAGCAAACAATTACTCCGGCCATGGACTTTACGGTGAAAGCAGGTTCCGGAGCGGTTACACACGCGAGGTGACCTCGTGAGCATGCGAATGATGCGCTTGTCGGTTTTCGGGCTGCTCTTATGCCTGCTGGCTATGCCGGTGTTGGCTGCGCCAAACTCCGGCAAGATTTCCGGTGTCGTGCTTGATTCTTCCGGAACCCCGCAAATGGGCGCCACGATTTTTGTCACCTCTGATCAACTTTTGAAGCTCTCGTCGGTTGAACTCCTAACAAACGACCGCGGACGTTTTTCCACCGACCTACTTCCTTCCGGGACTTATTCGATCAAGGTGACACTCGCCGGCTTTCTTCCTGTCATCGAACAACATATCCAGGTGAACGACGAGCACACGACACTACTTGAGATTGTCCTGGGGTCGGTTTTTTCGTCACTGGAAAAACTACGTAGGCAGCCCGATCAGCAAGTAAGCGCCGACGAGTGGATGTGGGTCTTGAGAAGTGCGGCCGCTACGCGACCGGTCCTCCGCTGGCAAGACGACGATGTGATCCTCGGCGCTCCGCCCGCTCAGTTTGAAACTTCTAAATCCCAAGCAGGCCAGATGCGGCTCGAGCTTACCTCGGGTTCTGACCATCCCGGTTCCGTTTCGAATCCCGCCGATTCTCCGGGTACGGCTATGGTGTACGACGTGGGACTGGGCGGCAATCAACAACTCTTAATGGCTAGCCAGTTCAGTTACGAAAGCGGTTCGTATTCTGGCGGCTTTGCAACGCAATGGATTCCGTCTGGGAAACCGGGCGTAGGCCCAGTGACTACCCTTTTGTTACGAGAGTCGCAACTGGGACCTAATGGCCCTACCTTCCGCGGATTGCGGATGTCCTTCGACAATTCTTTCACGGTGGGGGAGCGCATCAGTATTCGCTATGGCTCCGACTTGGTCATGGCCGGCCTCGCTGGCACTACCGGCGCCGTGCGGCCACGGGCCGAAGTAGCCGTTCAGATCACGCCTACCTGGCAGGCTTCTGTGTTGTTTGCCACAAACGGCTGGCAGGATTCGGCTGGCGATCAAAGCACTCTACAATCCGCGCTGAATACGCTCGATGAATTCCCGATACTTTTGCAGCGCGAGGGACACTCGGTGCTCGAGAATGGCTCACACGAGGAACTGGCTGTCGGACACACCTTAAGCAAGAATGCCGACGTCACCGTATCGGTGTTCAGTGACCGCGCCTCACATACCGCAGTTTTCGGGCATGGATCCGTCACTGGCCCAGACTACTTGCAGGATTTTTTCTCCAACGTTTTCGCCTATGACGCCGGGGAATCCAGCTCGCTGGGTACGCGCGTCGCGTACCATCAGAGACTTTCAGATAACGTCAGTGCTACGGTAATCTACGAATATGCCGGAGCGTTATCCCCAATAGAGGATCCCTCGGAAGCGATACTGCGAAACGAGCTGCAGACACGCTATCGCCAAAGTGCCGGCGTTCACATAACAGCAAAAGCTCCTAAAATCGGGACCAGACTTACGGCAGGCTATAAGTGGATTAATGGGCCGGTCGTCTCGGCTGTGGACCCTTATGGCCAATCTCTGTATAGCCTGGACCCCTATCTGAGCCTCGGCATTCGTCAGCCACTCCCGAGCTTCATTCCCGGCCACGCCGAGATTCTAGCTGACTGCGGCAATCTTCTGGCCCAAGGGTACGTCCCGTTGACGACCAGCGATGGTCGCGTCGTCCTGATTCCTACTTATCGATACCTACGCGGCGGGTTAAGCTTCCAGTTCTAACCGCGTGGAGTGTACCGGAATCGGGAACATGTCTTCCACAAACAGGATTGTCTCGCTATCCCTTAACAGATGGTTCAGTAAGCTACTCATTCAAAACGGGATGCACATATTATAATCCATAATATCGTGGAAGCAGACGTGCTAGCATCTCTTGTTGTTTCTGCTTGAGTTACGGGTGTAGCTGGATGAACGATAGTCTCCGAATGCGACTTGGCGCGGTCGTTCTGGCCCTCCTCACCTTATCTGCAATTGTATTTGCTTTCCTCAACTTCCAGCAGCGCTCGCGATTTGTTCTTCCAGACGATGGTGTGACTTGGCTGGACACGCAACAGGGTGTGGTAGCTTGGCACGTCGTCGCTGACTCGCCGGCCGCTAAAGCCGGGATCAAACAAGGCGACATCGTGGAATCCGTGCGCGGGTTCCAAATTCATCGCGCTACCGACGTCAATCGCGTCCTTTTCCGCGTAGGCCCCTGGACCGAAGTCCGCTACGACATGCACCGCGGCACGGCGAGTTTTGAGACCCCCCTGGTGACGGCGCCCCAAGATACTTCGTCCTCCATTGAAAATTATCTGAGAGTCACCGCGCTTCTCTATATCTTCATAGGTCTATTCATATTCGTTCGTCGCTGGAACGCACCTCGCGCGATCCACTTCTACATTTTTTGCTTGGCCTCGTTCATTCTTTACAGCTTTCATTACACGGGTAAACTGAATTCTTTCGACTATACGATTTACTGGGGGAATGTTGTCGCGCTGCTGTTGCAGCCGGCGTTACTGGTTCATTTCGCGCTCGTATTCCCGGAGCGTCGCGGGACTCTTTGGCCGAAACTGGTCGCTGTCTATTCGCTGCCGATCGCCTTTCTGACTCTGCATATTTTTATTGCCACCGGCACCTTGAATTTTCTGCCGGCATTTAGCACACGATACTGGCTCGATAAAGTCGAGCAGTTGAATCTCGGTGTCTATTTTCTTGTCGCCGCCACTATTTTCCTTTTCAGTTATCGTCGTGCGCCCAGCGGCGTTTTGCGCCAACAATTAAAGTGGGTCACCGGGGGCACGTTCGCAGGTTCGCTTCCCTTTTTGATGTTTTACATCGTGCCGTACGTCCTGGGTATCGTCCCTGAGCCCTGGATGAAACTCTCCGTTTTTTCTTTGGCTTTGATTCCGCTCTGTTTCGGATACGCTATCATCCGCTACCGGCTGATGGACGTGGACATCATTTTCAAGCGCGGCCTTGCTTACACATTCGCCACGGCAGCCATCGTCGGGATTTATTTCGCGGGTATCGCATTGGTTGGCGAAACGTTCCACACGCGATGGCCTACGGGTCCGGCCGGTGGTGTCATAGCGATCGTTGTGGCGGCGTTCCTATTCGAGCCTGTGCGCGGCTGGATGCAGACTCGCCTTGACCGCTTTTTCTACCGCGATCGCCTGGACTACCGGCGCACGCTCATAGAGTTTGGCCGCGCGCTGACGAATGAAGTTCGCCTTGAGCCTCTAGTCGGCTCCGTGCTGGACCGGATTTCACAAACGCTGCTGGTCGATCGCTTAGCTGTATTCCTTGAAGACCCCGCGCAGGCGGGTCAGTTTGTGCTTTCGCGTTCCATGGGGCTGCGCCCGGAAGGTCGGCTGGATTTGTCCTTCCTGGATCCTTCGCGGCCTGCGCTGGAGCGAGGCTGCATGTTCTTCGAATCGGCGCGCGCAGCCACCGAAGAAAGCGAGTCCGTCAGGCGTACGCTGGAAGAACTCGATTTGAATTATTTCATTGCCTGTCGCTTCCGCGAACGCACGGTGGCGGTTCTCGGCCTGGGCAAGACGGTGGATGGCGATTATCTATCGAGCGATGACCTGGAATTGCTCTCCACTATCGCCGGCTACGTAGCCATCGCCATCGAGAATGCGCGCCTGTATCAATCCCTCGAACAAAAGGCCATGCAAATCGAGCGTCTGAAGGACTTCAGCGAAAATATCGTCGAGTCATTGAATATCGGCGTGCTCACCGTCGATTTGGAAGATTGCATCGAATCCTGGAATCCCCAGCTCGAAAATTTACTGAGCATTCCGCGTCAGGAAGCGTTGAGGCGTCGCCTCCAAGACGTTCTTCCCCAGGATTTGGCGGCTGAAATTTCGTCGCGTTACACCGCCGACCGCGTCTCCGGGATTTACAAGTTCCATCTGAATACTCCCTCCGGCCGGAGGCTCGTTATCAATGCTTCGATTGCGCCCCTGGTAGGGAAAAACGGCGCCCGTTTGGGCCGGCTGATTTTACTCGACGATATAACCCAGCGCGTGCGGCTGGAAGAACAGATGGTGCAGACCGAGAAGCTTACCTCGCTCGGTTTGCTGGCCGCTGGCGTAGCGCATGAAGTGAACACGCCACTCGCCGTGATTTCGAATTACATTCAGATGCTTGCCAAGCAGATTCCCGCGGGTGACCCGCGCCAGAAAACGATCGAGCGGATTGTAAAGCAGACTTTCCGCGCCAGCGAAATCGTGAACAACCTGCTAAACTTTTCTCGCACCGGCGCTGCGGAGTTTGTGGAGATAGATTTAAATTCCGTGTTGGAAGAAACTCTTACGCTCGTGCAGCACCCATTTAAAACAGCACAAGTGAACGTGATTAAAAACTACACGGAAAAGTTGCCGCCCGTTCTAGGCTCTATGACGCGTTTGCAGCAGGTTTTTCTGAACCTGTTTATGAATGCGCGCGATGCCATGCCGAGCGGCGGTATGCTCGAAGTACGCACCGGGGCGCACAACGGATCGGTCGCAGTGGAAGTCACCGATACCGGGTCGGGCATTCCGGCAGAAAATCTTCATCGTATTTTTGATCCATTTTTTACGACAAAGGCCACCGGACGGGGCACCGGGCTAGGTCTTTCGGTTAGCTACGGGATTATAAAAGAGCACGCGGGCAAAGTTGACGTGCGCTCGACGCCCGGTAAGGGAACGTCCTTCCGGCTAGAATTTCCCGTAGCCAGGAAAGCCGTCCATGCCTAAAGGCTCCATTCTTGTAATTGATGATGAAGTGGAAATTCGCGAGGGGCTGGAAGCGCTACTCACTTCCGAAAGCTTCCAAGTAACGCTCGCCGATTCCGGAGAAGCCGGACTGCGCCAGCTCGAGGACCATCCCTTCGACCTGATGCTGCTCGACGTCAGCTTGCCTGACCGCAACGGTTTGGAATTGTTGCGCGAGATTCGCCGGCGCGATCCGCAACTCGCTATCATATTAATCACCGCCTATGGCTCCATCGACATGGCTCGCGCAGCCTTCAAGGGTGGCGCTCAGGACTTCATCACCAAACCATGGTCCAACGATGAGCTAATCGCTCAAGTCTCGCTGGCGATTGAAGGCCGCAGGCTTCGAGACGAAAACGTCCAGCTAAAGCGCGCTCTGAAGCAGCGCTACAACTTTCCGAACATCGTCGGCAAAAGCGAAAAGATGCAGACCGTGCTGGACCTGGTTACCCAGGTCGCGCCTTCGCGCTCCACAATTCTGATCTCGGGCGAAAGCGGCACCGGTAAGGAAGTTTTCGCCAAGGCCATTCATTCGGCTTCCACTCGGGCGGATAAAGCGTTCATCCCCATCAACACCGGCTCCATTCCGGCCGACCTTCTGGAATCGCAGCTCTTCGGCCATGTGAAGGGCGCTTTCACGAGCGCCATCGCGTCGAAAAAAGGCTTATTCGAAGTGGCCGATCAGGGCACCATCTTTTTTGACGAGATTTCCACCATCAGTCCGGAAACGCAGGCCAAGCTTCTGCGTGTAATCCAAGAGCGCGAGTTCATGCGTCTGGGCGGCACCGAAACGATCAAAGTTGACGTGCGAATTCTTGCGGCGTCCAACGAAGATTTGATGAAGCTCGTTCGCGAAGGCCGTTTCCGCGAAGATTTGTTTCACCGCCTGAATGTGATTTCTTTGCATTTGCCTCCGCTACGGGAACGCAAGGAAGACATTCCCTTGCTGATCGAGCGCTTCCTTGATCAGTTCTGCCAGGAAAATGGCAAGCCGCCGCGCACGTTCACACATGGAGCCATGAAGCTGCTGATGGATTACGATTGGCCCGGGAACGTTCGTGAGCTGGAAAATGTGGTCGAGCGCGCCATCGTTCTTTCTACTCAGGAATCCATGGATGCTGAACTCCTGCCCGAAAGCGTGCGCTCTCGCGAGATCGTAAAAGGTGTTCGCTTGCAGCTCGCCGAATTCCTGCCACCGATGCCCGGCGAAGGCGGAGAATTCGGAAGCTCACCGTCTCTCTTCCAGATACTGGAAGAAGTCGAGCGCCGCATCATTGTTGACATGCTGGAGCGCACGAATTGGAATCAAACTGAGGCCGCGGAGCGTTTTCAGGTACCGCTCTCCACGCTCAACCAGAAAATCAAACGCCTAGGAATCGAAACTCGCCGCCGCACCGCGCCCGCTCGAGGTGCTGCTGCAGGATTCGGCGAGGATGCCGCGGAATTTCTAGCAGGCAAGTAGTAGCTAGATCGACTAAATTTCAGCAGTGTGATCGGGATAATCGGATCAGGAAATCAGCGCGCGTCCGGCAATGTTCCCGAGGATACGATATGGCGCGGCCTCCAGCGCGACCAGTGCTTTCGGCGGAATTAAAAATGTCTGCTCGATGGCGTACTGGCCGGACATCACTGCGTGCGCCACGCAATCAGTAAAAACGAGCCAAGTCGCTCGCGGCGGAAATTCCAACTGAGTCTTCGGGCAGTCCCTCTGAAATTCCTCGTTTTCCTTCAGAAAATCGTGGAATCGAAGCATGAACATATCGTAGGGCGTTCGCCCGATCACTCCGAAACCCAGCTTGGAACCAAAATCCTGCACCGTGCGGCTCAAAAACGAATTATCTTCCGCGATGTCCTGCAGCCCAGCTCCGCCGGCGTATCGTCGTGCCAACACTTCAAACCCCTCGGTGGTCCGCCAAACGCGCGGCTTTTTGGGATTTAGATTTGTAAATACTCGCAAAATGCGCGCGCCTCGCGTCGGGCGGCTAGGAAACGCATCCACATGGAGCAAGTCATTACGTTTGTGTAGCGGCAAGTCTCGCCCTTCTTCTTCAAGCGGCCGAAAACTCGCGAAATCCTGATTCCACTTACCGGCGTACGGCGCCAGAAACTTTCCCAGGAACTGTGTAACCTGCGCGCTGTAGTTCCGCATGATTGATTGCAGCCGGCTAATCGTCTCGGGGTCGCCGGATACTCCGCGCAGGGAATCCTCGCTGGGCCGGTACGAAACGTTTTTGTGCATGCGCAACTCCGACCATTCCTGCTCCAGCAGGAATTTCTGGTCAGCGGCGGGAAAGTCGAAGGGCGACTCGCGAAAGAAAAGAATCTGTCCGTGCTCGAGCATTTCACAGTAAGCGCGCGCATGAGCTTCGCTCTGTCCGGAAGCAGTCCAGCCCGCAGGATACTTGTAATCCTCCACCGGAACCCACGGCAAATTCGGAGTTGCGCTCTTCTTCATCTAACTTTTCGCAGGAGCAGGAACCTTATAACCGCGCGGAAGCAAAGTTGTGCTTAGATCCAAGCCTGAAAGATCGACACCGTCGAGATTGGTCTCGCGAAAAACTGTCGTCTTCAAGTCAGCCCCGGCAAAATCTGCGCCGCGAACTTCGGCCAAGCGGAAATTTGAGGCCACCAAGTTTGCGCCACGTAGAATCGCGCCACGCAAGTCTGCGCGGAAAAGTTCGGCGCCACCGATCTTGGCCTCCGTAAGATCGGCTCCGCTCAGATTGGCTTCGGTTAAATCCGCTTTGCGCAGATCCGCGCGACGCAGCTTGGCCTTGCTTAGGTTCGTGGAGGACAGTCTGGCGTCGTGCAAATTCGCGCCCTCCAGGTTTGCACCATGAAAATCTACCAGATCCAGATTTTCGCGCTCCAGATTTATGCGCGCGAGATCAGCACCAGATAAATCCGCGCGAGCGCCAGTTTCATCGCCACGTACGAAGCGCCGGTGCGACTCAAGAATTTCCGAGACAGCGCGTCCATTGTGTTTAATGTTTTTGGGGGATCTCATCATCGCCGTAAATAACTAGAATGCCTATAGTATTTAGCAAGTATAACATGGCGGAGCCAACGCCAGATTATTGGCCCCTTGCGAATTTGTGGTACCGTCGAAGCATGGGCGATCGTCATAATTCTTCCCTTCGTCATCGGTCTCAATTCCGAACGTTCATGTCTCTCGCGGCAATCTTTTTCGCGCTGTCTCCCATTTTCCCTTTCGTTTTGCAGGACGCTGGTTCGCAACAAAGGCAGGACACACCAGGCGATGAGATCGTCGCGAATCTTTCGGCAGGCCGTGTGATCATCGCGGTAGTCAAAGACGCCATCCTCATCGCCACCATCGAAAATCCCGTCGAGCCGCAGACGCGCCTACCGACTCCCGTGGACCTGGGCTCCAGACGCACCGGCATTTTTCTCGGCGCCGTGGAATGGACCTCGCCCGCCTCGCACCTCGAAATCGCTCGTCTCGACAGAGAACTGCCGCACCTCCGCGGCCAGGTTGCCTCCGCGGGTCCGCATTTGCAGCAAGCCGCGCCAGACGCCGAAGCGACTGACATTGATTCGATCGGGCATGGCGTAGCCGAGCGCCTGAACCAAATTGCCAGAAATCTCCACGGGAAAATAACTTTGCCGCCGAACGAGCCTGTCGCGGAACTGATTCTCGCGGATTACGTGGAAAGCTACGGACCGGAGATTTGGCAGTTGACCTTTACTCTTCAACAAGCAATTCAGCGAGAGGATTACTACGACACGCACGTTCCGTTGCCGCAGTACCGCCAATTCTGGCCCCCGGAAAAAGGTCAGCCGCACACGCTCGTGGAATTCCAGTACCCCCCGGAAGATTCCACGCCTGTGCTACTCGATCGGATACGAAAGAATGACCCTGACATCGAGAAACTTTGTTCTGCGGACGCCAAAATGCGAGAAGTACGGGATCGTTTCGTGCGCGGTGAAAGCAATAGAATACTCGCAGTAGATGCGATTCAGTTTTTACGCGCGGCGTTGAATATTGTGGCGTCGCCTAACACGCGCGAGACGTTCGCTGTCATCAACGCAGAAGCGGGCTTCAGTTGGATTTTAAAACCGCCAGCCGAGGCTCCGAGACCGAGCGAGCAAAAAGATCGCCCGCCCGACGCGCCTTCGCTTCTACAGCCACACTGAAGAATTATGCTGGCGAGAAGTTCGACGTGAAACGAATCCATCTTCGCCTGGTTGAGCCCAGGACTATTTGTTTCCAGCAACCTGCTGCTTTAAACGGGCATTCTTCTCGTTTACTGAACGCTCGAGATCCTGTTTGTGCGCGACAAGCTTGTCCGCAATCGCTGGGTCAGAGAGCGCCAGAATTTCCGCAGCGAAAATCGCGGAGTTCACTGCTCCCGCCTTGTCGATTGCCATAGTCGCGACGGGAATTCCGCCGGGCATTTGTACCGTCGACAGCAGCGCGTCAAGCCCATTCAAAGTGCTGGTGCCCATCGGCACTCCGATCACCGGCAATGTAGTGTTGGCGGCGATCACTCCCGCCAGGTGCGCGGCGGCGCCGGCGGCTGCGATCAAAACCTTCAAACCTCGCTTGGAAGCTGTCGTCGCGTACTCATGCGCGCGCGCGGGCGTGCGATGCGCAGACACGACTTCCAGTTCATAGGGAATTCCAAATTTCTCCAGAGTTTTTGCCGCCTCGCTCATCACCGGGAAATCGGTATCCGATCCCATCAGAATTCCCACCAGCGGTGCACCTTCGTGCTTATTCTCTTTGGCCAATTTTCCGTCTCCTAGTCTGTATGCTGTATCGCCAGTTGTCTTCGCGAACGCGTTTCAACTTCAATGCGGTCGCCTTTGCGAATTACTCCTGCTTCGATAACTTTGCAAAGCCAGCCTCGCTGGCCACGCAATTCTTGCTGTAAGCCCATTCGAATTTCATCCATTCGCGGGCACGGATCGCACGGAACCGTAATTTCCAAGAGGCTTTCACCGACGCGAAGGCTCTGCCCTATCTTTAGCGTTTGGAAATCGATTCCGACTGTGGTCACGTTTTCCTTCAGCGCGCCTGGCGGAATATCAAAACGCTCCAGAGTTTCAGAATCCATCAGCAGAACTTGACGTTCGGATCCGCGGCGACCATGAATGCACCCGTGAAAGCCCTTATCCGCGATGGCCTCGGCGGACTCCACCTCCTGCATCGGAAACCTGTGAACTAAGCAGATAAAGAGATGCAGAACCTCAGCCATTCGACGACTCCGCGGCAGCCTTTCCGGCAACTTTGGAATTTCCAATATCTTTCCGGTAATGCGCTCCATCAATTCGGATTTTGCTCGCGGCTTCATAGGCAATCTTGCAGGCTGCTGCCAAGTTATCTCCCGTAGCCCCGACACCTAGAATTCGGCCGCCTGTCGTGTAATACTTTTTACCCTCTCGCCGCGTACCCGCGTGAAAAATTACGGCCCCAGGAACCTCGGCAGCAGCATCCAGTCCTTCGATTTCTCTGCCGAGCTTTGGATCGTTGGGATAGCCTTCCGAAGAAACTACTACGCACACGCTGGCCGAGGAGGAAGACGTCGCCTCCAAGGGCGTCAGGTCTCCTCGAGCGGCATGGGCACAGGCATCTGCAAAATCAAAATCGGCGCGCAGTAAAATAGCTTGCGTCTCCGGATCGCCGAGTCGGCAATTATACTCTAGGACTTTTGGTCCCTCTGGCGTAAGCATCAGTCCAAAATAGAGAAAACCTCGGTAGGTTAGCCCATCCTTTTGGAGTCCCGCTAGCGTCGGCTGTACGACCGTCTCGAGGATTTTCATCTCCAATTCAGGTGACAAAAGATCAGCGGTGGAAAAAGCGCCCATCCCTCCAGTGTTCGGACCCTGATCGTTGTCAAATGCACGCTTGTGGTCGCGAGCTGGTGCCAGAGATACGAAGTTTTTTCCGTCACTCAGGATGATGTACGAAAGCTCGCTTCCCGTTAATCCCTCTTCCAATAAAACCTGTTTCCCTGCGTCTCCAAATTCGCGTCTCTCCATCAGGCGGTCTATGAATTCAGATGCCTCGTCCGGCGAGGAGGTCACCAACACACCCTTTCCGGCACACAATCCGTCAGCCTTCACCACCAGCGGCCAATCGACTGAACACAGCGACGTATAAGCGTCTATCGGCGAATCGTAAATCCCGTATGTTGACGCTGTCGGAACTCCGTGCCGCTCCATAAATTTCTTTGCAAAAACTTTGCTTCCCTCCAACTGGGCTGCTTCTCTTGTAGGACCCAGCAGCGCCAGGCCGCACTTTGCAAATTCATCCGCGATACCGCAAACCAACGGTAGTTCCGGACCACAGAGCGTAAGATCAACACCAAGTTTTCGCGCCAGGTCTAAAGCCGCCCTGACATCTCCAAGATCCAGCGGAATACACTCCGCGTCGTTTGCAATTCCGCCATTACCAGGAGCACACCAAATCTTCTCGACGCCAACGCTCCGACGCAATTTCCAGATGATCGCGTGTTCGCGCCCGCCGCCACCGATGACTAGGATTTTCATGTTGGTCACAGAATCAAGAACGATACGGGGGACAACTACCGCTGTCAACTCCAGTTACTCATGATCGGTACGGGTTCGAAGATTTCCCGGGTGTCGTCCGGAGCGCCGTGCATACAAAAACAGGGCTATCGTGACCAGTTTTTGGGGTTGAGTGCATGAGTGTCTCTACTATGTTTATAGTATATATGCATCTACCGGCTAGTTCCGATCCACTACCTTCCACTACCCTGTCTCGGTGAACTTCGGGGTAGTGTTTTCATTCGCCCTGTTATAATCTCCTCGACGATGTGGTGCAAAGTGACGCGCGTTTTGTTTTCAACACCATGTATCTAATATACTTAGCTAGTATCTTATGTCGATCATCCCGGACGCTTTAATTGACAGGACGCTGGAGGAGTACCGAGTTTCGCCAACTTCGGCGATTCGATCAGGTATACGCACATATATTTCATTGCTCCTGCGATGGAATGAGAAGGTCTCTCTCACCGCGGTAACTGATCCGCTCGAGATTTTGCGCCGCCATTTCGGCGAAAGTATGTTTGCCGCTTCGGCTGTTCCCATTCGGGATGGTCGGCTCGCCGACGTTGGTTCGGGTGCAGGTTTTCCAGGACTCCCTCTAAAGATCGTGGTGCGGTCCCTGGATTTAGTTCTTATCGAATCAAATGCAAAAAAGGCATCTTTCCTGTCAGAGTGTATTCGCGAACTCGATCTTGTCGGCGCGGAGGTCGTCCGGAGTCGATTCGAGGATCTTAGGGTGCGTGCTCTCGATTTCATCACGGCGCGAGCTCTGGGTGGCTATGAAGATCTTGCCAAATGGGCCCAGGACAACTTGGCATTAGGTGGAGCGGCGGTTCTGTGGCTTGGCCAGAATGACGCAATTAAGCTGCAGAGCGATCCCGCGCTCGAGTGGCGCTCGCCTATAGCAATCCCAAGCAGCGATCGGCGCGTGCTCCTTGTAGGGATTCACAAATAGGGGATGTTCCACGTGGAACATCCGAATCCGCAATTTCCAATCGGTTGTTTCACGTGGAACAAATTCGGACTTCGATCCATTTACACCGTTCCTCTAATATCTCCACTTGAAACCTCTTGCATCTATTCTTATCACTCTGCTAAATTCTCGCCGGGGAACCGTATTGGCTCGCATAATATCTATTGCAAATCAAAAAGGTGGAGTCGGCAAAACCACCACTGCAGTTAACCTAGGTGCCTCGCTCGCCGCGTCCGATCAAAAAACACTCGTAATCGACTGCGATCCCCAAGGAAACACCACCAGCGCACTTGGATTCCCGAAGGACCCAGCTCGAAGAACGCTATATCAAGCGCTGATCCTGGACGAACCAATCGAAAGAATCACTCTCGACGCCCAAGTCGAAGGATTGGACCTAATTCCGTCAGATAAAAACCTTGTTGGAGCCGCAGTGGAACTTGTCAACATGGAAAACCGCGAATACAGGCTCAAGGCCGCCATAGCCGGAGTACGTGACAAGTATGCGTATGTACTGATTGACTGCCCTCCCGCCCTGGACCTCCTTACATTGAATGCTCTAGCTGCCAGCGATTCCGTTCTTGTCCCGATCCAATGTGAGTATTTAGCACTCGAAGGTGTCTCCGAGCTTTTGGACACCTTGATGCGTCTTCGCAGAACCATAAATCCGGCCCTCGCAATCGAAGGTATCTTGCTCACTATGTACGACGACCGCACCACGCTTTCTAAACAGGTCGCTGCGGATCTCCGTAGCTTCTTCGGCGGCCAGGTCTTCGAGACCATCATTCCTAGAAACGTGCGCTTGGCTGAAGCACCGAGCCACGGCATGCCAGTGATGTTTTACGACATACATAGTAAAGGCGCAGAGGCTTATGTTCAACTAGCCAAGGAGGTTATCGCGAATGCCCAGAAACGCGTTGGGCAAGGGTCTGAGCGCGCTGATCAGGGAGCCCGAGCCGAATCCGCAGCAGCCGGGGCAGGTGGAGGCACAACCGTCAGCGGCACCAGCACAATCGGCGACGACTGGAAGAGCGGCGGCGACGGCGGCAGCTCCAGCTCTGGCGCCAGTTGACGGTCTCCTCCACGTCGATATCGACTTGATCGATCCCAGTCCGTACCAGCCTCGCTCCAGATTTCGCGAGGAGGCGCTCGATGAACTAGCGCGCTCCATCAGGGCGAGCGGGATCGTACAGCCGCTAGTAGTTCGCAAGGTTGGCGCACGCCATCAGCTCATTGCGGGCGAACGTCGTTGGCGCGCAGCCCAGCGCGCCGGACTGAGCCGTGTTCCCATAGTCATTCGCAACGTCCCCGACGAGATGGCTCTGGAAATGACCCTGGTTGAGAACCTCCAGCGTGAAGATTTGAATCCAGTTGAACAGGCGCACGCCTTTCAACGGCTAATAGAAGAATTTCAGCTCACCCAGGAGGAGGTCGCTGAACGGACCGGGAAAGACCGAACAACGATTGCCAATGCAGTCCGCCTTCTCAAACTTGCAGAACCCATACTAACATTACTTGAAGATGGAAAGCTCAGCTCAGGCCATGGTCGGGCTCTTCTTGCAATAACGGACCCCGCTACTCGACTGGCCACAGCGCAGCGCATCGCTCGTACCGGGATGACGGTCCGTCAGGTCGAGCGTCTTGCCACCCGCGGCTTACGTGCGCGTGCGATTCCGTCAATCAATCAACCCGATCCCAACACCAAGGCTGCCCTTGAGGAACTTCAGCGAGAGTACGGAACGCGGGTTCTGATACAGCCGCGGCGGCCGGGCAAACCGGGTCAGTTGATCTTTGAATACTACGACGATAGTGATTTAACCCGCCTCTACGACCAATTGATGCTTAAATAGAAGTTTCTTCGCGATTAAGTTAGGCACGAGGTAGAAATCGTAAATGGCGTGGTTCGACCGTAACAAAAGGCAGGATTCTGGAGAGTGGACCGGCTTCCTCGAGCGTGGCGTAAAGCTCGAGGGCAAACTCGAGTCCACGGGCACATTCCGTATCGACTCAGCCATGAAGGGAACGCTAGTTTCCGAAGAAACTTTAATCTTAGGCGAGCATGCCACTGTGGAAGGCGAGATCGATGGCAATTACGTGATAATCGCCGGCCGGTTCGATGGAATCATCCGGGCGAGGGCCAGAGTCGAAATTCAGCCGAAGGCCATTGTGACGGGAGAAATTCATGCTCCCTGCGTTCTAATAGAGCCAGGAGCCGTCTTCGATGGAAGCTGCCACATGCTTGGGACTACGGAAACTTCCAAGCCGGTCACCATTCCAATTCGTTCTATAGCGGCGCGGGCCTGAATTTTCTCGGATCCCCAATTTTCCCCACACTAAATCTTCCGCATCAAAGCGTTATAATTAATACCGCGTCATGCTAGGAGATCGCTTGCCGGAAATCGTTCGCTTGACCACAACCGCAAAGGCAGCGGGCTGCGCGGCAAAACTAAGTCCAGGAATTTTGGATTCGTTGCTAAAGCGTCTGCCGCGTCAAATCGATCCGAATGTTCTGGTCGGCTTTGAGACTAGTGACGATGCAGCGGTTTATCGCCTGTCAGACGATTTAGCCATCGTTCAAACCGTGGATTTCTTTACCCCAATTGTGGATGATCCCTCGCTCTTCGGTCAGGTCGCCGCCGCAAATTCTCTGAGTGATGTGTACGCTATGGGTGGGCGTCCGATTTCCGCGTTGACGATTGTCGCCTTTCCAACCTCCAGCGCGCCGGAAATCCTTGAAGAAATCCTCCGCGGCGGCCTATCAAAGATGTTTGAAGCAAAGTGTACTGTTGTGGGCGGACATTCCATCCGCGACGACGAATTGAAGTTCGGATATGCCGTTACCGGTGTTATCCATCCCGGAAAAGTCTGGAAAAATGTTGGGGCGCGGCCCGGCGATGTGCTTCTATTCACTAAGCCGCTCGGTACCGGCGTGATTGCCACCGCGTTAAAGCAAGGCCTGGCAGAAGCAGCTTGGGTTGTCGCTGCGACAGATTCGATGACTCGCCTGAACGGCGACGCGGCCTCGGCTCTGCAGGAAGTTGAGTCGATGAAAAGCGGTGAAAGCCCCATTCATGCCGTCACCGACGTAACCGGTTTCGGCTTGCTGGGACATGCCAGAGAGATGGCCGTCGGCAGCGCCGTTTCCATGAAGATCAATCACAAACCAATCGCTTATCTTCCGGGAGCGATTGAGGCGGCGCGTGGCCATTTTTTCTCTGGTGGACTGAAGAATAATCGCGACTTTTGCGAAGGTTGCGTCAACTTCCTTGACCAAGTTACGGAAGAATTTCGGGCCCTTCTTTTCGACCCCCAGACCTCCGGCGGCCTGCTTGTTTCGATTGCTCCGGATTCGGCCGACGCTGCGATTGCCGCTTTAAAGCGTTTCAATGTGTCTGCGCAGGTTATCGGCGAAATCGTTCCACGGCGTTCTCCGCTGATCGAAATCGCCTGACCCGCTTCAATCGTGTACACTTTTCTTCCTTTGAAGCTTTCATGGATCCCATAACTCACGGCATCGCGGGCGCCCTTCTAGGCAAAGCGTATTTTGCAGATCGCAAAGGCCCCGTGTCTACTCTCGCAGATCCCAAACGCCGCGAAGCCATTTTCTCGGATCGCACAAATCGCGTGGCTATTTTCGCGGCCACTCTTGGAGCAGTTTTTCCCGACATCGATATCATCGCCGAGATTATTTCCCGCGACCCGCTGGCCATCGTGAAATATCATCGCGGAATTACGCACTCTTTCGTGGGGCTTCCATTTTTCGCGGCACTTCTCGCCTTGTTTACGCGCTGGATTGCGCGGCGTCGCGGTATAGAAAACCTTTCCTGGGCGATGCTGACGTTAATCTACGGAATTGGAATCGCTAGTCACATCGTGCTCGATGGGATGACCTCGTTCGGCACGCGAATGTGGGCGCCGATTTCACAGCAACGCGTTTCCTGGGACCTTCTCTTCATTATCGATTTCAGCTTCACCGCGATCATTTTGTTGCCGCAGATCGCAGCATGGATTTATCGCGATCGAGCGAAAAGCCGAATGCGCGCCATCTGGATGTGGGCACTGTTTACGCTAGGCGCCGTCGGTGCCTGGACTGCTGCGAACGCAGCTGGATTTCCGTTCCATCTTAGGATCGTTGCACTGGCTAGCGCCTTCATGGCCGCATTATTTTTTCTTCCGGCACAGAACGGATGGGGATTTGGAATCAGACGTCCTTTGTGGTGCCAGGCCGGAACGTACGCCATGATCGCTTACCTTTTCGCCTGCTGTATCACGCATCACGCGGCGATGAAGCGCGTAGAGGATTTTGCCTCCGCCAACAAAATCACTATCGATCGCCTAGGCGCTCTCCCCCTGCCACCGTCGCTACTTGATTGGGGCGGAGTAATTCGTACGACCGATGGTGTATATCAGGCTCGTTTTGATTTACGAACTTCTACGCCGCCAAACTTCCATTTTGCCGCCGATTCTGCACCCGATCCATTTATTGCGCGTGCATTGCAGCTTCCTGAAGTTCAGCTATTCTGGCAGTTCGTGCGTTTTCCAGTGATTCGCAGTTTCGCGGAAGGCGGCGAACATTTTGTTGATATTGGCGAGAATCGCTTTGTGAACACGCGGCGTAAGGGACCTCAACCTTTTACCTACCGCTTGATTTTCGATAGCTCCGGCAATCTACTCGAACAAGGGTGGCAAGCGGACGGAATGTTCCTGCGTCACATGCAAAAACTTTCGCCTCAGCGAAGTGGAGAAACACCATGAACATCCTGATCTTTAGCGACATTCACGGAGATTTTCGTGCGCTGGAAAAAATCGCAAAACAACGAGCCGACGTTTATATTGCCGCCGGCGATTTATCGAATTTCGGTAAAGGCCTTGATCGCTGCGGCGAAATTCTGAAGCCGCTTGGCGAAAAAGTTTGGGTGCTTCCCGGAAATCACGAAACACAGAGCGAGATTCATTCGTTCTGCGAGCGATATGGCTTCATAGATTTTCATCGGCACCTGCGTCCACTGGAATCCGCATCGGGCACGACTCACTGGGCTGGTTTGGGCTACAGTAATATCACGCCATTCGATACTCCGGGAGAATACACTGAGGAAGAAATCAAAAAAGCTCTCGGTGAATTTGATGGAATTAAGCCGTTATACCTGGTGGTGCACTTTCCTCCCCTCAATACGACGCTCGATGAATTCGCTCCTGGAAAACATGCGGGCAGCCCGATGCTGCGCGAATGGGTGACCAGGAATCAACCTGCCTATTTATTTTGCGGACACATCCACGAAACCGCCGGACGCTCCGACCGCATTGGCCAAACGCGGTGCTTCAACGTGGGCAAAGATGGATACCTTCTTGAGATTTAATGAGGCTGTTTTCGCAGTGGATTATTTCTTGTTGGCAGGGTAAACGACGAGTTGCCGGCGGTCTCCGGCACCCTCACTGGCCGTACGCACACCTTGCGCACCGTTCAATTCCAAATGTATCAGCCGCCGTTCACGCGGCGACATCGGATTAAAACGAAATGGCTGGCCCGTTTCGCGAACGCGTTGCGCGGCCACCCGCGCCGAAAGTTTCAATTCTTCCAAGCGACCCGCTCGGTAATCTCCGCAATCGAAACGCACTCGATCGTGAAGCCGAGGATCCAGGTGCAACCAGCGATGCGCCACATGTTCCAGCGCTAAGAGAAGCTCGGCATTTCGTTCTAGCAAAAAATCCTGGTCCTCTCCTCGGAAAGCCACTACAACATCCTTGTCGTCGGGTGCGCCGGCCACTGAAGCTGGCGTCGAAATTGCGCAGTCAATCGCCAGTCCCATTTCGCTCACAGCAAGATCAAGGAATCGTTTTAGCTCCAGGGCCGCGCGTTCGTGGTCGAGGCGGGCTTCGGCTTGAGCGCGTTCCTTTATGTACGGCCTCTTGGCGCTTGGAGTTCGTTCGTCAGGCATCGAGGGCTTTCTTCTTAAATTTACTTCTAGATGGGAGCGGTTCCGTGCGATTCAAATAAAGCTGCTGGCCAATTCCGACCAGGTTACTCGTGAACATATACAAGTTCAGCCCGCTGGAAAGCTTGAAAAAGAAAAATCCAAACATTAACGGCATCAACGCCATCATCTTCTGCTGCGCCGGATCTGTGGTCGTCTGCGGCGTCATCTTCGACATCAGATACATCATGATAGCCATGCCAATAGGCAGAATATAGTACGGATCCTTGGCTGAGAGGTCGTGAATCCAGAAGATCCACGGCGCGTGACGCAATTCAATCGCGCCATTGAGAACACGCCAAAGGGCCCACCATATGGGCATCTGGAATAGCATTGGCAGGCAGCTCCCCATCGGATTAATGCCTTCGCGGCTATAGATGGCCATCACTTCTTCGTTCATTTTCTTCTTGCGCGGATCGCTCATGGAATACTTTTTGTAACGATCCTGAATCTGCCGGATTTCCGGGCCCACCCTTTGCATCTTTTGCATCGAGCGCCAACTTTTCATCTTTAGCGGAAACATCGCGAAGTTGATTATCAGCGTCAAAATAACAATGCACCAACCATAGTTCGGCACCTTGGTGTGGATGGTCTGCAGAATCCAAAGCAGAGGCTTAGCGATCACTCCTGTCCAGCCGAAATTAATCAGCTCGGCCAGGGGTGGCTTAGTTTTTTCCAGGATCTTCAGGTCTTTCGGACCCACGTAAACGCGCGCCCGCAACGGAGCGGCGATAGTAGTTCCCGCGGCCATTTCCGCGATAGGCTCACTGGCGGGCTTTCCATCGTCCACGATGCCGTGATCATGCGTCCAGTGCCAGAGCGAAAGTTCCGTGCCATCTGGCAAGAATGCGGCAGTGAAAAACTGGTCTTCGATCCCAAGATATTCCATCGGCCCGTTTTGAAGCGCAGGCTGGCTTTGATTTCCTGAAACGCCAAGCTTTTTGTATTGCAACAAATTGAGCTTGTCGTTCAGTTTGTAATAAACGGTAACCAGCGAAGCCGCTTGGTACACCGCGCGGTCGCCGAAGCCGCCGCGCCAAGCCAGCGCTGCTGGAATTGGTTTACCGTCGAGCAGGACGGAAACCTCCGCAGTCATTTGGTAGTCCGCGGTGAAACTTAACTTCTTGGTGACCTCCAGATGGCCATCGCTCCAATGAAAGGTGACTTCGATAGGAGCGGATAAATTGAGCTCATCCGGAGTCACCTCGTACAAAGCGGAGTTGGCCTTGGTTTCGAGCTGCGCGTCTGAGAGCACCAGGGAGAACGGCCAACCAAGCTGTTGTGCCGCAGCGGTGTTTACGAGCTCGAGCGGAAGCTTTTCCTTTTGGTCGACAAAATATTTCTTCAGCTTCCAACTACGTGCCACGCCTCCGCGATTCGAAAATTCGACCGCGTAGAGGGGACTCTCAATCGCGATTAACTTTTCGTTTGTCGCTTCGACCTTTGCAAGGCCAGCGGCCGCGACAACGTCGGCAGTCTGCGCCGGTTTCGCCGCGGTTACTGAGGCGTTGGCAGGAGTTTGCGACGCTGCTTCTTGTGCGGATGTCTGCACCGACTGCGGCGGCTGTATCGGGGGCTTATAGAAATGTCCCCAGGCAAAAAGAATTATCAGAGCAACGATTACAAATACTACTGCGCGTATCTGGTCGCCCATCTCGTTCACAGAACTCGCTCCTCATCATGCTTACGCAGGGCGTTTTCCGCAAAACTCGCGTTGAATGTTTTATAGGAATTTGCAGCAGAAGTATTTCTCGTTACTGCATCAGGTGTTCCAGGGGTCTTGCGTTCATATACGTCAGGCACCGGATCAAATCCGCCCTTGGTGAAAGGACGGCAGCGCCCCAACCTTTTCAGGGCCAGCATGATGCCGCGCCGCGCCCCGTGTCGAGCAATCGCGTCTTGAGCATACTTCGAACAGGACGGATAAAACTTGCAAGCACCTCCGAAAAAATGCGAAAGAAAGGTCCGATAAAACTGCACCAAGGCGAGCGAAATCCACGCGCCCCACGACCGCTCTCTCGTTTTCATGGAATCTGAACTACTTGGCATCACGATTTGCGTGGAACCAGCTTCACCAGGTCGGCGGCCAGCGGAGAAAATTCCGTGGTCGCCGCCGTGCTGCGTGGATGAATCACAATATCCCATCCGGTGGCAATCTCCTGTCGGTGCAATCTTAGAATTTCGCGAAGGCGGCGCCGGATTCGGTTGCGGCGGACCGCGTTACCCAGCGCCTTTTTTATGCTCCAGCCAAACCGGCTGATTTCGAGGCCATTGGGACGAAGAAATATCGTGAACTCGCGGCTTGTCCGGCGGCGTCCTTCGCGATACACCACGTCGTATTCCGAGCGGCGCACCAGCCGGCAGTTCCGCGGAAGGTTCAGCCGCGGTATATCAGACGCGCGTGAGACTGTGGCGCCCCTTCTTGCGACGTTGGGCCAGAACTTTCCTTCCACCTTGACTCTTCATGCGCTTGCGGAAGCCGTGCTTCTTGTGACGGCGGCGCACATGCGGTTGAAACGTGCGTTTCGGCAACGATCTTTCTCCTCTGCCTGAGTATTAATTCGTTGTGAGCCGGTTGGGCGCTGCGGTATTACGTCAATCTCCGCTTTTCGCGCTCGCGCGCAATCCCACGCGGGCGCAACGCATCGGAAGTAAATCCCTCACCCTGGCGAAACGAATAGTGTATTAGACCCGCGCTGTGCGGTCAAGAATTCGCGCTGACAGGCAGTGTCCTAGTTTGCCTTTAGAGCGCTCGGTTGCAATGCGAAGGCAACTGCCGCTAATGTATTGCCCCTAGCTTGCCAAGATCAAAAGCTATTCGCTCTGGCGACAGGCGCGACGCTGCGAGGAGATCGGTGGGTGCCAAAAACTCGTGATTGCAGTACACAGGACGAGAGTTAAATGGCGGTTTCCAATGTGGGGTTGCCGCTCGTTCGCATGCCAGCGTGACAAGGGTTTCACGACGTTTCTGCGCCACTACTTCTATTTCTGCATGGCGCTTCTGATGGGCGCACTCTCTCTGCGGGGCCAAGGCCAGTCCTGCTGTGGTTTCACGGCGTGGCGTTCTCGGTCTGGATCGTGCTGTTCATCACGCAATCTGCGTCAGTGCGCGTGCACAAGGTCAGCGTGCACCGCACACTAGGCTGGCTTGATGATAGGAGAGGAATTTCGAGATTCTTACAGAGGGAAGTTGCGGCTTCGGAAGAGAATGGCAGGTCCGGTCGCGAAACCGGACCTGCCAACGTCAGGTCTTTTCACCCCTAGCTAGTGCTTCGGCTTCTCTTCAGGCTTGCTCGCGGCCTTTGGAGCAGCTTCGTGTTGAGCAGGAGCCGCCTTCGGCGCGGCTTCGTGCGTCGGTTGAGGCTTCGGCGCACTCTCGTGTTGAGGCTGTGCCTTCGGGGCGGACTCGTGCGTGGGCTGAGCCTTTGGTGCAGCTTCGTGCGTCGGTTGAGGCTTCGGCGCAGCCTCATGTGTAGGTTGAGCCTTTGGCGCGGCGTGCTCCGTCTTCGGTGCAGCCTCGTGCGTTGTAGCCTTAGGCGTGCTTTCAGTTTTAGGCTTTGCCGTTTCTGTTTTTGGCGTAGCCGTATGTGTAGCTGACTTTGGTGTGCTTTCTGTGCGCGCCGTGTTCTCACGTGCCGCGGGTTTGGCTTCAGAGCTTGTGCTCTTACGCTCATTTGTTGCGGCAGCATTCGTGTGTTCGGTATTCCGTGCAGGCGTCGAATGCGCTGGCGTCTTTGTAGCAGCAGTTCCGCCTGCTGGCTTTTCACCTCGCGTGTTTGCCGCGGCACTTTTAGTTGAGGCGCCTTTACCTGTGGCACCCTTATACGGAGCTGCTGCCTTCGCAGGAACCACACCGGCTCCCTTGAACTCACCCGGCTTCGCCGTCGCAGCTACAGCCGGCTTGCCGTGGTTTACCGAAGCATATTGACTGCGATCCTTGGCGGCCTCTTCCCGATGCTGGGTCTGAGCTGAAGTCGCCGGTGTGTGCTGCTCGTGCGCGTAAGTCTCTTCCTGTGCCGTCGGTCTCCGGCTAACACCGCCCGGACCGTTGAAGCTGGCACGGCTGGTTGTGTTGTAATTATTTACTACCGTTTTGGTGTAAACGTTGTGGATCACCGTGACATTTACATTGCTTACCGAGCGGTTGTAAAAGAAGTTTCCGCCTTGCCAGTACCCGCCCTGAAAACCGACTCCGCCGTATCCAAAACCGTAATTAACTCCGCCGTAGAAACCGACCTGGGGTCCCCAGTATCCGCCGTTCCACGCGTACACTCCGTTGTTCCATCCCCAATAACCGGGCGTCCACAGGAAGCCGGGAGTCGGCGCCTCTACCCAAGTGCCCGGTACCCAATAATAATCGCCGTCATCGTCGCTCCAGGACCAATAGCCAGGCGTCCAGATATATCCATCACTCGGACAGACCGGCTGCACATACACCGGCAGCGCCGGTGGCGCCACCGTAATCGAAACTCCAACCACTTGTCCGAACGATTTCGACGGTATAAGCAACACGAACATCGCGAACAAGAGCCAACGAACTGAGCGAATCGAGCGCATCTTTTGCATTGAGCATCACCTCGTTAAATTTTCTTTCAGTTCCGAGCGAATACTTTTGCGTTACAGCGTAACAACAAGGAAGGCCGAACAAATTCTACAACTAATGAGAACGTATACTCCGTAAGAGAACTTTGGAAGGGTCCCGTCGGACATGGCGTATATGACACGAAGAATACTCCATAGCCGCACCCCCATCAAGGAAGATGCACGAGGCATGTCCATCGATACACGATTTCTAAGAGGATTCTTAACTCTTTGGCCGGAATTCGACTACCACATCTTCTTCAGCGCCTAAGGGCTGTCCGTCCAGAAGCGTTACCGTATAGCGCCATTCGCGAACGGCTCGAACTACCCTGGGGATTAACGAAGGGGGACCGCTGATCGCCCTAACGCCCACTACATCGCCACTTTTTCCGATGGTGGCCCGCACTTTCACTGTGCCGCCCATTTCCTCAGCCGACGTCGGCAGTACAGGATCCGCGTGATAAATCAAAACTCCGGCTTGCAGGCGTTCTGGCCGATGGCTTGATGCTGGGCCAGCCTGAACTGGAATCGAAACGAAGCGCTGCGCGCTGATGGCCAGCGTTCTTGAGGCGCTCACGGCAGCTTCAGGAAATGCCAGACGAAACGGCCCGCTTTTTTCGTCCGGGGGCGTGACGAGTACCGGACTTTGGAGCTCGCTGTAAGGCTTATCGACTGTTGCTTCAGAATAATTCGGTGTACTCGGATTTTGCTGGCTTTGTGATCGTAATCCGAAGCCCGGCGACGACGGAACCGCAGTGGGAACCTTTGGTGGCGTTTGTTCCGTCCCTGTCCCTGACTGACTCCTCAGTCCGCCCGAGGGGATCCCTCCGGAAAGCGGGGCAAGATTTCTTGCCTGTGGTCGCCGATCACTCGCGGGCGGCTCCTGATCATCTTCGGCCTCCGCCAATTGCGCAGCGTCAGCGTTTGAGTCTGACGTCTCGTCCCTCTCCACTGCAGCATCCTTCGAACGGTTCGTTGAATTGTTGGGGAAACCGTCATGGGAGGCCGGCGAAGACTCATTCTTCAGTTGTTGTGTCGCGCTCTCTAAAGCCCCATTTGATTTGGGTGAGCTTGATTCAGCCGCAGGTACCGCGGGCGGATTTGTCGCCACGGCGGGGCCGTCAAGTCTCAGTAGTTTTCTTACCGAACCAGTTCCGACCATAAGTCCGCCGGCGAAACACACGGCGGCGACCAAAAGCATCCCTCCTGCAATCCGAAATAACTTGTTACTTTCCGGCACCTCTTCAACGGCTTGTCGTGCGGTGGATTCCGGCACGGCTGCGCCTCGATTCCAGACAAATTGCTGTCTCCAATCTGTTTCTTGAAGATAGGTAAATGTCGGCAGCGTCCATTCGGGTGGAGTTTTCTCTTCCGCAGCCGGCGATTCGGGCGGACCAACGCGTGGCAGGGAATCTTCGTCTTCATCGGGAAGAGAAGCTTGGACTGTATTTTCATTTTCTTCTGAAAGCATATGATCTTGTTCTGATAAAGAATCGACTGCTTCTAATTGCGAAATCCGGTGGTCGTCCGTTGGTAATTCTTCGCGCGTGAGGGAATCCTCAGGGCGGCCGATGATCCAGCGCCGACGCGGGAATACGATAGTGTCGGCTGATTCGTCTGCCGCGGGCGGCGTATCGGTCGCGGGTCCGGCGTCGTGCGAGTCCGGTTCGGAATTTTCGGCATCCTGCTCAGAACTGGTGCTTTCGGCATTCGGCGCAGAAATACTTTCTGTGGACTCGCTGCTTTGTTCTACGAAAGACTCGGCGTTCAAGTCTTCGCGATTCGTGTCATCCGGAAGATATTTCACAAGTTCCTGGGGATTCTGTTCTACCCGCTCCGAAATTTCTCGCGCCACTTCTGTTTCTTTCCAATTGTGATCGGGCGCGATTCGCAGAGTACTCTCTGACGGAAACATTGCCGCAAATCGTGCCTCGTCGGCTTCGCTAAGAACCTCGAGTTTGCGTGGCTCTTTCTTGGCCCTGGCGGAATCCAAAAAATGGTTCTTTCCAGGATCGTAACTGGCTTCGGCTTCAACCTCGCCGCGTGAGGCCTTTGAAGAAATCCAACGGTGTATTTTTTGGCGATCTAATTCCGTGATGCCATCAAAACAAATGCCCGCGCCCTTCTTCGATTTGCTGGTCCAAATTACCCGCCCGCTCGTTTCGATCCAACCTGGAATTGTCGGTAGCTGAAAGCGTATGTTGGGGAAATAATCTTCCAGCAACGTTCCCGCGGCCGTAATCGCCAAGCCGCCCTCGCTTATGTTCAGCGCGATGCCCCCATTGCAGTCGCCGAGGTCTATGTAAGTTAGCAGTGGTGAATTGGTTCGCGGAAAGGCGCGACGATCGCGCCTTTCACAGAGGCTTTCAAACAATTCTTCGATATTTCCCCGAGTACTCGACATGCCCTCACCTCAATCGCCATTCGAGCTAGCCGGATTTCGCTCGGAACATTCCAAAAAGTGTTAAAGCAAATATTCTACTTTTTCCGCATGCAAACTAACGTGCGGTAAGAGCCTTAATTCGCCAATGAAAATGCCTTATGGCTTTCGACGCCTCTCATAGGGCTGACGAGCCCACTCTGAATTAACCCAACTACGGAAAATTAGTCGCGTCGCAGCCAGGTTGCGGAGCGGCTGGTAAACACCTCTCGCAGAGTGACTTGCGTATAAAACTGTTTTTGGTCATGAATACCTTCTCTTTGCGCAATATATCTTCAATGTCCTGGCGATCTTAGCTGCCGATATGGAACTTGCCGCACGTCCGCACCACCGGTTTGCTAGATTCTCGTCCCCCAGTGTGCTAGTGTTTTTTGTGACTGGAATAAGAGAAATCAAACTCACCAGATGCTATTCCGGTGAATATTCGCTGCAAGAAAATCAGTCTGACGGTTCACCTGTCCCGATAGCAATGGCCGTACCCGAGACCCAACATGTTTGAAACGCTCACAGACAAACTTCAACGCGCGTTCAAGAATCTTCGCGGGCAGGGCAAGCTCACCGACGAGCACCTTGACGCGGGCTTGGCCGAAATTCGCGAAGCACTGCTCGAGGGCGACGTGAACGTCGGCGTCGCAGACGAATTCATCACCCACGTTCGCGAAAAAGCGGTCGGCTCTGAAGTGCTCCTGCAACTTTCGCCCGACCAGCAAGTCGTGAAAATTGTCCGCGACGAATTGGGCGAGCTCCTCGGCCGCGAAGCCAAGCCGCAGTACAGCTCCAAGCCGCCTTCTGTTTGGCTGATCGTAGGCCTGCAAGGTTCCGGCAAGACTACTTCCACCGGAAAAATGGGCAAATGGCTCAGCGAACACGGCCACCGTCCGTTGGTTGTTTCCACTGACGTATATCGCCCTGCAGCGCGCGAGCAACTAGCTCAGGTTGCCAAAGCGACGGGAACTCCGTTGTGGCCCGGAACCGGCACAGACAAACCGCTGGAAATTGTTCGCGGCGCGTTGCGCGAAGCGAAACTTTCCGCCTGCGACGTGATCCTGGTGGACACCGCTGGCCGCCTGCACATCGACGATGAGTTGATGAAAGAGCTTTCCGACCTGAAGCGCGAGCTGAATCCTTCCGAAGTTCTTTTCGTAGCCGACGCTATGATCGGCCAGGACGCCGTGCGTTCCGCTGGCGAATTCCACAAGCGGCTCGGCATTACTGGAGTCGTGCTCACTAAAATGGATGGCGACGCGCGCGGCGGCGCTGCGCTTTCCATCCGCAAAGTCACCGGCGCGCCAGTAAAGTTTGTGGGCGTTGGTGAAAAATATGACGCGCTCGAACCGTTTCTGCCCGACCGCGTGGTGTCGCGCATCCTCGGCATGGGCGATGTGCTCGGCCTGATCGAAAAAGTCGAGAAGCACGTTGACGAAAAAAAAGCGCGCGAACTCGAACGCAAGCTGCGCGAGGACGATTTCACCCTGGAAGATTTCCGCGACCAGTTGCGACAGATCCGCAAAATGGGCTCGCTCGAATCGATTATGGGCATGCTGCCGAAGATCGGCCCGTTCGCCAATCTCCCCAAGAACCCCGAAATCGACGAGAAGCGCCTGGGCTCCGTAGAAGCCATTATCAATTCCATGACCGCTGCGGAGCGCGCTAATTCCAATTTGATTGACGGCAAGCGTCGCAAGCGCATCGCTCTCGGTAGCGGCACTTCGGTACAGGAAGTGAATCAAGTGCTGAAGCAATACGCCGACATGCGCAAGATGATGAAGCAGTATGGCAATTACGCCAAAACTAAAATGCGCGGCATAGGCAAATTCGCCGGCCTCAAATAACTCCGGGTAGGCTGAAAAGAAAAACATGCCGATTGTCATCGATAACGTGTTGAACGAGATTCGCTCCATCGCCGCAAACGGAAATGACCGCATCGCGAAAGCGAAAAGACTCGCAGAGCGAATTCAGGTGCTTGGCCAGTATCGCTGGGTTGGCATTTATGACGTCAGCGCCGAGATCGTCTCCATCATTTCTTGGAGCGGCCCGAGGGCTCCCGAATATCCCCAGTTTCCCGTGAGCAAAGGCCTCACTAGCTCGGCCATTCAACAGAAGAAGACCGTTGTTGTAGGCGACGTTCGCAATGACTCGCGATACCTCACCGCCTTAGGTAACACGCTTTCCGAAATTATCGTGCCGGTACTCGCTCCAGGAGGCGATCGCGTGATTGGAACTGTGGACGTTGAAAGCGACGTCGCCAATGCATTTTCTGAGCGCGACCAGCGGATGATCGAACATTGTGCTCAGGCCGCTCTGCCCCTGTGGCTACTGCGATAACTCCCGCGAACCCTAGATTCTAATTGGTGAAAGACACTACCTCCGCTATAATAGGTTGGTTTGGCATAGGAGGATTTTCGCTGTGTTAATGATTCGGTTATCTCGGATTGGCAAGAAAAAGCGCCCGTTTTATCGCGTGGTTGTTACGGAAAAGACCCGCCCGCAAAACGGCCGCTTTGTGGAAATCGTGGGCACCTACGATCCGCTGAAGAAGCCTGCGGCGATTACCTTGGACCACGACCGGGTTACGTACTGGCTCGGCAAGGGCGCACAACCCAGCGACACCGTCCGCAGTTTTTTACGAAACCGGAAACCCGCCTAAGGCGTCTCACCCCACAGTAAATCTATTACCCGCACAAGCTCGAGCGAAGTTCTCTGCTGAGCGCAAGTTACTGTGGAGGACGCATGAAAGTACTCGTAGAAGAGATTGCTAAGGCTCTTGTCGATCATCCGGAAGATGTGGTGGTGAAGTCGGTGGAAGGTGAACAAGTGACCGTGTTGGAATTGCGCGTCCATCCTGACGACTTGGGAAAAGTAATCGGGCGGCAGGGACGCACCGCAAAATCCATCCGCACTCTGCTGGGCGCGGCAGGAATGAAATTGAAGAAGCGCTTTACGCTGGAAATTCTCGAGTAGTGACTGCAGAACAATCTCCGACGGCCGATCGCTTCACTGTAGCGCGTGTTCTGCGCCCGCACGGAATTCGCGGTGAAGTAGCCGCCGAAATCCTCACCGATTTTCCCCAGCGTCTTACCCGCTTAAAATCTGCCGAGCTGTGGAACGAAAAAACCGGTGCCGCGGTGCGTGTGGCCATCCTCAAGTGCTGGCTTTCGCACAGCCGCGGCGGCCAGGCGATTTTCCACTTCGAAAACTCCACATCCGTTTCCGACGCCAAGAAACTAGTGGGCCTGGAAGTACAAATTCCACTGGCCGAACGTGTGGTTCTGCCCACCGGAAATTATTTTGTTACTGATCTAATCGGCTGCGAAGTGTACGAGAAAGGTGGCTACAAAATCGGAAGTGTCCGCGACGTGCAATTCACCGGCGAAGCCGCCACCAGGAACCCCCTACTGGCGGTGGAATCCGCTCGCGGCGAACTCCTCATTCCGTTAGCCCAGGAGATTTGCGAACGCGTGGACATTAAGGCTCGTCGCATTGAGGTGGTTCTCCCCGAAGGTCTCCACGATTTGAACAGCGAGTAACGAGCGAGCGTTTGCGGTACGATTGCAGCGATGCGTTTTGACCTCATTACAATCTTCCCCGAGTTTTTCGCAGGCCCGCTTGACTACGGAATTGTGCGTCGAGCGCACGAGGCAAAACTCATCGAAACGCACATCCTGGATTTGCGCGGTTTCACGCATGACCGTCACCGCACGGTGGACGATCGCCCTTTCGGCGGTGGGGAGGGTATGGTGATGAAACCCGAGCCGCTGTTTGAGGCGGTGGAATCGCTGGTGGGTGAAAATAACTCGGCCGCGAGACCCACTGACACCGCTATCGTTCTGCTTTCTGCCGCGGGGAAAATGTTCACTCAGGAAGTGGCGCGGCGTTTCATGAAGCTCGAACGAATCGTGTTCATCTGTGGACGTTACGAAGGAGTGGACGAGCGTGTCGCGGAACATCTTGCCACCGACGAAATCTCGGTCGGCGATTTTGTTCTCTCGGGTGGCGAACTCCCTGCCGCAATGATTCTCGATGCGGTCACGCGGCTGATTCCCGGCGCTCTTGGCAACGAAGATTCCGTGGTGAACGAATCTTTCAGCCTGGAAGAAAATGAGGGCAGCTCTCGCCGGAGCCACCTTGAAGAGGTGCCCACTCAAGGGCGTCCGCAACACCATGGCGATAAGAGCGGAATTGCGGCTCGAGGCATTCTTGACTATCCTCACTACACGCGTCCACCAAGTTTTCGCGGCTGGGATGTACCGGAAGTCTTGCTCGGCGGCAATCACGAAGAGATTCGCCGCTGGCGCCGCGAGCGCGCGTTGGAAAAAACTCAGCGCAACCGCCCCGACTTGCTGAAAACGAAGACACCCAACTAACGAAATGCCTGTTTGAGCAAGCGCTATGACGTCATCCTCGTTCTTGACCGCTTTTGCCCGGGCCAGTAAGCTACTAGTTTCCACCGGAGAACGAATACCCACATGGAGAGCATTCAAATCACTTTGCCGGACGGTGCCACCCGCGAAGTTCCTCGCGGCACCACCCCGGCGCAAATCGCGCAGCAGATTTCGCCGCGCCTGGCGAAGGAGGCTTTGGTAGCGCGCGCTGACGGTGAGTTAGTGGACCTGTCGCGCCCGCTGGAGCACAACGCGAAGCTCTCCATTCTGACTGCGAAGGATCCCGACGCGGTGCAGGTATTCCGCCATTCCGCCGCGCACTTGCTGGCTGCTGCGGTGCTGGAGCTGTTCCCTGACGTTAAGCTGGGCATTGGCCCGCCCATTGAAAATGGATTCTTCTACGAATTCGTGCGTGCAGAGCCTTTCAC
>JBEKHG010000035.1:0-39024 GCA_050012395.1 Candidatus Acidiferrales bacterium
AGAGTGATGCGAGCTTCGCCGATGGATTGGAGGCGCTGTCTTGGATCTTTTTTAAGGCAACGCTGCAGAAGATTTCGGACGGCTGGCGGAGTGTTTGCGGGCAGCAGCGTCCAATCGGGTTCGCCGCGGATCACGGCTGCTAACGTGTCGGTGACGGTTTCGCCTTCAAAGGCGTGCTTGGTTGTGAGCATTTCGTAGAGCACGCAGCCGAAAGCCCAGATATCCGTGCGGCGGTCAACGGTTTTGCCCTTTGCCTGTTCCGGAGACATGTAGGCGGCAGTGCCCAAAATAATTCCGGCTTGCGTGGCCATGCGGCTGATGGTGGGAGAATTCTGAATGTCGGTGGAAGAAACATCGCCTTCCACGGCTTTTGCCAGGCCGAAGTCCAAAACTTTTACGTTGCCGTCCGGCGTGATTTTTACATTGGCAGGTTTCAGATCGCGGTGAACGATGCCGCGGTCGTGAGCCGCTTCGAGCGCTTCTGCGATTTCTCGCGCCAGGGGCAGCGCTTCGTCAACAGAAATAGGGCCGCGAGCGATGCGATCGGCGAGAGTGGGGCCTTCGATCAGCTCCATCACCAGCGCGCGAACGCCGTTTGAATCTTCGAAGCCATAGATGGCGCCGATGCGCGGATGGTTGAGCGATGCGAGAACCTGCGCTTCGCGTTGAAAACGCGCCATGCGTTCCGGATCAGAGGCGAACGCAGTGGGCAAAACTTTTAGAGCGACTTCGCGGCCCAGGCGTGTGTCGCGCGCGCGATACACTTCGCCCATACCGCCCGCGCCGAGGGGCGAGACAACTTCGTAGGAGCCAAGCTCGGTGCCGGGAGAAAGCGCCATTGAGATGAGCGATTATACAGAGCCAGCGGCTAAATGGCGTGGGAAGTTGCGATACAAAACAAAACCGCGCCGAAGAGGGATGCACCCCGGCGCGGCAAGTAAATCTTAGCTTAACAAGTTACTACTGGGCTGCTTCAACCTTCTTGAGCGCCGGCTTCGGAATCTGCCACATGATTCCAGAGTCGTCGGCATTGTGTGGATAGAATTGCGCTGACTTTTTGCCGGAAGGCAACAGCACAATGTCCGCACGGCGGTTGTATGCGAGCCAGTCGCCCTGCTTGTTGCGTTCACGAACCTTGGGCGGCTTGTTCGGGTTGGTGTCTTCCAGGTTCTTCACTTCCGACTTATCCAACTGGCGCTCTTTTCCGTAAGCGGCGGTTTGAATCTTGTCGGCAGCGATGCCCTGGTCAACTAGATACTGTTTGATGCGTTCGACGCGGCGTTCGCTGAGATCCTGGTTATGAGGCTTGGAGCCGCGCACGTCGGCGTGAGATTCAATGGAGAGCTTGGCGTCGGGATCGTATTCAAGATACTTCTTGAACCCATCGGCCAGAGTAGCGAGCTCGAGTTGCTGGCTCTTCACGAGACCAACCTGTGGATGCGGTTTGTCCGGGTAGTCCGTGGGGTAGAAGATGCTCTGCAAAACGACGGATGGAATCGGCTCTACGGAACCGACGACGTGGACGTTTGCGGTTTGCGTGGTGCTCCCGCCGCAGACGTTCGTGGCGGTCAGCGTATAGGCGCGTTGCTCGTCAACTGTACGAGCAGGCTGGCCTTCGGGAACCTCGGTGACATCTTTCGGCTCGGACTTGATCGTCTGAGTGCCGTTAAGATCCACTTTGCCGAACGGGTCGATGCTGACGGAGTCGGCGTTCGAGGTGGTCCAAGTGAGCGTTCCGTTGTCGTCGGTGATGACCTTGTCGCCGATCTTGCGATAGTGGAGATCGGTGGGGTTTGCCGTCAGGGTGGCGTCAACTTTTGTGTTCACGTTGACGGTTTCGGTTCCAGTGACGATTCCACCAGGTCCGGAGGCAGTCAGCGTGTAAGTCGTTGTCGCGCGGGGCGAAACAGACTTGCTGCCGTTCAAGTCGACGTTGCCGACGCCGTTGTCGATAGTGACATCGACGGCATCGGTGGTCTGCCAAGCGAGGTCGGTGTTCTGACTGCAGTTGATATTCGCGGTGGCATTCGTGACGACTGCTCTGACCGGCGCGATGACGACGGTCGCGCTGGCGATGCCGGCATGGAAGCGAGGCAGCGGAGACTTCTTCTGCAGATCCGCTTGACGCTTGCTCCAGTCGGTGGTGACCTGTGTATTCTTGCCTACGTTAATGGAGACTTTCTTTCCGGCTTCTACTTTCACGTCACCGGACCAGAGATCTTTGCCGCCGCGGGTGATGGTGAGGTGATGGGTGCCCGGTGGCAACAGCAATTCTTGCTTCCAGATCCAAAAATCGTTATTGAACTCGTCCACGTGTCCGACAAAATATCCGGGAGTTTTTCCGTTCGACAGAACGGCAGCACGCACGTCAGTTCCGCTGATATAAACACGACCCCAAGGACCGGCAACCTTGTCGCCATAGGGCTCCAGGGTCACAGCCAGATTGGTGGTTTTCCCAGATTCAATATTGACGTCTTGCGTGGAGATCTTGTAGCCGTAGTTCACCACTACTACGGTGTGCTTGCCCGGGGCTAATCTGACCGAGTAGCTTCCGTCTCGAATCGCGTTCCCATCCACGAACACATACGCCTGAGGCGGTGAGACCTTCATTTTCAGCTTTCCATCTTGAGCGAAGCCGGCGCTTGCACAGAGCGCGATTGCCACCGCGAGGGTCAAGATGTGTCCAATTCTTCGCATCTCAATTTCTCCTAAACGATTCTTATAGGCGGATTATTTTGTGCGCTTCCGCGCCCGTTCGGTAAAGCGCTGGCTGGACCGCACCAAGAAGGTATATTCGTATGCGCGTTCTGTCAATAAATTTGAAAGAAAAAGCGAATGATGTTGTCAGGAGTCTTGCCTAGGCGTGTATCAACTACTAAACATACTGCTGTTCGCTCTATACTGCTTTAGGGAAAGCGGTTGTCCATTTTTTCCCGCTGAAAGGTTTCGGTAATCAAGCCTTGGAAATGTTCCGCAGTGGAACACATTATGGAAGCGATTCCCCGGGCGGTACGTGGTGACGTGCTAGCCGAGAATTGTGAGAGGGGCGGCTTAGGATCAGGCCTAGGGTGCTATGTTCAATCAAAGAGTCCTAGAACATTTTCGCAATCCGCACAATCCGGGCGAGCTCGCAGATGCCAGCGCGACGATTGAAGTCGTGAATCCGGTTTGTGGCGATGTATTACGCCTTTCGGTGCGCGTGGAAGCTGGGCGCGTGGCTGAAGCTCGCTTCAAAACACAGGGATGCGTAGCTGCCATTGCTGCAAGTTCGGTCTTGACGGATTTGCTGTTGGGGAGGCCTGCGACTGAGTTTCGTTCGATCACGCCGCAGCAAATTTCAGAAGAATTAGGAACGTTGCCATCGGCTACTTTCCATGCGGCTCAACTTTGTGCGGACGCCGCTGACGCTCTTGCGTCCAAACTAGTTTGAAATGAGGCCGCTAACGCAATCATTATTCATTTAGCGCGCGCTTCAATGTTTCCGGGTCGTTTAGATTCAGGATGACACCTTCCTCGTCCGTTTCCACTTCTGCCACATCGGCTGCGTGCTTCCAAACTACCTGGCGGGCACCAACGTCTGGTGAAGCGGCCAGCAACTCATCGTAAAGCGAAGCGCGAAAAATTACGGGGTGACCGCGTTTTCGTTTGTGCGTCGGCAGCACAATTTGCTTTCCCGTCGAGTCGAATTCGTGAATTAGCTGGCTCAGCAGGAAGCTTGAAATTAAGGGGTGGTCCACGGGACAGAGGATGAGCCCTTCGGTGGCGCCTTGCGGGAGGCTGCGAATCGCGGACTGGATGGAAGAAAGCTGGCCCTGTTGCCAATCGGAATTGGTAAGGATCCAGGAAGAATCAAAGGGAAGGAGGCGCGAGATTTCCTCGGCCTGTGCGCCCAGCACAATTCGAGTGATGTACACCCGTGGGTGGCGGGTTGCGGAAACCAGATGTTCGACGAAAGTTTGCCCGCGATATTTCAGAAGCGCTTTGGGTTGGCCCATGCGCCGGGATTCACCGGCGGCGAGAATTGCGGCGGCGAGCATTTCTGCTCAATCGCGGTGCAAACTTGCGAGTTCGGAAAGTTTCACGGATTTGTTGGGAAAGTTCTCCGCATTGCGGCGAACGGCGATCAGCTCAGCGGTAATGCTGACGGCAATTTCTTCCGGCGTGAGCGCGCCGATGTCCAGGCCGACGGGGGCGTGCACGCGATCGAACTTGTCGAGCGACGTTCCCTGCTTCTCGAGAGCTTTGTAAACGGAGATTACTTTGCGGCGGCTCCCGATCATTCCGATATAGCGAGGCGGGAATCCGCGCTGCTCCGTTTCCACCGCCCAGGATAAAACGCGCATGTCATCCTTATGCCCGCGGGTGACGATGATGAGATAGGTGGCGGAGTTCGGGCGGATTTTCTCGAAGGCGTCCTTGTAAGAGGTAATAATTTCCGACGCCGTAGGGAAGCGCTCGGCGTTTGCAAAGGTGGTGCGGTCGTCAACGATTCCGATGGCGAACCCAGCTTGGTTCGCGATGCCGGCCAAGGCTACGGAGATATGTCCGGCGCCGAAAATATAAAGCATTGGTTGCGGCAGAATCGGTTCCACAAAAATTTCCAGGGTGCCGCCGCAGATGAGGCCGGAATCGAAACCGGGCTCGTGGTTCAGGTTGAAGGTCATCTTACGCGACTGCTCGGTTTGGATTACTTCCTTGGCGGCGGCCCACACTTCCGCTTCCACGCAACCTCCGCCGACAGTGCCGGAGATGGAACCGTCATCGCGAACCAGCATGCGCGAAGCTTCATAGCTCGGAATGGAGCCATCGGTGTGAACGATGGTAGCCAGCGCGGCGCGCTGTCCGGCTCTTCTGATTCGCACGACTTCTTCAAAAACGTCCATGGGTCCTTGTTCGGGCGCCAAGTCGCATCCCCGTTCAATCTTCGGCGCTCCACAGGGCGGCTATTTTACGACATAAGAGAGGATGTTGCCGATAAACAAAAAGATTCCGAGCGAACCGGTGTGAGCGGTTCTGGACATGACTGTTAGCGGATGCTACTTTCTTTTCGCGATGCGAAAACCGGAGAGGGATTATGAAAGCGATTGTTTATTCGGAACATGGCGGGCCGGAAGTGTTGAGATATACGGAGGCGCCCGAGCCGGAAATTGACGCGTACGAAGTGCTGGTGCGAGTTCGCGCGTGCGCACTGAATCATCTGGATCTTTTTCTGCGTCGTGGCTTGCCGGGAATCGAAATACCACTGCCGCACATACCGGGCAGCGACATCGCGGGGGAAGTGGCGAAGATTGGCGCGAAGGTGAAAAATGTAAAAGTCGGGGAGCGCGTGATGTTGCAGCCGGGGATTTCTTGCGGGCAGTGCGAGAAATGTCTGGCCGGAGAAGATAACAAGTGCCGCCACTACACGCTGTTTGGACAAATGGTGGACGGCGGATGCGCGGGATATGTGAAGTCGCCGGCCGTAAACGTGGTGCCGATCCCGGAAAAGATGTCGTTCGAGGAAGCCGCGGCGTTTCCGCTGGTGTCTATTACCGCGTGGCACATGCTGATTACGCGGGCGAAATTGAGACCTGCCGAAACCGTATTGATTCTGGCGGCAGGCAGCGGAGTGGGTAGCGCGGCGATTCAGATTGCGAAGGCTTCGGGTGCGCGAGTGATTTCGACGGCCAGCACCAAGGAAAAAGTATTGAAAGGGAAAGAGCTGGGCGCGGATTCGATGATTCTGCACTCGCAGAATAGGATTTCTGACGAAGTAAAGCGGATGACAAACAGGCGCGGTGTGGACGTGGTCTTCGAGCATGTCGGGCAAGCTACCTGGGAGGAAAGTATCCGCAGCCTCGGTTTCGGCGGGCGCTTAGTTACATGTGGGGCCACGACGGGATTCGACGCGAAAATCGATATTCGCTATCTTTTTGTCCGGCAACTCTCCCTGTTAGGGTCCTTCATGGGCAGCAAAGCCGATCTGTTCAGCGCGCTGGAACTTTACCGGCGGGGATTGTTGAGTCCGGTGATCGATGAGGTGCTGCCGCTTGAGAAATGTGCGGAAGGGCATCGGCGGCTGGAACTTCGCGAACAATTCGGCAAGATCGTGTTACGCGTGGCGTAGCTAATCAATCTAACTATTCAGTGGTTTGGGCTGTGCGAGGGAATTTATGTTGAGCGGCGGTCCAGGGACAGAAGCGAAGCCGATGTCGTTGAACCGGAAACTGTGGCTTGGATTTTCTGCGGCCGCGCTCGTGCTGATTATTTATGTGGGCTGGATTTTTTATAGCCGCTGGCATGAAAACTCGGAAATCAACCAGGAAGTGAAAACGGAACACGCGCAGAAAGAAAGGCAACAGGCTGCTGACACGGTGGAGACATTGGGGGGAGAAGAATTCAAAATTATCAGCTTTTATGCATCACCGGGGGAAATTCGCCGCAGCGAGGATGTGACCATGTGCTACGGCACGTCGAACGCAAAGTCAGTGAGCATCGATCCGCCCGTCGGAGACGTTTGGCCGTCGGTAAATCGCTGCTTCCAAATTACTCCGAAGAAAACCACGAAATATACATTTACCGCTGACGATGGGAAGGGGAATAAAAAGACGGCGGAGCTGACGATTGTTGTGAAGTAACGCGCCGCGATTTATCCGGGAGGATTCATGACCAAAATTGCAGCTCGGTTTCTTGGCGCTGGATTTTACTTCGATAATTTGGACGAGGCAAAAACGTTTTACTCACAAACGCTGGGGTTGAAGCTGGCGGACCATCAGCCCGGCCACTTTGCCAAGTTTGACAGCGGGACTAGTTTTTTCACTCTAGCGCAGAAAGGGTCGGAAACGTATCCGTCAAAGGATAAAGCTACCCTGTTCTTTGCGGTTCCGGACCTTGAAGCGGCGAAGACGGCGATCGGAGCGGAGCGCTTCGTGGAGTCGGAAGCGAATTGGGCTGTGCTGCACGATCCTGAAGGGCACAATATTTTGTTACTGCAACGCGACGCAAGCCAGCATCTATAGTTGTGGGGATGACGCGGAGTCAAAATATCAAATTTCCGAGCACGACAACGGAGAGAGCCAAAATAGTTCCTACCACGACAGTGAGGACGATCCAAGTTCCAAGCCGCGGATGCGACTTCGGCAGGCCCAGGATGTGTTCGGCGGGGTCTGCCCCATCGAAGTAAGCTGTATGATGGCGGTGGCTGGTTCTACGCACCATGGAGCGACAGTAACACCGCGCCGAGTTCGGCGTTGAACATGTAGCGGAATGGTAAACATGCTAAAGCCCACCATGATTTGTTCAGCCGAATGAAGGGCCGGTGACCGGCGTTCGCTGCGCGCGACAATTGCAAGGTTCGGGCTAAAGATGCAAAATGATGGTAGAGGCTAAACGGGAAGCATGGCGATTGAACTTGCAAAGGGCGTAACCCTGGAAGCGCCGGGCCAGGATGCAAACTTCCTGAAGGACGAAGGAATTTTACTGGCGTCGCTGGACAAGGTTGTGAATTGGGCGCGGCGAAGTTCGATCTGGCCGATGTCGTTCGGGCTGGCGTGTTGCGCCATTGAAATGATGTCGATGGCATCTTCGCGTTATGACATCGCGCGGTTTGGCGCGGAAGTGTTTCGCGGATCGCCGCGACAATCGGATTTGATGATTATTGCCGGGCGCGTCTCGGTGAAGATGGCGCCGGTAATCAAGCAGCTTTACGAGCAGATGCCCGAGCCGAAGTGGGTGATTTCCATGGGCGCTTGCGCGACCTCGGGCGGTGTCTTTAATAATTACGCGATTGTGCAGGGCGTGAACCAGGTGATTCCTGTGGACATTTATGTGCCGGGATGCCCGCCGCGGCCTGAAGCGTTGCTTTACGCCATCATGCAACTTCAGAAGAAGATTGATACCACGCGCGGAAGCTTCATGAAGTCGATGAATTTTGGTGCAGACGCTGCGAAGTAGTTCAGGCTACGTAACACTTTCTTCGTCACGCTTCCAAACGCGGCTTCATTCCCCATCCGAGGAGTCCATGCTATGAAAACAGGCGAAGGGATCATCAGCAAGGCGAGCAAGTATTCTGTGCCGGAAACTTTAGACCGCGTGGGTGCGTTACTCCAGTCAAAGGGAATAAAGGTTTTTGTTCGCGTGGACCACAGCGGGGAAGCCGAGAAAGTCGGATTGAAGATGCCTCCCACGCAGCTTCTGATTTTTGGCAACCCGAAAGGTGGGACGCCGGTGATGCTGGCGGCACCCACTGCCGCGATCGACCTCCCGTTAAAGGCGTTAGCGTGGCAAGACGCTGACGGCAAAGTGTGGTTGAGCTATAACGATCCCGAATACATTAAGAAGCGGTTCGGCTTGACTGACGACCAGATCAAAACAATTGTCGGGATCGGACCTTTAATCGAGCAAGCCCTGGTCTAATAAGAGGTTCAAGATTTCGTTTCCACGGGGCATTTCACTTCATTAGCTCGCCACTCTTGCTGTTCCACCTTCAAATTCGAGGACGCTGCCGGGGGAGTTGTGCTCGCGGCGAACGTAGCCCATGCCGATAGCTTTGCCGGACGCGGGGGAGAAGGCGGCGCTCGTGACGTAGCCAACTTCCGCGCCGGCGGCGCGAAGTTTTGTTCCGGGCGCGGGGGCTATCTCGCCGGAGAAGGTAAGTAGCACGCGGCGGCGGTTTACGTGGCCGCGCGAGCGGACGCGCTCCACAATTTCCTGTCCGGTGTAACAGCCTTTCGTAAAACTTACGTGCGTTGCTTCTAACGTGGCTTCGTGCGGGATCACGGAGTCGTTGAAATCGTCGGGGAACCAGGGGATGCCAGCTTCCAGACGCAGGGCGTTGAGCGCGGCCATGCCGATGGACGTGCCGTGAGCTGCGTGAACTCGGGCATGCATACTCTGCCAGAGCAGGCCGAGATGTTCGCGGGGCGCGATTATTTCTGCGCCGTGGCCGCCGAAGTGAGAGCGGCGAATCAGGTGAGAGGGAACGCCATCGATGGGCAGTTCTGCATTCGCAAATTCCGAAAAGCCTTCTAGAGCGAGTCCGCAGGCTTGCGCGATGATGGTTCCGGCCTGCGGGCCTTCGACGGCAAAGCTGCCGAGTTGGTCGGTGAGGTCTTCGAGCGTGACGTCATCCATGATGATGTACTTGTCGAGCGTGGCGAAAGTGCGTTCGCGCACGGAAGCATGCGTGCGCACGAGTAACTTTTCTGCGAGCGCGTACACTTCGAGCTCGGCGAGGATGTGGCCTTGCGGATTCAGCAGCAAGGCGCGAGTGCCGTAGGCTTCGCCGATAGATTTGATGTCGTTGCTCACGACTGCATTCAGATAGCGGACGCGGTCGGGGCCGGAAAGCGAGAAGATGGCGTGCCAATTGGTGTCGAAGAGAGCGGCGGTTTCTTTGGCTGCGCGATATTCGGTGTTTAAATCTGAAAACTTTTCGGGCAGTAGGGAGCCGTGATACTCGGCGAGTTGTCCGTTCACGGCGCGATGTTCGTTGAGAAGGGGGGTGTCCATGATTTCAAGTCTGGCGGGCACAACAAGTATACTAGAGCTGCGATGGCGGAAAAACTGATCCACGAAATCATTCCGGTGGGCATGTTGCAATGCAACTGCTCGATACTCGGCGATCCTGTTACCCGCGAAGCGATTGTGGTGGACCCCGGCGATGGAGTGGAGCGCATCCTCGAAATTCTGCGGCGGCACGATTTGAAGGTACGCGCGATTGTCAGCACGCATACGCATATCGATCATGTGGGAGGACTCGCACAACTGCACGCTGCGACCAAAGCACCCGTTTTAATCCACGAAGGTGATTTGGAACTTTACACGCACCTCGATATGCAGGCGCAATGGCTGGGCGTGGCGACTCCGACGATGATGCGAATTCAGGATTTCGTGAAAGAAGGTGACGCGGTGCGCTGGGGCGGATTTGCGGCGCGCGTGCTGCATACACCGGGGCACACGCCGGGCAGCATCAGCCTGGTGGTGGAACATGGCGGGGAGGGAGAGGCCGGGGCATCGCGCCATTCGCACGCGCATAGGTCACATGAACATGTTCAGCCAACGAGTAGGAAGGTAGGCATGGCCTCAGGTGACGGCACACGACTGATTGCCGGCGACACACTCTTTCAAGGCAGCATTGGCCGAACGGATCTGTGGGGCGGTTCGACCAAAGACATTCTGAAATCGATTCACGAGAAATTGCTCACGCTGCCGGATGAAACGCTGGTCACTCCCGGCCATGGCACCAACACGACCATCGGCGCCGAGCGCGAGAGCAATCCCTACCTTCGCTAGGCGAGCTCTCGCAAACCATTCACAGACTGACTAGAATTGCACGTCCTTGACGTGCGTGGACGGGAACCACCAGTTGCCGAAGGCATCTTGCAAGACTGCGGCGCGGTCGCCGTAAGGCTCGTCGCGCAGCGGACGCAGCACTTTGATACCTTCGCGCACGGCGGTTGCGTAAACCTCGTCCACGTTGGGCACGTACATGTGCGAGGCTGCGGGAAGCGCTGAACGCTCGTCGTGAGCTTCGCCCACAGCCAGAATCGAATCGCCGATACGAAGACGCGCGTGGGCCACTTTGCCGTCGGGCGCCCTGTGCATAACGGCTTCCTCCGCGCCAAAAGCGCGTTTCGTAAATTCGACGAATTCCGCCGCTCCCACTAAGCTCAAGTGCGGCAAGATCGCTCTGGTGTCTTCCGTTCGGTGGCCGGTCTTGCGAATCGCAGTCAGATACCATTGATTTCCGGCAGGATCTTTGACGCCGGCCTCGTAGTCGCCATACGGCTGTTCGTGGGGAGCACGGAGAGAAATGCCGCCTGCTTTCATCGCGCGTTGATAGGCCGCGTCCACATCGTCCACATGAAGGATGTTGGCTACCGCCCTGGCGCCGAATTCTTCGCTGGCATCCGCCAACTCAAGGACTGAATCGCCGATGCTCAATTGGGCGTGCATGATCGTCTGCGCACCCGGCCTGTTCACGCGGAAGGCCTCTACCGCGCCAAAACCTTCTTTCAGGAAGTCGATCACTCCCGCTGCGCCATTTACGCAGAGATATGGAGTCAAAGTGTGGAAACCTTCAGGGATTGGCCTGACCGTCCGCAGTCCGCTCTTTTCCTCGGCTTTTTGTGCTGGTTGTGTGAATGCGCCTTGCTTTACCAAATCATCGTAGCGTTTTTGCATTTCATCGCCGGTCAGATCTTCCAGAACGGTGGAAATATTCCAGACGTAGCCGAAGGGGTCCGCGACTTGGCCGGTGCGCATGCCGTAGAACTGATCCTGGGCCGCGCGGATTTCTTTGGCACCGGCTGCGATGGCGCGTGCTGCAACGGCGTCAACGTCATCCACTACGATATCCATTTTTACCGGAGAGCTGCGTGGTCCCTGTGGCGCGACCGATCCAAAATCCGGGAACTCATCGGAAAGATAGATCTTGGAATTGCCAATGCGAATTTCGGCGTGGCCGATCTTGGTTCCGGGTCCGACAAGCCGCATCACTTCTGCGGCGCCGAAAGCCTTCTTGTAAAACTCGATTGCAGCGGCTGCGTCTTTTACCGTGAGATAAGCAGTCGCGGTCTGACGGGTTTCCGCTTTCAGAACTGGTTTGCTTCCCATAGATGTTCTCCTCTCGAGGTCAGATTTCAGGCGATGTTTAAAATCCTGGCGTGGTAGATCAAGCAAATCCGCAGCAATTCGCGCGAGCGCCTGCAACCGCGCATTCGCTTTTGGCGCGCGCTTGCGTGGCGCAACTTCGGGACGCGTTATGAGCGCCTCCACGAGCAGGTCGAGTTGTTCACTTAGGTTTTGCTTAGCCATTCAATCTACCCATTTTGCCGGCCGATTTACCGGCGGTACTTTTTCGAAAGGAAACGTCCAACTGGGAGCGCAAACTTTCCAGGCCGCGAAACTGCAACTGTTTTACCGCGCCTTCGGTGCGACCAATCTCTTTAGCTATTTCGCTGATGCTTTTTTCCTGCGCAAAACGCATTTCGATTACGCGGCGCTGGCCGGTCGGAAGCGTGCCCACCAGGCGGAACAGCCTAGCGCGATGTTCGATCTCTTCCGGACTAGTTTCCTTCGAGGAAAGCTCGCCCGGCGTGGGGTTACCGCGTTCCCGGGCGGCAAGTTTCCAGCGGTCTGCAATCGCGTTGGCTGCAATACGGATCAACCAGGCTGCGAAGGGAACTCCGCGCCATTCGAAACGCCCGAGATTTGCCAGGGCCTGATGAAAAACTTCGGCCGTCAAATCCTGCGCTTCTTCGCGATTGTTCACACGACGCGAGACGTAGGCGTACACCCGTGCAAAGTTGTTCTCGTAAAGCTCCGCAAAGCGGGTCGGGTCTTTTTGAGCTGCTTCGACCAGACGCCGCTCGCCGGCATCTTGTACAGGCGCCTTCAACCGTGTCTCCGATTTTCGTCTTCCAATAACATAAACTGGCGGGGCCAGGAAAGGTTACGCTGAAATATCGGCTTTCACCATCTGGTGGCAGAGTAATCTTTGCGGTTTGGGCTGGAACTTTCTATACTTCGCAGCCGTATTACCAACGGCGGCGATTAGCACCAATTCCCGACAGTACATAGGGGTTTTCTCGAATGGATGAAACGAATTTACCTCCAGCGACCGATATAGGACTGCCGAATACACCGCTGCCTCCCGCTGAGCCTGAACGCAACGCCATATTCTACGGGCCCAACGGTTTGCGTGCGGGCTGGCGGGCTTTAATTTTTCTGGCGATCGTGGTTGCCATTATTGTGGTGATCAACCTGATTGGCCACTATTTGACGCACAAGTACGGACACAGACCGGTTAATCCTGGGCAAATAACGAGTGCTACTCTCACGCCGGGATCGATTGCAGTGGCCGAGCTTGCGAGCCTGGCAGTAATTCTTGTCGCTAGCTTGATCATGGGGCGAATCGAGCGCCGTAAGCTTGCCTATTACGGGCTGCCCTTGCGCACGCCCTTCCCGAAATACTTTTGGGAGGGATTGTTGTGGGGATTTTTGTCGATTAGCGGTGTGCTTTTTGTGATTTTCCTGTTTCACGGGTTTCGAATTACCGGGGTCGATACGCACGGTTCGGCGCTGGCTCTTTCGACTGTGGAATGGACGCTCGCTTTCCTGGCAGTGGGATTCTCAGAGGAATTTACATTTCGCGGCTACATGCAATTCACACTGACCACCGGGATCGGATTCTGGCCGGCCGCCCTTCTAATGTCCGCGCTATTCGCCTTCGCTCACACCGGCAACTCGGGCGAAACAGTTTTCGGTTTGATACAGGTGGCGGCCTTCGGCATCTTTGCGTGCATCGCGCTGCAACGCACCGGGAATTTATGGTGGCCCATCGGTTTTCATGCCGCGTGGGATTGGGGGCAGACGTTCTTCTACGGCGTGCCAGACAGCGGTCTCAACGCCAGCCACAATTTCCTGCGCTCCGAGTTTCACGGCCCGAAATGGCTAACGGGTGGAAGCACGGGTCCTGAAGCAAGTGTCTTCACGCTGATTTCACTTGTGATCGTGTCGCTTCTGGTCCTCTGGAAATATCGTATTGTGCGCTATCCGGATCCTGAGGCGCTTGGGCTACCTGGCAGGTTTCGCTGAAGACGGTTTTTTGTACATGTGAACTTCTGTTCCGCCGCGATCGTAATGCACGTGGTCCATGTAGGACCTCATCATCAAAATTCCGCGGCCATGTTCGGCGTCGAGATTCTCAGGCGCCAGCGGATCGGGAACTTTCTCGGGGTCGAAGCCGGGCCCTTCATCTCGTACAACGAAAAAAAGTTCGCCGGTAGGTTCGCATCGGAAGCTCAGGTGAACTCGCTTGTTGGGATCTTCGCGGTTGCCGTGAAGAACTGCGTTGGCGATAGCTTCGCGCAAGGCCACTTCGATATCGTTCGGATCGCCGTTAAAGCAAGTGTACTGCCTCATACGTTCGATGAAGTCATCCACAAAAGGTGAAATCGCGGATATTTCGCTGGGCATGGAAAGCTCGAACTGAGGATGTGGAGACCCCACTTTCCATCCTTTGTGCAAATCCATTTCTCTCCGTCCTCATGGCGAAAGCCGAGCGAAGCTGACAATAAAACGGACGGCCATCCAAAATGGCCGACTGCGCCGAGCCGGGAACGCATTGTATCCATGAATAGGGATTGTTTGGCGGAATTTTAATTACAAGCCGGGCAAAAAGATTTACAGGCGGCATATTGGCAAATCCTTACTGGGAACTAAGACTTTCTTTCGGCGCGAAGATCTTCCATGACGCTTTGAATCAATTCTTTCGCTTTGCCGATCTCGGCGGTGACGATGCGAATATCCATTACTGGAACATTTGCGTCGCGATTGCTGTGGCAATAGACGCCGTGTTGTCCGACAAGTACAAGCGCATTGGTCAGTAGATCCAGCGTGACGGCCAGGCGGCCTCGATACGGGCCCATCATCGTTTCGTAATGCTCCAATTCTTCGCGATGCTCGTCGAAAGCTGCCATGAAAGTTCGCCTCGCATAATTCTTTTGTAACTCAAATTTAAATGTAGGGCGCGACGCTACGCGACAAAACGATATCCGACGCCTCGCACCGTTAGCAGATGGCGGGGCTTGGCCGGATTGTCTTCGATATAACGTCGAAGGCGTACGATAAAATTATCGATGGCGCGCGTGTCGGTGTCTTCTCGCAAGTCCCACACATCTTCCAGAATCGATTTGCGCGATACGGTGCGGCCATTCTGCTTTATCAAATGACGCAGAAGCTTTGCTTCCATCAAAGTGAGCTGGATGGTATTCGATTTTGTGCGAAGCTGCAAAGTGTCGAAGTCGAGCGTCCTTCCGTCGAAAGTGAATAGGAGTTGGTCGTCCGCGAATCCGCCTTCGCTCTTTGGACGGACTTTTTGCGCCGCCGATTTATTTTCAGCTTCGCTGTTTGCGCCGCTCAGCCACCCCGAGCGCCGCAAGAGTCCCTGAAGACGCGCCAAGAATATGGGCAGTTGAAACGGTTTGGGAAGGTAATCGTCCGCCCCGGCTGCAAAGCCTTCGAGAACATCTTCAGGACGGCCGCGCGCTGTGAGCATCAGCACTGGGACGTAATTTTTAGCTTTGCGCAGAGCGGAGGCCACGCCGAAGCCATCGATACCCGGAAGCATCACATCGAGCACGACCGCGTCGAATTTGTCGTTGGATTTCAGAAGCTGATCGATGGCGGACTCGCCGTCGCCTACTACCTGTACGGAGTATCCTTCGGCCTCGAGATTGAATTTCAAGCCGTCTGCCAGGTGCGCTTCGTCCTCCACGACAAGCACGCGCCTCATGCAGCGCTCCGCGGCAATTCCAGCGTGACAGTGGTGCCCTGGTTCTCGCCTTCGCTTTCGGCATAAACCTTACCGCCGTGAGCGCGGGCAATCGAGCGAACGATGAAGAGCCCGAGGCCGGTGCCTTTCACTTTCGACGTGCTGCGGCGGCGTACGCGGTGAAAGCGTTTGAAGACGCGCTTGAGCTGGTCGGTTGGAATGCCGACGCCGCGGTCGCGCACGCGAAGGACTACGCGCTCGTCATCGGGCGATTCGATGCTGACTGTGACGTCAACGTTTCCGACCGAATACTTGATGGCGTTGTCGAGAACGTTTGATATGGCGGTGCGAAGTTCTTCAGGATCGCCTAACACGGGAAATTCGGTGGCAGGTTTTGAGTCGTGCGCATCGGTCGTGCTCCCGCCGGCAGATGGTCGGCCATTTGCGGATGCAAAATGCAAAGCTTCGTGGCTGAGATGATGGCGCGTGCGCGCGAGGTCCATGCACTCCGCGGCGAGGCTGCCCAAATCGATATGAGCACGGTACGGTTCGCCGCGCTTGTATCCCACCTGGCCGGCTTTCAGAACCTGCTCGACGGTTCCCAACAAACGGTCGGTGTCACTCAGCATCAGCTCATAAAACTTTTGTCTCTGCTCTTCTTCGACTTCCCGCCGTTGAAGCGTTTCCAGGTACAGGCGGATAGAGGTGATCGGCGTCTTCAGCTCGTGAGTGACCGCATTGATGAAACTACCGTGCTGCTCGTTTAGCCGGATTTCGCGAACCAGAAAAGTGGTGTTCAAGATCATGCCGAGGATTATCGTGGCAAAGACGATTACTCCCAGGAACAGCATGACGCTTTGGCGCCAGTTTAGGATGATCCAGCCGACGTCAAGGGCGATGGCCAGGGCGACCAGGGATATGCCCAGCACCAGAAAAAATGCGATGGTCTTTCGACGGCTTGCGATACGCATGGATGTCTCACCTGGAATTGTACCGCGGAGAAGCGCGTTCATGCGCGGCAGTTGCGTAGTGAACGCAGAATCGGTATCGAAGAGGAGGGACTGGTAAAAAATAAGCCGTGGTTTGCGGCCGCTGCTTAGAGCTGCGCGGACGCTAGATCGGGCTGAGGCTCAGGAGTGGCGAATTGCGGCTTTTCTTCCGGGGCTGGTTCAGCGCGCTTCACTAAGTCAAGTTTCGTCGTGTGAATTTGTGTCGCCAAGCCGAGCTTCTTGAGCAGCAAGATGCCGTACCAGTTTGCGTCGATTTCGTACCACTTCAAACCGTGGCGAGCTGAAACTGGATGCGCGTGGTGGTTGTTGTGCCAGCCTTCGCCCCAGCTCAGAATCGCAACCCACCAGCTATTGGTAGAGAGGTCGCGGGTTTCAAAGCGGCGGGTTCCCCATGAATGAGTAGCGGAGTTGACGAGCCAAGTGAAGTGGAGTCCGGCAACGGTTCGGAAGAAGATTCCCCACAGAACAAAAGGCAAGCCGCCAACCGCGAGCAGGATAAGTCCGAGAACGATCATCGGGACGTAATGATATTTCGTGATCCAGACGTGGAACTTGTCTTTGGCGAGGTCAGGGACGTAACGGGCCAGCGTGGACGTGTCGTGGTGCATGGACTTGCCCATCAGGATCCAGCCCATATGCGCCCACCATTTCCCGTCGATAGGTGAGTGCGGGTCGCCTTCATGGTCAGAATATTTGTGGTGAATGCGGTGCGTGGCCACCCAGAAAATCGGGCCGCCTTCGAGAGCGAGCGTAGCAAAAACGGTGAGAGTGTATTCGAGCCACTTGGGAATTTTATAGCCGCGGTGAGTGAGCAGCCGGTGATAGCACATGCCGATGCCGAGGCTGGTAGCCATCCACCACAGAACCACCGCAACGAAGAATGCTTTCCAGGTGAAGAAGAATAGCGCCGCGATTGCGCCTATATGAAATAGCATCATGAAAGACGCGGTGACCCAGTTGATTTCGTCGCGTGCAGCCGGTCTTCTTTCCAAATCGGTGAGTTCAACTCCCATTTTCTTGGCCCTTTCTTTCAGTTCCTGATTTTTCGATCTACCTTCGCTTTGCTCGATGCGCTTACATTGTGGTTAGACTAGCAGCTCTGGCATCAAGGCTTTGTAATAGTTATGTAATACCGGGACATAGCGGTTTGAAAAGGTACCTGTACTTTCTGGGTACGGCTTGCGTCGCTTGAACAGTCTCGCCAACTCGGCCACGCGGAGGTGGCTAACTCCGGGACCAGTGCGGCACGCTCGGCGTCTGAGGCGCTACACTGACCCGAGATTAACCTCAGAGCGAGAACAAAGTCAGGTCAATTCAGATGGTTCTAAAACCAGCTATTGCGGACTACGGAACAGCTAGTCCTAGTTTGCTTTACTCTTTTGCACGAAGGCCGGATAATCTGCCCCGTCATCCAATGGATTGAGCAATACGGGGATCCTCGAAGAAATTGCCGCGTGTCGGCGCGGATTTTACTTGTTCCAGAGCCGCTTCTTGCGAACTTGCTGCGGCCCATGAGACCTGCGGGGTGATTGAACGATGAGACGTTCAGACTTGGTACGAAATGCCACAAAGGGAAAGACCGTGCGGACTTCGCAGATTGTTTTTGGCGAGCGCCAACACTTGTTGCGGGTGCTGGATTCGGTGGAGCGCAGCGCGCTTCCCGCGCCTCGGCTTGAGCAGGAACGGCGCGTGATTGAGCAATTGATTCATGCGCGCACGCAGGAGCTGAATCGTATTAACGCGGGCTGGGACGAAAAAATCGGGTTAGTGCTGAGCGCGGAAGTTAAGCCCGACACGCTGGACAGCTTGTCGCGGCAGGCTCCCAAAGAAGACTACTATTTGCTGCGGCTGATCAGCGAGCACCCAAAAGTTTCCGCCAAGACGCTAGGGCACCTTTCCCACCATCCGTATTCCGCTATTCGCGAGAATATTGCGCGGCATCCGAATAGCGACGCTGCAACACTCACGCGGCTTAGCCGGGATCGGACGCAACCTTTGTGGTATCTGGTTGCATTCAATCCCAACGCTCCATCCACTTTACGCAAGAAGCTGCAGGAGCGCATGCGACGGCTCGGCGAGAAATCTGCCACGCAGTAGGTGGGGTATTCCAGCAGTTTTCAGGCTGTTGAGTTCTGCCCGTCCCTCTTAGGTTTGGCAATTCCGATGCAAGAGCAGAATTGCTTGTGATGTAGAATCGCCGCCATGGCGGAATCGTCAGTTTCTCCCTCCGGTGCATTCAATATAGCGGATGAATTCATCTCCAGACCTGCGCGCCAACATGCGGACAAGCCCGCAATCCTTGGCGTCGAGCGAGAGGCAGGTTACGGCGAGCTCGAATTCGAAGTAAATCGTGTGGCTAACGCGCTACTCGATTCGGGCTGCAAGCCCGGCGATCGCGTGCTGATCGCGTTGCCGGATTCCATCGAGTTCATTGCATGCTTTTTTGGCGCAGCGAAGATTGGCGCGATCGCAGTGCCGGTGAATTCGATGGCGCGCGCCGCGGACTATCGCCATTACGTTTCAAACTCTGCTGCGCGGTTTGCGGTGGTTCAGGATGTCATTCATGATGAATTCGCAGCGGGACATCTGGCCAGCGCACTAGAATTGATCGTGGTCACCGGACGACGAGCGCCCCGACTACAGAGTACAGGATGCAAGACCGTCCATTGGGGCGATTGGCTGCCTCTTGGACGCCAAGCCCCTCCGACTTATCCGAGTTCCGCGACGGATCCCGCATTTTATCTCTACACCTCCGGTAGCGGCGGACCACCGAAAGCTGCAGTGCATGCGCATCGCGATATGCTGGTTACTTCTCGAAATTACGCGGACGGCGTCCTGGGGCTCCGCGCTGATGACCGCACGTTCTCCGTTTCGAAACTCTACTTCGCTTATGGATTGGGCAACGGAATGTATTTCCCGTTATTTTTCGGCGCGAGCACGGTGCTGTATCCCGAACGCCCGCGTCCGGACCGTGTGGCGCAGCTCGTGGAAAAATATCGTCCAACGGTTTTTTTCGCCGTGCCCACTTTTTACGCGGCCCTGCTTCGGGAAGCCGAGCAAGGCCTGAACCTGGATTTTTCGTCCGTTCGCATCGCGGTTTCTGCCGGAGAATCGTTGCCTGCTGAAGTGTTTGAAAAATGCCGCCAGCGACTTGGGATCGAAATTCTGGATGGCATAGGTTCCACAGAGATGCTGCACGTGTTCCTATCCACGCGGCCCGGCGAAGCTCGTCCCGGGACATGCGGCCGCGAAGTTCCCGGCTACCAGGCGCGCATTGTGGATGACGCAAATGGGCAGGTCCCCGACGGAGAAATTGGCAACCTGTGGGTGAAAGGGGATAGCGCATTCTCGGAGTATCGCGAAATCCCCGAGCTAACGGCACGCGTGAAGAAAGATGGTTGGGTGTTTACGGGGGACAAGTTTTCGCGCGACGCCGACGGTTTTTATCATTACGCAGGCCGGGCTGACGACATGATGAAAGTGTCCGGCATGTGGGTTTCACCCGGGGAAGTGGAGAACATTCTGCTTTCGCATCCGGCGGTGGCTGAATGCGCCGTGGTAGGGCGGCCTGATGCGATGGGATTGGTGCGTCCGGTTGCCTACATCGTGGTGCGGCCGGGTTTAGTGACTCCGTCGGGTGGGCTGGACAGCGAAATCAACGGCTGGCTGCACACCCGGCTAGTTGGCTTCAAATGCCCGCACGAATTCCGCTTCGTGACTGAGTTGCCGAAGACAGCGACCGGCAAGATTCAACGCTTCCTGCTGCGATCGTCCTCCTAATCAGAGTGCCATTTACGCTCAAACTCACGGCAAGACAAATTGGCTCTTTACAGCTATAATTAGTTCTTTATATTGGCCTACAGGGACGAGCCAATGCTTCCACTGCATCTACAGCCCGAAAGCCACATACCTCTTTACGTTCAACTTCGGGACCAACTTCGCGCGCTGGTCCATTCGGGCGAACTTCGCTCCGGGGACAGAATTCCTGCGAGCCGCGAGTTAGCCACGCAACTTGGAGTCCACCGCACGACCGTCGCAAATGCTTACGCCGAGCTGGAAGCCGAAGGAATGATTCAGGGCCATGTGGGCCGCGGCACTTATATTTGCGGCGTTCCGGCCAAACAATTCACTCCGCCTCCGCGGACCAACGGCAACGGCGGGGGAATGCGTTGGGAATCGATCTTTGCTGACGAACGCGGCGACGAAAATCTAACGCGACTGATGCCCGAAGTTCCGGCCGACTCGATCGCGTTTATTACCGCGCGACCCTCTGAAGAATTTTTTCCAGTGGAAGAATTCCGACGCTGCTGCAACGCGGTACTGCGAAATGATGGAAGGAAGGTCCTGCAGCTTGGTTCTTCGGACGGCTACGAGCCGCTGAAGCGCGTCTTAATCGAATTTCTGCGTGCCGACGGGCTGCACGTTCGCGGCGAGCAGCTTCTTATTACTGACGGCTGCCAACAGGCCATCGACTTGGTCTGCAAAGCCTTCTTGCGCCCGGGCGATTCGGTGGCGCTGGAAAATCCGGCGTATCCGGGCGCGGTAGCGATTTTTGCGGGAGCGCGAGTGCGCATGCTGGCCGTTGGAGTGGAAACAAACGCGCGTCCCGCAGGCCACGTGGGAATGGATCTGGATACGCTGGAATCGGTGCTGCTGCAAAACCGCGTAAAATTTATTTTCGTTACACCTGATTTTCACAATCCGACTGGGACTACGCTTCCCTTGGCGGAACGACGCCGAATTCTGGAAATTGCGTCGCACTATCAAGTGCCAATTATTGAAGACGCAATTTATGCGCGCCTGCGCCTCCGTGGCACGGCACTGCCGTCTTTGAAATCGCTGGACCGTGCCGGTAACGTGATTCAAATCGACAGTTTTTCGAAGATTGCATTCCCGGGGCTGCGAGTCGGCTGGTGTATAGGACCGGAAGATGCCATTGAGCGATTAAGGTTGGTGAAGCAATCAACCGATCTACATACAGATCAGCTCGCTCAGGCGACTTTGGCGGAATTTGTGCGCCGCGGCTATCTTGCGCGCCATCTGTCAAAAATGAAGAGAATTTATCGCGGCCGGTTAGAAGCGATCGAAGCCGCGCTGCAGAAATATATGCCGGAAGAAACGACCTGGACGCGTCCCGAGGGTGGAATGTCGGTATGGGTCACGTTGCCGCCGGGCTTTGATTCCGGCGAACTTCTTATTCACCTGCGCGAGCGCGGTGTGGTTTTCGTCCCGGGCCGGTATTTCTATTTGCAGAATCCGCAGCCCAATACTTTGAGGCTCGGATTCGCGGGACTCGACGAGAAACGCATCGCCAAAGGGGTTCAAACATTCAGCGAACTTCTGAAGCTTGAAATACGAAAGCGCCAACGCGGCGCGCGAAATGATTCGCCGTCTCGCGTGGCTTTAGTTTAGCGATATGCTGCTCGAACCCAATCCGATGAATGTATGTTTCGGCTGTGGCGGCGCGAATATTCGCGGAATGCGGCTTACATTTGAGCAAGACGACAGCGCACGGCGCATCGTGGGAAATTTCAGGCTTGGCGCGGAGTATCAAGGCGGCTCCGGGTTTATTCACGGGGGAATCATCGCTACCGTGCTGGATGAAGTGATGGGCAAGGTCAACCGTTTCCGCGGCGTACATGCGGTGACTGCGGAACTCAACGTGGAATATTTGAAGCCGGTACGAATTGACGAAGATTTGGTGGTGGAAGCGCATGAAGTGGAGAAGTCCGGACGCAACCTGCACCACGTGGGAGAAATTCGCAATCAAGCCGGACAAGTACTAGCGCGCGGACGAGGACGGTTTGTGATAATCGAACCGCGAGAAGCGCGCGATAAGAACACAGCAGAGATCGCTAGCGGTAACAAGAGCTCTTAATTTCGATTTGAGAACAGGAGAAACTCGATGGATCTGATGAACAATAATTTGTGGCGCGTGAAAGTGGGCCTGGCCGAAATGTTGAAAGGCGGCGTGATCATGGACGTCACCAACGCCGAACAAGCTCGCATCGCCGAGCAAGCCGGCGCCTGCGCCGTGATGGCGCTCGAACGCGTGCCTTCCGATATTCGCAAAGACGGCGGCGTGGCCCGCATGGCCGCTCCACGTATCATCCGCGAAATCATGAACACGGTTTCGATTCCGGTGATGGCTAAAGTTCGCATCGGCCATTTCGCCGAGGCTCAGGTGCTGGAATCGCTTGAAGTTGATTACATCGACGAAAGCGAAGTACTGACGCCTGCCGACGATGAGCACCATGTCTGGAAGCACGGTTTCAAAGTGCCATTTGTTTGCGGCGCGCGGAATCTCGGCGAAGCTCTGCGTCGCATCACCGAAGGCGCTGCGATGATTCGCACCAAAGGCGAAGCGGGCTCCGGCAACATTGTAGAAGCCGTTCGCCACATCCGGACGATTGTCAGCCAAATGAAACGCCTCACGTTGTTGGGCGAAGAAGAATTGGTGCACGAAGCCAAGGAACTTGGCGCACCTTTTGAACTGATTCAGTGGGTGGCGAAGAACGGAAAGCTTCCCGTGCCGAATTTTTCTGCGGGTGGGATAGCAACTCCGGCTGACGCTTCGCTGGTGATGCAGTTGGGCGCCGAAGCGGTCTTCGTCGGCTCCGGCATTTTCAAGTCCAGCGATCCGGCGCAACGCGCTCGCGCGATCGTAAAAGCGACTACGCATTACAAGGATCCGAAAGTGGTGCTGGAAGCTTCCGAAGAGTTGGGCGACGCAATGAAAGGTCTGGATATCCGCCAGCTGGAAGAAAAAGACCTGATGCAAACCCGCGGCTGGTAAGCCGCTGAGGGAAACCAGCGGGGGAGATAGGTGTTTGCTTGAACAAAAATGACCATAGGCATACTCGCGATTCAAGGTGACTACGAGGCTCACGCCAAGATGCTTGACCGCATCGGCGCGTCGTACACCTACGTCCGGCGTCCCGAAGATTTGAAGGACGTTTCCGGAGTGATTTTGCCGGGCGGCGAGAGCACCACGCACTTGAAAGTGATGACGGAAGAAGGTCTGTTCGATTCGCTGAAACAGTTTGCCTCGGACGGCGGCGCGTTTTTCGGGACATGCGCTGGAACGATTCTGCTGGCACGCGAAGTTCACGGACCCGCGCAGGAATCGCTAGCGCTGCTCGATGTGTCAGTTCTGCGCAATGGTTATGGACGCCAACTGGCAAGCGACGTTCACCTGGGACAGACCAAACTTCGGTCGGAGCCGATGGAAATGGTTTTCATTCGCGCGCCGATAATCGAATCAGTCGGCAAAGGCGTGCAGGTGCTGGCGGAAGACGCCGGCCACCCGGTTCTGGTGCGGCAAGGAAAAATTCTAGCTTCCACATTCCATCCCGAACTAAGCGGCGATCCTTCCATCCACGAATATTTCCTGAGCATTGCAAACGATGCTACCTAGCCGACGCCCATGGCTGAACCTGTAAAAGTGCTTTTCGTCTGCATGGGCAATTGCGTGCGCAGCCAGATGGCCGAAGCGATTGCGCGCCACGACGCTTCGGACATCATCGCGCCGGAAAGCGCCGGCGTTCATCCGCTCGGCTTCATTGATAACACCACGCAGCGTGTCCTGCGCGAGCGCGGCATCTCATTCCACGGCCAATTCTCAAAGGGAACGCGCGACCACTCGCTTCAGAAGCCGGATCTAATCGTAAATATGTCGGGCATTTCCGGAGACTCGCTTTTTGCAGGGTTACCATTTGAAGATTGGCAGATCCAAGATCCATTCGGCGAGGCTATAGAACTGCACCGCAGCATTTGCGATGATATCGGACGTCACATAGTGGAGTTGGCCGCCCGCCTGCGGCGCTCTCAGCCAGGACGTCAGGCTGATGCCGGCTCGCGGACGGATAACAAGAATTTGTAGCGCCGGCTTGGCCTAAACGTGGGAAGGGCTCCCGTCGGCAGGTTGGATGGCGGACCCGGGAACAGCAAGTGCCGGCAGGATGCCGGCCGCACTTTGCGAGGCATTTTGCGCCGCGAAAAAACCAGCGTCTCCCAGGAAGATTATCTAAAAGCTATCTGGGAGATCGTACAGGAAGAGCAAGTACCCATCAGCGCGCGTTTGGCGGAAGACCTGGGTGTAACGCCGCCAGCGGTCACTGCCGCTTTGAAACGCATGACTCGCACGGGCTACCTGCGTGTGATGCGCGGCGGCCGCATATCGCTTTCCGAAAAAGGGAAGGGAATCGCGCAGCATCTCGTGCTTCGCCACCGGCTCGCTGAAAAACTCCTCACCGAAGTGATTGGCATCAATTGGTCGCGTGCGCACGAAGAAGCCGAGCGGCTCGAACATGGCATTTCGCCGGAAGTGGCCGACCTGTTGTTGAAACGTTTTGGTCGCGACGTTCGCTGCCCGCATGGCGTGCCGCTTTTCGGTGGCATGTCGAAGCTGCGCAAAAAATTTGGCGCAGTGCGTTTGTCTGACGCAGAAGTCGCCCGCTCTTACGAAGTCCTACGCGTTTTCGAAAAGGACCCCAAATTTCTAGAATTCATGGAAGGTCTGGAGCTACGTCCCGGCACCCATGTCCGCGTGCATCAGCGGGAATATGACGAAACCATGGCCGTGTCCATCGCGCATCGCGCCGCCCGGGTTCACTTAGGTAAACCAGCCACCGAGCGCATATGGGTCCGCCGTGTCTCGTCTTAGCGTCGAACAGCGTCATCAGGCGATGCGAAGACGCACACTTGAATTTTGCGTTGCGCCGGAGTAAGTTTAAGCAAGCCATCAGCCCGTTTGTAAGTACGACGTCTTCCAGCGCAGGTGCGCTTACGTTGCGAGTTATGCCAGGACCAGCTAAGTTCCGCCCAAATTTAAGCATCAAGATTCCTATTTCAATTGAGTGGAGGAAATCACATGGCGACGGCAGTCGTTCAACCCGATAGCAGCGTTACCGGTTTCGTATCCAAGACAGGCAAGCTTCTCATCAACGGAAAGTGGGTAGATGCGGCGTCCGGAAAGACGTTCGCGACTTACAATCCCGCAACGGGCGAAGTTCTGGCCAATGTTGCCGCAGGCGACAAAGAAGACATCGACCGGGCAGTCAAAGCAGCACGCGCAGCTTTCGAGACTGGCCCGTGGTCGAAAATTTCTCCCTCCGAGCGCGGACGTTTGCTCTGGAAGCTCGCCGACCTGCTCGAAAAACACACCGAAGAATTTGCGCAACTCGAATCGCTGGATAATGGCAAGCCACTGAAGGTCGCGCGGGCTGCCGACGTCCCTCTAGCCGTCGATCATTTCCGCTACTACGCAGGATGGGCCACGAAAATTGAAGGCAACACGATCTCGCTCGGCCTGGCGAAGCAAGGAAAATTCCACGCTTACACCGTGCGCGAGCCTGTCGGCGTCGCCGGACAAATTATTCCCTGGAATTTCCCGTTGCTGATGGCCGCGTGGAAACTCGCTCCGGCTCTCTCCGTAGGGTGCACTGTCATTCTTAAGCCTGCGGAGCAAACACCGCTCACCGCTCTACGACTGGGCGAGCTGATCATGGAAGCCGGCTTCCCGGAAGGAGTCGTAAATATCGTTCCCGGATTTGGCGAGACGGCCGGGGCAGCTTTGGCTGCACATCCCGACGTGGATAAGATTGCCTTCACCGGTTCCACCGAAGTTGGCAAGCTCATTATTCACGCCGCCGCGGGCAACTTGAAGAAAGTGTCGCTCGAACTGGGCGGCAAGTCTCCCAACATTATTCTGGACGATGCCGACATCGATGCCGCGATCCCCGGCGCGGCCAGCGCAATCTTTTTCAATCAGGGCCAGACCTGCTGCGCAGGTTCGCGTCTCTTCATCGACAAGAAAATATTCGACAAGGTTGTCGATGGCGTAGCGCAGAACGCCAGCAAAATCCGTATCGGGCAGGGATTTGATCCTGACGTCGATATGGGCCCGCTGGTTTCCGAAGAGCAATTCAATAAAGTCTGCGGCTACTTGGAATCCGGCAAGCAGGAAGGCGCCAAAGCGGTGACAGGCGGCTCGCGATCAGGTAATCGGGGCTACTTCGTGCAGCCGACCGTGCTGATCAACACGACCGACACGATGAAAGTGGTGCAGGAAGAAATTTTCGGGCCGGTACTCACGGCGATTCCGTTTAGCGACATCAACGAAATTGCCGCCAAGGCCAACAACACCGAGTACGGCCTTGCCGCAGGAATATGGACACGCGACATCAAGAAGGCTCACGCTCTCGCGTCCAAGCTCCGCGCCGGAACCGTGTGGATCAATTGCTACAACGTGTTTGACGCGTCGCTTCCGTTCGGCGGATACAAACAGTCCGGCTGGGGACGGGAGATGGGCCACGAAGTTCTCAAGAATTATACGGAGGTCAAGTCGGTCTGCGCCGCGCTGTAAATCTTCGTCGCAACCAGCGTAGCGCCGCCAGTACGATTATCGTGCTAAGTACAAATGGGGTCGACGTCACATCGTGACTCGGCCCCCTTTTTTCCCGTTAGGGTATTGGGCTACTGCGCTTTGGTCTTCTGATCGCGCAACTGCTGCTTCCAACCTAATATCCGAGCTTTGTTGCCCGCTTCTTCCGCTTCACGGATCATGCCCAGCCGTTGATACGCGCGCGAAATGGTGGTCCAGGCAAGGATATCTTCCGGTTCTAAATCCAGAATTCGTCGAGCGGCTTCAATCGTGCGATTAAAATCTTCCTTAGCGTGATACGCTTGCGCCAGGCCATGAAGCGCGTCGATCAACTTTGGATCGAGCTCCAGCGCCCGGTTGTATTCTTCAATCGCGGAATCAAGTTTGCCTTCGCCAAAGAAATCAATTCCAGCGTAGTAGTGGTCTTCCGCGGTCATTACAATCCTTTTGCGAACGCCTCAATTCTACCATCGCATAGCCACCGGTCTTCGAGCGTAGGTCGCACGAAATGTTGAACGCCCTGCGCTATTACTGGATCATCTCGAAGGGCTATCGATTGCGTCCGTGGGCCTCGCCCTATATTCGCTGGCGAATGGAAACATTCTTCGGCAAAGAAGCCGCTGATCTGGACGCACACAAGTTTTTTGCTCTGATGTGGCGAGAGCGCGCCCGCATGGAACGTTTTCTGGAATGGGTGGCCATCCGCCGAGCCGCTCAGAACTATTAAAGTTTCCCGGACATGCGCGATAGCAACTTACCCTGCGGCGACACTACGGAAATAATCAGGTGGTCCGTCAACGGCACGTCGTGATCGCGAATTTTCAGCAGAAACATCAGCCGGTTATTGCCGTCTTCTGACGCGAACATCACGCGCTGCACGGTAACCTGCGAAACGGCACGCATGGCCAGTCCTCGCTTCCATTGCGCTTTGAATTGAAGTCCATTGAAGAAAGAGGGAAGCGCAGCGGCTGTGTAAATATCGGCATCGCAAACGGTAATGGAAGTCTGAATCTGCACGGTAATTTGGTCGGGGAAAGTTCTCACTACTTGCGAATTCTTTAAAAACTCATCGCCCGATGCCTTTTCGCGCCTTTGTAAGCCGTCGAAGAAATCTCCGGCGGTCATCACCGGATTAAAATTGACGCAAGTCTTTCCGTCGCGGATCTGGCCTGAGGTGATCGGAACCACTTCCTTATATTCGACTATTGGCGGGGGAGCTTGGCCGAAGGCGCTCGGCAAGGTCAGCAACACCGCGCTGATCGTCAGGACTCGCAAGATTGTTCGCTGCACTGGGAGTGGCGACCACACCGACATGCTTCTATTATCCCTGTTCTGCGAGGTTTTGCCCTCCATTCGCGAAGTGGGCTTGTGGCGTATAATAAACATTAGCGCGGCCTTAGTTGACGCGATGCCATGGAAGATCTAAAAATCCTTCAAAAAACGGCAGAACTTCACGGAGCGCGCTGGTGGGAACCCGAGCCTAACAATAAAGCGCATTGCTATCTTTGTCCTCGGCATTGCCACATCGGCGATGGGCAGGCAGGCTTCTGTTTCATACGGGTGAACGAGGGCGGCAAGCTCTATAGTCTTGGTTACGCTTCACCCGCCGCCATCCAAATCGATCCCATCGAGAAAAAGCCGCTGAATCATTTTCTACCAGGAACGCGCGTTTTTTCCATGGGCACGGCGGGCTGCAACATGGGTTGCTTCTTCTGCCAGAACTGGGACATTTCGAAGTCACGTTCGGACCAGGTACATTCCACGCACGTTTCGCCCGAAGATGTGGCGCTCCTTGCTATTCGAAATAATTGCCCGTCCATTGCGTTCACTTACAACGAGCCAACTATTTGGGGCGAATACGTCATCGATATTTGCGACGCAGCCAAACATCACGGTTTAAACACAGTAATGGTGACGAACGGTTACATTACCTACGACGCCTTCCACGATATTTACGATCACGTTGACGCCGCCAACGTGGACTTGAAGGCGTTCACCGAAAATTTCTATGGTCGCATCACTCTGACGCACCTGCAGCCCGTCCTCGACACGCTGAAATGGCTGAAGAACGAAACGAACGTGTGGTTCGAGATTACGAATTTAATCATTCCTACACTGAATGACGACGCTGAGGAATTCCGCCGCCTGGCTGACTGGATCTTCGAGAACCTGGGGCCAGACGTCCCCTTGCACTTCACCGCCTTCCATCCGGATTTTAAATTGCGAGACAAGCCGCGAACGCCTCCCGAGACACTGCACCGCGCTCGCGCTATTGCGGGAGAAGCCGGATTGCACTATGTCTATGAGGGAAACATTCATAGCGATGCGGCAAGCACGTCGTGCCCTTCCTGCAAGGCGCTCCTTATTCGCAGAGGTTGGCATGATGTGCAGGCAAATCGGTTGAAAGACGGCCACTGTCCCAATTGCAACCTGAAAATACCGGGACGATGGAGCAATCCTCGCGGCGCGACGCCCGCAAAAATCTTGCAAAAAGCAGAATCCATCTCGACGGAGCGATACGGCCATCTGAATCTATAGCTCACCTGTAGTCTCCGAAAACAAGATTGAAGTAACTAATCTGTGCGGCCATGCGTACCAATAAAGCTGCGGGGAAAATGACGGAATTAACCAATGAAGTTGCAATCCGAACCGACCGAGTCTCCAGAAGTTATCAAATGGGCGACGCGCTGGTGCATGCCGTCGATGATGTTACCGTCGCGATCCGCACGAAAGAATTCGTAGCGCTGCTCGGAAGCTCCGGCTCCGGAAAATCGACCCTACTGAATCTAATGGCGGGACTCGACCGTCCCACGTCCGGCGCGATTTTTGCCCACGGCCGCAATCTCGCCGAAATGAGCTCCGAAGACCTGGCGCAGCATCGCAACCAGACCGTCGGCATGGTCTTTCAGGCGTTTAACCTGCTTCCGCGGATGACGCTTGAAGAAAATGTGGAACTCCCTCTGCGTCTGGCGGAAGTGAATCGCGACGAACGTCCCAACCGGGTGCGCGAAGCGGTCGAGCGGGTACGGTTGTCGGCGCGTTTGACGCATCGGCCCAGCGAATTGTCGGGCGGAGAACAGCAGCGCGCCGCGCTGGCCCGTGCTCTCGTAAATCGCCCCACAATTTTACTGGCCGACGAGCCCACCGGAAATCTCGACAGCGCTACAGGCGACGCCATCCTTCGTCTCTTGCTGGAAATCAATGAATCGCTGGGCATGACCATTGTGATGGTCACGCACGATCGCGACCGCGCAGCGCGGTATGCGCATCGCATCGTTACTATGGGGGATGGAAAACTGCTGAGCGACGGAAACAAAATATGAAGACGCGCGATCTCACCGAGCTGGCTGCCCGCAACCTGCGCGAAGCGTTGCTGAGGAATTCGCTCACCACGCTTGGTATTGCTGTCGGAGTCGCGTCGCTCGTCGCCATGCTATCGCTTGGAGTCGGGTTGCAGGAGCTTGCGAATAAAAAGCTATCAAAGTCTGGGCTGTTCGATGCCGTCTTTGTAAGTTCGCGCACGAATCAGCGAGGCTTTGGACGTCCCGCGCAGTCTGAAGCGGCCACGCGAGAGCCGGCGAAGATTCTGGACGGTGAAGCGCGCCAGAAAATCGCGGCTCTGCCAAATGTCGTGGAAGTTTATCCAGAGATTCGTTTCCCAACGGAAATACAATTTGAAGGCAAGCCGTACTCCACTACGGTTGCAGGAATTCCGCCCTCTGCCAAAACCGAAGGCGCGTTCGACGGCATGAAAGGGAATTTCTTCTCTAATACGGATGCCGACGAAGCTATTCTTCAGATCGAATTTGCAAAAGATCTTTCCAGTCAACCTGATTCCTTAATCGGAAAAAATCTTGTGCTACGTTACGCCGAGCGCGAAGCGTTGCCCGCGGAACCGAGTACGAACAAGAGTGACGCCGGCAAACCGGGCGCAGACTCTTCAGATGGAATCACCGGACAGTCGTCCGGATTTTCAATCGTTCCGCGCGAAAAGACTTTCCGCATCATCGGCATTGTGGAAACCGAACCCGCTACGAGCGTTGGGTCTTTTGGACGCGGTCGCCTCTTGATTCCGATGCAAGTCGCCGAAATTCTGCGTGTGGCTCAAGCCAACGACCTGCGCGGACTCTTGCGGCGCTCCAGTTCAAAACAGACATTTGACAGTCTCACCGTGCGCGTGAAGGGTCCGTCGCAAGTAAAAAGTGTCGAAGACGCGATCCAGCAGATGGGCTACGGCACCTTTTCGCTTCTAGATGCCACAAAGAGCTTGCGGCTCGTCTTTGCCGTCTTCGATTTATTTCTTGGGATTTTCGGGAGCTTGGCGCTGGCCGTCGCGTCGCTCGGCATCGTCAACACTCTTGTAATGGCGATTCTCGAACGCCGCCGCGAAATTGGGATTCTAAAAGCTCTGGGCGCCGCCGACCGTGATATTCGCCGCCTATTTTTCGCTGAAGCTGGTGTGATGGGACTTCTGGGCGGTATCTTCGGGGTAGCCCTTGGATGGCTGATTGGCAGCGCGCTCACTTTCGGCACTAACGTCTATCTACATAAACGCGACCTTCCTCCCATCGATTTATCTTCTGTGCCGTGGTGGATGGTCGCCAGCGCGATCGCATTCTCCGTTGTAGTAAGTCTCGCGGCGGGGATTTATCCTGCGTCGCGCGCGGCAAAACTGAACCCGGTCGAGGCTCTGCGCTATGAATAGCCGTGGGTTCCGAGCCCTCCCCGGGCAGCGGGGAATAATTTCAAGTTTTTGTGGAGCAGTTTGGCCATCTCTGATTCTGTTGTTGGGGTCCTTCGCGATGGCCCCCACGATCCAAGCTGTTGCGCTCGGACGCGGCGAGTGCCGCTCGATGCCGAGTAAAATTCTCGGCCACCCCGTTCAGTACTGCGTGATCCTTCCGCCCAGCTACGATTCCAGTAAACAAAGCTACCCTGTCCTGTATTTCCTCCACGGTCTGGGCTCCAATTCGGAAATTCTGATCAATTCCGGCGGGATGGATCTAATAAACGATCTGTGGTCGCAAAAACGAATCGGCGAATTTCTAATCGTCACACCCGATGCCGGCCGAAGTTTCTATATCAACTCGCGAGATGGAAAAGTGCGGTACGAAGATTTCTTCGTCCACGAATTTATTCCTTACATCGAGAAGCAGTATCGCGTCCGCGCCGATCGCGAACATTGTGGGGTCAGCGGAGTTTCCATGGGAGGCTACGGCGCGTTTCGATTTGCGCTTCGTTACCCGCAGTTATTTGGTTCGGTGAGCGCGCATAGTGCGGCACTGCTGGCGACTCTTCCGAGCATCAGCGCCTCGGACTATCAGGGAGCCATACTCAACCGCATTCTCGGCAGTGCCTTCGGCTCGCCGCCCGATGCGGCATATTGGAAGCAGAATAACCCCTTCACTATCGTTGGGAATGGGAGGCGCCCGACCGGACTGAAAATATATTTCGATTGCGGCATGGAAGACGACTACGGATTCGACGCCGGCGCGAAATCATTCCACGATCTACTCGACTCTCGCCATATTCCCAACGAATTCCATCTGTATCCTGGCGGCCACGACTGGAATTACGTGGCGGAACATTTTCCGGTGTCTCTGGAATTTCATTCGCGTGCCTTCGGCTTAAGCGGCAAATAGTGTTACGTGGCGCCCGCCGAGACAGCGAACTTCACGCCGGCATCGCTTCTTTGTTCAGGATTTTTTTTCTTTTGGCGCAGCGAGCAGCTCACCCACAAGCAAACTGAAATCGAGCCTCGTTCCAGGCTGTGGCGCGAAGTAGTTGTCCCAGCTAACGTCCGGAAATCCCATGCGCGTGGCTTGCGCCGGGAGCTGTTCTCGCAAAAGCTTCGGATCGCTGCTGCTTAGTCTTTGGATCGCTTCAAACACCATGCCATGCTCGGCATCCTGCCAAACGTGCTTAGAAAGCTCGCGCATTACCGTAGTTTCCCGCGCATTGGCGCTTCCGCGAATGCAAAGCGCGCACAAGGTTTCGCGCTCTAACTCAAACACTCGTTGCGCTTCGCTTCGTCTAGGCATGAGGTTCGTATGGCGGCGATATTTCTAGTAACCGTACCATAGAGCGGTACCGATATTTACGTCACTTAAGATTTCCCGACCACGGCGATACAAAACAAAAGGCGCGGCTCCGAAGAACCGCGCCTTTTGTTCCAGGAATCAATTTCGTCAGGTGAAACGCTCGATAACTATGCTGCGCTCGAAACGACAGGCCGCACAAAATCAATCCGGTCGATAGTCGCTGCCACTCCATACACAGGCACGCCATCGCCAGGCAACTCCGACACGCGCAACGCCTTCGCACTGGCTCGCACCAACACCGAGGTTCCACGGTCTCTCTCAGCCGGTAACGAAAAGGTGAGCTCCAGAGCAGCGCCGTGGTCGAGTGGAATATGCGAATGAAAGAAGATACCTGAGCGTGAGACATCGCGGAGTTGACCAGTATAGAATTCAACAGGCCGCTGGCGTGGGAGGCAAACTTGTACCGGAAGGTAAAGCTCGTATCGCCTTGCTTTTCTTCGTTCTCCCATTGGTACCCCCAGTCATAGGCTGCACTCCAATTGCCATCGCGGGGATGGCAGGGACGAAGTAAACAAAGCATTTAATATACGAACGATGTGTAAATCTGACGTGAACCAAGCATTTCTTTCCGGAATCGGCAAAAATCACCGAGAAATCCCGAAATGGGCTTTGAAGCGCCTACCGCCAAGTTGCGAGCCGGATTATCCATGCCGGGCGGCGTCTAGAGGACAGGATCGTGCAAAACAGAAGCGCCTTCCGCCTCGGTCAATATACCTTTCCCGATCATAAGTCGAACAAGACGTACCAGCGCAACAAACTCGCGTCCCTTGCTGGGATTTGTATCTTTCGGCACTCGAGCCTCTTCATGCACCGCGGGACGTTCACCAGTAACGCCAGCTATCCAGTCCGCCAGTTCTAGGCGCTTTTCAGCATCCAACTCGGTGAAAGCGATGCCCATGCCTAATCCATGCTGCGAGTAAACCACCGTGCCAGGCGTTGCGAACGATTTCGTGCCCTTGTTCAGAGTGATTCGTACATTTGACCCAATTGGGAAGGGAACTGTGGTGTCAACGAAGCAGCCACCGGGTCCGAGGTCGGTGGTACGCGTCGAGAAGCGCGCGCCTGATTTTAGCTCGACCACTTCCGCGCCCGCCGTAAACATATGGCGTTCAGCGATCCGCCTTTCGGCTTCTTGAACTGCAGGGGAGGGAGCCCCGTGCGCTTTCTTTTTGTCACTTGAACTATGCATCACCTATCCTCAGCTTCGTGTTTCACAGCTCGGCGCGGCTTCCTTCCCGAGCGCCAGCCGCTGGAGTGTTAATTGATATTGTCTCTGCAGTGCGGTGGTCTAACAAGCTCTATCCCCGGCGCGATGTCTAAATGGAAACGTTTAAGATGACCTAGAGCAGAAAACGGACGGCAATTCCCAGGGTGCCGTCAGGCCGGTTCTCCATTCGAACGATCGACCCCAAAAACTTTTTGTGTGCCGAGATCTTCTCACCGAACGGAAAGGTCACAAGGAGGCGCATCCCCTTGAAATAATGGGGCATACAGGTCGCGAAGTAGAGGCCGTCGCGCGTGAAGTCGAGCACTTCACCTACGTCGGCAATCTCGGCGAATCGTGCATCGAATGGCCGGACTTCCAAAGGCAAAGACATCTTCAGGCGCTCGCGCCGTCGTGAATTCCGACTCGATTTGGGCTGCGACGAAACCGCCGGTTCAGACGCGACAAGTGTAGCTGTGGCCACGGGTTGACCTCCCAAGTCTCGATCAGTCAGGGCCGTTAACAGGATAAATCTACCGGGAGGGATAGACGTTGCCTATAGAACCGTGGTACCAGCAGAGCTAACCGACGTTGGCGAGGCCGGACGACCCGAAATGGGAAGAGCGGTCATTGGAATCGCGTCAGTCGCGGAAGATAAATTCCAATTCGATACCAGCGACCTCAACCACGTCGCCCGACGACAACTTGGTCGGTTGGGCAATCGAAACGCCGTTGACGGTCGGAATCTTCTCAGCCTTCCCGATGTAAAACGAATTGTCTTCGCGACGGGTAATTTGCGCGGCGACTTTAGGAGCAAACCAGCCTTTTAGCTTGATGGTGGCCATGGCGGATTTGCCGATGACGGTCAACTTGTCGCTGAGCGTGTACTCTTTCAAATCCGTTCTGCCTTTGCGTACCAGCAGCGTCGGTAATTTCATACGGCCGGGCGCTACCTGCGCGCTTTCCCCTACAGCCGCTACCTGACGCAAAAACTCACGCCGCTCTTTCGTGTCGAGCATCACGGTTTCGTTAATTTTTGGCACCGTGGGCCAGGCGTTGCCGTTGGAACCGCCCGGAGCGGTGCCTCTGATCTCGGTTGAATCGGTCACAACGATAGTGTGTTTGCCAATGGCAACGGAGTCGCCGGGCTTCAGGCTGACCATCTTCACGCGCTGCCCGTTGACGAACGTCCCGTTCAAGCTTCCAAAATCCTCGAGCATCATACGGCCTTCTTCACTGAATACGCGCGCGTGGTAATTCGACACCGCGGGATTGTCGATCACGATTCCGCATTCCGGCGAGCGGCCGATGCTCACTTCCTTGGTCCCCACCGCGACTTCCTTCAGTACTGAACTCTCGAATTTCAGGACTAACTTTGACATGGTAACGCCCTCCTGAGTTTCAATCGTCGCGCACCCGCTTCCGAGTGCTGCGCAGTCACCGATTTTCGGACCCCTTAAACCATTTCCCGATTCGTTTAAACGTACCTACTGGTTTCGCTGCATACCGAAGAACCACTGCTGTGATGTTGTCTCCGCCGCCCGCCTCGTTCGCCAGCTCAATCAGCCGGTCGGACGCCTCTTGGGGATCTTCCATGTCTGCCAGCGTTGCGGAAATCTGCGTGTTCGAGAGCTCGCGTGTCAGCCCGTCGGAGCAAAGCAGAAGCGTGTCGCCTTCCAACAAATCTTTTTCGTTAACATCGACCTGCACTTCCGGCTCCACACCTAAAGCGCGTAAAAGCACGCTCTGCATGTTGCTGGTTTCGGCTTCGCGCTTGGTCATCATGCCCCGACGAACCTGCTCCGCCACGAACGAATGGTCTTCGGTAAGTTGCACGAACTCCCCGCCACGCAGCCGGTAGATGCGGCTGTCACCAACGTGCGCGATACTCACACGCACTTCGTCCACGAGCCACACAGCCACAACCGTTGCGCCCATGCCGCGTTTCTTTTCATTGTCCTGTGCGGCCGCATACACCACGCGGTTTGCGGTACGTACCGCGCTGGCCAATCTGTTCGAACTCGCCGTAAGCCCGTCCAGGTGTTCTCCAATCAATGGCAGCGAAGGATTTACCGCCGCTTCGCGGCAATGGGCGATAACAGTTTCACTGGCCAGCTTGCTGGCTACTTCACCCGCTGCCAGGCCACCCATTCCATCTGAGAGCACGAATAGATTCACCTCAGGAGCGAGTGCGAAGCTGTCTTCGTTATTCTCGCGAGCACGCCCGGTATCGCTGCGCGCTCCGAATGCGATCTGCATCGTCGCTGACTCCTGTAGGTTCACCGGCGTCATTGTTTTGCGTTCTTATTTCCTGTCGTAACGGGCATCGATCGGACATAAAATCCCTGGTCACGGAGTTTTTTCATTGCGCCCGCAATTTGTTCGTTTGGAAACGGTCCGCTGTAAACCACGTAGTAATCGCCCGCGAGGCCGTGCTTCGGAATCACGCCACTGGACATTCCGAGTCCATCGATAGTCTTGGCCGCATCTTTTGCCCGATCTTCGCGAATGTAATGCCCGATCAACAAGTACGAAGCTCCCGTCGTACCTGACATTAAGGCCGCGGCCGGCGGAGTCGAATTTGCAACTGCAGGCTGAGCGGATTTCTTCGTCACTGGCTTCTTTCCAGGGCTTTGTGCAGCCGCGTCTGCGCGAAGCGTTGCCGCAGCTTCGTCCGCAGACGGCCTCTTAACACGTCCCGCATTCACGCGCGGAGAAATTTCGGATGCTTTAGCCTCGAATTTTGGCTGCGGAGGCGCATTGCTCTTCGCAATTTCAGGCTTGAAATTTGTGTACGGCGCAACTGTACGTTCGCCGCTAGTGTCGAGAGGTCGCGTTGACTTAGAAGCCTCGGTGTCCGCTGATTTTGCTGAGGAAACAGCCACCGAAGCTTTTGGCGGCGAGCTCACGTACGCGAAATCCGGCGGCACAGGTACTGGAAGTGCCGGTGGCGGTGGAATCATTTCTATAGCAGTCTTTTTCCTGGAAATACCGTTCAAAATTCCGAGCGCGCCTAAGACCATTACTGCGCCCAGCAGGACCCAAACAATCGGTGAAACGCCTCTACCTTGGGCCGTCGCTGGTGGCAGGGAAGGTGTCGCGATGCGCGCAGTTGCAGGTGCGCTTGCACTTCTTTGGGCGTTCGCTGCGCGAGCCGGAACTGCGACGCCGGCAGGATTCTGCGGCTCCAACCCATTTAGAGCATTTTCCAGTTGCGCGGTCGATTGAAAGCGATTTGCCGGGTTCTTCAAGAGACATTTCAAAATCGTGCGTTCAATGTAAGCAGGGATTGCCGGATCGATCTCGTGCGGCGGAACCGCCTCTTCCTGCATTTGCTTCAGCGCAACTGCAACCGGATTGTCGGCCTGAAATGCGGGGGCGCCCGTAAACATCTCGTACAAAATTAATCCCAGCGAATAAATATCGGTGCGGTAATCGACCGGCTTCCCGCCAACCTGTTCCGGAGCCATGTACTGCGGCGTTCCAACCATTGAGCCGGTCATGCGCGTCGCCGCTTCCATCGAACGCGCGATGCCAAAATCCATGATCTTCACGTTGCCGTTCGCGTCCACCATAATGTTTTCGGGCTTTAGATCACGGTGGACGATGCCTTGCGTGTGTGCTTCATTTAATCCCGAACAAATTTGAAGCGCTAGATTCACGGCCTTGCGCCGAGGCAGTCCACCAAAGCGGTTGAGCACCGACCGCAGGCTCTCACCTTCCACGAATTCCATGGACGTGTAAGCGACATCGCCGACACGATTGAACTCATGCATGCGGCAAACATTTTTGTGCGTAATCTTGCGTGCAAAAAGAAGCTCGTTCTTAAATCGCTCCATCATTGCCTGGTCTGAAGCGATTTCAGGTTTCAATAATTTCAGCGCGACGGTCTCCCCTGTCTCGCGATCGCGCGCTTTGTAAACATTACCCATGCTGCCGTGCCCGGCTTCACCCAAAATGTCGTAGCGTTTGCTGAGCGCAGCAAGGGCAGCGGAACTGAGGTTCGCAACTTGGAATGGAGTTACGGGCGCGACGACGGTTTCCGCGAAATTATTGTCGGGGGCGTCGTTCAACAGGACAGTATCGTGACTCCCGCCTGGGCGGCGGGGATCGTGCGAGGCAGGCGAACCTGCATCGGAGACACCTCTACCTGTTTTGACTGGCTGGTCCATGGCGCTGCTGTTTGAATCATAAGAGAGCAGCCGCGCTAACATCCATGTCTAGCGCGGAACGTGTAGGGAAAGAGTATCTAGTACTATTTTGGCGGCATCGCACTGCGTCGAGCTCTCGTTGTAATGTGTTGATTTTCGTAGAGCTAAGCGACAGAACATGCAGCGCTCTCATTTTCCACGTTTTCCAAAACATCAATCTGAGGGCCCCTTGATGTTAAAAAATGCATCCCGGATTTGTGCCAGTGGAATCTTGCCAGTGTGGAGTGCGGTCATCGTCGCGGAGGTATGCCCTACCTGCTTCCGGAAACGCAAGAACAAAGCAGCTTATCGAACGGTTCTTCTAGCGGACGCCGAAGGGAAATTAGCAATGAAACTGTTGCAAGAATCCGTCGGCGCTAGCCGCGACGGAAATAATGGATATTGCCGCCGGAGTACGCGCAATCTAGACCTCTAGTATCCGGTGCGACAGAGAATGGCAGCGGTTCAAAAGGATTAAACGTCGTATAATCTCGTGCGACGCAACTGGGGAGCAGAACGTATGAACGTACAAGAACAAATCAAGAAGCATATTGCCAGCCAACCGGAGCCAAAACGCAGTGATATGCGAGAGTTGCATCGGCTCACACTTCAAGTGTCACCGGAATGCAAATTATGGTTCTTCGATGGTAAAGACAGCAAAAATCATACTGTTTCCAACCCTACGATTGGATATGGATTTCACACAATAAAATACGCCAATGGAAAAAGTAGAGAGTTTTTTCAAATTGGTGTGAGCGGAAACAGAACCGGGATCTCTGTCTATATTCTTGGTCTCAAAGATAAGAAGTACTTAGCCAAAACGTATGGAAAAAAACTAGGCAAGGCGAGCGTGACCGGATATTGCATTCGGTTTAAAGC
>JBEKHG010000036.1:0-36178 GCA_050012395.1 Candidatus Acidiferrales bacterium
ACTGTCACTATTTTCCGTAAGGACATCACAGTTTTCCCCTATCCCTCAATTCCAACATATCTAGCATCATAAGAACCCGCCAAGAAAAATTTGTTGCGGAACAAATTACGACAAACAACCCTGCATTAAATCCCAAACAACCTCCCGCAAACGCTTCGCGCGACTTTCGTCTTACCAGCGTGTTTAACACAGTAGCGCCAAGAGACTGAGAATCGCGGAAGGCGCTGAATGATTCACAGTTTCTGCGTCATGGATTCATAAGAAGGAGAAGCACATGAAGAAAATCATGTTAGTCGGTTTGCTTTTGGCGGTACTTGGAATGTTCACGATACCAACCACAACATCAGCGGCCGGTTTCGGCGTGGCCATCACGATTGCGCCACCCGTTTTGCCGGTTTACACACAACCAATCTGCCCCGGTGACGGCTACATTTTTACACCGGGTTACTGGTCCTACGGCGTTGACGGTTACTACTGGGTGCCCGGCACCTGGGTGCTTCCTCCACGTATCGGATTTCTGTGGACTCCAGGCTATTGGGGCTGGGGCGGCGGTGGATATTTCTGGCACGCCGGTTTCTGGGGACCACATGTCGGCTTCTACGGCGGCATTAACTACGGCTTCGGTTACGGCGGATTCGGCTACCAAGGCGGCTACTGGCGCGGCGATCATTTCTTTTACAACCGCTCGGTGAACAACATCAACGGGGCGAACATTCACAACGTGTACAACAGAACCGTGGTGAACAATCGCGATGTGAATCGGGTGAGCTACAATGGCGGCCGCGGCGGAATTACCGCACGCCCTTCGGCCACTGAAATGAGAGCGAATCGCGACCAACACGTTGCGGCGACCTCAGCACAACTGCGTCAAGAGAGCGCCGCTCGCGCCGATCGCAACCAGCTCGCGTCCGTGAATCATGGCCGGCCATCAGTGACTGCCACAGGAAGGCCGGGTGGGTTCAACGGCGCGCGCAACTTTGCGTCACGTAATGAAAACAACCGCGGCACAACGCAAGGTACCGAAAGAAGTACCGAACGAAGCTCAGCCAACGGATCGCGTTCGACCAACTATCGGCGCCAGACCACCGCAGCGCGCTCCAACAACGAAACACCTTCACAGAACAACGCACGTGCATCGCGCACCACGCCGCACACGAACACTGCGCGGCGTGTACAGAACAACGCGCGTATGTCGCACACTGCAGCCCGTACGAACACGGCGGCGCGCTCGCAGTCGCATGCGTCTGCGCCCCGAGCTAGCCATCAGTCCGCGCCGCAACAACACGCGGCTCGGCAGTCTAGCTCGAGAGGAAGTTCCGGCGGATCGCACGGCGGCGGTTCACGTAGCAACGGTTCACACGGCAAGAAGTAACACTTTTGCTGGGCGATCACTGGCGTCGGCGAAGGCGCTCTGGTGCAAAACACCAGGGCGCCTTTCTTTTTCTCCTCTTTTTCAGAAGGGCGCCTTCTTCACTCTTTGCCGCTCATCGTGAAACATGAAAAGTATTCGCGATCAGTCCAACGCCCGCCCCTGCCATCACCAGCCGCGCGGAATTCAAACGAAATCGCAATAAAGCGATCAGGGATCCGACGGCCAAGATCACGGTAACAACATCAGCCAAAAGTCAGTACGCGCCGTTCTCCGACGGAAGCATCACCGCGTCCGCGGATTCCACAGTCCATGTTATTATCGCGCGCGAAAACATGACTATCCGCCGCTCACTCGCACGATTCTCATTATTCGTTACGGCTTGTCTGTGCTCGCCATTCCTTACTTCGCCAATTTATTCGCAAACAAATACCGTGCAGTCCGCGTCGCCGCCTCGCGCCATCGTACTGCACGCCGCGCGCCTGCTCGATGTCGAAACAGGACGCATCGCGACGCCCGGCGAAATTCTGGTGCAAGGCAACCTAATCGTCGAGGTCGGCTCGCACGTGACGCACCCGCACGAATCCGAGTTCATCGACCTGGGCGATACCACTCTCTTACCAGGACTGATCGACGCGCATGTCCACCTTTTCCTGCATCCCGGCGCTGAAGATTTGCAGACGGTGCAAGAATCCGTGCCGCAGCGGACCATTCTCGCCACGATTGCAGCCCGCGACGATCTGTTCGCTGGATTTACCGCTGAGCGCGACATGGGCACCGAAGGCGCCGGCTCCGCCGACACCGCCGTCCGCAACGCGATCAATGATGGCCTGATTCCCGGTCCGCGCCTGCGCATCAGTGGGAATGCCATCGACATTCTCGGCGGCCACGAAGATGCCATCGGATACAACCCGGCGCAGCACGTGCTCTCAAACGCCACGTATGCCAACAATTCCGAAGAACTAATCACCGCAATCCGCGGCCAGTTAAAAGAAGGCGCTGACTTCATCAAGATTTACGAAACGGGTCCCGACAAAATTGTCGATGGCCGCTTCTCCACTCCTTATCAATACACCGAGGAAGAACTCGCCGCCGCAGTCCACGAAGCTGCGCGCACCGGACATCGCGTCGCGGTTCACGCCATGGGCGAGCCCGGCACTTTGTACGCAGCGCAAGCAGGAGTTGCCTCTATCGACCACGCCTTGCAGCTCAGCGATGAAACCATGCGCCTGATGCGCGAAAAACAGATTTTTGCGGTGCCGACTTTCACCATCTTCGAATATTTCGCCGCGCATCCCAACTCCCCAGCGCAGGGCGCGCGCGACGCTCAGCTTCTAGATCTTCACGCACTGGAATTTAAGAGGCAGCTCGCCGCGGGCGTACCCTTTGCTATGGGCTCCGACGTGGGCCCGTTTCCGCATGGTACGCAGGCCCGCGAATTTGTACTGATGGTGAAATTCGGGATGTCGCCGCTCGCCGCGCTCCAGGCCGGAACGCTAAACGGCGCGAAATTGTTAGGCTGGCAAAATCAAATCGGCGCGCTGAAGCCCGGCTACGATGCGGATATCATCGCCGTCCCAGGTGATCCGCTCCAGGACATCTCCGCGCTACAGAAGGTTTCCTTCGTGATGAAAAACGGCGTGATCTACCGAAAATAGCGGCTTTATAGCAGCCGCCTTTAGGCCGGCGATTGGAATTTCAGCCTACTCCCAGGTTTTACGCGGCGACTTCGTCTTCGCTCCGCTTTTCTGCGCCGCACCACTCGGCAAGATTTTCCCGGCGGTCAATTCGACGCTGACAGAATCTAAAGTCGCCAATCCTCCATCCGGCGCCGGCGACCTAAACGAGATGCACAGCATCTTCCCGTCGCATTCCCGAGTACAACATACCCACCCAGCGCCGCATCGCAACTGCGAAAGGAACGCTAACTTGAGGTCCTCGAACCTGGCCGTTTCCGGCACACAAACATCCCGCCCATTTCTGGCCATTTTTTTCGCCGGCTTTCTGTGCGGGTGCTTGGATATTACGGCGGCCTTCATTACCTGGTGGCCGAGAGGCGTAAAGCCTTCGCGCCTCCTGCAAGCAATCGCCGCTGGCTGGCTCGGTCCTGCTTCATTTAACGGCGGAACAGCCACCACCGCGCTCGGCTTGGCATTCCATTTCCTGATCGCGTTCACCGCCGCCACGGTATTTTTTGTGGCCAGTCGCAAGGTTACTTTCATGATCGCGAGTCCCATTCTTGCCGGAGTTCTATACGGCGTCGCGGTTTACCTGCTCATGTACTGGGTAGTAATGCCGCTCTCGAATTTTCATGGAACGAAAACGGTGACTTCCTCAGTCATCGCCATCATCACGCATATCGTCTGCGTGGGGCTGCCCATCTCGCTGGTGATTCACCGCTTCTCCCGCCAGGTCTTCCGGCTCAAGACAATTTCCGGGACTTAGCCTGATATACTATCCGCTCGCAGTAGCTGATGTTCCCTCAGGACACGCGACGAGTCTTGGGCCACTTCCTGGCAGCTTGCTGACGTTACTTGCTGCAAACGCATCATAAATTCAGGATTCTTCATTTTGAGGTGATTTTTGAACTTAATGCGCCGCGCGTGCATTCTTTTCTGTTTGGCTGCATTTTCACTGCCCGCTCAGACGTCCCCAGACCCTCCGCGCACCGTATCGAAATCCGAGAGCAAGATCGAATTTCACGCCAGTGCGACATTTGCCAAGGTAACCGGCGTCTTCCATGATTGGGACGTCAATCTGAAGACCCCCACGGACAAATTTGACGATGCCTCTCTGGATATGCAACTCGTGGCTGACAGTGTCGCAACGGGGAGCGGACTAAGAGACAAAGAAGTGAAAGGAAAGAATTTTTTCGATGTGAAGCAATATCCCCAGATTCATTTCGTATCGAAAACAATCACACCGGACGGCGGTCCTGATCCGACCAAGTTTTTGATGAATGCGGAACTCACTTTGCGCGGAATCACTCAGCTTGTCTCGGTCGCTCTCACCGTGCGCCCGCCGGACAAAGGCCATCAGTTGATCGATGGTGAATTTACCTTCAATCGCCGTGATTTTGGGATGACGCACAACGCGCCGCTCAACAAAGTGGCTAACAACGTCCAGGTCCAGTTTCATCTGGATGTCGCGAACGCTACAGCCCAGGCCGCGCAGGTAGAACCACAAACACGCCAATAACCGCTTGTGATTGACCCGTAGTCAAAAAGTCGCTTCGAACCGTGTCCCCCTCTGAGGCCCAAGATCCTTTAAGAGCTTGGCAAAATTCTGATTTATTGGCTAGACGCCCGCCTTCACTATCGTGATATATTTCGCCGGGGTTGTTCGTTCTAGACATGGGTCCCGCCTTGTTATCGAGGGGAAATTCGCCGGCGAGTCGCCGAATCTCGCGCGCAGCATTCGTGCGTTCCTTCGATCCCAAGAACTTTTCTATCAGGGGCCCGCTAGCGAATATCGTTCGAAATCCGAAGCGAGGGGACACGCGGCTATGAATAGAGCACCTCTGTGGACCGTTATCGTGGCGCTTTCCGCCCTGGCCATCGCAGGTTGCGGCTCCGGCGGAGGTCCCTTGACGATTGCCATCACCGCCCCCGGCAGTCTTGCCGCAAGCACCACCGGCAATCTTTCCGCCACAGTAACACACGATCCGAAAGCTCAAGGCGTTACCTGGAGCTGCGCTCCGGTCGGATTTTGCGGCACATTTACGCTAGCTCAAACGGCCAGCGGCGTGCCTACCATGTACACGGCTCCGCCCGTTGCGCCGGCAGGCGGCTCGGTCACAATTACGGCCACCTCCGTTACGAAACCAACGACGATTTCCACTGCCACCATAATGATCACCGGCATGGCTACACAAAATTTCACTTTCTACGTCACCGGCGAAGAAAACAATTTTGCCGATGATCCTTACTACTCCCTAGCTGGCGTCGTCCAGATTGCCAACACTCTGTCCGCGGGCGGCGTTTTCGCGGTGACCGGCGGCGAGCAGGACTATAACGACGGTGACGGCCCCGACGGCATCATTTCGCCCCAACCCCAGGGGGACATGATCACTGGCGGAGGACTCGTCCCAAATGGCGATGGGACAGGAACGCTCACTTTAATTACAGATAATCCAAACCTCGGTGTCAGCGGCACGGAGACTTTTGCCGTCGCTTTTGCCAATCCAAACCACGCGCTCATCACACAGTTCGACGGGACAGCTACCTCCAGCGGAAGCATGGACCTTCAGACTTCCACAGCTTTGCCGTCCGGTTCGTTTTCCTTTGTGGCCTCCGGTACGAGTTCCGATGACAGTGGAGCTTTCCCTGCGGCCTACGGAGGAGTTTTCACCGTTGTATCTGGCGCCTTGAGCGGAACATTGGATAGTAACCTCGGCGGCGCTGTGACGCCCGGCACGCCTTTCACCGCTTCGCTTTCCACGCCCGACGCTTTCGGCCGCGGCAGCATCAATGACAGCACTGGGATCGCCACTTCGATCAACTACTATGTCGTCGGTCCTGAAGTATTTCGCATCGTCGACGTGGATTCCGCCACCGCCGACACCGCGGTAGGCTCGGCCTACGGTCAGGGTGCAGTACCGGGATTCTCCGCTGGTTCCATCGGCGATTCGGTATTCGCGGTTGAAAACCCCTTCACTGCCTATGCTGCTGTGGGGCAATTCAAGACCACCGGCGGCACTCATTTCAATGGTGTCGGAGATTTGAATGAACTGAACAACGGAATCCAGTTGACAGCACAAGCCGTCCACGGAACGTACACGCTCGCTAGCGACGGGTACGGATCCATGAATTTTAACCCGACTTACGGAGACGTTTCGGTTTTCGGAATATACGCCGTCGATCCTACACTCAACATATTGGATCCCAACGCCACCACCGATGGCGGAGGCGCGCTGGTTGCTGAGATGGACGAGAACCTCGTCGGGACCGGCCTGCTAGTTCCGCAAACCGATGTCACGGTAGCCGACTTCTCCGGCTACTACGCTTTCGGAGCGCAGGGTGCCACGGACGCCGACGGCACTTTCGAATTTGATTTCGTCGGCGCTGCAAATGTCACGGAGCCGGGCGGCTCTTTCGTCGGAACCGGCGAACTGAGCGATCCGTTCGGCGCCTTAACTGGCGTCGGACCAACTTACACCGGCGTCGCCTTCACCGATGCCGCCGCTCCGGACGGCGCGCATCCCGGACGCTACACCATCAATCCGCTTACATTGTCGAACGACGATTTCACCGCCGACATAAGCCTTACCGTCACCGCTTATCAGGCCAGCGGCGATCAGCTTTTCTGGATTGAAGTCGACCCGGACAGCTACTTCGGTGGCTCGTTGGAGGCCGGCGCTATTCCCGCGGGCGACGCAAAGAAAACAGCCCCGAAAATTCGAATTCAGAAACACTAAGCTCTGCTTGCTGGTGCGTCACTGATTGGACGAAGGGGGTCTGCGGGTTCTTGGCCTACGAATCGAAATGCAGAAAGAGATTGTTCAGCGATTCGGCGAGCGTCGGATGCGCAAAAATGGCGTCGTGTAAAACTGTATGACTTAGCTTGCCCATCATCGCCAACTCCAGCATCGACATAATTTCACCTCCTTCTATTCCCAGCACGCTCGCGCCAAGAATCTGTCCGCTTTCGGCGTCGACAATGGCTTTCATGAATCCACGAGTCTCGCCCGTTTCCGTCGCCCGCGCTACGGACGTCATCGGCATTCTTGCCACCCGTACTTTCTTGTTTTGCGCGCGAGCCTGCTCTTCCGTCAGTCCGATGCGCCCGAGTTGCGGGTCGATGTAAACCGTGTAAGGCACCAATCGGCCCTCTGTTGAGGCGTTCCCCTTCTCGATCACATTCGTCCGAAGGATTCGAAAGTCGTCGTAAGAAATATGCGTGAATGCCGGCCCCCCGTTAATGTCTCCCAGCGCATAAATTCCCGGCACGTTGGTCTCCAGTTTCGCATTCACCGTAATAAACCCGCGCTTATCCGTCAGGATGCCCGCCGGGGACAAATCCAAAATATCCGTATTCGGCGTGCGCCCAGTAGCCACTAGCAGATGCGAGCCATCCACAACGTGCGATTCATCGCCCATGCGCACGGTCACATAAATCTGCGCCCCCGTCTTTGTAACGCCGCTGGCTTTTGCGTTCAGCAGCACTGTGACGCCGTCTTGTTGCAAGATTTGCGCCACGGCGCTGGCCACGTCGGCATCCTCGCGCGTCAGCAATTGCGGTCCCGACTGCACAATCGTAACGCGGCTGCCGAACCGCCGGAACATTTGCCCGAACTCCAGCCCCACGTATCCGCCGCCCAGAACGATCAAATGTTCCGGCAGGCTGTCTAATTCCATGATTGAAGTGCTGTCGAGAAACGCCACATCCTTCAACCCATCGATCGCCGGCACCGCTGGCCGCGTCCCCGCATCGATAAAAAGTTTTTCGCCGCTGAGTTCGCGAACTTCGCCGTCTCTCAGCCGAACGCGCAATGTTTTCGCGCCGGTAAAACTAGCCTCGCCGAAAATTAATTCAAAGTTTGCCAGATTCTTAAAACTTCCCTCCCTTCCGGTTCGAAACCTCTCTACCACTCCGCGTTTTCGTTCACGCACGCGCGTCATCTCCACGCGAACGTCTCCCGTTCGAACGCCATAGTCAGCTCCTCGCCGCGCTAGGTACGCGACGCGCGCGCTCGCCACCATGGTTTTCGTTGGCGTGCACCCGTAATTCACGCACGTTCCCCCGACAAACTGCCGCTCGATCAACGCCGTACGAAACCCTGCCTGCGCCAGCGACACGCATAATGGATTGCCGCCCTGGCCGGAACCGATTACGATGGCTTGAAATTGGTCGGAAGGATTCATCGGAAAAATACCTCGAAGGCTGGAAATTTCCCGCAGCTTATATTCGAATCGTAAAACGCGCCCTTAAAAGCATGACACGATAAATATCGCGCCGCCAATTGCAATTGCATCTTCCAAGAGCGCGATGGGCAGATCTGGAATCTTTCGCCCTTTCACCAGGTGCGTGCGAACTCCGTAACCTAAGAAAGCGCCCGCCACGCCGCCGACAACCCCCAACACCGCACCGAACGCAATCGATTGCCCACCTGCCGCTGCAAGGCAGGAACCCGAAAGTCCCCCGGTAATGATGCGTGCGATCATACCCGGAGGCTTCAACCGGCTCGGAGTCGACGGAAGTTGATCCGTAATAAGTTCGACCACGGCCAGCACCGTGAAAATGATAGCGGCGGGTAACCTTCCCATAAACGAGAATGCCGTGCCTTGTAGGAATCGATGCCAAAAGCCCGCCCAAGCAACAACAGCAGGCGCGGTAAGCGAACGCAATCCGGCAATCACTCCGATCAGAAACGCGAGCACCAGCACTTCAGTCGAACTCATAAAGGTGTCTCCTTTTCACGGTTATGAATTTCAGTTATCCAAACCCGCCAGGCCCTGGCGCATCAATCTGAACGATTTTTCGGTTTACTTCGCTGCTTCAGTCAAGAGCGCTTCGATCTTCCCGTCCAGCTCCTCCGCAACCTTTAGCGCTTCCGCGTTTCCGTACGGCGTTAGAAAACTCACCATGGTGTCGTAAGATATGTGCACGCCGTCCGCGCGTTCATCAACGAGAACCGTGGTCGGCGCATAAGAACCCGCGTCTGGAACATGCTCCACCATTCTCTTCATCACCAGCGGATTGCCGATCAAGAAACGTATCACCCGCGGCGCTTTCTCCCCTTGATCTTTGCGCAGCACGTCGCCATGATCGAATCGCACAAACTCCATCAGTCCTGTCGGCCCCAGTCCCGGTCGAATGATTTTCTCCACCTCGTCGTACTTTTTCGCCGTGCTGATATTCTTGAACATCGCGCGCACATCCGGATGCCCCACCCCGGCCGCGAGCTTTGCCACCAGCTCGTCAAACTTTTTCGAAGAAATAACGCTAAACCGCTGCACGTTAATTTGTTTCCTCGCCATCTGGCCTCTTTCCTGCGTCCGGAGAATTTCTCGGCCCGTGCTCGCAGCATTTTCGCACATTACACCGCAATTCAGTTACGCCGCGGATTCAAACAGGAAGGTGCCGCACTTTTTCTGCGCCTCCTGCAGAAAAGGTGCGGGTTTAGCTCTCACACATACCCCACTTCAAGATAACGCCTTCGCCTTCAGTTTGTCACTCGATTCGGTCAATCGGAATTGTTTCGTCGCCGGAATGAAGAACCATTACTCTTCCCAAGTTCCCGAAAAAAAGCATTCTTACATTGTCGTCCGACACAAGCGACTTTCTGTGGGCTGGAATCATACCGGTTTCTTGCGCTAGGATAGCTGCGCATCCTGCCTGGGGCCAGGTGTCAGGAGGCACCATGGAGACGCTTCTTCAGGACTTGCGCTACGGGCTTCGCATGCTCGCGAAGTCCCCGGGGTTCGCAACCATAGCAATTTTGACGTTAGCGCTGGGCATTGGCGCGAATACGGCCTTATTTTCGGTAGTGAACGGCGTCCTGCTCAATCCGCTGCCCTACCCCCAGCCGGCCCAGCTTGTCGCAATTTACGGAACGACTCCCGGAGTCGATCAAGGCCCGATCTCCTACCTGAATTTCCTCGACTGGCAACGCGACACAAAAACATTTTCATCCATGGCCATGTACCGGAACGAAGATCACATCTTCACCGGAACAGGTGAAGCACAACGCCTGAGCGGCTACATGATTTCCGCGGATTTTTTTCCAACGCTCGGCGTACGGCCAGTTCTCGGTCGAGCGTTTCGTCACGAGGATGACCAGCCGGGCGCCGCGCCCGTCGTTCTTCTTAGCGGAGGTTTCTGGAAACGAAAATTCGGCTCTTCGCCGGATGTCGTTGGAAAATCGATCACTCTCGATGGTCAGTCCTACACCATCGCTGGAGTGATTCCCGCCGACTTCAGTTTCTACGGCCACGACCGCGATGTGTACACTCCCATCGGACAGTGGAGCGATCCATCCTTTCGCGACCGCCGCATCGATATGAGCGCGCACGCGGTGGGTCGCCTGAAGCCCGGCGTGACGCTCTCGCAAGCAAAAGCCGACATGGACGGCGTCGCGGAAAATATCGCCGCAGCCTACCCGGAAGCCGATAAAGGTCTGGGTATAAGCCTTGTTTCCATGAAGCAAGACATGGTCGGAAATGTCCAACCATTCCTGATCGTGCTGCTCTCGGCCGTTGGTTTTTTGCTGCTGATTTCCTGCGCCAATGTTGCGAATCTTCTGCTAGCGCGCTCGATGGGTCGTTCGCGCGAGTTTGCGATTCGCTCCGCGCTGGGCGCGAACCCCGTGCGCGTGATTCGTCAACTTCTCACCGAAAGCATTCTGCTCGCGGGCCTGGGCGGCGCCCTGGGAATTCTGCTAGCTTTCTGGGGCGCCAAAGCGGTGTTGGGTACTTTGCCTGCGGCGTTGCCGCGCGCCAACGAGGTTTCTCTCGACGCGCGCGTTTTGCTCTTCACTGTGGCGCTATCATTGTTCGCCGGAATTGTTTTTGGCTTGGCGCCATCACTTAAGACTTCTCGCGTCAACTTGCAGGAGATACTGAAGGAAAGCGGTCGCGGCTCGAGCGGGGCTCGCCATCGACTCCAAGGAGTTTTCGTGGCGGTCGAAATAGCCATGACTTTGGTTTTGCTGGTCGGCGCTGGATTGATGGTGCGCAGCCTCGCAGCGCTTTGGGCAGTTAATCCCGGCTTCAATCCAAGCCATGCCATCACCTTCAATTTGTCGCTGCCGCCGTCGCCCACCACAAGTTCGGCGCTGACCCGCGCCCGCTTGCGTGAGTTCGAAGACAAAATCCGCGCCATTCCGGGCGTCGAAGCAGTGTCCGTGACGCTCGGTTCGCGCCCGATGAAGCACAATTCCTCTTTGCCTTTCTGGATCGAGGGCCAGCCGAAACCTGCCAACCTCAACGACATGAATCAGGCGATGTTTTATCTCGCCGAATCCGGTTTCCAGCAAGCCATGGGGATCACGCTGGAGCGCGGACGCTTCATCACACCGCAGGATGACGAGAACGCGCCTGTAGTTATCGTCATCGATGACGTTTTCGCGCGCACATATCTTCCGCGCGAAAATCCGGTCGGAAAGCACGTCAATCTCGCGCTCTTCGGCGTGCAAGCTGAAGTCGTCGGCGTGGTTAACCACGTAAAACAGTGGGGCCTTGACGCTGACTCAAAATCCGCTATCGAGGCGCAGTTTTACTATCCCTTTATGCAGCTCCCCGAAAAGCTTATGCCGCTTGCAGCGGGCGGCGCGGCCGTCGTATTGCGCACGAAGGGCGACCCGACTGCCATCATGGCCGCAGTTCGCCGCGCAGTGGAACAAATCGATTCACGCGATGTGATCTATACCGTCGAAACCATGGACGAAATTGTGTCCAACTCCTATGCTGCCCGCAGATTTTCGATGATTCTTCTCGCCGCGTTTGCGGCTCTGGCGCTCGTGCTGGCGTGCGTGGGGATTTACGGAGTGATTTCCTATCTGGTTAGCCGGCGCACCCGCGAAATCGGAGTTCGCATGGCGCTGGGTGCGCAGCATGCAGACGTGTTGAGGTTAGTCCTTGGCCACGGAACGCGCATGGCGTTGCTCGGCATCGCCATCGGAATACCCGCCGCCCTGGCGCTGACGCGACTGATGGCCAATCAGCTCTTCGGCGTCAGCGCGCACGATCCACTTACGTTCGCCGGCGTCGCTCTGTTGTTGATTATCGTGGCCGTAGCGGCATGCTACATCCCTGCGCGCCGCGCAATGCGGGTCGATCCGATGATCGCCCTGCGCTACGAATAAAGCTTCCAAAAATCAGTGCGGCTTTCCGCTACTTGAATTGCTCTGCTGCTTCGATGAACTCTGTGACGATTGCCGCTGCTCCATCTGCCTATTCTGGCTGGCGTGCTGCTGCTCAAGCTGCTGCGTTTGCTGAGAATGACGCTGTTCCATCTGTTGTATCTGCGCGTCGCTGTAGTTTTTCTGAGTGGCTTGCTGGTGTTCCTCTTCTTGTTGCTGCTCGAGCGTTTCGTGATCCTGAGATTGCCGCGCGGATAGTTCGTTCAGTTGCTGCTGGTAACTTTTGTTGGTTGCGGCGTTGCCCGTGTTTGGCGCCTTGAAGTCGTGAGACGGCAATTCGCTGGCGTGATTTATGGCCGGAGGAGCTTTGTATTCTCCCCCCGCTTGCTTCGCAGCTACAAAGCCATTTGTGAAGTCACCGGGCTTCGCAGTCGCCGCGATGGGCGGTTTGCCCTGGTTGGCAGAAGCGAACAGCGCAGGATTATTGCGGGCTGCTTGCATTTGTTGCGTTTGCGCTGCTACCGGACCCACATGCTGCTCGGTCGCGTAAATCTCTTGCTGCGCTGTCGGACGTGCTTCCACCCCCCCGCTACCTCCGTTGTAGCTGACGTGATTTTCAGAAGCATTACTCACCGGGGCGCTGTATGTGCTGTGAACGACGGCGGTGTTTACGTTATTCACGGAAGTGTTGTACACGAAACGGTTCCCTTCCCATCGCCCGCCCTCATATCCGACTCCACTGTAACCGTAGCCGTAATTGATGCCCCCGTAGTAGCCCACGGTCGGGCCCCAGTATCCTTGATTAAAATAATATCCTCCGCCGCCCCAGCCCCAATAACCCGGGGTCCACAGAAAGCCAGGCTGAGGAGGATAGACCCACGTGCCCGGCACCCAGTAGTAGTCGTTAGCGGAATAGTCATAGCCCCAGTAACCGGGTGCCCATAGATAGCCGTCACCAGGAAGGAGCGGCTGCTGGTAGATCGGAAGCAGCGGCGGCCCAAAGCCCACAGAAACGCCAATTTGAGCGAATGCCCCGTGAGAAAAACCCAGCATCACAACCGCAAACAACATCGAGCGAATTACGATCCCAGTGCGCATCGTGCTCCTCCGTGCCTGCACTCGGTTTTAGCTCCCCGTGCGGCACCTTCTCCATAAAATTCGCGTTCTGTTTGTAGAACCTAAGGGAAAATGCGGCATGCGCCAGGATGCAACATAGCCGGTCGCCTAAGAACTTATCTATCACTTTCGCCCGCGACGCACAATCGAATTCAATTTTAAGGCTTCTGATCGAATTAATTCGGCCACGCAAGCTGGATCTACCGTTTAGGTGCGCGGGGATTAGCTGGACAGCGTGATACCTAGCCTGGAACCGACCGATCCGGACTATTGCAAACGCTCATCTGTGATCTATAAATGGGTCAGCAAGCTCTTTGATTTCTAATACCTCCACGTACACCCAAAAATCAGAAAAAAATCAGACGCAATGCATTGATGTACAGGAGGGCGATATGGCAATGTCCGCGCACATTTCGGTCACTTTTCAGCCTAGGAGGCAAAATGAAATCCCAGCCCAAGTTTTCGCGCTCGCGCTCTATGCCACTTTCCAGACGCTTCGTCGGAATCGCCACACTATTCGCCATAGGAGTGATCCTGGTCTCCTCGTTCTCTCCACGCTTACTCGCGCAATCCGCAACCGTCGCGCTTCCCGGCCATCTGCCAAAACAAGTCGAGGACGGCATGGCCACCCTAGCCGGTCATTTCGATTCCGAACAGATGATTCGCCTCACTATCGGCTTACAGACCCCTCATCCGGCCGAGGAAGATGAATTTCTTAAGGAGTTGCAGACCAAGAGCTCGCCACAATTTCACAAATATTTGACGGCAGAGCAATGGAACGCGCGTTTCGCGCCCTCGGTTCAGGACGAGCAAGCGGTTGTCAATTGGGCCCAATCGCAGGGCTTGACGGTCACGCATCGCTTCCCGCATCGCTTGTTGGTGGACGTCGAAGGAACCATGGGAACAATTGAGAAGGCCCTCAATGTGACGATGAATAGCTACCAAATCGGGACGGCAAGTTATTTTTCAAATGACCGCAACCCTCAGATTCCAGCCAGCTTGAATGGGATCGTTCACGACATCGAAGGTCTGAATAACATTCAGGTGATGCACCCACAAATCAAGAATGCAAAACCGCTCGCCAGCCCAATTTATGCGCCTGGACCGCCCGAGGCCGCTGGTACGTCAGCCCACGCTGATGGCAATCACGCCCTGCTCGTCAAAGCAATGGCCGCTCACCAGAAGAATTCAAACGGGGCTGGCTCTAACATTACTGGCGGAGCATACGACCCCACGGATATTTACAACTCGAACGCGTACGATTACAACGCGCTACAAGCTCTGGGACACTGCTGCAACCCAAACAGCAATCCAGGCAGCTCGCCGCCGGAAGCATCCATCGCCATTGCAACGTTCGGCGACATCAGTGGATCGGACATAACAGGTTTCCACAACCAATATCCTTACCTCGCGTACAACTACAACACCTATTACATTGACGGAACACCGACGTGCTGTAACGACGAATCAACTCTCGACACGGAATGGACTACGGCGACCGCCAATAGCTTCGGAGCCGCCGGTAATACGGCGCACATTTATGTGTATGAGGGCGCGAATCAGAACAACTCGACCTACACGGACATGTACGGCTTCATGCTTTCCGACGGTTATGCGCGCGTTTTCACTACCAGTTGGAGCTGCACGGAAATCTACAGTTGTTCCACATCAACGATGGACTCGCGGCACAATATTTTTAACTCCATGCTCGGACAAGGATGGACACTGTTCGCAGCTTCCGGAGATCGCGGGGCCTCGGACGATTGCAATTTCGAATCTCCGGCGCACACCAGCGTGGCTTATCCCGGTTCAGACCCTGACGTAGTTAGTGCCGGCGGGACCACCCTTTTTCTAAATCTCACCACCGGAGCCTATAGCTCCGAGGTCGCATGGCAGGGCGGCACCTACACGGGTGCCTGTAAGGCTAATAATGGTGGAAGCGGCGGCGGATGCAGTGCGTATTATGCCGCACCGGGCTATCAGTCGAATCAGCCGTGCGGTTCGGGAAGCCGGGCCGTTCCGGACATTTCACTAAACGCTGCTTTCGGCCAAAACTACTACTATGGCGGAACACTTTCGGCAACCGGAGGAACCAGCATCGTGGCGCCGGAACTGGCCGGATTCGCTGCGCAGGAAAACGCTTACTTACTTTCCTTAGGCAATATCTGCGGTATCGGAGAGGGCACGAATCCCTGCGCCCCGATGGGCGATATTCACGGCTTTCTTTACTTCGAGGGAATCAGCGCGCCGTATGCACCTCATTATCCCTATTACGACATCACTTTAGACTGCAACAGCAACGACATCACTGCACTCGACCACTTAACCTACTACTGTGCCGGGACCGGTTGGGATGCGGTTACCGGTTGGGGCACCGCCAACATGCTGCACCTGGCTTGGATGATCAACTGGTCCACCGCCGCTGACGGCGGCAGGCCCTCGGTAACCTTCGGCGGACCCGCCATCAACACATGGTACAACACGGACCAGTTCATCGATTGGTCCGTGACCGACTCGGGTGGCGCCTACGCACCGACCGGCGTTGCGGGTTTCAGCCAGGCTTGGGATGTCGATCCAGCCGACGTTTACAGCGAACCCACGCCGGGGCAAGGGAATTTCTATTACAGCGGTCCGCAGTTTCCCAACCAAACCTTTGGCTGCACCGATATTACTGGCGCGCTCTGCACCGGTGCCAGCGTGGGCCAGGGCTGTCACACCGTCTATGTAGAAGCCTGGGATAATATGGGGCTCCAGTCCGGCACCAATACTTACGGCCCAATTTGCTACGACACCGTTCCTCCGCACACCACCGACTCACTGTCGGGCACGTTAAGCGGTGGAACATATACCAGCGGCGTAACCGTCACCCTTCACGCCAGCGATCCTTCGCCCGGTAGCGGAGTAGCCAGCACCACCTACCAGGTCAATAGCGGCTCGATCAACGGATACAGCGGGCCATTCCTCGTTACATCAGCGGGGCTGAACAAGTTCACTTTCTACAGCACGGACGTGGCCGGTAACGTGGAAGGCACTGAGTCAGCTAGCTTTTCGATTACCTCCGGCACCACCACCACCCTGTCGTCGTCGGTAAATCCATCTCCATCCGGCAAGCCGATAACCTTTACAGCCATCGTGGCGCCGAAGTTGTCCGGCACACCTACCGGCACGGTGACGTTCAAAGATGGCACCACCGTTCTGGCTACCCACACGCTCAGCGCCGGAAAGGCTACCTATGCCACGTCAACGTTAGCCGTCGGAAGCCATTCCATCACAGCCACCTATAACGGCGCGACCTACTTCACCACCAGCGGCGCCTCACTCACGGAAGTAGTGGAAAATTCCAGCACAACTACGTTGGCCTCTTCCTTGAATCCTTCGGAATTTGGCCAGTCCGTCACCTTCACCGCAACCATTACGCACACCGGCACCGGCACGCCAACCGGCACGGTGACGTTCAAGAACGGAACCGTGGTGCTGGGCACCGGTACGGTCAGCGGCGGCAAAGCCACATTATCCACTTCCACTTTAACTGTAGCGGCTGTTCATTCCATCACCGCCGTCTATTCTGGCGATTCACATTTCACCGGTAGCACCTCGGCGGTGCTGAAGCAGGCAGTGAACAAGGCAAATACCTCCACCACGGTAAAGTCTTCGCTGAATCCGTCAACGTCCGGCACAACGGTAACCTTCACCGCCACCGTGAAGTCCACCACCACCGGAACTCCCACCGGCACGGTGAATTTCATGGATGGCACCACGAAGCTAGGATCGCACGCACTGAGCGGAGGCGTTGCGGCCTTCTCTACTTCGAAGCTGGCGACCGGGACTCACAGCATCACCGCCGTCTATGTGGCCAGCGCCGATTACAACACCAGCACGTCGACAGTGTTGTCGCAGAAGGTAAACCCCTAAAAGCAACTTAACGCGCAGCTCTTAGTTTGCTTTCGACCCACGCTCCGGAAAATCCGGAGCGTGGGTCCCCGCGTTTTATAAATGGGAATTTCTCACGCTTACCTGGTTAGATTCGGAGGTATATCGCCACCCGTTACTTTCTCAGCTCTTCCTCCGGGTCAGAAGGCCACCGCGTTTTCCTTAAGAAAGCCGCGGTTAAATTTCGTGAAGCGTCGAAATTGTATCGACGATTTCAGACGCTCGGCGGAATTTGCGTCGAGCCCATATTCCAATTCCCAACAAACCCGCCGTGCCCCACAGCAGATAGGTGGAAGGCTCTGGCGTCGGATTCACTGTTGAAGGCGCGACCGACAAATCGAGATACCCCGGATCGTAGCTCAAGTCCCATTTCAATCCAGGTCCAAGCTTGGGTAGCTCCACCATGCTGTATGTTCCCGTCTCACTGCTATATTTCATCAGAATAAAGCTGTCGCCCAAATCCACAGTGAAGTCGTCCAGGAAACCTACGTCGAGCTTTCCGTCTAGATCAGCCGTGCCGCTGATTCGCAGTTCGTCATAGCCAGGGCCGGGCGTTAGTCCGGCAATCTCTGCGTCGTAAACACCAGAAGCGGTCTGCGTATAGTTGCCATTGATCGTCAGAATACCGGGCGAGTTCCCCGGAGAGATTTTGCCTCCCATGATCACGTTCGCATTAATGATTCCGGAACCTGAAAGCGTACCACCTTGGATTTGCACCGCCGGCACAGAATTCAGCGTGCCGTTAACGATAGTCTGCCCGGCCGTTTGCAGGAAGGAGCCGCCGCTGCTGGTGCTGGGGCCATTAAACACACCAGCAGACGTAATGTTCAAAGTTCCCCGATTATTGAAGGTGTCACCGAAAACCATACCACTGTCGTTGATCGTCCCACGATTGATAAGGGTTCCAGCGAATACCTCAGAACCGAAAGGGTCACTGCCTTCCAAAACTTCATTAATCGTTCCAGTGTTTACGAGCGTATCAGTGAAAAGATTCGCGTTCCTCAGGTCATCATTCGCGTTGTTGATGGTCCCGCTATTTGTAAGCGTGCCTTCGTTCGTCAAAGAGGCGCTGTTATTAATCGTGCCGTTGTTAATCAGACCGTTTGTATTAAAAACGAAGGCGTTACTGAGTTGGCCGGTGGCTGTGACGATCAGTATGCCCGGGCTGTCGATTTCATTTACAATTCCGTTGCTCATGCCACCCGCGTCTATGATCTTGCCGCTATTCGCGAGATACCCGTCGCCGCAGGAACAGCTCGCGTTATCGAAGAAACCGCCAGGCTTGATATAGATCGTGCCGCCGTTGCTCATCGCACTCGTATTCTCAAAACCACCAGCGATGATGATGATGATGCCGTTGTTGCTAAAGTTGAGCAAAGGTAGTCCGGTCTCAATTCCGCCTTTATCTATGATCGTTCCGTTGTTGGTAACCGTTCCGTAGTTGAGGTACATACTACCGGAGTTCTCTACCGTGCCATCGTTCATGAATGTGCCGCTGCTAATACCGGAAAAGTCCCCGTTCAAAAATATTCCAGCGGAATTGAACCTTCCGTAGTTTGTGAATGTCCCGTCGTTAGCGAAAGTCGCGCCAGCCGTGTTGTTCAGAGTCCCTCGGTTGGCGATCGTCCCGGTATTGTCGAAGGCGCCATAGTTGTTGAAAGTACCGATATTTGTGAAGGCATCGCCGAGGTCGTTGCCCAGGGAACCCAGCACGTTGGTCGTGCCGGAGTTTAGACTTGTGCCGGAAACCAGTGCCAGACTATCTCCCGCATTGATTGTCAGCGAGTTATTTGACGTGAGAGTCAAGTTATCGATGGTGTCGTTGAGCACGTCCATTGTCACATTTGAATTCGCAGCACCAATCTTGACGTCGTAAGTAGTAGTCCCGCTGTTATTCGGCACCGCTGCCGGGTTCCAGTTGCCCAATCACTCCAGTTCCCCGTCCCGCCATTCCAGCTCGAGTTCGTCTGACCAAACGCCAGCGCCGGACACAAACACGCCATCACCGCAGCAACCCAAATCATTCCCCGAAATAATTTCCACGTTCCCACTGTTTTCGTTGCAGCAAAGGCGGGCGTTTGCATCTCATTCTCCTTCAAACTGTCTTTCTAACTCTCCGAGCGGGACTGCTTACGAGATGTTCCTTCGAGGTTACTTCCATCAAGAGTGAACCGCCACAGTACGCCGCAGCCGAGCGTTGCGTCAAGCCCGAAGCGCAGAATCCAACCGAACGGGGAATGAGGGGTTACAGTACTAGCGCGTCCAGAGCACACTCATACTAGAAGAACACTTCCGGGGAGACATGAAATCGTTCGCTCAACCGTCGAATATGTTCTCTATTCAATTTGCGCTTGCCGCTCAAAACCTCCGAAACGATGCTGCGCGTGCCGAACACATCCGCTAAATCCTTCTGCTTTAATCCATGCTGCTCCGTCAAGAATCGCAGAACCTCCACAGGCTTTGCGCGAGGTAACACGTAACGCTTGGATTCGAAATCCTCGATGAGGAGGGTGAGAAGCTCGGCAAGCTCCTTTTCCGCGCGAGTCAGCGTGGCATCGCGCTGGTCAAGTTCGTAGAGCGCTGCGGTATATTCCTCGTTCGCCTTTTCCGTGCGAATCACTTTCGGAGAAAATTTCGTCAACAGCCGGCTGTACTCGACGTTCATCGTTCGAGAGCTCATTTGTTCCACCCTCCCCTGTCATACTCCGCGTGCGTCAACACTTCCCGCACAAATACCCGCCCGGTCCGATAATTGATTTCCGTGATCAGGACCGACCGCGCCGTGTTCTACGATTGCTGTTCTTTTTGGGAAGGTTAGAAAAAAATTTATTAAGCTTCGTTCTCGAAATCCAATTTTCCATTATTAGCTTCGCGATTTTTGATCTAGGTTCGTGGGTATCTGCCGAAGTGGAAATGGTTTTCCGACCTACATAGATGTCTTCCGCAGGCAATTTATAGAACGCTGGATGAGGGGAGCTCGCGGCCTCCAGCAATACGTAACCCCCGGGATATTTTTCTCTGAATTTCATTAGCGATTTCACATTCCACTGCCAGTTGCGAGTGTCCCTACAGCCCGTTGGGGTTTCAGAATGTCTATAATAAAAAGCTGTTCCGTGTAAATCGAACCCCAGTTGACCTATTGGCGTAAATTTACGCTTGGACCTGACGAAACGAGCGAAGAACGCATCGCGGCATCTGTCGTATGGCGTTTGGAACGGGACTCCACGGATAACTCTCTTCACGGTGGTTGTTGTTGAGTTTAGCAGCCAACATCCAGACGGTCAAAGTTCTACCTCGTATATACGATGAACGCCGCGAATGTCGTCGCTGCATTTCCAAAAACGGATTTAGACCTTCCGAATAGTACCGGTACGCACACACACACGACTCCTTGAAATCAATTAAACAGCGTGCTAGCGTGAATCGTGATTATTGAAGATAGAATTCGTGAATGCGAAGCAGGACGAAGCTCCAGCGGCTTCTTCTGCCCCGCTGCAACCGCCGTTGCCCAATTCCCTGCCTTTAGTCTCGTGGCGTTCCAGGCCATTTCTAATCGCAATCTGACGATGCGAAGAGCATCGGCATCCCGAGCGAGTGAGCCGAGGCGCACGACACGAGGGGTCTGTTCTTCATTTTCTAATCGCGAACTCAAATTATTAGGACCGCCTCTAAGTCATAGAAAACAAACAAAGGCACCCGGTTCTAATCGCGAACTTTCAACCAATCTCTGTGGCAACAATTCTCAACTTCCGCCCCTGCCGCTGCCACAAATTTGCAAGTGGTCTAGACCACTTCTAACCGGTTCTGCACCACAAACAGAATTCGACGTAACCTACAGAAAACAAACGACGGAAAAATTTCTAACCGGGGCTAGAACACACATTAGGGAAACACGCTTTTGCGCTAAAATCAGTGTAGAAACGAACGCAGAAATGAGTGAAGTTACGAAGGCCATCCGATGACCGACCGCAAGCCCCCATTTGCCACCGTGGAAGAAGCGCTGGAGGAAATCCGCGCCGGCCGCATGATCGTCTTGGTGGACGACGAAGACCGCGAAAACGAAGGCGACCTGGCCATGGCCGCCGAAAAAGTCACGCCGGAAGCCATCAATTTCATGACCAAATTTGGACGCGGCCTGATTTGCCTGGCGCTCACCGAACAGCGCTGCGACGCGCTCAATCTCACCGCCATCACCCCGCGAAATACTTCTGCTTTCGGCACGCCGTTCTGTGAACCCATCGACGCGCGACGCGGCACCACCACCGGAACCAGCGCCTCCGACCGCGCCACCACGATTTTAGCTACCACCGATCCCAACACGCGCCCCGAGGACCTCGCGCGACCCGGACACGTTCACACCCTTCGCGCGCGCAACGGCGGAGTGCTCGTTCGCGCCGGACAAACCGAAGCTTCCGTGGACCTCGCTCGCCTCGCCGGCCTCGATCACTCCGGTGTGATCTGCGAAATCATGAATGACGACGGCACAATGGCGCGCATGCCCGACCTCACCGAATTTTGCCGCCTGCACAATATGAAGCTGCTTACCGTGGCCGACTTGATTCGCTACCGCATGCAGCACGAACGTTACGTTCGCCGCATCGCCGAATCGACTCTGCCCACGCCGCACGGGAATTTCCGCATGATTGCCTACTCCAGCGACGTGGACCATGAGCTGCACGTCGCGCTGGTTCGCGGCGACGTTTCCAATGAATCCGCGGGAGGGCCGCCTCTCGTGCGCGTGCACTCGCACTGCCTTACCGGCGACGTTTTTAATTCCATCGCCTGCGATTGCCACGCGATCATTGACCGCTCGCTCGCTGCCATCGCGCAAGCCGAGCGCGGCGTCTTCGTTTATCTGCATCACACCGGGCGGGGATTTCAAATCGATTCGCGCCAACCGGACAGCAACGAACTTCCGCAGATCCGTTTTCATCAGCGCGAGGAACTCGATCAGGATTTAGGCAGGCAACGTTTAGTACAACGCGAAAGCGGTATCGGCGCGCAAATCTTGATCGATCTGGGATTGCGCCACATTCGCGTCCTCACAAATCATCCGCGCAAAGTGGTCGCTCTCGAAGGTTATGGACTGGAAATTGCCGACCAGGTTTCGCTCTCGGTCGGCTCCGCAAAATCAACTCACCAAATTTTATAGAAGAAAAATTTGGTTTGCCGTTATTTGCCGAAGATAAGAACCACAAACGAATCTTTCACCATCGTTGGGCGCGGATGCGCATTGTCAGGCGTAGCCGCCGGTGTGGCGCCGAAATCCGCGGTCACCAGGAAAACCTGGTGGGTCTTGGGGTCCAGCGCCATGGTGCGCGCGTGCGCCTGCGTGGGGACATCCTCCACCACGGAATATTTGTCCGGCGCATCTTCGTGCACTACGGTGAGCGTCGCGCTCTCGCCGTTCGACGCATACGCGTACTGCAGTTCGGGATCGAACGCGTTCGCGTCCACTCCCTCGCCGATCTCCGGCGTCGCGACAACTTTGCCGGAATCGGCGTCGATCACCGCCATCAATTTGTTGTCGCAGCCCGCAAACAAACGCCGGTGCGCGATGTCCATGGCCAGTCCGGAGGGCTCTTTGCACGGCGCCAGCGGCCAGGTAGCCGTCACTTTTAGATTCTGCGAATCGATACGCTGCTCTTCACTCTTGTCCTCGATGTTTACGTACACGTGTCCCGCTCCATCTGCGACCGCGAATTCGGGCTTGCCATCAACAGGGATCGTCCCGACAACATTTCCCGTGGCGGCGTCGATCGCGGTGGCGTTCTTGCTGCGGCCGTTCATGGCGAACACCCGCTTCGAAGACGGATCGTAGATGATGGCGTCTGGATTCGTGCCGGCCTGCGCGCTGCCTATAACTTTTAGAGTTTTCAAATCGAAAATCGTGACCGTGCCGGCTCGGCCATTCGACGTAAAGCCCCGATTGAACTCCGGAGCGAGCGCGATTCCGTGCACACCGTCGGTATTCGGGATTTCGCCAACCGTTTTTCCCGAATCCACCTCGAGCACGACAACTTTGGTGCCGCGCGAAATGTAAAGCCGGCGCGTGGCTGGATCGAAAATGATGTAATCCCAAAAACCCTCGCCGCCCAGCGGGATTTTTTTCAACAAATGGTAGCCCGACGGGCCATTCGCGCGCAGCGCCGCGGAAACGGCCGCCCCGGTCGCAACCTTGCGCTTGGCCTCAGACAGAAGGGTAGTCGCCGCATGCGTTTTCGTCGCGACCACAACCGCGGACACGGCCAACAACGCAATCGCACAGAGGATCGCCGCCATGCCGCCGAAAAATGAGGCCCGCAATATTTTCATCTCGCTCTCCTCAGAGCTTCTTCTTATTAAATTCGCAACTATGCTATTCCGTGCTCGTATTCGAGTCAATCGCTCCGCCGCGCCCCGTTCTAATCACATGGACGTGTATCTTGCGGTTACACTCTACGGCGTTTTTTGCGCCGCTGCTCCGACTGTTAAATAAGAGCGCATTTTCTCCAAACGTGCTTTGGAAATACCTTTGATCGCGAGCAGGTCGTCAATTTTCTGAAACGGGCCGCTCTTCTGGCGGAAATTTACGATGGCTCTTGCCGTACTCGGGCCGATTCCAGGTACTTGTTGCAACTCCTGCGCCGTCGCGGAATTCAGATCCACGGAATGCGCTGGGGGTAGGTGTTTGGTATCCGTGCAGGCTTGCACGGAACGAAATAACATCGCCAAAAGACAGACCGCGATCAATATTCGAGACGAAATTCGGTACGTCCGGAATTTCAACTCGTCAGACACGATTTCCCTGCGGATCGTACTCTGTGACCGGGCCGAAGAGAGCGGCTTGGTCGGCAATTTGTGCGCGGTCCCCGACCAGAACGATTTGCTCGTTGGCGGAGTCGAAATGACGGCGGGCGGCGGCGAGAATGTCATCCTCCGTGAGCGCCTGGATTCGCGCGCGATAGGTTTCCAAATAATCTTCGGGCAAGCGATCCAGGAAGACGGTGGAAAGTTGCGAGAGCACGCCGTCCTGCGTGGCCACGCCCAGCGAAAACACTCCGCTCAAATAGCTCCGAGCGCTTTCAAGTTCCTGCGCGGTGACGGGAAGCGAACGCATCCTATCCATTTCGTAGAATATTTCCGTCAGCGTCGCCGCGGCCACTTCATTGCGCACGGCGGCGTGCACGCTGAAATAGCCGTACTCCCGTAACGCGTTTATGCCGCTGCGCGGGCTGTAGGTATAGCCTTTTTGCTCGCGTATATTCATCACCAGCCGGGAATGAAATGCACCGCCATAAATTGAATTGGCGAGAACCATGCGGTACCAGTCTGGATCGCGGCGCGTGATCGCGAGATTCCCAACGAGAACTTGCGTCTGCACCGAACCAGGAAGATGAACGAGATGGACCTGGCGTCCCGACTGATGTGGCGGCTCCGGCCATTTCTGGGGCGCGGGAGCGGGCGCGGTCCAGGGGCCAAATATTCTTTCCACCTGATGGAGTATCGCTTCGATGGAAAAATCGCCCACCAAAATCAGCAATCCGTTCGTGGGCGAATAATTCTGGTGATAAAACTCCTCAAGCTGCTCGCGCCGGAACGCGGCAACTTGCTCTGGAACGGGAGCGACGATCGCATAAGGATGTTCGCCGAAAAGCGTGCGGCGCAGGCGTTCGGTGGCGAGAAAATCGGGAGTGGTGCGCTGAATTTTCAGCCCTTCGATTCTCTGGCGGCGCTCGCGTTCAAATTCCTCTTCCGGGAAAGAAGCGTTACGCGCAAGATCTGCCAACATTTCAAGCAGCCCTTCTGAAAAGTCGGCCACGCCGGAAATACCAATTGCGCTGGTATCGGCCCCGGCATGCGCTGCCAAATCCGCTCCCATGCGGCGCAAGTCTTCTTCGATGCGGCGCAGAGGTCGATTTGTGGTGCCGGTGCGCGCAACGGTCGCGGTGAGTTCAGCCAAGCCCGGAGCGCGATACGCCACCGAGGCATTTCCGCTGCGGAAAAATAGCTGCGCGGAAATTTTCGGGAAAGTGCGAGCTTCCGCTAGAACAACTTGCAGGCCATTAGCGAGAGTAAGAACAGTTCGCTTCGGCCACGCGACCGGCCGTTCAGGGCCGAGAGCGGGCGGCGAAGAACGTTGCGCCTGCGCGGTAATAGTTGTCGATGTCATCGAGATTCTCCGTGGTTCACGGGAACGCGCGCCAGCACAGCGCGGTTCGTGGGAACCAGATATTTCTTTGCGGCCGCTTGCACTTCCGCGGGCGTGACGCCCATGAAGCCGTCGAGCACGGTATTGATGCGATCCGGGTCGCCGTCGAAAAGTGTGAAGCACGCCAGATAGTGCATCAAACCGAAACGCGGCATGTACGAGCCCATACCTCCTTCAAGCATCGAGTAATAATCGGCACGGAACTTTACTTTCACCGGTGCGAGTTCATCTTCTGAGATTTCTTTTTCTTGCACTTCGCGGACGACGTCGTCGTAAGCCGCAACAGCCATGTCTGTCGCAAGTTCCGGACGATAAAAAATACGAGTAACCATTTGCGTGGGGCCGTTGGCGTCGAAAACATCCAGACTACCGTCGGTCTCGATGGCGATTTGTTTTTCGAAAACAAGCTGGCGGTAAATGCGGCCCGCGCGGCCGCCGTGCAAGACGCGGTCCAGAATGGTCATGGCGTACCAATCTTTCGAGCCTCGTGGCGGGACGGTATAGCCGATAGCCAAAGCCGGCAGTGTTCCAAACTTCTCTTCTACGTTGCCACGGCGTTCTTCCGTCTGCTTCGGCTCGCTAACGTCAGCAGGCGGCGGCAATGCGTGCGACGGAATATCTTCGAAATATTTTTTAGCAAGAGCGAAAGCTTCAGCGGGATCGAGATCGCCCAGCATCAGTAGGACTGCGTTGTTCGGCGAGTAATAGGTGCGGAAGAAATCCTTCACGTCGGCAAGCGTAGCGGCGTCGAGGTCTTTAAAATCTCCGTAAAAATTATGGGCGTTGGGCCAATTGCGGAATGCTACGGGCGGCAAATCCAGCCAGGGAAATCCGCCATACGGCTGATTCATCACGTTCACGCGGACTTCCTCTTTCACCACGTCGCGCTGATTGCGCAAATTTTCGTCGTCCACTTTAAGCGCGCGCATGCGGTCGGCTTCGAGCCATAGAACGCGTTCGAGCGCGTTGGAAGGCACCGCTTCGAAATAATTCGTGATGTCGTAATGCGTGGTGCCGTTGAGCAGTCCGCCGGAAGCATTGATCAGGCGAATGTGCTCCATCTTTCCGGCGTTTTCGGAACCTTGGAACATCATATGCTCGAAGAGATGCGCGAAACCACTGCGTCCGCGGGGCTCGAGTCGAAAACCGATTTGATAATAGACGCCTACGGTGACGACGGGCGCTGAATGGTCCGGTGCGACTACAACGCGCAGCCCGTTGGCGAGCGCGGTGTGCTCGACCGGAATATGCAATTTCTTCAACTTTTTCCTCCCGTGGGCTTCTTCAATGCTCTCTTCAAGTGATTCGATGCTGCAGCGGGCTTCTCGGACAGAACTTTGTTGGAGAGAAGAGCAAGGGCCGCGTAGGCTTCTTGAAATTCTCGCGGATAACGCTGCATCGCTTTTGTGTGTTTCGCTACCGTTTCGAAATCTCCGCGCGAAACCGGGCCAGTCCAGGATTTCCGCGGACCCAGCTTTTCAAAATTATCCAACATCTGGCGCGTTAACGGTAGTAATGCGCGCAATGCATCCTGCCGGCTGAAGCCGAGTTTCAGAAGTACTTGCGTAGCGGCTTCCATCAAACCCAAACCGTGCCCGGCAGCTAGCAATCCCGCGGCGTGGTACGCAGGTTTACTTTTGCCACTAATAGCGACTGGCACTCCACCCAAGGAGCGCGCAATCTTGCGTGCGACTGCTGCAGCGTCTCGGTCACCTTCGACTGCAAATATAACTTTTTCCAAATTCGGCGCGCCGCGTCCGCTAAACGTCTGCATTGGGTGAAGCGACCCCGTGGAAGCGCCTCGGCGAGCAAGCGGAGCGAGAACCGAGCGATCCATTGCACCGCTGGTGTGCACAACAATTTTATCGCGGAGTTTCGATTCGCCGAAACTCGCCAGTGTGTTTGCGACGGTACCGAGCGCGCCGTCCGGGGTGGTCAGCAGGATCACCTTCGAATCCAGGATCTCGGGCACCAGCCGAGAATACGGATCCCCTGCTCCAATCTGACAGACCGCGGCGCGCGAAGTGGCCGCGGAGCGCGTGACGACGGCTCCAATATGCCAGCCCAGGCCGCGAAGTCGCTTTCCCAACGTGCGACCCACGCGCCCTGCTCCGACGATGGAAATAGAGCGCTCCATGGCACGTGATAGCATAACGTGTAAGCGGAATTTCAGGTGGGAGAAATTGTCTCTACATTTATTTTGGACGATTGCTTTGGGATCGGCGGCATTGCTGTGGATTTATGGGATGCTCGACGCGGCGTGGGGCTTGCGCACGTTTGAGTCTGTAGCCGATGTAACACCACTAAAGGACGCTGATTGTCCGAGCGTTTCCATTCTTTTCGCCGCCCGCGATGAAGCGCAGAAATTGCCGGCTGCGCTGGCGACATTTTTGCAGATGGATTATTCGCGCTACGAAATTGTGGCCGTGAATGACCGGTCGCAGGATGATACGGAACAAATTCTGGAGTGTGCGGCATTGAATAATCCACGCTTGATGATTTTTTCGGTGAAGGAGCTGCCCCCCGGATGGCTGGGAAAACCTCACGCGCTGCAAAAAGCATATGAACAATCCACCGGGGAGTGGCTGATCTTTACGGACGCCGACGTGCAGTTCGCGCCTTCCCTGCTACGGAGCGCGGTTGCGTTGGCACAGAAAAATGGCTGGGACCATCTAACGCTCTCAGGTCGTACGGACATGTTTACCATCGGCGAAAAAATCGCGATGACCTTTTTCGGCCTCGCGTTTCTGATGAGTGTGCGGCCGTGGAAAGTGAGCGATCCGCGCTCAAGCGCTTTCGCCGGCATCGGAATGTTTCAACTGATTCGGCGCAGCACATACGAAGCCATCGGAACGCATCGCCGCCTCGCTATGGAAGTAGTGGACGATATGAAGTTAGGAAAGCTCGTAAAACAGGAAGGTTTTCGCTCGGCGGTAGCGCTCGCCAACAACGAAATCAGCGTGCACTGGCACAGCGGGCTGCGAAATATCATTCGCGGCACCACGAAAAACTTTTTTGCGTTTACGGGATTTTCGCTTTGGACTGCCGGCGTGCAGATGTTCGGGCTCTTGATGATGTGCGTGGTGCCGTGGGTTGCGCTGATCTTCGCACACGGCTGGCCGCTGGCGTTTGCGTGCATCTGCGTCGGGCTCGCCATTATTCTGCATGTCGGCGCGTGTTTAGAATTCAAGGTTTCGCCTTTGTATTCGCTGACATTCCCTATCGGGGCGCTCATCTTTATTTGGATGCAGGCGCGTTCGATGATTGTCACGTTGTGGACCGGCGGCATTACCTGGCGCGGAACGTTTTATCCGCTGAAGGAATTAAAGCGCGGGCTGGTTTAGCGAAAACGCTTTGCGAAATCTTTTCGGGTCGGCCATCCGCTTCTACTTGAAAAACGTATAGCCCACGAAGACGCCTTCCAAATCCACGCCCGGATTTATTTGTCCACGCTGTGCGTTCGAAATGTGCTGATATTTATACGCGAAGGTCCAGGCGTGCGTGCGCGCTGAATTGAAGAGCTGAAACCCGAGTTGGAGATCGAAGTCGTAATTAAATTGCGTCTCGCCCTGAATATCCACTGGAACGGGGCGCAGCGAGGAAATGAATCCCGCCGTCGAAGCCCCATAAAGCTGGAGTTTGTGCGTACGAAAACCATTCAACTTCAGGCCAAGAGGATTCACGCCACCGCCATACACTGCCTCGCGCGCGCCGGTAATGTAAATGATATGGCCTTGCGGATTAATGTAACTACCGAGAATTTTCGGCTGCAGCATAACTGCCACAGGCATCACATCCACGGTCCACTCCAGGGACCAACCGGATCCCGGATGCTCATGAATGCGCCGGGCGTAACGAAATCCAAGAACGCCGAGCTGGCGCGGGCTGGTGACACCAAGAACATGCGGTGCATAGGGCGCATAGGAAGACCATATGCCGAACTCGTTATCTCCGACTTGAAAATTCGGGTGTTGCGCCGGCGGAGTCTGGCAGCGAGCTGCGGGCGAAACGCACACCAGCAGTGCGCCGCCGAGAAGAAGCGCTGGAAAAATGCGGCTTGAGAATCTTTGTAGTGAGATCACGCGGTTCCTGTCAGGAGATTTTTTTGGCGGCCCGTTTTTTCACCGGCTTCGATGAATGATCCTGAGCGGGGGACACCCCGGACTCCGCTCCGTGCTTCCTCTCACCCAGCTCAGAAATAGATGCAACCTCCGAAACCGGTGGCGCGGAAAAAATGGCGCCCAGGTCGCGCTGCTTCAGAGACCGTATACGATCGCGCAACGCGGCGGCGCGTTCAAATTCAAAATTCTTTGCGGCTTCGCGCATTTGCGATTCCATCTGGCTGATTGCATGAATCAACTGCGCTTCGGTGGAGACATCCTCGATCACGACGTCGTCCAGAGGCACAGTAACATAATCCGCTTCCACAATTCTGGCAAGCTGCATGTCCACTGATTTCACGATGGAAAGCGGCGTGATGTTGTGTTCCCGGTTGTAAGCTTCCTGTTTCGCGCGGCGGCGGTTTGTTTCACCGATAGCTTGCTTCATGGAATCGGTCATCACGTCCGCATACAAGATGGCGCGAGCTTCCAGATGGCGCGCGCAACGGCCGATTGTTTGGATTAGCGAAGTGGTGCTGCGCAGAAAGCCCTCCTTGTCGGCGTCGAGAATGGCGCACAGTGAAACCTCGGGCAAGTCGAGGCCCTCGCGGAGAAGATTGATGCCGATGAGCACGTCAAATTCTCCGCGCCGCAGATCGCGAAGAATGCGGATGCGCTCGAGAGTTTCGATTTCCGAATGCAGATAGCGGCAGCGCACACCTACCTCGGTGAAATATTCCGCGAGATCTTCGGACATGCGTTTGGTGAGCGTAGTGACCAGAACACGCTCGTTGCGCCCCGCGCGCACCCGAATTTGTTCCAGCAGATCGTCCACCTGCCCTTTTACCGGACGTACTTCCACCTGCGGATCGACGAGCCCGGTAGGACGAAGCACCTGTTCCACCACCACTCCGCCGGATTTTGTCAGCTCGTAGGGACCCGGCGTGGCCGAAACATAAACGGCTTGATTCACACGATGCTCGAATTCCTCAAAGTTCAGCGGGCGATTGTCGAGCGCAGACGGCATGCGGAAACCGTATTCCACCAGCGTTTGCTTGCGCGAACGATCCCCATGATACATGCCGCGAATCTGCGGAATGGTTTGGTGCGACTCGTCCACGAACAAAAGAAAATCGGACGGAGTGTAATCGAAAAGCGTGGGCGGAGCTTCGCCGGGCAAACGGCCTGAAAGATGGCGCGAATAATTTTCGATGCCGTGGCAGTAACCGATGGTACGCATCATTTCAATGTCAAAATGCGTGCGTTGCACTACGCGTTGCGCCTCAACGATTTTTCCCTGGCGTTCCAACTCGCCTTTCCACCATTCGAGCTCTTCGTAAATGCTTTGAATGGCGCGCTCGCGTTGCTCCGCCGGCAGCACGTAATGGCTCTTGGGATAAATCAAGATGCGGTCGATTTCTTTTTCGCCGGCGCGCGTTTTGATTTGACCTGTAACCGGATCAAATTTCCGTATGGCCACGATTTCGCTGCCCCACATTTCCACGCGCACGGCCAGGTCGTCGTACGGCGGATAAATTTCGATCATGTCGCCACGGACCCGGAAAGTGCCGCGGCGAAGGTCTTCGGCGCGCTCGTACTGAATTTCAACCAGCTTGCGAAGAATAGCTTCGCGAGCCACGGACTGCCCCTTCTCGATGAGCTGCATCATGCTGTAATACGCTTCGGGAGAACCGAGACCATAAATGCACGAGACCGAGGCCACCACGATGACGTCGCGACGCTCGAACAGTGAACGCGTGGCGGACATGCGCAGCTTGTCGAGCTCGTCGTTGATGGTGGATTCTTTTTCGATGTAGGTGTCGCTCGCCGGAACGTAGGCTTCTGGCTGGTAATAATCATAGTAGCTGACGAAATATTCCACCGCGTTGTTGGGAAAAAACGAGCGGAATTCGTGATAAAGCTGCGCGGCCAGAGTCTTGTTATGCGCCAGAACGATCGTGGGACGATTGATTTGCTCGATCACCTTGGCCATGGTGAAAGTTTTGCCCGAACCAGTGACGCCGAGAAGGACCTGGTGACGGTCTCCATCATTGATCCCGCGGACCAGATTGGAAATTGCTTCGGGCTGGTCGCCTCGCGGTTCGTAGTCACTGGCAATCTTGAAGTTCATCTGCGGACTCTCAGTGGCGAAAAATGGGTCAAGCTGAAAACTACCATTATACCAAAGATTGCAAATCGTTGCTCTGGGCCGAAACGCACGCGCAACGGACAGATTTTCAGGGCTGTCGTGCCGTGGACGGAGCTTCGGGCAGTAAAGAGATTTCGGACTTGCTTTCCACCCGGCTGACGTAATGAATTTTCGAGCCAGTCTTTATCTTAAGGATCTCCACGTCCATATTCTGCGTGGAATTTTGAGTGGAGCGAACTAGCGTGCCGTCTGCGACCGAAATATATTCGAGGCTGCCGCCGGTGCCAGTCCAGGTGCCGGAAGTATCCAGGCCCTTGCGGGCGTAGTCGTCGGGAGTGGCATCGCCATTTCGAATGATCTTGAATTCGGTGACGATCACGGCGCATGAGGGGTTCACGGTCTGCGACGGCTGAGCGCCCGTGGATGGTTTTGGTGGAGCGTCCGCTGGAGAGCAAGCCTCGTCGTGCAGATATGTAGAGCGGTTTCTCCAGACCAGGCCGCCAAGTGGCGTGCCTTCCATGGGCTGATCGGTGTTCCATTTCTCGCCAACCTCAATTCCGCTCTTCGGAAGACGCGCGCCGAAGGAAAGCCCGTTCATCCACGCATGAACGTTTTGCGCCACTACCGGATTCGCCAGCAGATCGTCGATACCAGTGATATGAGAAACCTGTCCGCCAGGCTCGATGGTGTATTCGAGCGAGCGGCCTTCGAGATGTTTGTATTGATCCTGCACGTTGGATCCAGCCAGATCGAAAGCATCGCTTTTGAACTCGGCGTCAGATTTCTCGAAGGTGGTTCGAATGCGCACGCTGCCTGCGGGCGCGCCATCGGCTGGCGGCGAGTTCAACACATCGAGACGCAGAATCAGGCTAACGGATTGCGTGGATTTGGATGCAGCCTCGGGATTCTCGATGGGCGTTTCCATTTTGTTGTTCGCCGTCGTGCTGGTTTCAATTTGATAGCGCAGCACTTCGCCCGGCGTGAATTTCATCGAAAGATGGACTTTGGCTGGCGCGGCTGAAAGTGACAGCGCGGCCACTAAGAGACATGCGACGGCCGCTGGAAAAGTTCGCTGGTTGCGCTGTGAAAGCTCAGAATTCGACCGCATTCATGCACGCTAGCACAGCCCTATATAGCGCGCAAATTCATCTGTTGAGTTGCGTCTCAGGGACGAGACGAGGGCATCGGGATGCGGGATAGCTGAGGCGACGAGAGCGGACCGGTGAGTCGATAGTCAGAAGCGGGCGTACTACGCTCCTCTGCTTCGCTGGGGAGAACGCGCAAACGTAAATCGAGGTTACGGCTGAAATCGAGCGAGCCAAAGCCTTCGATCTCAGTAGATGGGTTTTGCAGCAGCAAGCCTTGGAATTTAATCTCATGGTCGGCACATGTAAATATAGTTGACGCCTGACGGAAAGAGCTGGTGCCTGGTGTGGCGGCGCTGGCTTGTAACGACTCCGCAAGATTTAGGCCGCGGAACTCCACGTCGCCTATCCGCGCTTTTCCTTTGCAGGTGAGCGAAGCCAGCATATCGGACTTGTCAGCGCCGCGAGCTTTCAGCAAAAGTTCTCCGGAGGCCGTGCCGGAAAACAGCTTGGCCAGGTTTGGCGAATCCGCCGAAAGCGCAAGCAAATCGACGCGCGAAAAATCCAGGTTAACGCGATAGGAAGGAATTGCGGCAAAATCCGCCTCAAACAACGCAGCGATATTGCCTCCGTAGAACTGCCCCCGCGCGTTCGTAAACTCGATATGATGGCCGGAAACGTTCAGATCACCCTGAAGTCGATGCACGGTGACCGGCGCCAACGTGAATTCGTCGACCGCTAGGCGGCCGCTGGCTTGCAGTGTGTCGGTGACGGCATTCGTCGGCGAGCGCGGATTTAGGAACGGCAACATACGGTCAAGAAAACTTTCACGCCATCGAGGATTAAGCCAGCGATCGACATCAGCCGCCCCCAGATGATTGGCCGAAAGCGTGAAAAGCCATCCGCCTGTTTCGTGACGATCAAACGAGCCGCTCCAATCCGCGCCAAATGCGCTGGCTGATGACACTACAATGCGACGCGAATCCGGTTTCCAATCCGCATGCGCTTTGATGTTCTCAATCGGCAAGTTGAGGAACGGCGTGCGAAGCGACATTCCGGTTTGTTCGCTGCCGAAGTCCACGGTGCCAGTGGGCTGCGTTCGCCAGGGATATGCAACGTCTTGCCAACGCAAATCGCAGCGCAACGGGCCAGCCAAGTCCCACCCACGCGAAATATTCCAGCCGAAGGCGCTTGCGGTTGCCACCAAATCGCGAGCCTGCGTGAGATTTCCGGTCAAGTGGAAGACCGGCACTTCAGAGCTGCGCTTTGCGAATGTTTCCATGTGAAGCGAACCGCTAGCCGCGCCGAATGTGAGGGACACCGGCGAAAGCTCGGCGACGCCCCGATCGTATCGAAAGTCTACATTTCCCAGGCGGACTGGAACGCGCAATGTGGGGCTACTGAACTCGGCCCCGCCAATGGTTACTACCGCACGGTTCATTTGCAGCGGCCAGCCAGAAATTTTTCCCTCAACGCGAGCGAAACCGCGGAATGAAATGTTTGGGGCCATGTCCGAATGGAATGCGCGTCCCCAAGCGAGCAGATCGTTCAAATCAACGGTAGAGGATGCAACATTGATGGAGACCGGAGAAGATTCCGGCGACGAAGCGATCGTTGGCGATTCCCAACCGATCCGTCCCGTAACACGTGCGTGAGAGTGGGGTCCTTCGATCGCCCCGTCGCTTATCTCGATCGCCGAGTCCATCGGATTCCAGTGAATTTGGGAGACTACGTTGAGGGCGGGATCGTCCGCACGCAAGGGCAGATCCCAACGGTGAAGCTGGCGAAACTCGGCGCGAGATTGAATCGTCCAACCGCCATCTGCGCGGTCTTGTGTTCGAGCATTCATCATCAGAGTGAGTAAGCCGCGCACGCCGTAATCAGAGCTGCGAGCCAGCCGTAGAACGTCCGAGACAGAAGCGTCACTCCAGGAAGCATTCAGTTCCGCCGGACGCAGGCGCGAAGAGGTCCCTCCCATTTGGCCGCTGACGTGGAGAACGCCGGCCTGCTGCACGATTACAGCAGCGCGCGTTGGAATTGCTTCCAGGTCCATGGTCCAACGCCCCGGGCCCGCCGGTTCCACGTAACCCGTCACACCCACTAACGCGAACGGAAGTTTTTCTTCGCCATGCTTGAAATTGATTCGCCCTGAATCTATCTCGATGCGCCTGAAGCGCACAGTGGGCGCACCTGCTGTTGAAGAGCCCGAAATAGCCCCAGAACCAGCCGGCGGTGGCTTGGGCAGCCATTCAGCAAGGTTCCAATCGCCGTCCGAGTTGCGAACCAGATTCAAACTAGGATGATCGAGCGAAACCGTGCCTAGCTGAAGATGGCCGAGCAAGAGACCTTGCCAGCGAAGACGCACGTTGACTGATTCAGCCCGCAGGAAATATTCGTGGCCGAAACGCGGGTCCTCTCCAAAGGTCACTGACTGCGCGCGCAAGGTGGGACCGTCCAAAAGAGTAAAATTGTATCTGCCCACTTCCACCGGCCGCCCGAAAGCGGCTGCCAGACGCGCCGTGATTTTTTTTTGCAAAGGCGTGTGGCGGATCAGCAGCGATATTCCTGCGCTGGCAAGCCACACCAGGACTAGAAGCAACAGAATCCATTTGGGCCAACGCGTCCAGCCGCGCGGGCGCGGTCTCGCCTGCGAGACAGTCTGCCTATGAACCTCGGGATGGGAGAGCGTGCTTGCCACGGCGATTTCCGGCCTAACCAGCCGGCTAATGGACCTCGTGCATCATACGCCGCCAGCGAGTGCGTGCGGGAAGACGCAGAAGATTTTGCCCCCATGCGCGAAGCGTTCCGACGAAGCTTCGGCCAATGTAATCTCCAGGCGCAGCTTCAACGGACCAGTAAATCATCACGGGACGGCCCATCACGGCGTCGCGATTCACGAATCCCCAGTAGCGGCTATCCCAACTGCGGTCGCGATTATCGCCCATCACAAAATAATTGTCAGGCGGAACGACCAACTCGCCGTGCCCAACGTGGCTAAGAATCTGTTCCGCCCACTCCGGTCGCAGCCCGATTTCCGCGAAGTAGCGGCCAGAGGGCGGAAAATTGTCGCCGAACGGATCTTCATAGATTGGATCGTGTATCACGTACGGTTCGTACAGAGGCTCGTCGTTCACATAAACGTGCTGGTTAATGATGCGCACGCGGTCGCCGGGCAAGCCAATTACGCGTTTCACATAGTGCGGATGGTCGTCAAACGGAAATTTGAAAACGACAATATCGCCGCGCCGAATCGCGCGATAAGGGAGGAATTTTTCGTACCACGCGCCATGACCGCCAAAAATAAATTTGTTCACTAATAAATGATCGCCGATCAGCAGCGTGGGCTCCATCGATTGCGAAGGAATCTTGAAAGCCTGGACGATGAAGGTGGTGCCGAAGAGAGCCAGCAAAATTGTAACCAGAAGCGACTCGGCATA
>JBEKHG010000037.1:0-35549 GCA_050012395.1 Candidatus Acidiferrales bacterium
TACGAAGAATTGACGCAACAGCTTTCCTCGCCCGAAGTGCACAACGACTCGGCGCGTTTCCAGAAGCTCGCCAAGACGCACGCGGAAATGGCGGAGATGGTGGCGAAATATCGCGAATGGAAAGAAATTCAAAAGGGTTTACAAGGCGCGAAGCAATTGCTGGTGGAAACAGACGACACGGAAATGAAGCAGATGGCGCACGACGAAGAGCACGAACTGGAAGCGCGCAGCACCATCGTCGAGCGCGAACTGAAATTCCTGCTGCTCCCGCGGGATCCGAACGACGACAAGAACGTGATCGTGGAAATCCGAGCGGGGACGGGCGGGGATGAAGCTTCGCTTTTTGCCGGCGAACTTTTCCGTATGTATTCGCGTTACGCTGAAACGCAGAACTGGAAAGTAGAAATTCTGGAAAGCTCGGCGTCTTCCATTGGCGGAATGAAGGAAATCGTAGCCGCGATTCAGGGGAATAAAGTTTATTCCAAGCTGAAGTATGAAAGCGGGGTGCATCGAGTGCAGCGCGTTCCGGCCACGGAACAGCAGGGGCGGATTCACACTTCGGCGGCGACGGTGGCGGTGCTTCCGGAAGCGGACGACATCGACATCAAAATCGAGGCCAAAGATCTGCGCATCGACACGTTTTGCTCTTCCGGTCCCGGCGGGCAATCCGTGAACACGACTTACTCCGCTGTGCGCATCACGCACATCCCCAGCGGGCTGGTGGTTTCGCAGCAGGACGAAAAATCGCAAATCAAAAATCGCGCGAAAGCCATGCGCGTGCTCCGCGCACGGCTGTACGAACAGGAACAGGCCAAGCAGCACGAAGCGATTGCCGCCGAGCGTCGCGGGCAAATCAAAACAGGCGACCGCTCGGAAAAAATTAGGACCTACAATTTTCCGCAAAACCGCGTTACCGACCATCGCATCGGACTGACGCTACATCAACTCGATCAAGTAATGGAAGGGAAGCTCGGGCCGATTGTTGACGCGCTCTCCACTCACTATGAATCGGAGCGGCTGAAGCAAGAGCTCGTGGAAGCCTAAGCCCGACGTCGCGGTGACCTCATGTCTAGCTCAGACCGAGCCTCGAATATTTCTGCCTTGGATGTGCGCACAGCTTTGAAAGAGGGAATGGCGCGGTTGCGCTCGGCGCATGTGCCATCGCAAACGTTGGCTACCGAACTTCTCTTGATGCAAGCGCTCGGACGCGATCGGACCTGGCTTTACACCCATCCTGAGGCGACAATCGATCCTGCCGATGCCGAAAAATATTTGAGTTTGATCGCCCGGCGCGCGGCGGGCGAGCCGACGCAGTATCTGACCGGCAAGCAGGAGTTTTGGGGATTGGAGTTTGAAGTTACGCCAGCGGTGCTAATTCCCAGACCAGAAACCGAACATGTGATGGAAGTTGCGTTGGCGCGGCTTGGGTCTCGTGGGTTTAAGATTCATCTCAACTCAGGATTGCCGCGCGAGAAATTGCGAATCGCGGATGTCGGTACTGGCTCAGGCTGCCTGGCGGTAGCCCTGGCATACGAGTTGCCGCACGCGGAGATTGTCGCGACGGATATCTCCGCGGCTGCTCTTGAAGTGGCGCGGCGCAATGCGGCACGCCACAGCGTCGGCGATCGCATTCAATTTCTGCGGACAAATTTGCTGGGCGGCTTGACCGATCCTGTCGTGAGCGGCGGCAAGAAATCGGGGGACTTCGATCTTATTGTCAGCAACCCGCCGTACGTTGCGCGTGAAGAAGCCGGTGAATTGCAGCGCGAGGTGCGCGACCACGAGCCGCATGCGGCGCTTTTCGGAGGACCGACCGGCGTGGAAATGTACGGTCGGTTAATCGAGGAAGCTGGGAGTCTACTTCGCAGCGGCGGCGGAATCCTCGTTTTAGAGCTTGGTTATAATTCCGCGGAACATGTGCGCGCGATATTAGCAGAGCAGAAATTCTGGACCAATGTCACATTTACGAACGATCTGGCGGGCATCCCGCGCGTGGCCGCAGCCGATCGCTCCTGACGAAGCTGTCTGAAAGAACTTCGCGAGCTTTTTGTCATACAATCTGACTCTCGCCCGATTTAGGAATGCCAAGGCTAGCCCACTTTCGCGCGAAGCACGATGCGCCGGCACCCACTGCGGCGGATTCTTCGGCGACGATTCTCCATATCGATATGGATGCGTTTTTCGTTTCCGTGGAACTGCTGGCGCGACCCGAGCTGGTAGGGCTCGCGGTGATTGTCGGCGGACAGCGCGATCAACGCGGCGTGGTTACTTCTGCGAGTTACGAAGCGCGACGCTTCGGCGTGCATTCAGCGATGGCCTTGCGCACGGCGGCGAAACTTTGCCCACATGCTGTATTTCTCGACGGGCATCATGAACTTTATGGGCAGTGGAGCGATCGCGTGGCGGTAATTCTCGCAAAATACTCGCCTACAGTGGAAATGGCTTCGATCGACGAAGCGTATCTCGATCTAGCTGGGACAGAACGTTTGCACGGCCCATCTCTTGGCGCTGCACACAAACTGCTGCTGGAAATTACTGCAAGCACTGGACTGCCGTGCTCTGGGGGATTGGGTGCAACCCGGCTGGTGGCAAAAGTCGCTAGCGAACAGGCCAAGCCGCGCGGCTTAGTTTGGATTCCGCCGGGGAGCGAAGCGGCTTTTCTCGCGCCTTTGTCAGTGCGAAGAATTCCAGGGATTGGGAGGATTACGGAAGCGTCGCTGAAGAGTCTGGGCGTTGAAACGATCGCACAGCTCCAGAGCGTTCCGCTGGAGCGCCTGGAAGAAGTATTTGGAAAATGGGGGCAAGCGCTTTACCGCAAGGCGCGGGGCATCGATTCTTACGAGTTTTTTGTGGATGCCGAAGCGAAATCGCTTTCGCACAACCAAACTTTTGGCGAGGACACAAACGAACGCGAGATATTGGAGTCCACGCTGAGCCATCTGTGCCAGAAGGCGTCCAAGCGGCTGCGCGATGCGGGGCTTCATGCTCGCACCGTCTCCATTACACTTCGCTATACGAATTTTACGACCATTACTCGCAGCCAAACGCTCGCGGAACCTTCTGACTTGGATTCGATCTTTTTGCGCACAATTCGGGATCTCTTCTCGCGCGCCTGGGATGGCGCGGCAAAACTGCGGCTCGTAGGTGTGGAGCTTTCTTCATTTTCCAGCGGCTCCGGCCAAATGGAGCTTCTCGATCCCGGGCGCCGCGAAAAACTGGAGCGTCTGGCGCGGACGACTGACGGTCTTCGCGATCGATTTGGGTTTTCAAAAGTACAATTCGGCGGATCACTAAAGAGTCGCGATGATGGCGACGAACATCATTAGATTTTTCCATCCCCAGAAAATCTAGCGGCGTACCAAACAAATTTGCCGCAATCTGTTTCCTGTCCTATAGTTTCGTTCTCATGGCGGCAGATCCCAGTCCGAACCAGCGCTCCAAAGGGCTCATTCGCAACGTGCGCGATTTCTGGGCGCGGGTCACGGAAGGCCTGAAAATGGGCCAACTTTGGGGCGAATTTAAAACCGAAGCGCGATCCAGCTACGGCCTTTATTCGAAGGACGTGGATTGGGACGCCATCGGACGCGAAAAATCGAAATTTAAAAGAATTTTATTCGCTGCGTGGGGCCTATTTCAGGCGATGTTGATGAAGCTTTCGCCTGCGCGGCGGGTCCTACTGATTATTGCACTCGTTTTAATCGTGATTCATCCGGAGATTCGTTCGAGCGGCGGTAGCGGCGGCGAGTTAAGCTTCGAAGGAATCGGCGCAGTTATTTTGTTTATTCTGCTGGCGCTGGAGCTGGCCGATCGCGTGACCATGAAGCGCGATCTGGAAATCGCGCGAGAGATTCAGCAGTGGCTGGTTCCAGCACATGCTCCGGAAATTCCAGGCATGGATATTGCCTTTGCGACACGGCCTCAAAACACGGTAGCGGGCGATTATTACGATGCGTTTTTGCGGCCGTTGCCGGTTGCCGGGGCCGACCGGCCTTCGTTACTCATCGCTGTTGCCGACGTTGCGGGGAAAAGCGTGCCGGCGGCGCTACTGATGGCGACGTTCCAGGCGAGTTTGAGAGCTCTTGCTGCCACAACCGCCTCGCTGGACGAAATTGTGGCGGGCTTGGAACGGTACGCCCGGGCGCATAGCTTGGAGGGCCTTCGATTCACGACTGCATTTCTTGCAGAAATAAATCTCAATACTCGCGAGATGACCTACGTAAACTGCGGGCACAACGATCCCGTCTTGCGGCGTGCTTCGGGACAAATCGAGCGGCTCACGACTGGCGGGCCGCCTCTTGGGTTGCCGGCGTTCACGGACAACGAACTTCCCTATATGTCCGGCCACGCGCAACTTATGCCGGGGGATCTGCTTTTTGTTTTTACCGATGGCGTGGTGGAAGCGGTGAACGAGAGGGGAGAGGAATATCGCGAGGATCGGCTTCTTCCGTGCGTGAACTCGGCCACCGGGAGCGCGGCAGATGTTCTCTCGAAAGTGATGACCGAGGTTAATACCTTTGTGGGTTACGCTCGCCAGCACGATGATATTACCGCTCTTGTTCTGCGTGTGACGGCTTAGTCGCGGCGACGAATTTTCTCCTTACCTATTTCCGAATCGCATGTTTCGCGCGGAGAATGTGGGATAGAATCGCCGCGGCTTACCCAGCAATCAATCGAAAATCTCACGAGGTGCATGGATGCGTTTTGTGACTCTGTTCGGTTTGCTGTTTGCTGCCACCAGTGCGATTGCACAAACTCAGAAGGCTCCGGATGTGGTGGACTTCGTCAGCGTGGATGCACCGGTCGTGGTGCTTAATCATGTGCGGGTGATTGATGGAACCGGCGCGGCGGCGAAGGAAGACCAAACTGTAGTCATCGCAGGGGGCAAAATATTTTCTATTGAGTCGTTTGGATCGGCCAAAACACCGATGGGCGGGTTTCAAAGCGGTTGCTGTGCGGTCGGTCCAATTCACCCATTAGAACTGGACCGCTCCGGCTATACCGTCATCCCTGGCATCGTTGGAATGCACAACCATCTCTATTACACGGACTCGATCTCGGTGCAAATTGCCAACGGAAGAATCGGCGAGCCTGGATTGTTTATTGCGGAAATTCCTTACACCGCGCCGCGACTCTATCTTGCTGCCGGCGTAACCACAATGCGCACAACAGGGAGCTTGGAGCCGTACACCGATTTGAAGGTTAAAAGCCGCATAGATGCAAACCTGATGCCGGGACCAAGCATCGATGCGACGGCGCCGTATTTGGAAGGCGCTCCAACTCGTTTTGCTCAGATGCATGAGCTGACTGGACCGGACGACGCGAAACGCATGGTGGATTACTGGGCGGCAGAGGGTATGACCTCGTACAAAGCGTATATGAATATCACGCGCGAGGAATTGGGTGTGGCGATCCAGGAAGCGCATGCGCACAAGATGAAACTGACCGGACATCTTTGTTCCGTGACTTGGCCGGAAGCGGTGGCGCTGGGAATCGATGATTTAGAACATGGGCCGGTATTTGCGGACACCGAGTTCGTGGCGGATAAGAAAGTGGATGTGTGTCCGTCAGGTGGAAGCGCGGCTTGGGCAAAACAAGACGTCAACGGGGCTCCCGTGCAGGAACTTATAAATCGTCTAGTGTCACATCACGTGGCGGTGACTTCGACGCTGCCGGTCTTCGAAGCGGGTGTACCGGGGCGGCCGAAATTGCAGCGCCGCACGCTGGACGCAATGTCAGCAGAATCAGCTCAAAGTTACTTGATTGCTCGCGCGAACTCGAGCATGGACCCGGCATTGTTGCGCAAAGAGATGGATTTTGAAGTGGCATTCGCGAAAGCCGGAGGATTGTTGCTATGCGGCCCCGATCCAACGGGAAACGGCGGCGTGCTGCCGGGGTTCGGCGATCAACGTGAGATCGAGCTGCTGGTTGAAGCGGGATTCACTCCGTTGGAAGCCATTCAGATCGCCACGGAGAATGGGGCGATATACCTCGGCCAGCAAGATCGAATCGGAACGCTCGCGCCCGGCAAGCAGGCAGACCTGGTTTTGATAAAGGGCGATCCTTCGAAGAACATCGATGAGATAGAGAACGTGGAAACGGTATTCAAGGCTGGCGTGGGCTACGATTCGAAGAAATTGATTGATAGCGTGCGCGGCCAGGTCGGAATTCGCTAAATCGCCAGAGACCTTGGATGTATCTCCTGTTGTCAGAGACAAGATAGAACTGACAAACCTCTACAACTACCAACTGCAAAGCATTTCCCTCATAATTGAGATATGGAACAGCGCGTTCTCGCCGGGCATATTTGCCGAATTCTGAAAACGGCCGGATATCAGGCCTATTTTGTGGGCGGGTGTGTGCGCGACATCCTTCTTGAACGCGAGCCGGCGGACTATGACGTAGCTACCGATGCGACGCCCGATGGAATCCGCGAATTGTTTTCCGAGTCTTTCGTAGTGCTGGAAGTAGGGGCGAAATTCGGCGTCATGCTTGTGGGAGAGCCCGCGGAGAGCGAGGACGATCCAATTGTGACGGTTGAGGTTGCTACGTTTCGCTCGGATGTAGGTTATTCAGACGGGCGGCATCCCGATAATGTGATGTTTTCGAAAACGGCGCAGGAGGATGTGAAGCGGCGCGATTTTACGATCAACGCGTTGCTAATGGACCCGGAAACGAAGGAAGTGCTGGATTTCGTCGGCGGGCGCGAGGACTTAAGCGCTGGAATTATTCGCGCTATCGGAAATCCAGAGGAGCGGTTCACCGAAGACAAACTACGGCTGGTGCGAGCGGTGCGGTTCGCGGCGCGGCTTGATTATGCGATTGAGGCGAAGACGTTTCAGGCCATTCAGAAACTTGCGCCGGAGATAAGGCAGGTTTCTCCGGAGAGGCTTCGCGACGAATTGACCAAGCTTCTTACGGAAGGCGCAGCACGCCGGGGATTCGAGTTGTTGGATGAGACCAAGCTCCTGCCCGAAATTCTTCCAGAAATTGCGCGTATGAAGGGCGTGGAGCAGCCACCGCAATATCATCCCGAAGGGGACGTGTGGATTCACACGCTACTGATGCTGCAGCAGCTTCCGGCGGGATCTCCACCGACGCTCGCCTGGGGCGTGCTTTTGCATGACGTTGGAAAGCCAGCGACGTTCAGACCGGCTTCGCAGTCGGGCGATAGGATTCGTTTTGACGGGCATGTGGAAGTAGGTGTGCGAATGGCGGAAGAAATCTGCCGCCGTCTACGTTTTTCGAACGAGGACACGGCGCAGATCGCGGCGCTAGTGGCGAATCATATGAGGTTCAAGGATGTGCTGCAGATGAAGCCCTCCACTCTGAAGCGTTTCGCGCGGCTGGATCGTTTCGACGAGCACCTGGAGCTGCACCGCCTGGACTGCCTGTCGAGCCACCGAATGCTGAACAATTATGACTTCGTGCAGAAGTTTGTCCGGGACACCCCGGCAGAACAGATTCGGCCAGTCAGGCTTTTGACTGGGGATGACTTGGTGGCTATGGGCCTACAGCCCGGACCCTCTTTCCGGCAGCTCCTTGATTCGTTGGAGGAAGCCCAGCTAAACGATCTGATTCATACTCGCGAAGAGGCCGTTGAGTTCCTGAAGTCTCTGCCAGTCAAGAATCGAGCAAGCTAATTATTTTCTTGAGCTTACGGATGGATCAGCGTAGGGATTGCTGTTGCCGGAGGACTTGTGCGCAGGACTTTAGTGTGATAGTATCAACATACTTCATGGCTTCCTGCTAATTCTTGTGGGACCTTTTCTTCGTCCGTCGCATCTAACGTAGTTGTAAGTAAGAAATTTGGGAGGAGTGCTTGGCATATAAGGGGGATCCGGTGAGTAAAACAAATAGAGTCATCCCAGAACAACTCGCGATTTTACCTGTGCGCGACACCGTCCTGTTCCCGGGCGCGGTGATGCCGCTGCCCGTGGGGCGGGAGAGCTCTCTAGCGCTTCTGAATTCGCTAGAAGGGCCAGAGAAGCTGCTTGGTGTGGTGGCGCAATTGGATCCGCGCATTGAGGTTCCCACGGGCGCTGACCTGCACAGCGTGGGGACGCTGGCGAGGGTTCATAAGATGGTGAGAATGCCCAATGGAAACATCGTGGCGTTCCTGGAAGGGTTGGAGCGCATACGCGTGCTTGAGGTGGTTTCATTGAAACCATTCTTGCGCGGCCGCGTGGAAGCACAGCCCGACCTGGAAAATGAGCGGGATGCGGAGCTGACCGCCCTCGAGCGGAACGTGCAAGAACTGTTTCGCGAGGTGGTGACGCGTTCACCGCAACTGTCCGACGATCTTCAGACCGAAGTGATGAATCAACCCTCGCCCGAACGTTTGTCGGATTTTGTGGCGTTTACGTTGCCATCACTGAGCACGATGGTTCGGCAAGAGCTGCTGGAAACCTTCAGCGTAAAGAAGCGGTTTGAAACGCTGATCAACGAGTTGACCAAAGAACGCGAAGTGCTGGATCTGCGCAACAAGATTCACGAGCAGGTTCAAGAGCAAGTGAATCAGACGCAGCGCGAGTTTCTGCTTCGCGAACAGATGAAGGCAATTCAAAAGGAACTGGGCGAATCCGACGACGGACAGGCGGAGATAGAAGAACTTCGCAAGAAGGTCGAAGAGTCGGGAATGACCGCCGAGGCGAAGAAAGAATGCGAGCGCGAATTGAAGCGCTTGGCGAAGATGACTCCTGCTTCGGCGGAATACATGGTGGCGAGGACTTACCTGGAATGGATGACCGCTCTGCCGTGGAACAAAACCTCCGGAACAGAAGACATCGACATTTCGAAGGCGCAAGAAATCCTGGACGAGGATCATTACGATCTCGCGAAGGTCAAAGAGCGCATTCTGGATTATCTCGCGGTAAAGAAACTGCAACCGGGAATGAAGGGTCCGATCCTTTGCTTTTTAGGGCCTCCAGGCGTGGGAAAAACTTCGCTTGGAAAATCGATTGCGCGAGCCATGGGCCGCAAGTTCGTGCGCATATCGCTCGGCGGAATGCATGATGAAGCTGAAATCCGCGGGCACCGGCGTACATACATCGGCGCTCTGCCTGGGCAAATTATCCAGGGAATTCGCCGAGCCGAGACCATGGACCCGGTGTTCATGCTGGACGAAGTCGATAAGCTCGGACGCGATTTCCGCGGCGATCCTTCGGCGGCGTTGATGGAAGTACTCGATCCGGAGCAGAATTCTTCGTTCCGCGACCACTACCTGGACGTGCCATTCGATCTATCGAAAGTTCTCTTTGTGGCCACAGCCAACTGGATGGATCCGATACCAGAACCGCTGCGGGACCGCATGGAAATCATCGAACTCGCGGGATACACGGAAGAAGAGAAGATCGGGATCGCAAAGCGCTTCCTGATTCCGCGGCAGACTAAAGAACACGGCATCGTGTTGGGGGAGCAGATTGAGTTTACAGACGAAGCCATTCAGGACTTGATCGCTCACTACACGCGCGAAGCCGGCGTGCGAAACCTCGAGCGCGAAATTGCAACGCTCGTGCGCAAGCAAGCCCGGCGCATCGCCGAAGGCAAGACCGAAAAGCACATCGTTACCCCGGAAGTGGTTCGCGAAGCGCTCGGAATACAGAAAGTCAGAATAGAGAAGGAAGTGGAAGAGCGCGTAACGAAACCGGGAGTTTCGGTGGGCTTGGTCTGGACTCCGGTGGGCGGCGACATTGTATTCATCGAAGCCAGCAAGGCTCGGGGTGGGAAGCAGTTCACCATGACCGGGCACCTGGGCGAGGTGATGCAGGAATCGATGCGAGCAGCGCTGAGTTGGGTTCGATCTAATTCAGAACGTTACGGCATCGATCCGGATTTCTTCCGCAAGCTCGACTTGCACGTGCACGTTCCTTCGGGCGCGATTCCGAAGGACGGCCCGTCAGCAGGTGTGGCGATGGTCACGGCGCTTGTCAGCCTGTTGACTGGACGAGCGATTCGGCCGCGTGTGGCGATGACGGGAGAAATTTCGCTCTCCGGTATCGTCCTTCCGGTGGGGGGAATTAAAGAGAAGGTGCTGGGCGCGAAGCGCGCAGGCATCCGCGAAGTAATTCTTCCGTCGGAGAACGAACCGAACGTGCTGGAAGATTTGCCGCCCGAGATGTTGGGCGATGTGAAGATTCACTTCGTCCGCACCGCGGAGCAGGCGCTGGAAATTGCGCTTGGCAAGTTCGAGAAAAAGCCTGTGCGGCCTATTACCGGTGGCGATGAGTTGCCGGCGATTGGTCCAGCAGGTCCGATCCACTAAAACCGAAGTTAGAAACTTTGGATAAGAGGCAGCCCCCTGAGGCCCGGGAAGAAATTCCCGGGCCTTTTCTTTTTAGCGCACAACACGGGTTTCCTATTGCGGCGCGAAGCGCAATCGCGTACAGCTAGAAACTTCCGAATGCCCTACCGCCCAAGAGAACTTGTGGTGCGCGCGCGGGAAGCCGCGACGCTTTTGCTGGCCACACTCGACCATAACGAGATGGTTCCGCGCTTCCTGGATATGTACGCGGCTGAAAACCGCCGGCCAGGACGAGCGGACCAGCCTGCGCATTACTACGAACAACTCGAAACGATTCGCCGGGAAGCGATTCTCGCCATGGTACTGCGTACCGCAGATGTTTTACCGGCGCGATTGAAAGTGCGCGTCAATGTTCGCGAACCGAAACGTGCCACCAGAAAAACCAAAAAGACCAAGAAGGGTCGCAAGGGAGCAAAGGTCAAACCGGCAAAGAAATCCAGTCTGGATCTTGCTATTCCATTGCTCGATCTTTTTCGCGAAGAGTTTTTTGTGGCGCTGGGGCAGGCGCTACTTTGGACCGATGAAGACGCCCAGGAATTCTGGCACGATTTGGAACTATACGAGACGCTCACGCAGCGAGAACCGCGGCGACAAGCTGGACGAACGACTCGCGCTGTCGCCTCCGGGCCGTTCGTCGATCGCACCGCGCTTCTGCTCGATCCGTCGCTGATGGATCAGGCCCGGCGCGCGGCGGGGAAATTTCAGCTCGAACTAAATACGGCTGCCGACCGCGTTCTGCATAAGGTCTTCGCCCGCCGCCGCGGGAATTAATTGCGACCGAGAGCTAGGGCCGCGCTTCCAGCACAATATTGAATGGCGTCTCCGCTGCGCGTCGCACGTGCGTGAATCCAGCATTCTTCAGGATTTTTGACAGACGCGCCTCGCCCGCTTGCGCTCCCAAACCGAGTCCGACCTCTTGTGAAAGAGAAGCTGGAGTGCAGAGCATAGTGGAAGCGGCGTAGAAGACGCGGCCGATGGGATTCAAATTATCTTCCAGCTTGTCGTTAGCGAAGGGCTCGACGATCATCCACGCGCCGCCGGGATCAAGAGTGTTGCGCACGTGGCGTGCAGCGCCTTGGGGATCGCCCATGTCGTGCAGGCAATCGAAAAACGCAACGAGCTGATAGCCTTTGCCGGGAAATTCTTTTGCGGAGGCAACTTCGAATTTAACGCGGTCCGAAACGCCGGCTTTTGCGGCAGCTTCGCGTGCCATCTGGATCGACGCAGGATGGTAATCGAACCCAATGAAAGTGGATTTCGGATAGGCCTGCGCCATCAATATTGTAGAAGTGCCAAGGCCGCATCCGACGTCTGCCACATTTGCGCCAGCTTTTAATTTGATTTCCACATCGCCGAGCGCGGGGATCCATTCGCTAATCAAATGGGCGCGATAATTCGGCCGGAAGAAACGCTCGGTGCCGGCGAACAGGCAGTGGTCGTGTTCGTGCCAGCCCAGTCCTTTGCCTGTACGAAAAGCTTCGGTAACTTTAGGCTCGTCCTTCACACAGGCGGATACGATTTCGAAAAAGCCTGGAAGAAAAACAGGACTGTTTTCGTCCGCTAGGGCGAGCGCCTGCTCGGGCGGCAGCGTGTAGCGTTTTGTTGCGGGGTCGTAAGTGATGAAGCCGCCGGCGCTTTGCGCTGCGAGCCATTCGCGCACGTACCGCTCGTGCGTTTTTGTCTTGGCGGCGATTTCTTCCGAAGTCATCGGCCCCGAACCGGCCATTGCTTTGTAAATTCCGAGTTTGTCGCCGACGAGAATGAGAGCTGCGTTCATGGCCGCTCCCATTTCTCCCACGGCTTTCATCATGAATTCGTGAAGTTTCGCTTCGTTTATAGGTTGTGCAGAAGCGGACATGAGGAACCTCCCGTTTGAGATGTCGGCCGTGGGACTGCTCCGAGGGTGAGCCGATTTTATCGTTGCGGATTCGAACAAGTCAATCTGCGAAGTCACACGGCTGGCAGCATATTTTTGCTATTCTCGCGCTGTGCTGGGAGTTTTCTACGTTGTCGTAATTTTGCAGGTCGCCTTAGGGATATATTCCCTGTGGAAGGGCTTCGCCTGGGTAACCATGGTGAGGCAGCGGCTGACCTCACACGCCGGATTTTACACTCCGCAAGCGGCTTTGATTTGTCCGTGCAAGGGAAGCGAGCGCGGCCTGGAAGAAAATCTTCTGGCGCTCACGCGTTTCGATTATCCGAACTATGAAATTTATTTTGCGTTAGCGACAAGCTTGGATCCGGCGGTGAAAATTATCGAACGGGTGAAAGCCGCGAGCCAACGGCCGGTGCATATCCTGATTGCCGGGCCTCCCGAAGATTGTGGCGAGAAAGTGTTCAACCTCCAGCGAACGGTGGAGGCCTTGCCGGAAAAATTTGAAGTGCTCGTTTTCACGGACTCAGATGTCCGTCTTTCACGAGGATGGCTAACGAAGTTGATTGCGCCTCTTCAAGATGTACAGATCGGAGCGACTACCGGTTATCGTTGGATTTTTCCAGGCGGTACGGGAGACAGCTCTCTGGCGAGCGCGATGGCATCTGCGTGGAACGCATCGGTGGCGACGCTGCTAGGAAATCCCAGCGATAACTTCTGTTGGGGAGGCGCCACGGCAATCCGGCGCAAGACCTTCGACGACGTGCAAGTGTTGGAAGCATGGAAAGGCGCGGTGAGCGACGACTTTGCATTAACGTCAGCTCTGCAGCAGGCGAACAGACCGATCGTTTTTTGTTCTGAATGTTTCGCGGCCACGTTGCATCCGTGGACCTGGTCTGAGCTTTTCGAGTTCACGAACAGGCAGATGTTAATAACGAGGGTGTACTCGCATCGCAGATGGTTGGTTGGAGGCCTTATGAACCTGGCCTATGCACTTACCATGCTGTATGCGGCATTTGTGATTCTCTATTGCATTGTGGATGGAGATCCGTGGGGCCAACTCGTGCTGGTGGCGCTCGCGGTGCCGTTGCTTGCAGCGATGAAAGGAGCGCTGCGGATCGTAGCGATCAACGAAGCGATTCCAGAGTGGAAAGGGAAGTTGCAGGAAACAAGCGTGGCTTGCGTTTTTCTTGCACCGGTTGTTCCGTTCCTGTTCGCGTGGAATTTTGTAATTTCGTTGCTTAGCAAGCGCATCCGCTGGCGAAGTATTCGCTACGAACTCGTCTCACCGAACTCTACGCGCATCCTCAAACGCTAGATCTGTACGTAAACTGGACATTCTGGCAGAGATTTAATTCTGCTCGGATTTTTGCGGGGCGAAGGCCCTCTGCACGCGGCACAGCAAGTACGCGGTGGCTGCTCCTGCGGGGATGGGGAGCCACCATCCTGTCTCGAAGACAGTCATGGGGCCGTAGGTAATAAGTCTCAACACGCGCAGCCCACCTTGGCCTTCCGTGCCTATACGCTTTCCCAAGGTTCCTAGAATCGCGATGAGAACGGGAGCTAGTATCGCTCCGGCTGCGGCCCAGTGGCTCGCGGTGAGACACTTGAGGGCTCCCATCACGCGCCTCAAGAGGAATGCACCGAGTAAAGCGGCAAGCGCGCCGCAAACCAGGCCATAAAAATAAAAGAAGATCAGGCCGAAAACAGAGTGTGAGGAGAATGCGTCGTTGGACGAAGCTCCGAAGAGATCGCGGGTCCAAACAGCGAGGGTCATGAAAAAGCATCCGCAGATCCAGGCGGTGAGGTAATACGCCAGACTGCCACGGCGCGTCATATGCGACGCTGGATGTTGGGAAAATCGAGCCAGACTTTCACGCCGCAGAAGTGCGAGCCTTCCGTGCAGATCGGAGTGGAAATGCCGGCGCGAAGATGGCAGGGCGGGCCGATATATCGGGTAAGCTCGGGGAGAACCCTGCGAACTTGTTCCACTTCTTCAATCGACGCCTGATAAATTTCTTCCTGGGCGTTGAAGCAAGTACGCATAGTCCATTTGTGGAGCAAATGCAAAAGCGATCCAGTTTCTACCAGGCGAATAGCCTTGGCGTTGGGCAATAAGTACAGCGCGAATTCCAGCGGGATACCACGGTCGAGTAATTCGTTTTTCGCGGTCCACGCGTCTTCCATGGCGCGCTCGTAGATTTCCATGGCGCGCGGATTATCGCGTATCAACACGGGCGCGATGTAATCGGGCAAGCGAGTATCCGCCAGGGTGAGCAGCGGTCGCGAACCAGGGACCATGCGGTGGCGCTGGTCCTGGCTGTCGGCGGTGTGGCTAATCTTTTTCGCGAAGGTGAAATGGGCATGTTGCAACGCACGCATCATGGGGGCATGCACACCGATATCGAGCGTTTCGCGGCGATACGGATTGCGCGCCGGATTCAGCATGCGGTCCAGGGCTTCCGCGTCGGGACATTCGGCGACGGTCAAGCCCATCACAGCTCGGTAGGCATCGGCCATCACCGGAATTGCGTGCGACGGATAATCGAGGAGGCTGGAAGTGAGTCCCGCCAGTTTTCCGTCAAATTCGCGCGCGAATGCCTCGCCATCACGCTTGGGTTGGTGCCACTCCGGTGGTTCATTCATAGGCGCGTTATCGAAGCGATCGAAGAATTGCGGGTCCACTTCACGAACACGCGCGACCATCTCTCCAATCACCTGGCGCGCTTCAGACGGCGTATCGCTCGCGGCATACATGCGCCACAGCCGGTGCAGAACGATTCCTGAGAGTGTGTGCACCATGGTGGTGAAAGCGGCCACCGGCAAAACGTAACGCGCGACTTCGATTGCACGTTTCTCCGCTTGCCGATCCACTTTTTGCACGCGCTTAGGATGCGACATGGGACTGACGTGCCAGATATCGGCAAGAATTCCGCGGGCGGAGGGCTGCAGCACGCGTGTAAGTTCGCGGTAAGAATCCCATGCGCGCACGACGGCTTTCTCGTAAATCGCGCGCTCGGCCGGGCCAAAATTTGCACTTTCAGCGGGCACGTAGGCCTGGGGGCGATCCAGACGCACGTAGCGCTGGCTTTGTTGCTCTGAGTTGTAAAAAGGATGCGCGTGAAGGAAAGACCAAACAAACTGCCGGCTAATATTTTCCAAGCCAAACTCGAAATGGGCATGCTGGAATACGGTGTGGTGGCCGCCGTAGTAAGTGGCGGAGCCGATATTTACGCGCTGCTTGTCGGTGATTTCCTCGGGGCCGATCAAGTGCGTCGAATAGCAGGTTCGCGCAGCCGCAATCGCCGAATCAAATGGGTGCGCAAAGTAGTTTCGTAAGGTTACCCGGGGGGCTGCGGTTTCCACCTGCGATCCAATCGGCGGTTCCGATGATGGAAATAATTGCGTGGCCATTTTCTGCGAGCATTGTACACCGCACCGCTGTCAATTCACTCTGGCGAAAAAAAGCCCTCGAAACTTTCGTCCGAGGGCTTTTGATTTTCGAGCCGGAGAAAAAGTAACGCTACTTTTTTAGGGCAGCGGCTTTGTCCGCATACTTTTTCTGGAACCGCTCCACGCGGCCGGCGGTGTCGATCAGTTTTTGCTTGCCGGTGAAGAATGGATGGCAGTTCGAGCAAATTTCCACGCGGATCATGTTGCCCTTGATCGTGGAGCGCGTGTCGAACGTATTGCCGCAGGCGCAATGCACCTTTACAGCATGATAATCGGGATGGATTCCTTCTTTCATGGAACGCTCCTATTACTGACCGGTCTGCGCAACCAATTAGGACGAAACACAGGGTTGCGTCGCTAGGTCAGCGGGAAACTTCAATTATATTGCATCTATGCTGAATTGCAACGAGGGTTAGATGCTTCAGGAGCGGAAGCGGATGCGGCGGAAACCCTTCTGATTTCTTAAGAAACGAAAGAACATCCGGCACGGATGCGATCGCCATCCAGGCGTTGTATGTAAGCCTGGCGGAGGATAACGCGCACGGGCGGCAAAATGGGGACATGGAGGACTGCGCTGAACTGATTCGGCAGCTCCCCACCTTTTTCCAGAACTAATGCGACGCCACCGTAGCTTAAGTCAATTACCGTGGCCGTCCGCTTATCTGTTTCGCTGAGCATGGCGTATGCTTTCGTTCCGACGAGCGATACGCGCTCCCATTTGCGCTTTTCGTCGCGCAATGGCGAAGTGGAAATTGGAGTGGGCTTCGCCGGTCGCCCGGAACTGGATCCCGCTGATTGCGGCTTAGGTTCAACAGGACGATCTGCATGTTCCGACCGAACAGAAGCACCATGCGAGGGTGCCGAACCGGTCGAAGACGGAACTTCACGTGTCTCGCTACTTTCCTGGCCTCTCCACGAACGATCATCGCGGACGCTTTCTGGCGCTGGAGTAGATGTTGGCGGGGTCAAAGGCGACGCGATGCGTCCGGCATTTTTCAGCAGGTAGAGCCGCTCATCCGCGGTACCCATCAATTCGCTTTTCTGTTCGCCATCCACTGGTAGCACAGCGATACCGAAGTCCAGAGTCACGCTAGGATCCAATTTCAGAGAGTGAATGTCGCCTTCATATTGCGTGCGAACGCGGCGGCAAAGCGTGTTGGCCTGTTCTGTATCTGTCTGAGGCAAAAGCAGCGCGAATTCATCTCCACCGATGCGGAAAGCGAAGTCTGACGCGCGCAATGTTTTCCGCAGAGTGGCTGCGGCGAGCTGCAATATCTGGTCGCCCTGCAAATGGCCGTGCCGGTCATTCACTTCTTTGAGTTTGTGAACGTCGAGGATGACAACCGCGAGCTGGTGCCCGTAACGTTTCGCGCGATTCAGTTCTTTATCGCAGTATTCGTCGAAGAGACGGCGATTGTACAGGCCGGTTAGCGGGTCGGTGGCCGCGTTGATTTGAAGTTTCTTGAATTCTTCGTACTCCATCAGGATAGGAACGCGCAAGAAGTTCGTGGAAGCCAAGACGTCAACCATCGCTGTCTTCAACGAAATCTTTTTCCCAATGCTCTCGGCGAGTTCGCGGCGACGAATTAAAATTCGTTCCCAATACTCGTTAGCCAGCGCGTCGGAAAGATCGATGCGCGCGATGGTGCGAAAAAATTGGCGTAAAAATTGACCGCGAGCGGAGTCCTCAAGACCTTCCAGGGTCTCGGCGAGGACCTCTAGATACGAGTCTTCCGCAGACGGCTGTGGAGCCAAGGGTTCGGGCTGGGGCATCAATGGGTTCCGGAAAAGGTCTAGCTTCCCTAACTAAGGGGCCACTGCGGGGGCAGAGGACTTACAGCAAGGGACAGTCCAATCTCTAAAAAGAATGACGAGCTATAAAAGACATGTAAGTTGCTGCCAGAACGAAAATTACACGGTTTCCGCAGGACGTCAATGGCGAATTGAGGGCGTAGGCCGCACGAGCGTGTAAATGGATTCCACTTTACGGCAACGGCGAGTCATAACATCCCCCTGAGGGTTGTTGAAAAAGGGGCGTGCTGTGGAAAAACCTGGCGGAAAATCTTTATCCAATCGGCTTCAGAAATTCGACGCCGACGAGGTAAACATCGCCTGCTTGCTGCTGCCTTTTCACACGCGCTTGGATCGGAGCCATGCCTGCGGGAACTAAACCGGTAGAGGTAATTGACGGAGCCGGAATCGTCAGAGTGATGATTTCGTTCAAAGCTAAAGAGCGAGGACAAGTTAGGAAAGCACCTAAACCGCTGATATCTAAAGTCTTAGCAAGCTCTAGAAATTGCTCATCGTGAGCATCTCGCCCGCGAATAAACATAGGGACCTGGAGATGGATGCGCTGGAAGCGCCGGCGCTCTTCATAGAGCGGGGTCATGCTTACTTTGTGGTGAAGAACGTTTTCCGAAACGCCCATTAGTACTCCAGTTTTAGTACTCACACTAGTACGCAATTTGAAGGCAACTTGCTGCAGTCGGTAAGCCAAAACTTAAATAACACATTATCAGCAGATTACGGGCGCGTGAAATAAGGGAACGCTCTGACCCCAAGTCAATTGGGCAAATATACTCCAGTAGTTTTCCAATTTTATGCAATCGCCTAGCGCAAACTAGGACGTATTTACCATTGACTCCATTCCGAGGCTTTGCGAGCATGAGTCTCCTTGAGCGCGGTTCCCTTCGCCCGTCGCGAAAACTCAAGAATGGTGTCTTCGCCCCTGCGACACGTCCCCCAAGGGAGGGGAATTTGACGAATAGTCTCATAGCGGACCCGCAAGCTACCGGGCAACAGGTTTTTCACCTGGTGGCAAGTCTGTTAGACGCCTTTGACCGCCCATTGGTGGTCGCGGACCGAGCGGGCCGAATTTTGTTTACCAACTTGCATGCCCAGGATCAACTCAGCTCGAACGGAGCATCATCCAGGACGGAGTTGAATCTCTTCAGAGATATTCTGCATGCCGATCGCAAAGGCATCGTTGACCAGCTGGAAGGTGGCGAACAGGAAGTGAATCTTCAAGTCGATTCGTCGACTGGGAAGAGCCGCGCCAGAGTTCGATGGCTCCCGGAACCGGACTGGCTTGTAGTCTACGTGGAACCGACCGCGCCGCAATCGCTAGCCAACGAAGCAGAGATGCGGCAGACGGTGCAGGAGTTGATGCAAGAGCGCGAGATTACCTATCGTAATCTTCTCGCGGCCTATTTGCGGCTTCAGGAAGTGAACCGGCAGAAAACAGTTTTTCTGGCGTCGGCTGCACATGAGTTGAAAACTCCTCTGGCGGTTATGAAAGGCTATTACGATCTTTTGCTATCGGGTTCCCTGGGAAAACTTACCGATCGCCAGCGCGACATGCTGCAGGAATCGAAAGAAAGCTGCGACCGTTTGGTGCGCCTGGTTTCCATGTTCCTGAATTATTCAGCGCTGGAAAGCGGCAAACTGGTATTGCAGTTACGCGAAAACGATTTGCGCGATTGTATCAATGACCTTACCTGCCGCTGGCAAGACGGGTTTCAGCGCGCGAAGGTGCATCTGGACATAAGAATCCATCCGGACTTGCCCTCGTTTAAATTCGATTACCAAAAAGTGCAGCAATGCGTTGCCAACCTTTTGGATAACGCTCTGAAGCATACGCCGCCGGAAGGGTCGGTTACTTTGGTTGCAGAGCCGCATTTTTGGGAGCGCCGAGTCTCAGAAGCGTCCCCTTCCACCGATCGAAGGCGTGACAGCGGCATGCGCGCTAACAGCGTTTTAATATCAGTAGCGGATACAGGCGGAGGAATCGCCGCGGAATTTCATCAGGAAATTTTCGAGGAATTCGTGCGCGTTGATCCGTCGTCTTCAGGAATGGGCCTAGGTCTGGCAATTACAAAGCGTTTGATTCAAGCCCACCGCGGAAAAGTGTGGGTTGATAGCGTGCTGGGAAGTGGAAGCTCATTTTCCTTTTTGCTTCCTATTAACACCGAGTAACCCGAAACATTGATTTATTGGAACGGACTAGTTCGTTCCCAGGGACATACGATGGCTGAAAAAGAAAAAATTCTGGTAGTGGACGACGAACCGAGTATTCGAAAGTATCTTCAGACGCTTTTGGAAGTGGATGGTTACGACGTGGAAACCGTTCCGGGCGGCAAGGAAGCGCTGGAGAAAGTCGGCGCGGGCTTACGTCCCCATTTCATTATCCTGGACGTACTGATGCCAGAAATTGATGGACTCGAGACTTTGCGTCAATTGATGCAAATTGACCGCACTCTGAACGTGATCATGCTTTCCTGCTCGAACGAAGTAACCACGGTGGTCGAGGCGATCCGCTTAGGCGCTCTCGATTATTTGACCAAGCCATTTGAGAAACCGGAACTCGACGCGGCGTTTTTGAAGTGCCGCCAGAAGCAACAGCTGCGTTCAGAGAACAAGGCGTTGCGCGAATATTGCGAAGCGCTCACCGAAGATCTTTCTTTCCTGGCAGCCAGCCCGCAAATGCTGAAGATTCGCCAGCAGATTTTGCAGATCGCTCCGGTGGACGTGCCTGTATTCATCAGCGGAGAGAGCGGAGTCGGAAAAGAGGTAGTGGCGCGGATGATTCATCTCCGCTCCACGCGGCGCGTGCAGGCGTTTGTAAAAGTGAATTGCGCGGCACTTCCCGGGGAATTGCTGGAATCAGAGCTTTTCGGTTACGAACAAGGCGCTTTCACCGGCGCGGTCCGTTCCAAGCCGGGCAAATTTGAGCTGGCCAATAAAGGGACAATCTTTCTCGACGAAATCGCAGAGATGAGTCCGCATCTTCAGGCCAAGCTTCTGCACGTTCTGCAGGACGGTCAATATTCCCGGCTCGGCGCACGCGCGGTGGTGAATGTGGATGTGCGAGTGCTCGCGGCTACTAACATGGACGTGAAAGAAGCCATGCGCTCGGGCCGCTTTCGTGAAGACCTGTATTACCGTTTGAACGTTCTCTCCATTCATATTCCGCCGCTGCGAGAACGCACCACGGAAATACCGCTGCTGTTCCGCCATTTCCTGGTGAAGTACAGCGAAAAATATCAGAAGGCCGCTCCCGATCCTTCCAAGCATTTGATCGAAGCCGCCCTGCGCTACCCGTGGCCGGGCAACTTGCGGGAGCTGGAAAATTTCGTGAAACGTTACGTGATTCTGGAGGATGACGAAGGCAGCTTCCGTGAACTGCTGGAAATGACCGGGCAACAGCAGCGTCTGATTCCGCGAGACGCAGCTCCAGCGCCCAAGGAACAGGGATTGAAAGCGCTCGTGCGCGGTTTGAAAGACGAAGCCGAAATGGAAGCGATCGCAGATGCGCTTGAGAAAACGAATTGGTGCCGCAAAGATGCCGCAAAAATGTTGGGCATCAGCTACAAAGCTTTGCTCTACAAAATGCGCCAATTCAATTTGGATTCCGGACGCGGAGCGCGTTCCGCGGCGGCGAAGGCCGCTCGCGAAGCTGCTGCGAAAGAAGCCGAGGCAAAAGAAGGCGCACCGGCGATTCGCGGGTCTTAGTCAACGATCATTTTCTCTGTTTGAGATTTTCAAGGCTCGCACTCTTCGCATCGTCGTTTGCTAGCGACTGTGCACCGAATCTCAAGGGATTTCTTCGGAAATAGCGCTGGTAGTACTGCAGAGGGCTAAAATTTCGTAGTCCTATTACGTTCCAGTGCTAGGCAAACTGTTGCATATGTAGGGCACATTCAAAGAAATAGGTCTTCCACCGTCCTGCTGATTTGGTCTAGTATTCCGCTCCGACACGGCGTTTCGTAAATTCCGAATATGGAAAACCCAACCGAGATCTCACCCCCAGCTGGGATCTTGGAAATCGTAGTTACTGTTTTCAAAGGGTTTGCTTCGAGCGCCATTTTTTGGCTAGGCTGGCTTTGATGAAATCCTTAGGTTCTTGGCGGAGACATTCAAAGCTAAACACTTAGTGCACTTTGGAATAGGGATTGCTACTCTGACGACGGGGGTTGATGTGAACTTCAAAATACTCTTAGCGGAGCACCAGGGATGACGGAACGCCGCATGGCACGACGGTACGATCTTTCCCTGCCGGTTAGTGTACGCCTTCCCATCAATCGGGAGCCTGGGGCGCACGACGGCCAGACCCGGGACATTTCAACCCGTGGCGTTTACTTCATTATGGAAAAAGATCTCGCTCCCGGAACTGAAGTGGATTTCACGCTTACACTGCCGGCGGAAATTACGCGCGGAACGGAAGTCTTCGTTCGGGCTCATGGCCGCGTGGTTCGAGTCGATAAACAAAAAGACGATCAGCGCGAATCTATCGGAGTTGCTGCAGTGATCGAGCGATACGATATTATTCGCGGCGAAGCATCTCCCAACTAACATCACAAGTTTTCTGAAGTTTGGTGGAAGCGGCCTGCACCGGCGTGCGGCTGCTTCCACCACATTTTTTTCTCCCGCCTGGGCCGCTTTCCTTCTACCCTAGTGTTTCACCTACACGGAATCCGCGGTGACCACTTGATTTGGCCCGCATCTTGCAATTGGGTGGGAGTCGGAGTTAGGCTCGGCAAGGCTGCATCGCGTGGCAGGCGTGCGAAATCGGCGAACGGAGAACCTATGAAAGTAGCGGATCTGATTGCTTCGCGTCGAGAAGTTTATTTTATTTCGGAGGAAACCACGGTTTACGACGCCGCTCGTTACCTGCGCGAGCGGCAGGTCCGCGCCGTGGGAGTTTGCGATAAACAGGGCGTTCTACTCGGCGTGATCTCGCAAAGCGATGTATCTGACAAAGTCGCCGCTGAAAATAAATGTCCGGCCTGGATGCGCGTCTCCGAAATTATGACGCGCCAGTTAGTGAGCGCAACGCCCGAAACTTCGTTGGAAGACTGCCTGCGATTGATGGAACAGCACGGCATCTATCATTTGGTCGTGCTCGATAATCAAAAAGGCTATCGCGGAATGATATCCGTAACTGACCTGCTTCAATTGTTTGCTTCCGACCAAAAAGCGCGCGCCGACATGCTGGAAGCTTTGATTTTTCCACAGCGCTAGCTGAGCGATCGCCCAGTAATCCCGCTATCGTGATCGACGCGATTTATTAATGAGTTGTAATATTTATTCCCCCAACGTTACGCGGTCTTCCGCTCCGGGCGTCCCATCTGTGCAAAAAACTGCGGCTGAACTTCAAGGGAACGAATTGGGAAATGGCCTTCCCGAAAGTGCCCAGGTTTTTCTAACTTTCGATGGGGTGGAGTACTATGACGCGGTCACTCGCCGCGCTCGTGTTCTCTTCAATTTCGCCAGCAAGATATAGAAAACAGGTTGATTGAGTTCTCAAGGTAGCGCTATCATATTTTCAGCCAGAACCCTCTCGCTGGCGGCGTTTGGCGTTTTATGTGCAAAGCAGTTGTAGGGCAGATACCCATCTAGTTCAAACCAGTTAGCTAGGCGTTCATGGCATCCACCGCGGAAGCAAGAGCTTTACTCCAAAATCACCCTGTTGAATTGCCACCGGAACACGTGTATTTCGGGCCATCGGAGGCAATGCAGGCCGTTAGGCAGAAGGTTTATCGCGCTGCGGGCTTGAATGTTCCGATCCTTGTCCTGGGCGAAAGCGGCACGGGCAAAGAAGTACTGGCGAGATTCATCCATGAACGCTCCCCATGGCACGAAGGACCTTTTGTAAAAGTCAATTGCCCTGCGATTCCGGGTACTTTGCTGGAAAGCGAGCTATTCGGATTCCAGAAGGGTGCCTTTACCGGCGCGAACGCGGCGAAGCCGGGCCGCATGGAAATGGCGCAGGGTGGCACACTCTTCCTGGACGAAATCGCTGAACTCGACGCCAGTCTTCAGGCTAAGTTATTGCACGTCCTGCAGGACGGGCACTTCACGCGCATCGGCGATCATGAAGAACGGCGCATGGATGCGCGCGTCATCTGCGCTACTAACCGCGTGCTGGCTAAAGAAATTGAAAGCGGGGGGTTTCGCGCGGATCTTTTCTATCGCATCAACGTAATCACGCTAACACTTCCGAGTCTTCGCGATCGCCGCGAGGACATTCCCTACTTGGTTGAATATTTGCGCGAGCAATTCAATCGGCGATTCAAACGCGAAGCCGGCCCGGTCTCCAAGGATGTTCTTCAAATCCTGGATCAGCGCGATTGGCCCGGTAATATTCGCGAGCTGGAAAATTGCATGGCGCGCTACGTTATCCTGGGATCGGAAGAGGCGTTTCACTCCGATCGCCATCAGCAGGAAAAAAAGCCCTTGAGCTTTGCGTTTGAATTAAATGAAGAGGGCAACATTCCCTTGAAGCGTATCGCGCAGCAGGTGACGCGGCGCATGGAACACGATGTCATTCTTAAAGTGTTGCAGGCGAACCACTGGAATCGGCGTAAGGCTGCCGAGGTTTTGAAAATCAGCTACCGCGCTCTGCTCTATAAAGTTCGACAGGCCGGTCTTCCCGCTAAACGCCCGTTACGCAAGTCTGATGCATCTGTTTCGGATCTCGCAGAGATCGACGAGTCCTCGTTGCTCGATTAAATCTGACTATTCGATCGCCCCTAAAAGATACGCCGCAGGACACTTCTGCGCTTTTGATGGATGCCCCGCCTTGTTAAGTAATCTGAGTTGTCTTGAGTCGTATTGATTACCCCGTATCTGGTATGAAATCACCCGGTCTGTCCGTCTTGCCCCTGCCGTTCAATTCCGTTAGCCTACCCTACGATGGCCAAAGGTTCCCCCAAGATGAGTTTGAAGGTCTGCCTTCTCTCGCCCCATCCGATGGTGCTTGAGGAGTTTCGCCGCGTGCTGGCGCCTTCAGGCTGTCAGATTGTGTCACGTCAGCTTGATTCCATGCTGGCGCCCGATCTTCGTAATCTTGAAGTTCCTCGTGCGGCCGTATATGTGATCGATGCTCATGCGGCACGCCAAGCAACAGGCGCGCTGCTGGCGAATATTCTCGATCACAACACTACGGCTCGCCTGCTCGTGGTGGGGGATAACCTGAAGGAAGCCGAGAGCCACACTCTGCTTCGCCAGGGTGTAAAGGGAATTTTGAATTATGAAGAAGCGCGAGAACAGCTTCCCCGCGCGCTGCCGCTGGTGGCTTCCGGCGGTTTCTGGGTACCTCGTACCGTTCTTTCGCGTTTCGTTGATTCGATTTTGAATTCTACGCAGGGGCGCCGCCTGCGCGGGAATTCGCCCACCGAGCTAAGCCGTCGGGAACAGGAAGTCCTCAGCGCGCTGCTGGAGAACCTGGCGAACAAGGAAGTGGGTGATCGGTTGCATATCTCAGAACGCACCGTGAAGTTCCACGTTTCCAATCTGCTGGCAAAATTTGGAGTGCGCCGGCGCGCGGATTTGATTCTGCTGTGTTATCAGCGCCGGGGCGTCGAACCTTAGACCTCGCGCATCGCGTTGTTCGGTGAATCCTTCCTTCGTAAATTCAGCGCAAACCTAAAGACTGCTATAATTTCGTTCGGCATTTTGAATTGCAGAAGCGCTCCACGCATGGGCAAATTTTCCATCGAAAACTTTGGATGTCGCGCGACTGAGGCGGACGCCGCGGCGCTGCGTCACGGCTTGCTTGCGAGCGGGTTTCATCTTACTGACGATCAATTGTCTGCTGACTTCGTGGTGCTCAACACATGTACGGTAACTGCCGCTGCGGATTCCCAGACGCGAGACGCTGTGGGCAAGATTCATCGCGCGAATCCCGCTGCACGGATTATCGTCACAGGTTGTTACGCGCAACGCGCTCCGGACGAAATCGCAGGGCTGGAAGGCGTCACCTGGGTAATCGGGAATTCGCATCAGACGGAGATCCCGAGAATTGCTGCTGGTTTGGTTGTCCAACCTGGCGAGCAAGTTTTTTCAGCACCCATCGCGCAGAGAGATTTCGTGCCGACCTCGCTGCTCGACGCCGGACAAATGTCCCTTGCGCGCGGACCCGCAAAAATATTAACGGGCGACATCTTCGCGCAGACTTCCGTGCAAGTCGCGCCTGTCGGAGTTGGCGAGGGCGATCGCACGCGGCCGGTCCTGAAAATTCAAGATGGCTGCAACAATCGCTGCTCCTACTGCGTGATTCCATTCGTACGAGGGCGCAGCCGCAGCCTGTCGCCTGGCGTAGTAGTGGCCGAAGTGCAAAAGTTGGTCGCGGCTGGCTCGCGAGAAGTTGTTTTGAGCGGGATCAATCTTGGCGCGTATGGACGCGACCTTACGTCGCGCGCGAGCCTATTCGATGTTATCCAACGCATACTGAACGAAACTGAGTTGGAGCAACTGCGCCTCAGCTCCATCGAGCCGCAGGATGTCACCGAAGAACTGATCTCGCTTCTTGCAGGGTCGCCTCGCCTGGCGCCTCACTTTCATGTCCCGCTGCAATCGGGTTCCGATCGCATTCTTCGAGCCATGTACCGTTGGTATCGAGCGGGACATTATGCCGAGCGTGTAAAGCGAATTCGGCAAATCTCGCCGGATGCTGCCATTGGTGCAGATGTGATTGTTGGTTTTCCGGGCGAGACGAACGAAGATTTTAAGGCGACTTTCGAGTTGATAGAGCAGCTACCGTTTACTTACCTTCACGTGTTCTCCTTTTCAGCGCGGCCCGGCACAGAAGGAGCAAAACTCGCAGAAACGGTTCAAGCGACCGTCATTCGCGAACGCGCTCGTGCGTTGCGGGCACTCGCACGTCAAAAATCATCTGAATTTCGCGGTACGCAGGTCGGTCGCCTTCTGCGCGCGCTCACCTTGGTTGGCGGCGACGACACATGGACCCCGGCGTTGACCGCAAATTATCTGAAGGTTCGAATTCCCGGCCGGGTGGCCGCCAACGAATGGCGTGAAACGTCAGTGCTTTTAGACGAGACGGAAGCCAAAGCGTCCGCTAGTTTTCAAAAATAACTTCTGCTAGCGCCAGATTTCCGCTATGTGTAATCGTAACGGAAATGTTTTTCACGCCCAGGCCGTCCGCAATGCGCTTTGCCGCGCCTCTTAACGCGATAGAAGGCTTTCCGCCGGGTTCTCGTATTATCTCAATATCGCGCCACCGCACGCCGCGCCGCCAGCCTGTTCCCAGCGCTTTCATGGCAGCCTCTTTCGCCGCGAAACGCCCGGCGTAGCGCTCAAATTTATTACGATGGCTTTCGCAATACGCCGCTTCGGCTGCGGTGTACAAGCGTTCCAGGATAGGCGCGCCGTGGCGTGTGATGGCCGCTTCGATCCTATCGATCTCCGCAATATCCAATCCAAGTCCGACTATCAACCCACCCTTCCTTCAAAAGGCCACGCGTCTGAAGATGGACCTTTGTGGCAATCCAAGCCCTGCCTGAAACCACGATTATCTTATAATTGATTTGCCTCGGGTGCTTCGCAAGCGAGACGATCACACATATGACTCCTGTAGCGGCCAAACGAAAGCCTTCGAGGCGGAATCTGCGAAAGAAAACTGATCCGTGGATTTTGCGTCGAGCGCGCGGTTTGCAAATTCTGGCGGCGCCCCCGATCGCGCGACTGAGCTGGCTCGTTCATGGATTCAGCACGCGGCCGAGAGGCGCAAGCGAACTAGAAGCCAACCGCGACGGTGGAAAAATCACCGAAAATGTTTTGAATCTTGGCTTCACTGATTGGGATACTCGCGAGCGCGTTCTCAAAAACCGCCAAACTTTCTTCGCTGCGCTGAAAGCGGGCGACATGCGCGTAATCGCACTGCGCCAAATTCATTCCGACATCGTTCACGTCGTGAGCGCCGCAAACTCAGTGCCATCCGCGGAGGCGCCTAACGCTGATGCTCTCATCACAAACGAACCGGGCCGCTTGTTAGTTGTGCAAACGGCAGATTGCGTCCCCATCCTGCTCGCAGACAAAAAGCGCCGCGCAATTGCTGCGATTCATTCCGGATGGCGTGGCACGGCTCAACGCATTGCTGAAAAGACGTTGGGGCGTATGCAAATGGAATTTGGAACGCGACCGCAAGATGTAATCGCGGCGTTAGGACCTGGCATCGGACAGTGTTGCTATGAAGTTGGCCCGGAAGTCGCAGCAGAATTTGCTGCAAAGTTTCCGGGAGCACGTGAATGGTTCAAAGGCGCTTTTGATTCGCTCGCTCGCGGCGATAATGGCCCGAATTGGCTTCCGTGGCTTACCATGCGGCCGCCCGGTCACGAACTTCCTGAACCGCGAGCGCATCTCGATTTGATCGCGGCGAATCGAGCGATTCTAGAATCTGCTGGGATTCCGCCTCGCAATATTTCTTCCTCAGGGTCTTGCACTGCTTGCCGTACGGATCTTTTCTTTAGTTATCGGCGCGAGCGGGTTACCGGACGAATGCTCGCAGCGATTGGGATTCGATAATTGCAGGTCGCGACACCCTGACGATTCCGAAATAGATCGAACTTAGAGAGCCGCTTGCGAAATTTGCGACAAGATTGTCTTGCCCGGCACACCGTTAGATTCAAGCAGCGCAAGTTGGCCGCAAGCAGCCATTACATCCTGCCCACGTGAAAAGCGTACGAAAGCGCGCAGGCCTTTGTCTGTAAGAATTCTTCGAAACTCTTCGACCCGCGGTGCATCCGGCTTTTCAAACGGCAACTCGCCGGGATTCCAGGGAATCAGATTCACTTTAGCGCGCAGATTTGCCAGCAGCCTCGCAACGCGCCGGGCGTCCTCCAGCGAATCGTTCAACCCGCCGAGCAAAACGTACTCAAACGTAAGATGTTCCCAGGGCCGCAGCGGGTATCGTTCGCATGTTTCGATCAGTTTTTCGATCGGATATTTTCGATTGATTGGCATGATTTTTTCGCGCTGCTCGTTCGATGAGGCGTTGAGCGAAATCGCAAGCTTCGGCCGAATTTTTTCTAAGCCCAACTTCTCAATGCCGGGAACGATGCCGCTAGTTGAAAGAGTTACATGTTTCGGGGAGATCGCCAAGCCGTTGGGGTCAAGCATTATGCGAAGAGCGACCATTACTGCGTCATAATTCAGCAGCGGTTCGCCCTGTCCCATCAGCACGACGTTCGTTTGCGGCTTCAGCACCGCACGGTTTTGGTCCAACGCGAGCAAAACCTGCCCGATAATTTCGCCGGCACTGAGGTTTCGTATAAGTCCGAGAGTGGCTGTTAGACAAAAATGACAGTCCACCGCGCATCCGGCTTGCGTGGAAATACAAATAGTCTGCCGATCTTCCTCCGGCATGAATATCGTTTCGACTGTCGCTGCCTTAACAATTCCATTTGCGCCTGCATCGGTCGCGCCCAGCCCAAGAACGTACCGTACCGTGCCATCGCTTGAGCGATAGATTCGTAAAATTCTGGGCAACTCAATAACGGCTTCGCTCGCGAGGCGGTCACGCAAGGCGGCCGGAAGATTGGTCATCCCGCCGAACTCGAATCGGCGTTCGGCATAGAGTGCGTGATAGAATTGCGCACCGCGATAGGCTGGCTCGCCCATTCCCTGCAAAACTTCTCGAAGCTCATCCAGCGGCTTTCCCAGCAGATTCACAGCGTTTCTTGGGGATTCTGAAGCCATTCTGAGTTAATCATAGCACCTCTTCAGCGCGCTTTTTCGCTGCCGTTCAGCGGAACGCGTTGCTATAATGTCGAAATAACGCAGTTTCTTGTGTTTGATTTCCTCGTGGTGGGAGGCGTGCCGGATGGAAACCCTAACAATCGATCAATGGGTAAAACAACTTTGCGCCATACCCGAGCCGGAGTTTTCCATTCCGCGCGTATTTCAATTCACCGCGCAGAAAGCTATTCAGGCGGAAACTCTTACTCCCTATCTTTTTTACGCCAAGAGCCATTACACGCGAAACTTGATTTACAAATGCAATCTTTTTGAAGTGATGGCAATCTGCTGGGATATCGGCCAGGTGAGCCGCATTCACAATCATCGCGACCAGAATTGCTGGATGGTTACCCCTATCGGGCGTCTGCGCGTACAGAATTTTCGCGTCGACCAGCGCGACAAGGCGCATTCCACTTGCCACCTGATCCCATCAGATGCTTACGATATGGATGCCGAGCATCCCGCGGTAGTGCAGCCCGAAGAGCCCGTACATCAAGTATTGAATCTTCCGGACTTTGGGCAGCGCTCGACCAGCGTTCATATTTATTCCCATCCGTATTCTTCCTGCGAAGTTTATTCCATCGATAAAGGGGTGTATGCGGACGTTCCGCTTCATTATTCCAGCGAATATGGCAAGCTTTCCCCCGATGAAAAATTGATGTAACAGAAATTTCTGCTCGTTTTTTTCAACTAGGGTGGAAACGTTGTGGTTCGCGCCATTACATTTTCGTCCGTGCCATGCCAGAATAGATAAAAATATGCCCAACACCGTGCAAGTCGACACGCCGCCACACAAAGTTCAGAAAGAAGTTTTTCCCAACGGCCTGGTAGTTATCACCGAACCGATGGAGCACGTTCATTCGGTTTCGGTGGGAATCTGGTTGCGCTCCGGTTCGCGCCGCGAGCCAACCGCATTAAACGGCATTTCCCATTTTATCGAGCACATGGTTTTCAAGGGCACCACGCGGCGGTCTGCCGAAGATATCGCGCGGGAAGTTGATAGCGTAGGCGGGATGCTGGACGCGTTTACAGCCAAAGAAATGGTCTGCTTTAACACGCGTGTTCTGGACGAACATTTGGCAAAAGTGTTCGACGTGATTGCGGACATGGTTCTGGAGCCGAAATTCGCAGAAGACGAAATCGAGCGCGAGAAATCGGTGATTCTGGAAGAAATTCGCATGACCCAGGACAATCCTGAAGATCTGGTGCACGAGCTGTTCACTCAGAATTTTTGGTATCCGCATGCGCTTGGCAAACCCATTCTCGGCACGCCCGAAACGGTGGGAGCTTTTTCGCGCGATACCCTGCGGTCGTGGTTTCACGAGCGATATTCCCCGAACAACATGGTCATCACTGCCGCGGGGCATTTAACCCACGCGCAGCTTCTCGATCTCGTGGGTGAACGCTTTGCCAGTCGCCCGGCTGGAAATCCGTTGACCCCTGAGCCCACACCGATCGCCGCCCCGCACATCACCGTGCGCACCAAGCATGAATTGGAACAAGTGCATCTTTGCCTGGGCGTGTCGGCGCTGCCTATGACAGACAAGCGCCGTTTTGCTGTCTCCGTGCTGAGTAACGTTCTCGGCGGCGGCATGTCTTCGCGGCTATTTCAGAATATTCGCGAACGCCAGGGGCTGGCTTACGCGATTTTCAGCGAAATGAATTCTTATCGCGATGCGGGAGTGCTTTCGGTCTACGCCGGAACATCCTTGGAAACTGTTTCACAGCTCATTCGTTCGGTGCTTGAGGAATTTCGCCGAATGAAGGACGAGCCGCTCCCGGAAGAAGAGCTTCGGCGCGCGAAAGATCATCTGAAAGGGGCCACGCTCCTGGCCCTGGAAGGTACTGGCCAGCGCATGAACAGTCTGGCTCGCTATCACATTTATTTTGATCGGCACTATACCGCGCTGGAACTGATCGCCATGCTCGAAGAAGTTACTGCGGTGGACGTTCAACGGCTGGCTCAGGAATTTTTTCAGTCCGACCGCATTGCCGCATCGGTCGTCGGCAATCTGAACGGGTTTCAACTTACCCGCGACCAGCTTGTCCTTTAACTCATCGACTGAGTCGCGCCAGTTGACGTGGACTCCGCAGTTTGCCATCATCTTCGGGGTTCTTGCGCGTCTCGCTGCCGCAGAACCTGACTGAGGGAAGCAATCTCGTTCCGCGTATCCATTCTGGCGTCGGGAAGCACGGGCAACTGCACGTTGCTCGAGACAGGCCACACTACTCTCCTCGTTGATGCCGGCTTAGGCCGCAAAGAAATGTTGCGGCGCTTTGAAGCGCTGGGACGCCCGCGGCCCGAGCATGTGGACGCCGTCCTGATCACCCACGAGCACAGCGATCATTCCAGCGCCATGGCCCAAATGGCGCGCGAGTGGAAATGCCCCGCTTATTTGACCGAGCTAACCCATCGCGAAATTTTGAAATTGTGTGAGGACGGTCCGGTAAGAAAAATCGAGCGCATTGAATACGTTCGCTGCGGCGCGCCTTTCGAAATTGGCGACATCGAAATAACGCCCTTCACTATTCCTCACGACGCTGCGGATCCGGTCGGGTATTGCTTCCGCTCGAATGGAACTAAAGTTGTGATCGTTACCGACCTGGGCTACATGCCCGAGCTGGTGAAGCATTATCTGCGCGAAGCCGACTTGCTGATCCTCGAATCCAATCACGACCTCGAAATGCTGAAGGTCGGGCCGTACCCGTGGTATATCAAGCAACGCGTGATGAGCCGCACCGGACATCTTTCAAATGCGGTGGTCAGCGAATTTTTTGCGGATACAGAAGTATTCGACGGGCACGCACGCCACCTCGTCCTTGCGCACTTATCCGAGCAAAACAATAATCCGGACGTCGCGCGCATTTCCGCCGAAGAAGCGCTCGGCCGCCGCGCCGCTGAATTCGCTTTTCACGGCACATTGCATGTTGCATCGCAACGCGTCCCGCTGGGCCCCTTCGAGCTTTAATGCCTCAGCGCGATTCTTCGCGGTGCGAAAGGCTCCGGAAAAAAAGATCATGCACGGTACCATCTCAAACGTCTTCTTCAAGCCCAGCGACTCGCCGTAAAACTTCTTGTCTTGCTCGAAGTCCTTACGCTGGACCACGAAACTGTAAGTTTCATCTTATTTCCCCACCGCGTTTGCATTTGTGCTGCTGGAAGCTCATGTCGCCCGGCGAAGAAGTTTCTGCCAACCTATAGACAGGAAGCAGCTTACGCGGATCGCGAAGATGCTGGGCGCGCACAGTTTGAATCCGACTACTATCTGCCGCGAATTTCTCATGCGGAGCCGCGAGGGATTCGAAAATCGAGTAAGATAAGAATATTTGCATTAACACTTCGACCCGTGCGACAAGGCGGAGTTTGGAGGGGTGAAATTGATTGGACGGTATACGCGCGCGGAAATGGGCCGCGTCTGGAGCGAAGAGAACAGGTTTCAGAAGTGGCTGGAAGTTGAGCTTGCGGCCAGTGAGACGCTAGCGGAAGCGGGCGTCGTTCCGCGTGAAGCTGCGGCAAAGTTGCGTGAACGCGCGCGCATAGATGTGGCGCGTATAAATGAGATTGAATCAAAAGTTAAGCACGACGTAATTGCGTTCACCATTGCGGTGCAGGAGTCGGTGGCGGATCCAGAAGCGGCGCGCTGGCTGCACTACGGGCTCACGTCGAACGATGTGGTGGATACCGCACAAGCGCTGCTCGTTCGTGAAGCTTCCCGGTTAATCGAAGAGGATCTGGACGCCTTTGGCGAAGTGCTCGAACGGCGTGCATGGGAATTTAAGGACACGCCGGAGATCGGGCGCACGCACGGCATTCACGCCGAGCCCATCACCTTTGGCCTGAAAGTCGCCAATTGGTACGCGGAAAATCGCCGAGACCTTGCGCGCTTCCAAGCTGCAGCGCATCAGATGGCCGTAGGGAAAATTTCCGGCGCGGTGGGAACCTGTACCCATCTTGGCCCGGAGGTCGAGCAAAAAATCTGTCAAAAACTCGGTCTAGCCACAGCCCCTATCACTTCTCAGGTAATCGAGCGCGATCGCCACGCGCAATATCTTTCCACGCTCGCTATCGTGGCGGCTTCGCTCGAGCGCGTTGCGCTGGAAATTCGCCACCTGCAGCGCACCGAAGTCCGCGAAGTAGAAGAGCCATTCGGCGGCGAGCAGCGCGGCAGCTCGGCCATGCCACACAAACGCAATCCAGTCTCGAGCGAGCAAATCTGCGGGCTAGCGCGAATCGTGCGGGCGAATTCCCTGGCCGCCCTTGAAAACATCGCTCTATGGCACGAGCGCGACATTTCGCACAGTTCCGTGGAGCGCGTAATTCTCCCCGACTCCACGATTCTGGTGGACTACATGCTGCATCGCACCACCGAAATTGTTCGCAACATGAAGGTTTTCCCGCAGCGTATGCAACGCAACCTGGACTCCACTATGGGCCTCATTTTTTCCGGCCAGCTTTTGCAGGATTTGGTGGAACACGGCGCGCCGCGCGAAGACGCTTACAAATGGGTGCAAGGCCACGCCTTGTCCGCTTGGGAATCAGAGACGAGTTTTCGGGACCGAATTGCAGGTGACGCGAATATTCGCAAATTTCTGGATGAAAAGGCTCTCGCTCACACCTTCGATTTGAAGCGGCAGTTGCGGGCAGTCGACTCGATCTTCCGCCGCGTGTTTGGCGCAAAATCTTCCGTCGCCAGCTAACAAAAACTTTCGAGGCCGTCAGACTGCTATTGTTTCGGAGGATTCTCTTCCACTGGCGTGGAAGTGCCCAGTTTTACTTCCGACGAAAACTTCTTGTAGTCACTGTAGCGGTCGATCTCATTCTGTTTCACTTTGAAGAAAACCACACGTGCGGCGGCGTGCACTTCGGAGTAAGAAGGAAGCCACACTTCGTTGTTCACCATGGTCTGCTCCAGAATTAGATTGGAGCCTTTGGACAACGACGCTAGCAGCCCGCCCCCGATCTTCACATTGTCGGTAAAACGGGCTTCCAGACGCGCCACATCGCGAGCCTGTTCGTCCACCCAGAGCACGCCAGAGAGTTTCTGCACGATGCTCTCCACCAGTTTTCTTGGTTTGTAGTCGGGGTTCGGCCCGAAATCAAAAACGATTACTTCCTGGCCGCGGAAAAGTTCGCGCCGGGGATTGGTGAAACGCTCGGCCCGTAGAAAATCGGAAATCTGCGCCTGCTCCTCCTCGTCCTGTTTTGCCTGCTTTTTGGGATCGTTTTGAAGCTCGGCTTGCTTCTTCTTTTTCTCGTCGAAGTCTTTGCTGAATCGCTCGTCTTCTTTTTTCTTCTCGTCGCCTTCCAGCGGCTTGCCGTCTTTGGCTAGCAGATGGCGGATTTCATCTTCGCCAATGTAAAAAATGTCGTACTCTTTCACTGAGCGCGAGTTTACCTGGCCGTTGGAATCCGTTTTTTCTTCTTCCTCGCTCAAATGGCAGGTGTACTGTTTCAGTATTTCTTCAACGGTTCGTTGGTTTTTATCGATGTCGATCAGAAGTTTTGCTATATCCGGCAGCGGGCGGTCCTCTCTACGCGGAAAATCGAAAATAGAGTCCTGTACCGGCGAGTTTATTTCCACCTGCGTGACCGCAATTTGATAGACGTGGCCGCCTCGGTGCAATTCAATGCGATTCGGTTCCAAGATGCCCTTTACCGGCTTGTAATCAAAATAATCGATCTCCTCTGAAACTCCCGCAGGTCGTGTTTCAGCTGTTTGAGAATTTGCCCTGTCGCTGGCGGGCGAGAATTTCAACGCAGGGGGCGGAATTATCTCGCGAACGATCAAATGAGATTGCGTGTCGAAAAACACTTCACGTGTGACTCCTGAAGCAATCAAAAATTCAACATGATAAGCCTGTCGGCCGGAAACATTCTCGATTCCAACGAGCCTCGCTCCGATTTTGTCTTTCTTCGCGTTCGCCAAATGCTCGTTCAAATAACGTCCGGTAGCCGCCCATTCAACCGCTTCCGCGCCGGTGAAGGTATGCGGCGCTCCGCCGGCCTCCTGACTCCACTCGATGAGGATCTCGGAATAGAATTTATTAGGTGCCTTGGTAATCAGCGAGTAAGAGCCACTGGTCTCGGTGGCTCCTTCCCTCAAGTTTCCGGTAATTGTCACGGATCGTACTTTCGCAAGCGCCTTCGCGCCGCCTTCGGCATGCAAATAATCGTCGACGATTTTCTGAGGTGTTTGCGCCGAACAGGCCGACACCACCCCAAAAAACAGTAGAAGAGCCATACCGAGCGATCTCGAAAAGTAGTTTTTCATTTTTCGTTTACGTTCAGCGGCTGAACGTTCTGCGGAGTTACAGGACACTCAGAACGTGAGAAAGTTCCGCAGCTTCGGGCTCCGACGCAATCGAATCCAAGCACGAAGTTATTGG
>JBEKHG010000038.1:0-36719 GCA_050012395.1 Candidatus Acidiferrales bacterium
GGCGGCGGCGTTTGGAAATCCGAGAATTCGGGGCGGACATGGTCGCCGATTTTCGATTCGCAGCCGGTGGCGTCGATTGGGGCCATTGCAGTCGCTCCGTCGAATGCGAGCGTGGTTTACGTCGGGACGGGCGAGTCGGATATGCGCTCGCAGATCTCGTTTGGCAACGGCGTGTACAAGTCAGCAGACGCTGGAAAAACGTGGACGCACATTGGCCTTGAGGACACGCGGCAGATTGGGCGGATTCTGGTCGACCCGCGGAGTGCGAATATTGTTTTTGTCGCAGCGCTTGGGCACGCTTATGGCGGTAATGCGGAGCGGGGGGTGTATCGCTCAAACGACGGCGGCGTGTCTTGGAAAAAGGTATTGTTCAAGAATAACGATGTGGGCGCAATTGATCTGGCATTCGACCCGCAAGACTCGCGCACGATTTATGCGGCACTCTGGAATACCCGACGTCCACCGTGGAGCATTTATCCACCCTCGTACGGCCCGGGGAGCGGAATATTTAAATCGACGGATGGGGGAGACAACTGGCAACAACTTACTGGCGGACTTCCAACCGAGCGAGTGGGACGGATTGGAATCGCTGTCGCACCGGCGAATTCAAATTTGGTTTACGCCATCGTTGACGCGAAAGAAGGCGGGCTTTATCGCTCGGACGATGCGGGAGCTTCTTGGCACAAGACTTCGGGCGATCACCGGATTTGGGGGCGCGGTTGGTATTTTTGCCATGTGGCCGTGGATCCGAAAAGTCCTGAGACAGTGTACGTCTCGAATACCTCGCTCTATCGTTCGACTGATGGTGGAAAAAACTGGGAGTCGATTCGAGGTGCGCCGGGTGGAGACGATTATCACCAGTTGTGGATTTATCCGGACGATCCGAAGCGGATGATACTTGCCAGCGACCAAGGAACGGTTGTCAGTGAAGACGGCGCGGCAACGTGGAGTTCCTGGTACAACCAGCCGACTGCGCAGCTTTATCATGCGGCGGCAGACTATCGTTTTCCTTACTGGGCTACGGGCGCGCAACAGGACAGCGGGGCTGTAGGGGTTCCAGAGCGCAGCGGTCACACTGAAATTTCGATGCACGACTGGAGCGGGATCTGCGCGGGCGACGAAGCCGGCTATACCGCGCCGGATCCGCTACATCCTGAAATACTGTTTGGCGACAATGTGTCGAAATGCAATGTGATTACGGGTGAACTGCGCAATGTATCTCCAGAGCTGAGCCGGAAAGGACCTTTTCGCAGAACCTGGACACTACCGCTCGTTTTTTCTGAGGCTGACCCGCATGCGCTTTATTTCAGCGATCAGTTTCTGTTTAAGACTCTGGACGGCGGAAACAGTTGGGAACAGATTAGCCCGGATTTGACGCGCCAGGATCCAGGCGTGCCGCCGAATTTGGATGAAGCGACCGCAGCCGACGCACCCGTGGAGAAACGGCGCGGCGTGATTTATACAATTGCGGCTTCGCCGATTGCTGCGCACCCCGATCTGATCTGGATAGGCACAGACGACGGCTACATTCAGAAAACAATCGATGGCGGCAAGACTTGGGAGAACATAACGCCGCACGAACTCACGGGCTGGAGCAAGGTTGTAATGATGCAAGCGTCACACTTTGACGCGGACGAAGCGTATGCAGCCGTGGATCGTCATCGGCTGGAAGATAACGACCCTTATATTTATCGCACACGCGACGGCGGCAAAAGCTGGCAGCGCATTTCGAATGGGCTGCCAGCAGGCGTGTACATGCAGACCGTGAAGGAAGACCCAAAGCGCAAGGGCCTGCTTTTTGCGGGAACGGAACTTGGCGTGTTTGTTTCGTTCAATGATGGCGACGACTGGCAATCACTGCAACTGAATTTGCCGGCCGTTTCGATGCGCGACCTTGCGATTCATAATGATGATTTGATTGTTGCGACACATGGGCGCGGTTTTTGGGTTTTGGATGACATCACGGCGCTTCGGCAAATCACCGACAAAGTGGCGCAGTCCGAAGCGTATTTGTTTCAGCCAGCCGATGCGATTCGCATGCACGCGGGTACGGACTACGCGTCGCCTATGCCGCGAGATGAAGCTCTGGCCGAGAATCCTCCTGTTGGCGCAATGATTGATTATTATTTGAAATCGTCCGCGAATGCTCCGTTGCTAATTGAAATTCTGGATGCAAAAGGTGAAGCGATTCGCCGATATTCGAGCGAGGACAAAGCGCCGCCGGTGAAACCTGAAACACTTGATTTCCCTGCGTTCTGGAGGCCCGCGCCGAAGCCCCTGTCGGCTGCTGCGGGAATGCACCGCTGGATTTGGGATCTTCATTACACCGCGGTTCCGGGAAGCACTCACCTGGTGGGCGATGAATTTGTCGTGGCGCCTCGCGGAGTGACTGCGCTGCCCGGGACTTACACGGTGAAACTTACGGTGGGCCGCCAGAGCTACTCGCAGTCGCTGACGCTCAAGATGGATCCTCGGATAAAAACTTCTCCTGCAGAATTGCAGAAGCAATTTGATGCGGCGATGGAGGTATCCCGCCGACAAGCTGAAATCAGCGAAGCGCAACGTGGTGTAAATCAACTTCTCGCGCAAGCGCGCAAAGTTCATTCGCAAGTTCACGGTAAGGCTTCGCTCGTGTCGGCTCTGGATGCGCTCATCGCGAAAGCGGAAGAGATCGCTGGAGCGCCGCCGGCTCATTTCGGGATAGTTTCCTTGAAACCGGCGGTGGAGCGTGCAGATTTGGAATCTCTGAGCAGGAAGCTTGCGAAAATCTTTTCCGCAATAAACGACGGTGATGCGGCGCCTACCGAAGACGCCATGCGGGCATTTAACACAGCGCAGATGGATCTCGCGGCTGTGATGGGGAAATGGAATGTCCTCACGACTGAGGACCTTCCTGAAGTGAATAGCCAACTGAAGCGAGGCGGGATTCCACCAATTGTAATCGGAGCTCAAGGCCCTGCACCTGAGAAAGAAGCCCCTAGTGATGATGATGACGACATGAACTAGCCCGGCAGATTTCCAGCCGAAGTGAATCTGCCGGGATGCTTCGGCGGCAGGACGTATTCGCGACTCAGTCGGCCGAGGGGACTTCGCTTGGCGTTGCGATTGGACGCTTCCGTTTCCAAAGATAATCTTTGCGGAGCTTTTCCTGATGTTTCTTCACTTGGCGTTCAATTTCGGCAAAGGCCGCTTTGGCGCTAGCACGAACGTCGGCATCAGGGCCCGTGCCAGTTGCGTGCAAGGTTCCGGTGGGAAGAGTTAAGTTCAAGGAGAGGCTGAACTCGCGCTGATGGGGATTTTTTTCGAGCGATTCGTGGAGCAGAACGGAATCCGCTGGATACCGTATTAAGAGTCTGGTTAGTTTCGCAACGAAATGTGCGGTTTCATGTTCAATTGTTTCGCGCAATTCCGGTTCTATATGGCTGTAGGTAATTTTCATCAGAGCACCTTATGTAGAGTAGATGGTACGACGGAAGGAGGGGTCGCATAGAAGACCCTTTCAGGATAGCGCTCGGCGACTCGAGTTGCAACTTATGTTCCCTCAATTCTCGCCTTGGAGGCATCGCGAGATTCTTTGAAGGGTTTGCAGGATTGACACCCCAGACGAAGGCATCATAGGCTGGCGAAGGATGGCGCGCGCAACTCCTAAGACTGCTGCGGGAAAACCAGTTGAAGCGGTGCAGCTCTCAAAAGTGCTGATCGGGCCCGCGGGATGGGCTTATCAAGACTGGAACGGCGTCGTTTATCCAACGCCTCGCACACGCGATTTCCATCAAGCAACGTATCTGGCGGAATTCTTCGACACGATTGAAATCAATACTTCCTTTTATCATCCGATGCAGGCGTCGCACGCAGCGCAGTGGATCCGGCGCGTAGCGGCGAACCCACGTTTTCTGTTTACCGCAAAGCTATGGCAGAAATTTACACACGAAGGCGGGACGAACCTGGAGGATGAGAAGGCCGTTCGAGCTGGATTCGATCTTTTGCGCGGAGCAGACAAGCTTGGCGCGATGTTGCTGCAGTTCCCTTTTTCGTTTCACTTCGAAATCGGAAATCTCGCTCGATTGACGCAGATGCTGGTTTCATTTCGAGATTATCCGCTAGTGGTGGAAGTGCGGCATTCGTCCTGGGCCAACCCAAACTTTTACGAGCTACTGCACGAGCGCGGTGTAGGATTCTGCAACATCGATCAGCCAATCATTGGGCGGTCAACTGAGCCAAGTGAACAGGTGACGTCGCCGATCGGATATGTGCGGTTACACGGCCGCAGATACGACACCTGGTTCAGCGACGATCCGGCGTCGCCGGTGGAGGAGCGCTACAACTACCTTTATTCGGAAGAGGAATTGGAACCTTGGGCAGAAAGAGTTCGCAACGTGTCAAAGGATGCGAAGACGACATTCGTGATTACCAACAATCATTTTCAGGGCAAAGGCGTGGTGAACGCGCTGCAGCTTATTCACATGCTGGATAAAAAGAAGGTGAAAGTTCCAGAGACGTTGCGCCACCATTATCCGCAGCTTGATGCCATCGCGACGGAGCCGTCGAAAGAACCCACGCTTTTCCCTCTTTCTCCAAAATGAATGGAACGGCGAAAGTGAGCACGCGCTTCGCTGAGCCTGGTTTGGGCCAGAAAAATTCCAAGGGTCAGGAAAACTACTTCTTGAAAAGATCCTCGAAGGCCTTGCGCGCGTCGTTGGGACGCCCAGGAGCGGCAGCAATCGGGGCAGCTACAGCGTAATTTACCGGAGACGTATCTTTTTCAACGGTCATGCGGAATTCAAAAAACGTGCAATCGTTTTTCGCGTCTTTTTTGGCGATGCGCTCGGGGATCGGTTGCGTGCATTCAAACTGCTTGCCGGTATCGAAGTGAACGCACTGTTTGCAGCAATGCAATTCAGCGTGGCATCGCGGGCACTGGCCATCGGGATCGAAGCCCGGCATCAGCACCGCGCCGCAACTGGAGCAGCGCGCCCTCATCACGGTTCCCACCATGCGAGGAGTTCGCGGGCCCATCATTTCCTGCTTCGGGCGGGGCTCACCCTTCGGACGCGAATCACCGTTTGAGCGGTCAGCTCGGTCCTTTTTCTTGTCTTCGGCCTCGCGGTCGCTATAGCCCCTTTGCTTATACTTCCGGTCCATCGGACCTCCTGGGCGTTGCCAAATCATACTTGCAATTGCTTGCTGCTGGCGAAAATGAAAATGTTCGTGGATACCGCACGAGTAATAGACAGCTTGTGGTAGTTAACGTGGTCACGATTCTGCACCGTTGCGATTGGCCCAGAACTTCGAAAAACCTTCGAGCGGTAGGTCTGGTTGCAAAAAGGTTCTCGGTTCACCGGATGCGGCGAGGAGCGCTTCCGCTGCCAAGTAACCGCTTCGTACAGCACCTTCCATGGTGGAAGGCCAAGTGGTACGAGTCCAATCGCCGGCAAGGAAAAGATTATTCACGCTGGTATTCTGCGCCGGGCGCCAGCGGTCCACGCCGAGTGCGGGCGAAAATGTTGCCTTGATTTCCTTAATCACAGTGGCCTTGCGTAAACGTGCCTCGCGAGCGGCCGGTAAAACTTCGGCGAGTTCCCGACAGCAGAGATCGATAATTTCCTGGCGCGATTTCAGTACCAGATCGTACGAAGCGCTGATTACGAGTTGAAGATACTGGCCGTCTGCTTCCGCGTCCAAAGATTGATCGCTTTGAAGAGTTTGACGCGCGGCCGCTGCGTTGGTTTCCGCAGCTCCATACAATAGGCTCTTGTTAAAGATCCATTGGGTGGTGTGGTCGAGCAGTGTAAGGAAAGGCTCTGTCATCACTGTGCGGTCGTACCACAAATGGACTCCAGTGATCGGCGAGGTCTTGATATTCGCCAAACCAGAAAAAGGCCCATTTTCTTGCGCCATTTCGGGAGGCAGTAGGTTTAATAACGTGTCATGAGGTACCGCCGCGATACAGGCATCCGCTGAGATTTCAGTGCCGTCGTCCATCACTATACCCTCGAACCGATTCCTCCGGACGCGGATTTCGCGGATGCCGGCACGCAATCGCACTTCCCCGCCGCGCCGCAGCACGGCTTGGCGGCAGCCCTCGTATAACTCCGCTAGAGGCACGGAAGGAATCCCCACACGGTATCCGCCTTTATTCGCAAGAAAACCTTTCCAGAAAACTTCAATACCGTAATGCGCGTCCGTTCGCGATAATTCTTCGTCGAGAGCGCTCACCAAGACCACGCGCCAGAAGCGTTCTACGGCAGCGGGCGTCTGCTTCATCTGCTGCAACCAATCGAGCATCGAAATGCCATCGATGCCCGGCGGATGGCCGCCAGCCGTCGCGATGGCCATCATGGCGTTCGCGATTCCGCGCTTGTCCGCTAAATTCAACGAACTGAACAGCAAGAACGAAGGCGCAAGGTGCATGGGCGCGGGCAAAGGCGACGCTTCCATGGTGGAACGGCGGCCTTGCGCGTCCACAAAATAAAGCCGGTCGTAAAAACGAATCTTGCCGGCGGCGCCAACGCGTGAATAAAAATCAGCCAAATTTGTGCAGCATCCCAGCGTGACATGCTGGCAGTTGTCCACTTCACTGCCGTCCGGCAACGTGTAGGATGTAGCGCGTCCGCCCAGGTGGGGACGCTTTTCGAACAGGCGGACTTGAAGGCCCGCTTCAGCCAGCGCGACGGCGGAGGACAGTCCTGCCAGACCGCCGCCGATCACTAGAACGCTTTGCGAGGGCATCCTTCTTCCACCAACCACTCATCCCGGCCGTCAGGAGATATTGAATTTTTTCGGCACTGGACAACGAAACACGCGAAGAAAACACATCGAAACCACTTTCTTCGATCCGTGCCAGGAGACTGCTGTACGTGCGAATCAAGGCCCAGAGTGTGGCGCGGCTATCGGCATCCACGCGATCGACCAATGAGGCGCCTTCGCGGTAACAATGCCAGGCGCGATCGGCTTCAAATTCGAGCATTTCTTGAAGTCGAGGAGTGAGCGGGCCAGAAAGCTGCGCTCGCGATATTTCGAATCTTTCCAGATCTTCCTGTGGAAGATAGACCCGGCCCATTTGGAGATCGCTCCGGACGTCACGAATGATGTTGGTCAACTGGAACGCGAGGCCCAGGCGTTCGGCTAAATCCGGAGCCTTCGGATCGCGGAAACCGAAAACGTGCAGACAGGTGAGGCCAACCGTGCCTGCGACACGATAACAGTATTCGGAAAGGCGGTCGAATGTGGCGTAGGACGAAACCGTCAAATCCATTTCCGCGCCCAGAATCAAGTCGTGAAAGTAGCGCGAGGGAATTTCGAAACGCGCAATGGTGTCGGCCAGGGCTGGAAGAATTGCGTTAGCGGCGGTGCGGCCCGCGATTGCGTCGTCAAGCATGGCGCGCCAACGAGCGAGTCCATCGCGCTTCGAGTCCAGATCGCCCGGCTCGTCGGAAACGTTGTCCACCAGACGCATGAAAGCGTAGAGAGCGCAGAGAGCGTTGCGCTTTTCTTTGCGTAGTCCGAAAAAGGCAAGATAGAAGCTGCTGCGAGATTCTTTCGCGATTCGGACGCATTCCGCGTATGAAGCCGACACCCTTTCGGTATCGGACTGCATTACGGCAACGGATTCCGCGGGGCGCCGAACGCGAGGAGGCTCCGGCGATGTTGCTGCCGGTTTGTCGACAGAGAGACTAGCGCGTCGCGAAAAAATGCGTGATGTAACGGCACCGGCCAGCAGGCGCATCTGCGCCCATTTGGTGAGAGCAGGCCGATGCTCCAGGGTGTTATAGCCCGAAGATTCGATGGCATCGAGAACAGCGAGTCCGCCGCGGCTGAACATTTCCAGGTCGACGCGAAGGAATGGTTCGACTGTCTGCGCGAGAGGAAGGCCAGAGTGAAAAAGAGCACGAGTGCGCGCAATCAGGGATCTCATCAGCGCAACGTAACGCGCGTCGAACTTTCGCGCCACGACGTCGGCTTCCGTTAAACCGTTTTCAGCCAGAGCATCGATGGGAATATAAATGCGTCCTTTTTCGAGGTCGCGCGAAACATCCTGCCAGAAATTCGCGAGCTGCAACGCGGTGCAAGTGTAATCGGAGAGTTTTTGACGCGCGTCGTCACGGTAACCGCAAAGATAAAGGACGAGCCTGCCGACGGGATTGGCCGAATAGACGCAATAGTCGAGCACAGAATCCCAGTCGGCATAGCGGTGGACTGTTTGGTCCTGCCGGAAAGCACGAAGCAAATCGCTGAAGGGCTGAATCGGAATGTTCTTCTCGCGAATCGTCTCGCGCAGGGCGATCAAGACCGGGTGGGAAGGCCTGGAACCGCGTTCGTAAATTGTTCGCAGCTCCCCTTCCCAGGCATTGAGCAATTCAAGCGCGCGGGTCGGATTGGCGACTTCGTCGCCCAGATCATCGGACCACCGGCAATAGGCATATACATTGTAGAAATCCTGATGCAAGCGGCGTGGCAGCAGGTGGGAGACAACATTGAAATTCTCGTAGTGATGGGTCGCCAGCCAACGTGTGTAACGCTGTGCCGCAGCGGGGTCGCAGCGCTCCGCGGGAAGATTGCGCGCAATTTTCAATTCAGGTGTGGCTAACATGGTGCCCTGATTCGGGCGGCGGTTGTTCCAGTTCAAATTACTACAATTTCTGCCTGTGATACCAGTGCGAACACCTAGGGAATGACGGCCGTCTTCATCTCGCCATGACGGTTCTTCATATGCTCGAAAACTTGCGGCAACTCGGACAGCGGCGCTTCCCCGGTGATGAAATCGCTGGCTCGGATTTCTCCTCGTGCAATGGTTTCCAGGGCCTCCCGCATGAACCGCGGCGTGTGATGAAAAGTGGACTTGATGGTGATTTCAGAATAGTGCAGCGCGCTGGGATCGATTTTTACTTCCGTGCCGCGCGGGCAACCCCCAAAGAGATTTACGGTCCCACCCTTTCGCACCATTTGAAGCGCCCATTGCCAGGTGGCAGCGGTGCCCACAGCTTCAATTACGGCGTCCGCCCCACGGCCTTCTTCGGTGATCTGGCGAACCAGGCTGACGGGATTTTCGATTTCAGCGGCATCAAACGCCGCGACTGCTCCCAGACGCTCGGCCATGCGCATCTGGCTCTTGCGCTTTCCAATAGCAATCACACGCATGCCACGTCCGGAGAGGATGCGTATGAATTTCAGACCGATGGGCCCGCAACCGATTACAACGACGGTGTCACCGCGGTTGACTCCCATTTCGTGAATGCCGCGCAACACACACGCGAGGGGCTCGGCCATGGCTGCATCAACGAAGGAAACATTTTCGGGAATCGGCAACATGTTCTGGCGAACGATTCTTCCAGGGATGCGAATGTATTCGGCGTAAGCGCCGTTATTGAAAAGCAAATCTTCGCAAAGATTGGGCTGCCCTTTGCGGCAGTAGAGGCAGACGTTGCAGGGCGCGGAATTGGCCGGCACCACGCGCATGCCTTCGCGGAAGCCGCCATTTACCGCGTTCCCTTTCAACTCGATCACGCCGGCTAGCTCGTGACCGAAAAGCGAAGGCGGCTTAATCATGCGCTGATGAAATCCCTGCTTCCACACTTTTAGATCGGTGCCGCAGGTGAGGGCCACTTCCACGCGCACCAACACTTCATCATCTGCGAGAGTGGGGATATCGACACTCTCGATTTTCATGTCTTCAGCACCGTAGAGAACGGCGGCTGTCATATGTCCATTGCGTTCGCGATCTACTCTCATTCGTGCCGTATCACCACTTTCAAGGTATCATCCGCCGGACGAGCCGCCAACTCCAGCGCTTGCCCAATTTGCTCCAGCGGGAAACGATGTGAAATCAGTTCACCTACGGGCAACGTGCGATCGAAGACTAACATTGCCGATTCCGCTTGATCCTCCACTGACGCACTGTAACTACCGAGAATTTCTTTTTCTTCGACGCCCACGGCGGCGGCCGGAAATGCGAGCTGCATGACCGGGTCGTTGTGCGCAAACAATAGTATGCGCCCGCCGGGCCTGGTTAGGGCCAAAGCTTCTGGAACTAATGCCGGACTAGGCACAGCGACCAGAACGGCGTCCGCTCCGCGTCCGTCGGTACGGCCCCGAATCTCGTGGAGCAAATTCGTTGCGGTTGGGTCGAATGAATCTTTTGCGCCAAATCGCTCGCTCGCGGCTCGACGCCCTGGCATGGGGTCACTGGTGAAAACTTCGGCCCCTTCATATTTTGCCAGCAACATTAACAACATGCCAATGGGCCCCTGGCCTATCACGAGAACTGTTTCGTTCTTGGCCACACGAGCTTTGCGTATAGCCTTGAGGCAAGTATTTACGGGTTCCACGAAGGTGGCTTCTTCGAAGCTGAGGTCCGCTGGAAGCGCGATCATTCCGCGCTCGACAATCCAGGGCATCGCGCGAACGTATTCGGCGAACCCTCCGCCATTGGGATCGAAGCCGGCCGTGAGCCCGACTTTTTTGTACCCGGCGCACTGCGAAAAAAGCTTTCGCTCGCAATAAAAACAGGTACCGCAAGGTATATGGTGGAAGCTGACCACGCGGTCGCCGGGTTTGAATTTCGTGACGCCGCGGCCGACCTTGACTACCGTGCCGGCCAGTTCGTGGCCCAGAATCTGCGGAGGCGCGATGAAACCGTGGTGAATCTTTTTAATGTCCGTGCCACAGATCCCGCAAGCGGCAACGCGGAAAAGAAGCTCACCTTCACCAATTTCAGGAATCGGCACGGACTCGACCGCGACACGGCCTTTGCCGCGATAAACACCGGCGCGCATTCTTCCATCAGCCGGGTGCTGAGCTTTCCGGTGGGGGGGATTCTCGGATTCAATTGGACTGACGGTTAAGCTCATACAGCTTCTAAAACGCTCCTGCAGTTAATTTTGTTTCAAGCGGCGCCGTGCGATTTGCCAACGCTGTAATGTAGGCGTCCAAGAAACGCGATAGCGATTGCGTTGCTGCCCGGCTATTTTTGCCGAGGCGAACTAAACCCGGAAGAGACCGCGGTTTGAGCGCTACTTGGCCGAGCACGCGAGGAATGCTGACGTGCCCTTCATCCGTAAGAATTTCAGCCATATCAATCGGCAGGTCTTGATCCAGCGTGTCGCTTATCGCGCGAATAGCAACGGCCGGAACTCCCGCGCTTCGCGCTGCACGCAGAATTTCGAAACTTTCCATTTCTACGGCGTCAGCCTTCGCGCTGAGAGCCCGTTTCTCCCGCGCGGTTGAAATCACATGATCCGCGCTATAAAACTGCTCGACTATCTTCGCGCCGGAATCAGCCGCGAACGACACAAGAGCACCACTGCATTGGATTAAACGGCTGGTGCCATCAGCAGGCACCGCTTCCGAGAAAACGCTTCGGGCGGCCAGGACTTCCCCGATAGCGTAGTTACTTTGCAGACCACCGGCGAGTCCGGATGAGATCCAGCAATCGAAAGCGTCAAATTCACCGCGCATGATTTGTGAAGAGTTCAGCGCCGCCTGCCTGGCGCCCACTCCGGTCAGTGCGACAGTTAGTTGCGCGGATCCGAAATCCGCTACATATACGTCCGCATCGCCCAGCTTTGCCGGCTTGAAATCGTGCGAGGCGCGCCAGGGAGCGAATTCGTTTTCCAGTGCGAAGGTGACGAGAATCCTCACTGCCATTCCTTACGCCGCGGCTGCATGCGCGACGGACTTGTTTCCTGCGCCAGCGTCCAAATATCCATGCGTCTGATACCAATTTACGGCCCGTTCTAGCGCAGCTTCGACCGAAGTAGGTTTGTAGCCGAGTTCACGCTCGGCTTTATCACTCTCCACGAACATGCGATGGCGAGACATTTTCACGCCTTCGACCGGAATTTGCGGTTCGCGTCCGGCAAGACGCGCGAACAACTGATCCACATATCCCGCGGCCAGCGCAACTGCATGGGGCAATCGCAGGCGCGGCGCCGGACGGCCTGTAATCGCCGATAACGCATCGAGAATCTGTTTCAGCGTCATGTTCCGCCCGCCCAGAATGTATCGCTCGCCAGTGCGGCCTTTGTCTGCGGCCAGCAAATGTCCCGCCGCAATATCTTCCACCGGGCCCACATTCAATCCAGTATCGACGTAAGCGGGCATCTTGCCTTTCAAGAAATCCAGAATGATGCGGCCAGTCGGCGTCGGCTTCCAATCCCACGGTCCCACTGGTGCGGTGGGATTTACGATGACTAGAGGCATGCCAACGGAAGCAGAATCGACGGCTACTTGCTCGGCTAGAAATTTAGAGCGCTTGTAATGACCAATCATCTCGCCGAGTGTCGCCTGGGTCCCTTCGTTGGGCAGCGCGCCATGCCGCGGTACCGCAATCGTTGCTACCGTACTGGTGTAAACAATGCGTTCCACACCTACATGGCCCGCAGCGTTAAGCAAGTTGCGGGTGCCTTCGACATTAATTTCGTAAATCTCTTCGGGCCGAGGCGTCCACAGCCGGTAATCGGCAGCCACGTGAAAAACGCGCCGAATTCCCTTCAAAGCGCGTTCCAGAGACTTCTGGTCCCGCAGGTCGCCTTCAAAATACTCCACTTGCAACCCAGCGAGCGCCTTTAAGTTGCTGTTAGGACGAACCAGAACGCGGACCGACTGCCCTGCGCTGACAAGTTGACGGGCGACGTGGCTACCTATAAAGCCGGTGGCACCCGTAACAAGCGTGGTCATAAAATGCGGAACACCTCATCCTGCTGCTGGTTCGATGGCGCTACCGGGAGCACACGCTTGCTCGAGCCATAGCCGTCACCGTGTGAATCGGAATGAGCGTTGCTATTGCCTTGGCGATTGGCCTTGGCTTGAAGTTCTCTTTCGCTTGGCTCGCCGATCAAGCCGCCCATTTTTCCGGAGAGAGTCCAGGTGAGCATCTTCCAGGTATCGCCGAGCTTTTTATTTCCACCGAGAACAGCGGAAGCTTCGTAGCCGGCATGGACCATGCAATCTTCGCAACGAGGATCGCGCCCGCGGCCGTACTTTTCCCACGGAGTGTTATCGATAAACTCCTTGAAGGTGGCGTGGTGCGCATCGGTCATTAGATAGCACGGGCCTTTCCAACCACGCGGGTTGTAGGTCGGATTGCCCCAGGCGGTGCACATCAATTCGCGTTCGCCGCGCAGATACTCCATGTAAATCGGCGAAGTCACGATGTTGTAGCGTTCGAGAAGCTTGCTGGCCTGTTTGAACTTGTCGCGAATTTCATCGCGCGACATAAAAATTTCCTTGGTCATTACAGCCGCGTAAGAATAAGCCGGAGAAATCATGTGGCCATCAACACCCAGCGTTTGCAGGTAGGCGAAAAGGTCCGCAATTTCTTCGATGTCGGTTTCCTTGTAAACGGTGGTGTTGGACGTAACCAGAAAACCCGCGGCCTTGGCTGCCTTGATGCCTTCGATTGCTTCGCGAAACACGCCATCGCGCTCCACGCAAATATCGTGGGTCTTTTCGAGACCGTCCAAGTGAACATTGAAAAACAGGCGCGAAGTGGGCTTGAATTCCTTCAAGCGCTTGCGGATGAACATTCCATTGGTGCAAAGATAAATGTGTTTCTTGCGGTCGAGGATTTCTTTTACCAGGCGATCGAGTTCGGGATAAATCATGGGTTCCCCACCGCAGAGCGAAACGATCGGCGCGCCGCAATCATCGACGGCCTTCAGGCATTCCTCGACGGTCAACATTTCGTTGATCGTGGATTTGTACTCGCGAATGCGGCCACAGCCGGTGCAAGTAAGGTTGCAGGCATGAAGTGGCTCGAGCATCATCACCAGCGGGTATTTCTCGGCGCCGCTCATCTTCTTGTTGGTCAAATAGCCGGCCATGCTGGTGGTCAAGCTTAAAGGTACTCTCATCCATTACCCCCGTTGTCTTCCGATTAGATGCTGCAACTCCGCCGCAGGTATCTGCATACCAGCAAAAGGACGCCGACCTTTGGACAAATTGTCGTAGCGCGCCAGGGCATACAGCGGGAAAGAGTTTCGATACAAATGATATTTTAGATAAAAGACACATGGGAAGCCGGTGCCGGTGAATTCGGGCTCGTCCCAGGTGCCGTCCGAATTCTGTTGCTCAAGGAGCCAGGCTACAGCGCGTTCAACGGCAGGGTCGTCGGGACCGACCGTTGCAAGCAAGCCAATCAAGCCCCATGCGGTCTGCGAGGCCGTGCTCTTCCCTTTTCCCTTGAGCGCGGGATCGTAATAAGAAAGGACAGACTCGCCGAAACCCCCGTCACGATTCTGGACGGAACGCAGCCAATCGGCGGCGCGCTGGCAATCAGGCTGATTGGACATGCCGATTTTTTCGAGCGCTCGCAACACGCCGCTGGTCCCATAAACGTAATTCACACCCCAGCGTCCAAACCACGAGCCGTCCGGAGTTTGTTCGTGACGAATGAAAGCGCGAGCTCGCTGGATGACTGGATGATCGGCGGGCCAGCCCATTTGTCCCAGACATTCGACGGTACGCGCCGTGACGTCAGCCGTGGAAGGGTCTAGCATAGCGTTGTGGTCGGCGAACGGAATGTGGTTCAGAAATTGCAAATTGTTTTCGTGATCGAAAGCGCCCCAACCGCCGTCGCCATTCTGCATGCTGACTAGCCAGGCCAAGCCGCGGCGCATGGAATTGCGCAAGCGCTCCGATTCGGGATCGGCCACACGGCCGAGAGCCATCAAGACGAAAGCGGTATCATCGACATCAGGGTAAAAATCATTGCGAAATTCAAAGGCCCACCCACCGGGGTCGGCGTTCTGATTTTTTATCTGCCAGTCACCGGGACCGAGAATCTGATTGCGAACAATCCAGCGTTCGGCATTGATCAACGCCGGATGCGCGGGATCGAGTCCGGCTTCTTCCAGCGAGACCATAGCGATGGCAGTGTCCCACACAGGCGAAATGCAGGGTTGTACACGAATGGTTTCGCCTTCTTCGATTTCGTAACGCGCCAAAAACTTGATCTCGCGGTCAACCAGGGGATCGTTTTGATCTTCGCCGTCGGCGAGCAATGCGTAAATCGAATTCATCATCGCCGGGTAAATGGTCCCCAGCCCTTCGCTCCTTTCCAAGCGCTCCAGCATCCATTTGCGTGCATACGACAGCGCGAGTTTACGGAAGGGCTTCCAACGCGAGCGCTCATAAATCTTCAGGCCGCGGTCGAGAGCAAGAAATACGTTGCGCCAGGTGATGATGCGCTTGTCCCAGTCGAAAGAATGTGGTTTTTCGCCTTTCGTTTTGAAAAGCTCGTTAACGGTGACGCCTTGCGGCAAATGCCAGTCGGGCTTGTTGGCATAGATTATCGAAAGCGGAATGACGATGCCGCGCGTCCAGGAAGACATCTCGTAAATATTAATGGGAACCCAATCGGGGAGAAGCATCAGTTCCGGCGGAATGGATGGAACGATTCCCCAATCGATGGCGCCGACCATTGCGAGGTAAAATCGCACGTAGGAATTCGTGGCTTCGATGCCGCCCAAGGCGATAACTTTTTCTTTTGCGAGCACGACGTGGGGCGCATCAACGGCATCGCCCGCCAACCGCAGCGCTAAGTATGCCTTTACGGTGGCATTCAACTCGGACGGGCCGCCTTCAAAAATGTACCAGCCGCCGTCCGGAAGCTGTTTTTTGCGAATATAATTTGCGAGTTTTTCTACTTTGCGGGAATCAAGCTGGCCAAGGACGTGGAGGTAGAGAATGTAATCGGATTCCAGGGTGGTGTCAGCTTCAAGTTCACCCCACCAGTAGCCTTCTTGAGACTGTGCGGATAATAGCCATTCGGCGCTTCGGGATATGGCCTGCTCAACTTGAGACTCGAAATCGCGGACTGGGGCCGTAGCTTGTGCGCTGGCTCCGAATGAAAAATCTGTCCGTGTTCCCGCTCTCGGTGTCATCATCCCTCAGAATACCTCAGTCATATATCATCAACAGACGGCCCAAGTCGCACTGGGCAGTTTTCAAGCGACCTATGAAGCAACCCTCACCCTGTTAGATCCGTACTGGTGAACGATGGACGGCGCTAACCCTGCCAACGGCAGCACCGGTGCTCAACTTGCTTAAATCTTTGCAATTCCTGTTAACCCCTCAATCGCCGCCACGGTCTGCCCTGCCATTTAGAATGACCGTTGCGGCGAGAAAAGTTTGCCCCTACGTTAACTTCGGGACTAGCCGGAACTGTAACAGTAATATTATCTTTGGGTTTGCCTCCTGGGTCAACCGAAAAGGTCAATTTCAGTCCTATGGGATGACTGGGAAGCCCAAATGGGTGCATCGAGAATTCGCCTATCGTTCGGGGGGCATACATAAAACGACAATAAATCTGGAGGCCTCTATATCGCGGTTAGGGAGGCCGGTAGATGGCGAACGGGAGACGAATACCCTAGCCGGGTAAAGAGGGCCGCCAGCCGAACGCTTGGATACAACAGGCCTCGGACTAGCGCTTTGGCTTTTCGAGGTTCTCAATACGCTCAACTAAGCGCGGCAACGATGCTAGGGCGGCGTATTGTTTCTTGAATTTTTCCAAGGGTCGCGCCGGAGTTCCCCAGACCGTCTGCCCCTGCCGAATGGTTTTCCCCGATGGAACACCGCCTTGGGCTCCAACGATGGCGCCGTCCTCGAGCTTGCAATGGTCTGCGATGCCGACCTGCCCGGCGAGGGTTACGCGCTCTCCCAATGAAGAGCTCCCCGATATCCCGGTCTGCGCGGCCACGATTGAGTGTGCACCAATGGAAACGTTGTGGGCTATCTGTACGAGGTTGTCAATTTTTACACCGGATTCGATGCGGGTGATGCCGAGAGACCCGCGATCGATAGTCGTGTTGGATCCGATTTCAACCTCGTCTCCGATCTCTGCGGTGCCGACTTGAGGGAATTTCCAATGGCGGCCTTCGCCGAAAACATAACCGAAACCGTCACTGCCGATAACTGCGCCTGAATGGACTTCGACGCGGGATGCAAGTTTCGCCCCGGCATAAAGAGTAACCCGCGGATGCAGCCGGCATTTTTCGCCGATTGAGCTGCCACGTCCGAGAAAACAGAAAGCTTCTATAATGCTGCCTTCACCGATTTCTACGTCATCTTCGATAACTACGTAGGGGCCGACAAAAACATTTGGCTTCAGGCGCGCACTTGATGCCACGATTGCCGAGGCGTGAATGCCAGGAGGCGGCGAGAAATTCGGCAACAAATGAGCTGAAGCTTTAGCGAAGGCAAGTTTTGGATTGTCCACCACCAAAGTCGTTTTATTTTTTAGCGGCAGCCTTTCAGGGACTAACACACACTTGGCTGCCGAATCTTCAGCGCGGGTTTGGTGGCGCACGGACTCTATATAGATTAGATCCCCGGGCTTTGCGCTCTCCGGCAGAGCCACTCCAAACACGATCGAGTTGGCGTCACCCACAAGATTCGCACCGAGAAATGCCGCAAGTTCGCTCGCTGTAAGAGCCATAGTTACCCCTCGTTTGCTTAATATTTCGTGCATAGAAAAAAGCCTGCTATGCAGGATAAATTTCCGGCTCGCCGGGTGGACGAGTTTTCCATCTTTTGTGTACCCAGAGCCACTGGTCCGGGTTCGCGCGGACGTAATTTTCGATGATTCGCGTGAAACGCGCAGTATTCTCGCGAACATCCGCTTCTTCATCTCCCGTGCGAGAAAGCTGTACAGCGGGTTCAAAACGCAGGCGATACTTTCGTCGCGCTCGATCCCAGGAAAGGAAGCCGGGAACTACCGCCGCACCAGTGCGCAAAGCGATACGCGCGAGACCGGACGTTGTGGAGGCTGGGATGCCGAAGAAATCGACGAAGACGCTCTCTTCCAAAATAGTATTGTGATCAGAGAGTATGCCCACGGTGCCGCCATCACCCAGAATTCGCAAAATAGACCGCGCCGACTTATTTTTTTCGATGGGCTGATTACCGGAGAGGCAGCGGTAGTGGTTAATCAGCGCATCCACGCGGCGGTTGGCGATAGGGCGCACCAGGAAATGAAGAGGATGCCCGTACAGCGCGTGGGCGAATGGAGCCAGTTCCCAGGCACTCATGTGGCCGGTCAGGAAAAGCACACCTTTCCCGCGTCGACGCGCAGCATCAAAATTTTCGAAGCCGTCCAGGCCGACGATTTTCTCGATATTGGAGCGCCTGTAGCGGGGAAATTGCGAAAACTCAGCGGCCATCCAGCCGATCTGCTGAATCATGCGACGGATCACGCGCTTTCGCTGAACTACGTTCCAGTCGGGAAAAGCCAGCGCCAAGTTGAACATTGCGGCGCGTCGTAGCGGGCCTCGAAACGCGTAGGCCGCAGCCGCGAAGCTCGCTCCCACAAATCGCGCCACAGGCCGCGGGAGCAATCCGAGCGACTTCACGCCAATCCATGTTGCGGCATACTCAATCCATTCACGCATGCGGAGCCATTATGCTAGAGGCGGTGAAGGAGACGCTAGCAGTAGAAACGTCGCAGATTCTCGGCGGAATGTTAGACTCATCCCGCTTGGACTCACTTTCAAAAGAGCGTCGCAACAATATTTGGGCGGCGGTGATCGCGGCCTGCGTCGCATCCGTTTGTTTGTTTTCGGGCTTGGGTGCCGTGGGCTTGCTGGGGCCGGATGAGCCGCGCTATGCGTGGATCGCTCGAGCGATGGCGGAGACAGGTGACTGGATTACCCCGCGGCTTTACGGGCAGCCATGGTTTGAAAAACCAATCCTTTACTATTGGGCCGCGGCGGTTGGTTTTCGTCTGCACCTTCCTTCCGAAGTAGCTGCTCGGCTGCCATCGGCGATTGCTGCGCTCGCCGCCGCCCTGACGATCGGCTGGCTTGGGTGGAAACATTACGGAGTTGCTGAAAACTTTCGAGAAAGTCCCGCGCTTTTGACTGCGTTGATATTTTCCACTTCGGTAGCGGCCATCGGATTTTCGCGCGCGGCCACGGCGGACATGCTTTTCAGCGCTTGTATTGCTTTGGCGATGGCTTCTGCGTCGGGCGTGTTGCGGTCAAGGGGGTTATTGCGCACGGCACCCGAACTCGTACCGAAGGACTGGACACACGAAAATCTCGATCTCGCATTGTTCGGCGTATTTCTTGGTCTAGCAGTGCTGGCTAAAGGTCCTGCGGCGGTGATACTCGCCGGTGGAGCGATGGGATTGTGGGCACTCGCCACCTCACAGTGGCGGGCCGCTTTTCGATTGGCCCATCCGATCGCGATTGGATCGTTTTGCATTGTCGCGTTTCCGTGGTACGTGATTTGCGCCGCGCGAAATCCGAGCTTCTTACGCGTTTTTATATTCCAGCACAATTTTGAGCGCTACCTAACGCCCGTGTTTCAGCACCGGCAGCCGTTTTGGTTTTTTGGGTGGATCACGCTGCTGGCGATGCTGCCGTGGACCGTGCTTCTGATTTCCGCCGGTCAAGAAGGTCTCCACCTGTGGCTCGAAAAATCCTGGAGTGATTCGCCGGGATTCTTTTACGCGTGTTGGGCAATTTTTCCGATTGCCTTCTTCAGTCTCTCGCAATCGAAATTGCCGGGATACATTCTTCCGGCCGTTCCGCCACTGGCGCTTCTGTGTTCAGTGAGTATTCCGCGGGTTTTTCGACGAAAGCGCATTGGAGCAATCGCTGTATCTCTCGGCATCGGTCTCGTGTGGATTGTGCTTTCGTTATTTGTGTTTTACATGGCGCGACAACTGCCGTTAGTCGGGATAGGAAAGTCCTCGCCACGTACTCTTGCTGAATGCGCGATTGCGATAAGCATTCTACTCGCCATAATCCTGTTGTTCGCGGGCATCCGCCAAAAACTGTGGATAACCGTTGCCATTACCTCTTTAGCCGCCGCGGCGAGTGTCGTAGCGGCAAATATGGCGATTCTTCCCGCGCTGGACCCTTATTTCTCGGCGAGACCTTACGCGGCTTTTCTGCGAGGTGACCTGCGCCCCGATCGCATCTTCACTTATCATTTGAATCGCTCTTGGAATTACGGACTGGCGTTTTACTTTCGGCGAGAACTTCCGGAGTGGTCCCCGAACGAACCAGATGCGGCGCTGGTTTTGACAAATCGAAAAGGACTGGAGGAAATCACTAAGGCCGGAAGAGTTCAAGGCGAGTTAAACGAAGTGCAAGAGGGGATTTTGTACGTACCAGTCAGCCCGCTTCCACGCTAGTGGAGGGCCGTAGGGGACATGTTCACCAGAAAGAAACTGACGACGATATTTTCGTAATTCTTTCTGTCCTCGTCGGTCATCTCGGAATATTTCGTGCGCGTGCGGACCATCTGCTTTGGCTCGGGAGCGAGGATGAATAATTGCAATGTTTGGTTCGCCAATGCGGGACGGCTGTCCGATTGGATGAAAAGTTTTGGCATACCCTTGGTCAAAGCCAAACGAGTGGTAACGGAAGGCTCATTGCGGTACTGATAGTTCAACAAGCGAAATCCCCAATCGCAGAAGCGTCCGACGTAGGGCAAAACGGCGAGGCCTGATTGCGCTACCTGGATCTGGACCATTTCGCGAGGATCCGAATACGCGTCGTCCACTGCCAGCGCTGAGACGCGAGTTTCATGGGAAGCTTCTTCCAGGGCGACATATCCGCCAAGATCGACGCCCCACAACCCGAAGTGTTTCGGGTCAACATCATCTCGGGTGGATAAGACATCGACGGCAGATTGGAGTTCCTGCCTCTCGCGATACCCCATAGTGGTGATGCCCGCGCTAGTGCCGTGCCCCGAAAAATCGAATAGAAAGACGTTGAACTGGCTGTCTTGCAGAGCTGTCACCAGCGTTAGAACGTCAGCGCGTTGAGAAAGGTAGCCGTGACACACGATAACCGTCGGAGCGCCGCGGCGTCCCGGGAAAAACCAACCGTCACGCGAGGTTCCATCCGCGATAGGGAAAGATACTGCGCTGGGATGGCCCATCATGACGGTTAAATCGAATGTTGCGGGCGAACGCGCAGGCCGCAATATCTGGTAAAGAAGAAATCCGGAAATCATGGCAATGGCGACGAAAGCAAAGAGGATTATGGCCAGCAGGCTGGAGAGAACCTTAGCAAGCCGCGTTGTGGGATAGCGTAGCTCTGAGAAGACGGCCATCCGTTGGGCGCGAGCGCAAGAATTCTGCACTTCGGCGCGAGAATCTTAACACAATTCGCCCAAGCCTATTTAATTGCCCGTTACACTTGAGACAAATGAGTAAATCCGCCGAGCCACCGAGCCCAAGTTTCACTGACCTAAGTTGGGTTCTGATGGCGCGGAAGCTATAATGTTTTCGGATATCATGCCGGGCACTTCATGCAGATCTTAGATCTCCGCCAAATACCGTCGCGCAAACTGGAGCCTTTGTTCCAGGAGGAAACTCGCCACTGGCGAGACGAACTCCATTGGGACTACCGGCCCTCCGTTGATCTGATACGCAAGTTCGTAGATTCGCATTCGTTGGGCGGTTACGTGGCCATGGAGGAGGACAAACCTGCGGGCTATGGTTTCTACGTTCTGGAAGACCACAAAGGGCTGATTGGAGGGCTGTTCGTTTCCTCGCGAAAATCTCAGGAGTCGATCACAAAATCGCTGGTAACGGAAATGGTGACTGCGTTAAGAGCTACTCCGCGGTTGAAAAGAGTGGAAGCGCAGCTGATGCCGTTTGGCACCGAGTTGAATCCGGAATTCCTGTCTAAGTACTTCACCCTACATACACGGTTGTTCATGCTGCTGCCGCTCGCCGAAGCACGTCTTAGCAACAAACCTATCTCCAGTGGCTTGCGTCTGGAGCCGTGGACGGACAAAGCGTTCGAATCAGCCGCCAGACTGATTCAGCTAGCGTACGCCGATCACGTGGATGCCGAGATTAACGATCAGTATTGCAGCGAGGCAGGCGGAATGAAGTTCCTGCGTAACATTGTGCTCTTGCCGGGTTGCGGCCAGTTTCTGCCGGAAGCGTCATTTTTAGTCCAGCCGATCACGGGAGATCGTCCCATTGGAATGGTTCTTACCTCCACGGTGGCGAGCGGCGTGGGGCATACGACGCAGATTTGCGTGATGCCGGGTTACCAGGGGCACGGAATCGGACGCGCGATGATGGAAAGCGCAATACAGGTGTTGAAGCGGCGAAAATACGAATCGCTTTCTCTGACGGTCACGAGCGCTAATTCCCAAGCCGTCCAGCTTTACGAGCATTTGGGATTTCGGATTATCAAGAAGTTTGCGGCGGGGGTATGGCAGGCGCATCCACGTTGAGAATTACTTTTTCGCGCGTTCTTTCAACAAGCCTTTCAGTTCGTCCATAAATTCTTTCACATCTTTGAAATCCAGGTACACGGATGCAAACCTGACGTAAGCGACTTTATCGAGCTTTTTTAACCTATCCATAATCAACTTGCCGATTTCAGTGGTGGTGCGTTCACGCTCCGGGGCTTCGCTGACGAATTGTTCGGCCTCGTCGACGATGGTCTCCAGCTTTCCCACCGGCACGGGCCGTTTCTCACAAGCCTTCAGCAGACCCTGCAGGAGTTTTTGGCGCTCAAATTTCTCGCGCCGGCCATCTTTCTTTATGACCATGTAGGGGATTTCGTCGATGCGCTCATAGGTGGTAAAGCGGCGATTGCACTTCAAACATTCGCGGCGACGGCGAATCAGATCTCCTGTGCGCGCTTCCCGGGAGTCCACTACCTTGTCATCGAGATGCGCGCAAAACGGACACTTCACCGAGGCCTCTCTTCTATGTGTTCAACTTTCTTAGCCCACTCTGCAGATTCAACCGCTTCGGCTGCTTGTTCTTCAGCAGTGGCCATACGACGGAGTTCGTCCATGGACCAGCCTTCCGTGAAGAGTAGAGGCAAGCCCACCAAGCAGCAGCCGGCGAATGTTACTAGCCAAAGGATGATCGAAACTGTCGCCGCCGGTTCCTTTTCTACTCCAAAGAGGAGCGTTAAAACAAGAAATGTGGCGAGCTGCGCGCCTCCTCCCACTCCCGGAAGTTGGACGGCGGATCCGACAAGAGTGAAGGCAAGAACCACTAACGCGCCTGATAGCGTCATGGCCGCTAACACCGGCTGGCTACTGAAAGCGTGCGCTATCCAAACATACACCACCACAACTAGAAACCAGTGCGCTGCGGAGTAGGCCACCACAGCTCCCAGGTCGCCCCATGTGCGAATGCTCTGTAGCCCGTCGCTGAATCCCTCGAGCAGTACGACTATCTTGCCGCGCCATCCATGTTGCCAGGTTGATTTCTTCAGCCTTCGGGCCAACCACTCCGCGCCGTGGAATCGAAAATAAAGTAAGAACGCAATAGCGCTGGCCAGCAGGACGAATAGCAATACGCCGCCGGTGCGAGCTAGTGAAACGATGCGGTCGCTTTGCGGAGCGGACCCCGTTCCGTTGTGTTCGTAAGCTAGTAGCGCGAACCCTACGATTACAGCAGCGGCGGCCATGTCGAAGACGCGCTCGAGAACATATACACCGAACATGCTAGCAACGGGGAGCGAGTCCTTCTTGGCGATCAACACGGGACGGATTGGTTCTCCTGCACGGCCCAACAGGAAGCTGCATGTGAAGCCCATCAGCGTGGCGCTATAAACATGCCAAAAATTCATGTGTCCGATGGCACGCGAGAAGCGCATCCAACGAACCGCGCGTATGGCAAAGCAACCGTATATTGCAATGAGGGCGAGGACAAGCAATGAAATGCGCGCGGTACGGATGGAATGCGCCACCATTCCCCACTGAAAGCCTTCCAGCGTGATTGAATTGCGGAATTTGTAAAACAGGTAGCCGAGAGCCAGAACTGCCAGCAGGATCAAAACAATCTTTCGTAATTTTTGAAGCATTGATTTTGAACCGTAGCAGTAAGCTTCGGAAAGTGTCAAGGCGGCGAGACAGTTCTAGTCGGCGGTTACGTCGTCGCGGATTCGATCGTAGCTTTCTTCTGAAATGATTCTCTTGTTAACCAGCTCATTTTTGCTGTGGTAAGGACGGTTGCGAATAATTCTTTCCGCGTCGGGTTTTGTAATTCCGGGAAGGCTTTCAAGGTCGCTCTCCGTTGCGGAATTCAAATCGAGCGGGTGAATGTGGTCACGGTTCCAGCCATCTTTCACGCCCTGAGCCGCGGCGCGCGCGTCTTCCGCTGCTTCACGCGCGGCTTGGCCCAACTCTTTGCCTGCTTCTTTTAACTCGGGCTTAATCCGCTCAGTCGCTTTGGCAGCTTCCTCGCGGGTCTTTTCGTCGCGACGGCGTTGATCTTCAGTGGTGGTTGAATTGCAGCCGACGGCGGCAGTGAGCACAATTAGCATGCATGTTAGTTTTGTAACATTCGATAAGCACGATTTCACGAAATCCTCCTGATTCAAGCAGCGACAAACGCGCATCCGGGGCCTAATGAACGCTAGCAAAATAGGTGTATGAGCCACAATACACTGATGAAGGTAGATTGGGCATGGCGCTGTCAGACGGCTTTTGTAAGGAAAATTGAACGAGATGAAACGGGATAGTGGGTTTCAGCCGAGGTCGGAGAGTGCCAGCCGAGAAGGCCTCTGCGCTAATTGCCAACACTCACGGAAGATTGAGTCCGATCGCGGGACGATCTTTCTTTTGTGCGAGCTTTCGAAGACCGATCCGAGATTTCCCAAATATCCGGCCTTGCCGGTGGTGCAGTGTTCGGGCCACAAAGCAAGAATCTAGACACCTTTGCGGTCGCCATTCCATCAAATCTCTGGTCGAAGGAACGTCAACCCTCTTCGCGCAGATGGAGCGACATCGTGATTGGATTGAGCCGGCGCTCTTGCCTATCAGTCGTTAGGAAGCAAATAAAAGAAACCAAAGGAACTCCATTGAAACGGAACATTTTTTGCACTCTTAGTTTGCTGGGCATAATTTGGGCCGTGAGTCTGTACCGAGTTGCGGAAGTAAGCGCTGGACAGGCCTCTGCTCCAGAGTCCGGTGGAACAGTAAGAATGGCGATGAAAAATGTTGAGTATCATCTGACGGACCAAATCATCGTGCACATTGCCGCGTTGAACGGCAGCCTAAAACCGAAACCGGGAGGGATACCGGTTTTCGACGACAAGCAATCTTTTTCAATCGACGTCGATTCAGCAAGCATCAAGTTGAGCATGACGGCTTTGACCAACGATCTGAACGATTACGTTTTCGCGAAGCCGGACGCACCACTGAAGAAGCTCACTGCAACGACGAAAGACAAACAGTTGGCCGTAAAAGGATTATTAGTGAGCAAAGGTGGGATTCCATTTGAGACGGACGGCACACTGTCGATCACGCCGGAAGGAATGATACGAGTTCACACTGAAAAGGTTAAGGCCTTGCATCTGCCGGTAAAAGGACTGATGGATATGCTGGGGCTGGATACCGCAACGATGCTCAACACAAAAAAGGTTGAAGGCGTCAGCGTGGACAAAGACGATTTAATTCTCGACCCCGGAAAAATTCTGCCCCCTCCCGAATTGAGCGGCCATTTGGTGAGTGTCGAAGTTGAAAATAACGAGATCGCTTTGGTCTTCAAACCTGCCGAGGGATCGGCAAAACAGACGCCTCTAACGAGTACTTGCGGCGGCCGCAACTATATTTTGTTTAAGGGTGGCACAATTCGTTTCGGAAAGCTCACCATGAGCGACGCGGACCTGGAGTTGATCGACTCTGATCCGGCTGACCCGTTCGATTTTTCGATCGATCATTATCGAGACCAGCTCGTGGCGGGCTACTCGAAGATGACAAGAAAGGGCGGCCTGTGCGTCCACATTCCGGATTTCGGCAAGATTAAGCAGAGCCCTAAGCCAAAGCAGTGACGTCCTCATCGGCCCCGGCAAACTGTGGGCCTGGCGTGGGCGTTGCCTTCACCTTTTCTGCCCGCTCCTACATCCTTGTTTTTACCCGTACAACACGGATAAGATGCCGCGCAATACAACGAACCAACTCTAAGAGGATTGCAAAACGTTCGGAACCGCACACAATGGGGAACTTTTCAGGGGCAAAATGCGTTTCAATGTGTGAGGCCGATAGGAATGCAGGATGAAGCGAGGCTGAGGGAGATTGGAGGCCGACGCCCAACTGGTACAGCGATGTCTCCGGGGCGAAGGGCTGGCCTGGGAGGAACTTGTGCGCCGCCACACGCGGCGCGTGTTCAATCTCTGCTACCGGTTCACGGGCAATGCGACGGAAGCCGAAGACTTAAGCCAGGAGGTTTTCCTGCGCATCTATCGGACAATTTCGAGCTACCAACCGGCGTTTGGAGCTTTTCCGACGTGGCTGACGAGCGTGACGCGCAATCTGCTGGTGGATCATTACAGGCGGACGCGGCGCGACCGGCAAACGGATTCGATAGACGACTCCATGCCGCAGTTGGAAGAAAAGCATTCTTCGGCGCGGGCGCCCGACAAGCTGGCGGAGGCGGGGGAATTGAGCATCCAACTGCAGCGCGGCCTGGCACGGCTCTCGCCCGAGTTGAGGGAGTCGGTAATATTGCGCGATTTGCAGGGTCTGGAGTACAGCGAGATTCAGGCTGTGTTGCAGGTGCCGGAAGGCACGGTAAAATCCCGCATTAACAGAGGCCGTATTGAGCTGGCGCGCATTCTGACGGAGATGGGTCTTAAGCCGACGAATTAGCCGGCGATAATTCGGAGCAAGGACTTATGGATTGGAACTGCACACTGACGGAAGAGCGGCTGAGCGATTACCTCGAAGGCAAACTTTCGCCTGTTGAGTCTGCGGGGTTCTCCGCTCACATGGCAAGCTGCGCGAACTGCTCAGAGACAATCGCGCAGGTGAGTGGCCTCGTGGACCGGATCCATAAGATGGAGCGGTTGGAAGAGCCGCCTCAACTTATTGCGAAAATACTGGATGCGACGCTTGGCCCACGTACGCAGAAAGAATCCTGGCGGCCATGGTTCGGATGGATATCGGTTGTTTGGCAGCCGCGGTTCGGCATGGGGCTGGCGGCTGCTTTGGCTTCTGTGGTCATCGTTTCTTACGCAGCCGGTCTTACTCCGGCGAAATTGAAGAAAGCAGATCTGAGTCCGACAAATGTGCTACGGTCGGCGAATCGTCAAGCGCACCTGACTTACGCGCGGGGCGCAAAATTCGTGAACGATTTACGCGTGGTTTACGAGATTCAATCCAAGCTTCAACCTGAACCGGAGCCGATGCCGGTGAGCAATCCCGCGCCGGCGCCTCAAGAAGAACATAATTCGATTCCGCCTAACTCGACGCCGCAGCAGAAGTCGCAAGCTTCACCGCCGGTAAACCGCACGCGTGTCAGCAGCGAGCCGATGTTTGCGTTTCTTTTAACCGAGAGCCTGGCCGATAATTTGGCCGAAAATTCGATCAACATTTCCAACAGGAGTGCCCGATGAAATGCGCCACGCACCCAGAAGTGGACGCCACTGGATATTGCCGGAACTGCGGCAAGCCACTGTGTCCCGCTTGTACGCGGGAAGTTCACGGAGCGCTCTATTGTGAAAGCTGTCTGGCGCCTGTAGCCTTGCAACCAAACCTACCTCCACATACGGGTCCGAATCCGGGACTTGCCGCTACGCTTGGTTTTATCCCGGGACTCGGCGCGGTTTATAACGGCCAATACATCAAGGCACTTATTCATGTGTTGATATTCGGCGGATTAATCGCGCTGCTGAGCAGCGATCTGCCGGGGGGATACGACGCGTTTTTCGGGATCGCGCTCGCTTGCTTTTACTTTTACATGCCGATTGAAGCCCACCGCACAGCTAAAGCCAGAATTACCGGCGAAGCTGGCCCCTCCGATTTCGCTTCCATGGATGGTCCTAAGCCTTTGGGCGCGATTATCTTAATTGCCATCGGAGCTTTGCTGTTGATGAGGAATTTTGGGTTGCTGGAGGCTGAGTGGTTTGCAAAAAGCTGGCCAATCGGGCTAATCGCTCTCGGCGGTTGGCTGGTCTGGGACCGCATGCAAAGAAAATCGTAGGAGATATCGCATGGCAGATGAGACTCGAATTCGTTGTACTTGCGCGCATTGCCGGCTTAGAAGCCTGATGGGACCGTTTATTATTATTACTGTGGGCGTACTCTTCCTGATTGCGCAATTCAGCCGTTTTAGTTTCGGCGATCTTTGGCCGGTTCTTCTGATCGTGATAGGCGCGGTGCTCGTGGCACAGCAACTTGCTTCCAAACAAGGCCACATCAGTTCGTGAGGCCTGTGTGAGCAACGCTCCCAATCAACGCGGTTCGATATTCAGCGGATTACTCCTCATTTTTCTCGGAGCTGTTTTTCTTTTTGAACATTTCCACCCTGGATTTCGTCTCTGGCACTACTTTTACCGCTATTGGCCTTTGTTGCTGATCCTTTGGGGCTTGGCGAAAATAATCGATCATCTTTCCGCGCAGCGATCCGGCGAAGGAAAGCCTCCGCTACTATCCGGCGGAGAAGCTGCGTTGATGGTTCTGGTGGTGTTTGTGTTTGTTGGTTTGGGCGTGAAGAGCTGGGTGATGGAAAAAGACCCAAACTTGAATTTGAACGTGGATATGTTCTCGAAGGACTATTCCGAATCTGAGGAGTTACCGGCCAAAACTTTGCCTCCGAACGCGCATGTGACCCTAAGCACGGAACGCGGAGACATCTCTGCGCATACGGGCGAAGACGCGGGCTTGCGCGTGATGGTGAACAAGTCAGCTTCCGGTCCGACTGAATCAGCGGCGCAAGAACGCATGAAGAAAGTGAAAGTTGTAATCGAACAAACCGGGGGCGGTTACGTCGTCTATCCCGTGAATCAGGAAGATTCGGAAGGGGCCGTAGGCGTGGATTTGAATGTGACGCTGCCTCCTCAGACTGCGCTCTGGGTGAACACTTCGCACGGCAACGTCAGCATTTCGGACGTCGCCGGCAGCGTAACCGCGGGTAGCGGTAATGGTGACATTGAAATTCACAACGGCGGATCGGACGTCAGCGCGAAAATGTCGAAGGGCGATGTTCGGATTACCGGGATTGCTGGAAATGTCAGCGTGGCCGGACACGGGAACGAAATTGAGATTTCCGATGTTAAAGGAAATAGCGCGATTGACGGGGATTTCTTCGGACCCATTCGCGTGCGAAGTGTGGCCGGTAGCGCTCGCTATCATTCGCAGAAGGCCGATATAACGCTTGTTGGTGTGCGCGGCCGTTTGGAACTCGATTCAGAACAAATCGAAATTTCAGACGTTGCCGGGGCATCCAGACTGAACACACACGACAAGGATATCGACGCGGAAAATGTGAACGGACGCCTCGATATCACGGACACTAAAGGCGACATCAAGGTGCGCTACTCTCAGCCTCCACGCGAGGATATTAATATCGCGGATGATTCCGGCGAAGTGGACATAACATTACCTTCAAATTCCAACTTCGAAGTTTCCGCGGTCTCTCAGTCGGGAGAAGTACAAAGTGACTTCGAAGAATCCGGGTTGAAGCCTACGAATGAGAACGGCACGGGAAGGCTCAGCGGGAAAGTGGGAACGGGCGGGCCGAAAATTCATATCGCTACGAGTTACGGCACCATTTATTTGCGCAAGTCTTCCTAGCCATTGGTCTATTCCCCGCGCAAACGCTTCAAGGTATCGAAAAATTCCGGGTATGACACGGCAACGCAATCGGCATCGCGAATGACAGTGTCATGCTTGGCTCCCAGAGCCGCAATCGACATAGCCATCGCGATGCGGTGATCGCCGGCCGCATCAACTTTGGCGCCTCGAAGCGTACCCGCGGAACGTCCTGCCACTCGCAAGCCGTCTTCAAATTCTTCCACCGTCGCGCCCATGTGACGCAAACCGGCAGCCAGCGTTGCGATTCGGTCGCTCTCTTTCACGCGCAGTTCCTGTGCGCCCCGAATTTCGATTCCCTTCTCTGTGAACGGTCCGAGTGCGGCAAGCATAGGGAGTTCGTCGATCATCTCGGCGGTTTGCGCGCCCGATATTTCTCCACCGCTTAAAGTGGAGTGCTTCACCGACACATCCCCGATCAATTCGCTATCGCGCAATTGCACGGATGCCAGATGAATTGCGGCGCCGATGGAGATTAAGAAATCGAGAACTCGCGTGCGAGTCGGGTTCAGTCCGACGTTATGCAACATCAACGAAGAATCGGGAAGAATCAGCGCAGCAGCGATGAAGAAAACGGCGCTGGAAAGGTCCCCGGGGACAATCAACTGGCGGGCTTGAAGTTTCGGGCGCGAATGGATACGTACGGACTTGTTCAGGCTTTCAATCGTGGCTCCGAATTCGCGAAGGGCCAGCTCGGTGTGGTCTCGCGTTCGCACAGTTTCGCGCACGATGGTTACTCCGTTTGCGTAGAGGCCAGCTAAAAGAATCGCGGACTTCACTTGCGCGCTGGGAATTCGCAAAGAGTAGTCGATTGAGTGCAAAGAGCCGCCACGGATTTCCAATGGCGCGCGATCGCCTTCTTGTCCGGCGATTTCGGCGCCCATCTTTCGCAACGGCTCCATCACGCGCCGCATCGGGCGAGCTCGCAAGGAACTATCGCCAGTGATCGTCGAGGAGAAAGGCTGGCCGGCGAGCACTCCTGAAAGCATGCGGATTGTGGTGCCTGAATTTTCGGCGTCGAGCGACCGCTTAGGAGCCTTTAAGCCGTCCAGCCCGTTTCCCGCGATGCGCAGACGCTCGCGTTCGAAATCGATTCCTACGCCGAGGCGCCGCAAACAGGCCAACGTGCTCTCGCAATCCGCAGCGGAGGAATAGTTGAGTATTTCGCTGCGACCTTCGGCCAGGGCGGCGAGGATGGCGTAACGATGAGAGATGGACTTATCCCCGGGAAGCTCAAGAACGCCATTGATATTGCCTCCGGGTGAGATGGTTTTAGCGCGGAACATCTTCGCCATGCGCGATTCTAGCACGGTCGATTTGCTTCCCGCGGACATGGCGGGTATCATTTGTATTCATGCCTTTAACCCATCGAAAGCGTTGTTTATCGCGTCTATTTGTATTGATTTTCGTTCTCTGTCCGGGCCTGTTCGCGGGTGACACTTCCACGACGTTTCCTTTGGATCAAGTACATCCGGGACTGAAAGGCGTGGCATACACAATTTTCTCCGGCGATGAAGTGGAGAAAGTGGACTTGGTTGTTATCGGAGTTTTGCACGACGCGATCGGTCCGAAGCAGGATGTGATTCTCGTTCAACTGCTCGGCGAAAAGGCGGAACACACCGGTGTAGTCGCCGGGATGAGTGGGAGTCCCGTTTATTTCGATGGAAAACTGGCGGGCGCGCTATCTCTGAAGCTAGGGACATTCACAAAAGAAGCGATTGGGGGAGTAACGCCGATCCAAAGCATGCTCGATGTCGAGAGAGATGCTATTAATCCGAAACCGGACGGCGCCATACCTTCCGCTTCCGCGGTAAATACAGGGACTTTCCCAGCGGCCTCGCGCGTTCCGTTGCCGCAGGAATTTTCGAGCCGGACTGGCGCGGGCGCGGGACAATTTCTGGTCCCAATCGAAACTCCTCTGATTTCGGCGGGACTGTATCCAGAAACAATTGCGCAATTCAACAAACAGCTTTCCGGTTGGGGCATGAGCATGGCGGCGGGCGGAAATGCCGAGCCAAGTCCTGAAGATGCGAACTTGAAACCGGGAGACATGGTAGGCGTAGAGTTAATCCGCGGCGACCTTTCGATCTCTCCCGGATGCACGGTGACGGCTGTAGAGAGCGACGGAACAGTTTTGGCGTGCGGACACCCGATCTTTTCGTTTGGTTCGGTTTCAATGCCGATGACTAGAGGACACGTGGTTATGACCCTGGCGTCGTCGATGGCTTCGACGAAAATCATGACTTCAGGAGCTACCATTGGCACGCTGACGCAGGATCGCACGACGGCAATTATGGGCAAGCTCGGCGCCGGTCCACCAATGATTCCCGTGGATGTGACACTCGCCATGCCGAACGTTGAAAAGAAGTTTCACTTCGAAGTGATTGAGAGCCCGCAGCTTACTCCGTTGCTGGTGGCGCTGGCAACGTTCAACGGCATCGTGGGGAGCCCGGCTTACGGCGAAGGATGGACGCTACAATTGGACGGTGACATAGACCTAAAGGGCCACACTCCAGTCCATTTAGAAAACCTTTTTGCGCCCAACGATGTCCCAATTCCAAGCGGCTTCTACGTGGCGACCGAAGTTCAGGGTATTTTTTCGCGTATTTACTCGAATCCCTACGAACGCGCTCACGTGGACGCCGTACACATTAAAGTAACCGCGTTGGCCGAACGGCGCTGGTCCATGATCGACAATGCCTGGACGGAAAAAAGCGAAGTATCGCCCGGAGAAACCGTGGCGGTAAAGGTCTTGTTGCGACCCTACCGGGGCGAGCCATTCATTCAGGAAATTCCAATCACCATTCCTCCCCAGACGGCCCGCGGCACGCTGCAACTGTTAATCAGCGATGGTGAGACGCTCGACCGTACCGTGGACCCGATGGCCGCGACGCAGGGACCGCTTCCCGGGCTCGAGGAACTCATCAAATTAATCAATCGCGAGAGACAAAACGACTGTCTTTACGCGACGCTTCTGCAACCAACTACCACGCTGCTCGTCGAAGATAAGGTGATGCCCAACGCGCCCTCTTCAGAAATCAACGTTTTGGACCAACGGCAAAGCGTAGGTGGCGCACGGCTGTTACATCAGTCGCTGGCAGGCTCGTGGTTTGCGGAAATGCATCAGGTAATCACCGGCGAACGCACACTGACCATAACCGTAAAATGAAGTTTCGATTCGAAAGGAGCTTCGGATTGATAAGCTCGCGACGACTACTTGTGTGCGCTTTGGCGATTGGAATCATCGGACCTGTTTGCGCTTTCGCGGAACATACCCGTACCTGGCGACAATCGGACTTCGCCGAGTTCGAGCGTGGTACAGCGAATGGTGTGGCGATACGCAGCGACGGCAAGCTTATGCCCGCGCCAAAGTTCACCGCTTTAGCTGACCCCAATCTCGCCTACCTCTGGGCATTGCGTATGGACTCACGGGGCCGCATTTATGCAGCGGGCGGATCGAATGCAAAAGTGTTGCGCCTGGACGATCCTGCGAAACCCACTACAGTTTTTGAATCGGGCGAACTCGCGGCGCAAGCCATCACTTTTGATTCCCACGACAATTTGTACGTAGGCACGTCGCCCGATGGAAAAGTGTATAAGGTGACCCCGGACGGCCAGAAAACCGTTTTCTTCGATCCCAAGACAAAATACATCTGGGCGCTGGCAATGGACGCGCAGGGTACGCTGTTTGTCGCAACAGGAGATACCGGCGAAGTATTCGCTGTGACTCCCGATGGTAAAGGACAGCTCTTTTATCAAAGCGACGAGCGGCACGCGCGTTCGATAGCGTTCGATCAAAAAGGGAATCTTCTAATCGGGACGGATCCGAACGGACTGGTTTTGCGGGTCGCCATCGTGCGGAAAAATCAGCAAGCAGCGCCGGAATCGGGTTCAGCATTCGTAATATACGAAACAAGCAAGAAAGAGGTGACTTCTCTGCTGACGGACGAGCAAGGAAATGTCTATGCTGCGTCGATTGGAGAGAAGCAGCGAATCCCGGCGACTGCGCCAATTTTGAATCTTCCGGCGCCTTCGGGACAGCCGCAAACGGCTCCGACCCCTCAAGCCAGTGTTTCCTTGCAACTGCAAGCGCAAGCTTCGCAACCCATTGTTTCATTTCCATTTATTTCTTCCCCCACGGGCGGCGCAGAAGTGATCAAGATTTCTTCGGACGGCTCTCCGCAAACGTTGTGGTCGTCGCGCGACGACTTGGTGTTTTCCATGGGGCTCTCGTCTTCGGGTCGTATTCTCCTGGGCACTGGCAATAAGGGCACCATACTTTCGCTCGACGGCAACGATGTTTTCTCCAGCATCGCGAAAACTGCGTCCGCGCAGGTGACCAGCCTGGTGCCCGGCCGCAACGGTGAGATTCTGGTAGCCACTGCCAACCCGGGGAAAATTTTCACACTGGGACCTGGATATCAACAGGGCGGGAGTTTTGAGTCGGATACGTTCGACGCCAAGATTTTTTCGCACTGGGGACGCTTGTCGTGGTGGGGAGACAACGCGGCGCAAGGCAACGTGGAGTTCTACGTGCGCTCCGGAAATACTTCGAGCCCGCAAAAGAATTGGAGTCCCTGGGCTGGGCCTTACAAGAATGAGGCCGGCGAAACCGTGGGCTGCCCCGCAGCGCGATTCGTCCAATGGAAGGCTGTGTTTGTCGATACGGACAAAGGGACCGTGCCGAATGTGGCGTGGGTAAGCCTAGCATATCAGCCGAAAAATGTTGCGCGTCAGGGCCGACGATCCCTGCTTCTGTTCAATTGCGACAACCGCAACGCAACGCGGCAAACTTCCCCGCTCCGGCAAGCACTAATCCGGAACTCGCAGCTCGGCCGCTTAAGATTGATGTGCCTCCGCAAGGCTTTGAAGAAAAAGGTTGGGCCAGCGTACTCTGGAGCGCGCATGACGACAACGACGATGACCTTGTCTATACAATTTATTATCACGGTGAAGGCGAGAAAAACTGGCGTCTGCTGAAGGGCAAGCTAACGCAGAAATATTATTCGTGGGACACCACCACTATGCCTGACGGGGCCTACTATCTGAAAATTGTCGCGTCGGATTCTCCCTCTAATCCGGCGGATCAAGCGCTCACCAATGAACGGGAAAGCGACCGTTTTGAGATCGAAAATACTCCGCCCCGTATAGAGAACTTACGAGCAGACGGGGCTTCGCCGGTGGTGAAGGTAACTTTCGACGGGATCAGCTCTGCCAGCGCGATATCGAAAGCGCAATATAGTGTAGATGCGGGCGACTGGACAATCGTTTTTCCGGATGGTTTGCTCTCTGATGCGCCGAAAGAGAGCTACGCGATTTCGCTGAACGGACTTTCCGCGGGTGAGCATACAGTGGCGGTGCAAATCGCCGACCGCTTTGATAACAGCGCGGCTGCTAAAGTGACCTTCATCGCGGGCGCTCACAGCTCAAAATGAGCAGGCGGATAGTGCCTATGAATGCGACATCGTTGCTAACGGATGCTCCAAATTTTGAGGCGATTCTCGCTGCCCACAAGCGCATTTCTCCGCACATTCATCGCACACCGGTGCTTACTTCCAGGTCTCTCGATGAGATCGCGGGCGCCCGCCTTTTTTTCAAATGTGAAAATTTGCAGAAGACTGGCTCGTTCAAAATACGCGGCGCCACAAATGCTATTTTTTCGCTGACGGAAGAGGAGGCGCGTCACGGAGTAGTCGCTCCTTCTTCTGGAAACCATGCGGCGGCAATGTCATTGGCCGCTCGTTGGCGCGGCATTCCCGCATATATCGTGATGCCGTCAAATTCTTCCGCTGCGAAAGTCAGGGCTGTAGAGTTTTATGGAGGGAAGATCACCTATTGCCAGCCGAATATGGCGTCGCGGGAGTCCACTTGCGCGGATGTAATGCGAAAAACTGGCGCGCACCTGGTTCATCCCTATGACGACGCTCGCGTAATCGCCGGCCAAGGCACCGCGGCGCTCGAATTGCTCGAAGAGGTCAGCGATCTCGACATGGTGATTACGCCGGCCAGTGGCGGTGGGCTTTTGTCCGGCTCCGCAATCGCTGCGAAAAATATGCATCCGGGAATTCGCGTGATCGGAGGCGAGCCAAGCAATGCGGATGACGCTTATCGCTCTCTGAAAGCTGGCAAAATCGAAGCCGCGGCAAAAGGTGAAACGATGGCCGACGGACTTCGCGCTACACTTTCGCCTTTAACATTCTCGATTTTGAAATCTCTGGTAGATGAGATTTCCCTGGTCACCGAAGAAGAAATTGTTGGAGCGATGTTGTTGCTGTGGGAACGCACCAAGCTGGTTGTAGAGCCCTCCGGCGCGGTAGCCGCAGCTCCGGCATTGAATCGCAAGATTCGCGCCGAAGGCAAGAAAATTGGAATCGTCCTGTCGGGCGGGAACCTCGACCTGCACAAACTTCCCTTCTAATTCATTCGATCGGCGAGTCGGTTTTACAAATCGTCGTGAGGACGCCAATCCGATGGCGGAAAAGCGATACGCCAGAAATTTGGCGCAGGCGAATCAAATTCCAGCGGTATGTGGAAACCTTCCGGCATTTCGCGGGCAATTCTGGCTACCTTACATGCCACGCGCTCTTTGGTCCCGCTATGCTCCAGCACCAGCCTGGTATCGCAAGGAAGACTCTGCTTCAACACAACCAGCGCGCCGTGATTGCTCACGCTTAAGGTGACTGTATCGAAAGTTACCGGCTTCCCTTGCAGCGCGACATGGATGCTCGCGCGCACGCGCAAAAGGACGCGATAGCTGCGGCGGCGCTCTTCGCCCGGGGTAGCTTGCGCAACGGATTGCGAGCCGGGCTGCGTGGATGGCGAGCGTGCCGGAATGACACTTGATTTAAGAGATGGCGCGATTATCTTCGCCTGCGAGCTAGAAAGTTTAGCCGGAGGCACCCTCAGACTTTCAAATTTCACAGTTCCACACCCCAGAAATCCAGACCCTGCGTGGTGATTTCGACTCCCATGTCCCAGCCGTCTGGTCTTTGAACGCCCTTCCAAACCACCACGCCTTCCACTGTCCGGCGGGTGGACAAATTCGTGAGTCGCAAATGCTGTTGCAATTCGAGTTCCTTCGGGCTCACAAGTAAGCAGCCGTTCGCACTAACCACTCGTGTGAATGCCGGCTCGTAGGACGCCGGTCCGTTGTGTTCACTGCACGCAATCACTATCGACACACGCGAATTCAT